>JARBTQ010000047.1 GCA_029240075.1 Chlamydiales bacterium
GAATTATGTTCGAAGACGATTAGAGCTATACTCTAACCGCACAAACCTTCCCATCACTTTGGCTTGATTTATTCGTTAAAATCATACTTTCAAAGAACTTGTTAAGCTTTGCTTATCGCCACTTAACGTTTAAGATGAGCTGAATTATAGCGAAACGATATTTTTATGCAAAACTTTATTTACAATTTCTCATAAGCTCTAATTTACAGCTATTTAAGAATGAAAATTCTTTTATTCTTAGATTTTCAATACGGAGTTATGCAAAGCGTTTACATTTGTTGCATAGAAAGTTAATCCAAAAGTTACACACTTTGTAAAAAAGATGTGTAACTTTTAACATAATCTAGACTTTTTGTTGCTGCGGAAATACGAGCAAGTTCTTGAAAGTTAAACCTTGTACAATCAGAGAGAAAATAACTACAACATAAGTTGCAACCATAAGGAGCTCTCGATAAGGATTTGGAGGGATTGATAGAGCCATAGCTAAAGCTAGTCCACCTTTTAAACCTCCCCAAACCAAAATCTTTACTTCTTGCATATTGACTGGTTTTGTTAAGCTTAAAGCTTTTACTAATCCATGAACAGAGATCCAGCGAGCAATCAGTATTATTGGCACTGCTAAGAAACCTAATATAACGCCCCATTGCGTGAATGGTAGAAGTACCATTTCTAACCCTATTAGCGCAAATAGAATGGAGTTAAGCACTTCGTCTATAATTTCCCAAAAAGCTAGGAAGTGACTATGTCCATGATGGTGATCTCCGACCATATACTGTTGAAAAGCACTCCCCACTAATAATCCTGCGACAACCATGGCGATAGGAGCAGATACATGGATATATAAAGCTAAAGCATAACCACCCATTACTAACGCTAAGCTTAGTAATACTTGCACACTGTGATCCTCTACCCCTTCGATTAACTTTTTAATGATCCAACCTGTTACAAATCCAAATAATGCGCCTCCTACAGCTTCCCTTAGAAACATAATGGTCCCCGTGGTTAAAGCTGAAGAGCTTCCTGGATTATTAATCAGACTTAGAATAACCGTAAAAAGTACAATCCCAACACCGTCGTTGAAAAGGGATTCGCCCGCAATTTTCATTTCTAATTCTTTAGGAGCCTTTACCCGCTTTAGTAAAGCGATAACAGCAATTGGGTCTGTAGGAGAAATTAAAGCTCCAAATAGTAAGCAATAAATCATATCAAGGGGTTGCCCTACCATATTGCATACAAAATGGAGTAAACCACCAATGATAAAAGTTGATAATATAGTGCCTACTAAGGCTACTGTTAAAACAACACCTTTTACTCTTAATAATGCTGCTAAATCTATTTGTAGAGCTCCAGAAAAAAGCAAAAAGCTTAGCATTCCTTGTAGAAGAACCATTCCAAAATCAATTTTGCCCATAAGTTCATCGGCAATGTTCTCAATTGGAATACCTAATTGGTTGAGAGCCATAACAGCTAAAGATGCCGTTCCTGCTATTACCATTAGCCCGATTGTAGTTGATAGCTTGACCCAGCGATAATTTATATAACTAAATAATGTAACTACTGTGATCAAAATAGCTATGAGTTGTATAAGACTCATCGCAAAATCCTTTTGTTATAGAAGAAACCTTAATTTAACATTTTTTAAATGCCTTAAGGTCTCAAATTCCCCTTAATTAAACGACTTGAAGTTTTTGAGCGTTTCCGACGATTTCTAAAATTTTGACACCAAAGTTATCCTCAATTACAACAATTTCTGCTCTTGCAATAAGCTTATTATTAGCAATGATATCTACTGGCTCCCCTGCTAACTTATTAAGTTCAACAACGCCACCTGGGTTTAGCTTTAGAACCTCGTTAAGCGTCATTTTAGAACTACCTAAAACTACTTCCAAGTTAACTTTGATATCATACATTCGTTGAATAGCCTCAGGAGGAATAGATAATTCCTCTGAGATGGTGGTTTCCAATTGCATGAATTGTGCCCTAGAAACTGAAGGAGCCTTTACCGCTTCGTTACTCGTTTCTTTTTCATCCTTTTTTTTAGGTGTAGCCTCGCTATTACCCATAGCATTTGAAACGGACTCTATTTCTTCAGGTGTTAATTCGTTACTCATACTCATTTATTCCTTCGTAATTTCTTTTTCTATAGAGACCCCTTTAAACTTACCTAAAAGGCCGGGGATAACTTTAAACTTGTCTTGTCCTGCTACACGTAAAGTAATAGGGTGCTTTGCTTTATGACCTAAATTGAGAATATCTCCTGTCTCCAGCGATAATAAATCTTCCATAGATAATTCTATAGATCCCAAAATTGCATTTAGATCTACCTCAATATTACCTATTGCATTTCTTAGAGATTCTTTAACTTCTGGAGTTTGAGTAATTGTATAAGGAGATTGTTGATTTACAAGCTTTGGTGCTATCGGCTCTAAGTTTGAGTAAGGGAGACATAGAGTAATTAAGCCTGAAACCTCCCCTATTTGCACTTTCATTGTGGTAATGATACAAATTTCCCTTTCAGGGGTGATCCTTACAAAAGCTGGATTAGTTTGAACATCTTTCAGCTCAAAAGAAATTTTGACAAGGTAATCCCAAGCAATACTCAACTCTTTTAGCAAAATTTCTAGCAACTTGCGAGAAATTGTTGTCTCTACAGAGGTGAAAGGCCGCATTGTTTTATTAACACTGCCTTTTCCCCCGAGAGTACGATCTACTACTGAATATACCAAAGCAGAGTTAACTTCTAATAATCCATAGCCATTCAGCAAATGCATATCAAAAATACCGATACAGGTCGGCGTATTTAACGAACGAACATACTCTGCGAATGTTTGTTGCTCTGTTGACTGTAAAGATATTTTAACATCCGTGCGCAAAAATGATGAAAGAGTTATTGATAGTGCATTGACATAAGTTTCATGAATAACTCGCAACGTTTCTTTTTGCTCTGGCTGTATACGACGAGGATTTTTAAAATCATACTCTGCAGGAGTTAAAACAGCTGTACTTGACTCAGTGGAAGGCGTTGCTTGATCTGTATCTTGATTGGGCATAATCCCCTACTATGCTAAACTTTTAAGAATATCTATTAACCTGTTTGTGTTACAAAAGTGTAGATATAAACTTTTCTAATTTCGATCATATCTTGTGGCGATTTTTGCTGTTTATTATAATCTTGTAATACACGTTCTTCTAAAATCTTCTTAATCTCTTGTGCAAAAGCTTCCCTTTTATGAGCGCCATTGATTAAATCATCGCGACTTTTATTTCCTAGCAAAATATTCAAACCATCAGGCAAAGCACTTGGATTGTCAGATTCAATAATTCCTTTGAGAGTGTCAAGCTTGCTCTCTCCAACTGTTATAGAAAAACCTAAACGTAGATAAGCCCCATCCTTTAGTTGATACATTGACTCAGCTACTTGATAAGGAACGTATTTTTCAGCTATCAGCTCTTTGGTTTTCATTTTTCCTTGTATAATCACACCAATAATCCCTAGTGCAACGATAACAATGACCCCAATAATAATAAGTGGTAATTTATTCTTTTTAACTTCTAAATTTGCAGAGGGTTTTGTTTCCTCGTTTTGTGTTTCCTTAGCCATACTTATCCCTTTTACTTCTTATTTCATTCGAAAGTAACTTAATTTATCAAATCTTTATAACCTTACGTGGCTGATGTAGCCTTTACGCATCTACTCTAACTTTTTTCTTGCGTAAATAAATCTCTACTCGTCTGTTCTTTCTCATCTCTGAGTCGAGTTTAGCATCAGCTATTAAAGGTACATTATCCCCTTTGGAGGAGAATGTAATTCTTGTTTTGTCAGTTAAATATGTTTGAAAGAAAAATTCATACACAGCTACTGCTCTTAAAAAGCCCAGTTCCATATTATTTTTAGGAGCATCTAAATTATCGCCATAAATGGTGCCTGCTATCGATAAAGCATCTGTATGTCCTACAAAATTGACGTCGTAGTCAATCAACTTTGCAACATTTTTAGCTAAATCATTGTATTTTTTAAGTACTCTTTGAACTTCGGGAGCATCTGGGCTAATTTTATACTGCCCTTTATTGAATAGACCATAACTAGGTAGAGTTAAAATAACATCTTCCTCTTCATAGGATATATTAAAATCACCATCATCCCCTAAAGATTGCATGACTGTACGCACTGCATCACTTTCTTCCTTCTGCACAGGCTCTGTCAAATCTACACGCACATACTCTGCTAAGGGTTGTAAAGTTGTTGGCTTTACAGTCGATTTAGCGATCTTACGAGGACTTTCTTTTACAGACGGGGCTGGCAAAGTTTGCTGCATAGGAGCATGTGCATACAATTTAGAAATTCCTAAAGAACCTTTTAGAGCCCCTATTTGTGCTTCAAACTTCATGATCTGCAAGGTTGATAGCGCAAATAATAGGATAAAGAACGTTAACAGCAGAGTCACCATGTCAGAAAATGTTCCCATCCAGAAGGGACATGACAAGCCAGGCTTTGGACATTCACACGGTTTTTGTTTTCCCATCTTCTATTTAACCTCTAACTTTGTTAAGTAGCTGCAGCGCTTTCAGCTTTTAATATCTCTTCTTTAGCTTCAGGTGACACATAAGTCAGTAATTTTTGCTTAACAATACGGGGATTGTCCCCATTTTGAATCGAAAGAATCGCTGTCAGAATCATCTCTTTACGGATAACTTCTAACTTTGTTCGAAGCTTTAATTTAGCCATAAAGGGGATACAGATCATGTTAGCAATCATACTTCCATACATTGTCGTAATAATTGCAACCGCCATCGAAGGTCCCAAACTAGAGGGATCTGAAAGGTTACTCAACATTGCCACTAGTCCTACTAATGTCCCGATCATCCCATAAGCGGGTGCTAATTCTGCCCATTTAGATATCAAATCCTGATTATCCTCGTGTCTTTTAGAAATAGCTTGGATCTCTGAATGCATAATCTCTTCAATTTGCTCGGGCGCTGTTCCATCAACAGCCATTTGAATTCCACTGCGAATATAAGAGTCTTTAATGTCAGCTGTTTTAGAATCTAACGCAAGCACCCCATTACGGCGAGCTTCTGTTGCGTACTCTACTAGTTCATTCACTAGGCTTTGTAGATCAAATATTCCAGGGTCCTCACTAAAGACCTCTTTTACAGTCGTAAAGAATTTTTTGAGCTTTGTTACAGGAAAACTACATACCAAACCTAATGATGATCCCCCCACTGTCAGGGCCATGGAATCGTACTGGTTAATATAGAGGGCATATACTACATTAATATCCCAACTAGCGGACATAAGCATTCCTAATCCAACTATACCCCAGCTACCAAAAAAACCTATCCAACTTGCTAAATCGAGCTTTTTCATCTCTTCAATACCTCTGAAATAAACCCCTTCTTGGGGTAACTGATACAAGCCTTAATTTACTTACGCTATACAGAATGTTCTGTTTTGTTAAAAGCATTTTGTGCAAAAAATTCTCAAAGATCTCATTACTGCTATAATCTAAGGAGTATGGGTATTATCTTTATTGTGAAAAGCTTGTGTATACGTGATTAAACAGTTACTGCGATTATGACTGACATAGTACCAACTCCATTTCAACATAACTAAAAAACGGTTGCGAAAGCCAATGAGATAGAATACATGGATTAAACTCCAAGCCAACCAAGCTATGAAGCCAGAAAGCTCCCATTTGTTTTTTACCCAAGCGATTGCTCGAGCCTTTCCAATTGTTGCCATAGAGCCTTTATCGTGATAGGAAAAGCTTGAATATTTTTGTTTGTGTCCTTCTTTGAGTAATACTTTAGCCATATACTGAGCTTGTTGAATAGCAACAGGAGCGATACCTGGTAAAGCAGCCTTTTCTTTATCCTTATAGTGCGCTGCATCGCCTAAGACAAAAATATCGGAGCTACCAGGAATTGATAGGTCTGGATTTACGATCGCCCTTCCTTGACCATCGAGGGGAATATCCAGCTTTTTTAATAGAGGGGAAGCTTCATTGCCTGCTGCCCATATGACATTTTTAGTGGCAATAAACTGGGAACCGATGGTTACACCCTCATCTGAAATATCATTTACTCGAGATTCTGTTAAAACTTGGACACCCAAACTTTCTAATTGCTTTCTAGCTTTTAGCGATAAAGTTTGAGGAAATGCATTCAAAATGTAAGGGTTAGCCTCTACTACATAAATCTTAACTTTGCTAAGATCAATTTTACGAAAATGATCGAGCATTGTCTTATGTGCAATCTCCCCAATAGCACCCGCAAGCTCAACCCCTGTTGGCCCCCCTCCCACAATCACAAAAGTTAAAAATTGTTGTATTGATGCAAGATCATTAGACTGCTCTGCTTGTTCAAAAGAGTAAAGGATTCGATTACGCAAGTAGACAGCATCATTCAAGCTTTTCAAACCAGGTGCGTATTTTTCCCAGTCAGGCTTTCCAAAATAGGAGTGACGTGATCCTGTAGCAATGATCAAATAATCATAGGAAAATGTTGTGCCATTGACAACTTCAACTTGTCGCAGCTCCTTATTAACATTAACCACTTCTGACATCAATACAGAAATATTATCGTAGTCACATAAGATATCACGTATAGGCATAGCGATATCTGATGGGGAGAGAGCTCCTGTAGCCACTTGATATAGAAGGGGTTGAAAAAGGTGATGGTTAGATCTATCCAGTATCAAAACTTCATATGTAGAGTCGGCTAGCTCCTTTCCCAAGGTTAATCCTGCAAAACCAGCTCCAACGATGATCACTCGTTTTTTTTTCATAGACACCTTATTCTTTTCTTACTGTATATGGATTTGTCTATAGCTCCTGCAAAGGTTAAAGTCAAAGGCTCAAAAAAAAATTAAAAAATGCTTGTATTCTATCCCACATTTTCTTAATATACCTCTATCATGTAACAATGGTGGCATAGCCAAGTGGTAAGGCAGAAGCCTGCAAAGCTTCCATTTCCCCAGTTCGAATCTGGGTGCCACCTTTTCTTTCTTTAAATCTTTAATTCAATCTTAATTTTGCCTCTATACGTCATAGCGACACCTATTGGAAACTTAGCCGATATTACTTTGCGAGCTTTAGAAATTCTAAAGACCTGCGATTATATTCTATGTGAGGATACGCGGCATAGTTCTATACTTCTTAATCATTATCAGATTAGCAAGCCTTTGAAGAGCTACCATAAATTTAACGAAGCTGAGCGTTCAAGTGAAGTCATACAAGGTTTAAAAGAAGGATTGTCTATAGGTTTGATTACGGATGCCGGAACTCCAGCTATTTCAGATCCCGGAAGTTATCTAGTTAAAGCATGTCACGAGAATCAAGTAGAGGTTATAGCTCTTCCGGGCCCTTGTGCTGCCATTCAAGCCTTAGCAATGACAGGTTGGGAATTTTCATGCTTTCAATTTTGTGGATTTTTGCCCAAAAAAGCGATGGAAAAAGAAAAATTTTTAAAGGATCTTCTTTCTTATAGTGGGGTTTCTATTTGTTATGAGTCTCCTGAAAGGATATTTAAAACAATAGAAGCCATTGTTGCTTTAGATAGTAACCGCAAAATAGCTATTGCACGAGAATTAACTAAAAAATTTGAACAGTATTTGGAAGGGACTGCACTTGAGTTACAGCAACACTTCAGTCAGAATACCCCTCGAGGGGAGTTTGTCCTGCTGATCTCTCCTTGCACTGTAGTCAATAACTATTGGGAAAAACTTTCATTACAAGAACACGTTGAATACTTGCAATCAACTAAAAACCTTTCTGTAGATGAAGCGATCCGCACTGCTGCTAAAGAGCGCGCTATTTCTAAGCGAATTGTATATCAAGCAATTCACCATCCAACTTAGTCTGTTGGCCAAGTTTTCAACCCCTTCTTCTGCCATTCATCTAAAGAATAAAAATCGTAGAGATCGTTAATAAGATTGCACATAGCTAGTTTATCTAAAAACCAACGATAGTCACTACGATCAAAAGCTTTAATATAACCCTGGCTATTTTTTAAATCGGTTAACTCTTTACTGTAAAAATTTATCTTTGTGCTAATTTCTTCAAAACCAGCTAAATATAATTCTAGCGGAGATTCCCCTGCGACTCTCTTATAAGCTTCTAAGTGCTGGTTTAGTCCTTTCTCTTTTATAGTGGTATTGATTAGGCCAATTTGAGAGAGTAAAACCTTTTTAACTTGTTCCTTGTCAGGAAGAAGATTTAAGAGCTCTGTTTTTTTACTCCTAAACACTTCCCCAATATCATGAGCTTCTGGTAGTTGAAAATGTCCTTTTAACTTCTCTTTTTCCGCTTTAACACTTTCGAATAGCGTATTGGGCAGCAATGTCGGTAGAAATTCAAGTTCAAATTCTAATTCTGCCAAAGCATTGCGCTGCTTTGCCTCTTCCGAGGGAGTTAGAAATAATAGAAGATGGGGGCTATCAAAAAATTTTTGTAATTCCTCCTTTTTATGAAGTTTCTCAACAAGAGACTCTTCGAGATTAACCACTGCTGTATAAAATAGATATTTGTGCAAAAGTGTTAATTCTAAAGGATCATCCCTTTTATAAGGAGTTGGTAGTAAAGCTTGACCATTTGATTGATGAGTTGTTAGAGGAGTTTCTAGAATGGTTGCAGTAAACTTAATGAAGCCCATTTTGGCTGCCACCCCTTCATTGAACCAAGGTTTACCTAGATGAATTCCCTGATGAAAGATATCATTATTTACAGAAGTCGATAATTCTACATACCTTCTATGCAGTAAATTCAATAACTTTTGATCTGCCCTTACAGTTGCTAAACAAATCCTTTTTATCTCTTTGATTTGCTTTTTTAATTTAACCGAATCTAAATTTAGGAGGGTAGGATAACTACTCGTATAAGTAAAATTAAGTTTATTTTTATAATTGCCTTTCGGAATCGCCTCTAATGCTTCTATTGCCATCAAAGTCATCAACATAAAACGGTTCTGCGCATATGCTGGTTTTTTAATAACTTTCTCATAAGTTGAAATGATTAAGTTTTCATAAAATTGAACTCTTTTTTGTTTTTCATTTGCTGACATTTTTTTATCTATTGCCAATGCTTTCAGTTCATTCACAATCTTAGTCATAAATTGAGAAGAGGAACTTTCCTTATTGACAGCGTTAAAGGCAAGTACATTTGTAGAAAAAATATTATCTTCATTCCATAATGGTAATTCTTGCAATCCTTCCTTATGTGCTTTCGTTAACTCCAAACCCAATGAAAAATTTAAAAACTTGACCTGTTCTAATTCTGTAGATACAAGTTTACTTTGATTATTGATTTTAATTTGAAAGTCTAAAGCTGCTACATTCTGCCTCTTATTCACTTTTTGAGCTATGCTATTGTATCTATCGATTAAGTTATCTACAATTTCTGGTCGTGCAAGTAACTGAATTCTAATTTCTTTTTTCAGCCGAGATATCTTTTTTATCAATTCTTTCTGTTTTGTATTTGTTATGCTTGAGCTACCTTTTACAGCCTGTTTTAAGTTAAATAATCCTGCTGTAATTTTTTCTAAATCGTTAGTAGCGGTTTGATTTTTTACCTCTTTAATAATTTTTTGTACTCTTGCAATTGCCTGTTCTATTGATTTTGTTTTGACAGATTCTTGTTCTCTTAACTGTAGACTGTAGTCGTAGAAAGAGAAGGGTTCTGAAGATTGAATATTACTAGACATTGCTATACCTATTTTTTATTTATCTAACAGATACAATTAAAATAAAATTAATTCAATAGATAAATAAAAAAACACAAACAATTAAAAATTGAACTCAACTCGAAAAAATATTAACATGATTAAATACACAATAAACAACCTATTATTTATCAAATATTCATAAATTAATTTCTTAATGACATAAATTCAAGCTACTGATTTAAAGAATGTTACTTGCTCTTTACGAATCAATTTGAGAAATTTTAAATGATTTCTAGAGGGATCAATCGCAAAATGTAAACCTAAAAGAAATCGATATAAGGATAAATAATTAACAAATCTACAATTTGTCTATTCGAATATTGAATAATTGGTGAAATAAAGAAGAGTATATAAGAATCGGAAAAATGAATGCTATTTGCAGCAAGATATAAAGATTTGAGCCCTAAGCAACAGCAGTTCCCGCTATAATTTTTTGGTAGGCAAGTAAAATAAAGGTATCGTAAACTTTTTGCTTATACTACATTAAATAAGTTAAGTCTATGGATGT
>JARBTQ010000048.1 GCA_029240075.1 Chlamydiales bacterium
GAATTATGTTCGAAGACGATTAGAGCTATACTCTAACCGCACAAACCTTCCCATCACTTTGGCTTGATTTATTCGTTAAAATCATACTTTCAAAGAACTCGCCTAAATTAAAATTAGGCTTGTTTTAGATTCGTTCTTGTTTTGTTAAGAACGAGCTGAATTATACATAACACAGAATTTCTCGCAAAACACTTTTTAAACATTCATATAAACACTTAAAAATTAACAACAAACGCGAAAAAGGCGATGTTTTTTTTCTGATTAGAGACACTATCCCATAGAAAAATCACTCTTACCTAATCAAGGAATCCATCTTTTCGATAGACCTCCGCAAAACAGTATTTGCGGAGGTCTATCCAGTTAGTCAAGACTAAGACTATGAAACATTTATCTTTTTTAAAGGTTCGTTGCACTTCTTGAGTGTACTCTTTAGATTGTAAATATTCAGCTACTTGCTTTGCATTTTCTTCTAAAGGTTTAGGAGCATTGTAATCTGCTGCATTTTTCTGCAGCCAGTCCCTTTAAGCAAATATTTGTTCAATACATCTAATGCTTACTTATATTTTACTGTCATTTTTTTGAATATCAAGCCACTACACACCATCTAGAATACAAAATTATTCAGGTAACAATCCACTTAATTCGGCAATCTCTTTTGAATCAACTTTTTCTCTCATAAGCTCCTTTACAAGATCCTGAGAAGCCTGCTTAACAGAAGATTCAGTAGAGTTCATGCATTCCTTAATAAATAACAACCGATCTTCTTCAAAGTCGTGTATATAATCAAATTCATTTAAATCATTTCGAGTTATTTTATAAGAATATATACAGATTTCTAAAGCTGTGAGAGGTTTCACTTTGGAAGTAGCATAGTAGATACATTGAAGTGCACGTAAACTTAGGTCCTTTCTTTTAAATTTACCTTCTTCTATCTGTTTTAAAAAGGAAGGAAATTTGTCTTTAAAATAGTCATAAGAGGTCTCAAGTGAATCGAAATATCCTCTCTTAGAGGACATTAATCCCATGCTTATATTAGCTATATCTGCAAGGTAATTATTCATGACTTTAAGCTGCTCTAATCCCTCTTTTAGAGAACTCTTCAGCTTCCAAATAGCTGTTAATTCCAATGTTTGCTTATTGTACGAAGGGGGAATTACATAGGATATGTCCGAAGTTAACGAGGCTAAGTCTAAATAAAAAGGGATTGTATAGCTCATGCGACTCGCTTCATCCGCTCCAAAGCAGTGAAGTGAGCATAAAGTTTCCTGATTTTTAATATTGTAATCAAACTTAACAATAAGACTATGCTGTCGTAGAGACAGGTTATGGGTTGTACTTACAACTGGATAATTGTAACCTATATTAACTAGTTGGAAAGTTTGAAGAACCCGAGCAGGCTTTTCAATTTGCGGCAAACCTGCGATAACTCCATCTCTAATAAAAGATGGTAATTGGCTTTGGGTAATACCGTATATTGCTGTAAAAATACTACCTGCCTGTTCTAAATTTTGATGTACTAAAGTGAAAATATCTTCTAGATTCTTAGGACGGTGCCATTTAAAATCTGTCATGGCCCCTATTTGTGCAGAAGCGACAGCAAATCTTCCAGATGGTTGAAGTTGCTCCAAGAAAGGCTTTGCACTATAATTTTGGTAAAGCTTACGAATTTCTGATAAATAACCGCTAAATAGATGAATTGATGTAACTTTATCTTCTTTGAATGCTTCATTGCCCACCATTAATTGAAGCTCTTTTTCAGGGAAAAGCTCTTTAATAAGTAGCACCCAATCAGCGCTAAAGTTAATATAAGAATCTAATAGTTTTGCAAATCTTTTTACTTGTAGTTGCTTATCCTTATAGTGGGGGCTACCTGAAACAGACTTTATAGTTTGGTCAAAGACCTGAACCGCTTGGCGCTGTATCTGTAAAAGTAGTAATTTACCTAAGGACGCTGTATCTTTATCTTTAAATTTATTGATAAGTTCTCCATATACAAATTGATCTAGAAAATTTTCTTTAAATTTTTTGTATAATGACTCAAATGGAGCCTCTTCCCCCCAGGCAGATATTTTCTGCTGCCAATAATCAATCCTGACTTTCAGTTGCTCTGCATAATTGAAAATAGTTTTGTTTTGATCAAATTGCATCATTAATTCTTTAAGATAAACTTGAGGGTCTTGTATGTATTCTTCGGGACTAAAAACTTGATTAATCCACAAATGGCCCAATTGGAACTTTTGTAGATCTAAGATGAGCTGAGCTAATTGATTCTGTTGCTCTAGCGATCCTTTCTCTACAATGGTAAAAATAAACGTTTTCCAATTGTGCTTAATATTATCATTAAAGGCAGCTTTACCTAGTTTTAAATATTGGATAACTCGTTCTTTATGCTCTTGCATAAGACTCAAGTGTTTGGGGATTAACCTTGCGAGTTCTTTTTCTTCAGAATCGGTTTCAATTTGATTACGCAGAGAACTATTGTACAGTACATTATGATCAACACTTTGTCCCCATAAAGCTTCTAGAACGTTAATGGGGTAGAGTCTACTAATACTATAAGCTTCTCGATCAAACACTTTATAGACTTTATTTGCCCATAATATAGTTTGAGCAAAAAGATTAGGATTAATAGAACTCATACTTTGCAATCTACGCAAATATAAACCTAATGCAGCTTGAGCTTTTCCACTATTTTCGCTTTTTAGAATATCGAATATCTCAGCGGTAGCCCATTTAGCATCCGCTTGCTTAGCAGCCCGTATTAACTTTTGGTATAATTTATGTAATCTTTCCAATTTAGTTTCAGATAACTCCACTATAGGAAGTGAAATTTGCTTGGGAATAGGGTGAGTAATCCATCCCTCTTTAATTTCAACAGGGACTTGACTCTTTACAAGAACTCCTCTTTGAGTATCTAAAAAGAGGGGGATGCATTGTTTTAACCACTCCAAAGTTTCTTGAAATTGGTTTTGCATGGCTATCACAGGGATTTTTTCGCGGCGCATTTCTGTCGCTTCGTGTGAGGTAGAAGGGGCCACTTCCTCCGTTAAAATAGCTTGAATCTGTTTTTTGTTAGAATGATTAAAATAAGTATGGTGTGCTTCAGCTAAAGTTTTTGCACAAATAATATTTATAGAGTCTTTTACTTCTAATCCTTGTCCTCCTGCAGAGCCCACTACAACCCCTGCTAAAGTTGCTTCTTTTCCAGTTAAAAAAAGATGAGTTGGAACTTTTTTCGTTGCAGTAATTAGAGGGCGCGCTTGTACTATATAAACAGTCTTTTCTCGAGGCATATAGACAAACTCAATATCCATTGGCTTACCGTAAGCTTTTTCGAGAGTATCAGAAAGCTCTTTGAGTCGAATCGCTTCTTTACGTTCCAAAGCACATTTTTTTTCTAATTGAACATTATTTAGAACAACTTCAAAGGTGCAAGTTGAACCTTGAACTTTAGTTGTTAACCTATGGTATTTAGGACGAACAATATGTTGAATATCAAACTCACGATCGATATAGAGAGTGTCAAAGTTTCCCTTACCGTTTACAACAAGCTCATTATGTCCGGGAGCAGCTTGAATCTGTGTTAAGCCTTTAGTTTCCCCTTCAGCCTCTTGGGTAAAGATGACGCCCGAAACCGGGGGTATGCCTTCCTGTTCACTGATCATTTTTTGGATCAGAACAGGACAAAATGGGAAAGTACAAATATCATCACCAGCGGATAATCTTTGTTGTAATGATGTTTTTGAAAAATAAGAAGCTACAACTACACCTATTGCCTGCAGCAATGAGGCTGAAGTAGGTCGGGCAGGAATACTTTCATTTCCACCAGCATTAGCTATTTTGTCCGTATCCTCTCTCCCTGTACTGCGCACCATAAGTAATTGATCAGAATCACTATTAAGCCACCGCTTAACGTTTTCATACTGTAATATTTGAGGATCTTGGAAAGCTTCTAGGATATATTTTTGAATTGTTTCTAGAGTTTGTACAGCGCCCTCTGATAGGCCATCAGTTTTATCCCTTTGCTGTTGAGTGAAAACTTTCCACAGGCTATTAAGAGAAATCTTTTCTTCTAAAAAGTTGATAATCTGTTGACTATCCAAAGCTGTAAAATCAGGAACCTCAAATTTTATATGAGAATTAAATTTGTTAGGAACCAATGGAAGTAATGACTGTAATTTATATAGATTTGCTGTTTTGTTTCCAAACTTTTCTGCATTGAGTTGAAATTGTGCTGCCAACTGGCTATCAATCGCTAAAGTTAAAAGTCTAGAAGACACATCATCAATTTGCGGTCCAGAAGTATATGAATGAATTAGCTTAATCTCAGCTAATTTCCACTGTTTATGCTTCAAATTTTCCCAAGTTATCTCATTCAAACTTTGCTGATTGAAAATACTAGCAAAGCAAGCCAAGATATCTTTTTTGTTATTTTCACTAACTATTGCTGCTATTGAACCACTAGCACTTGATATAGGACTTATTTGCATAGTAACCTCAGCTTATTCAATTTTACATAATTTAAGTTGTAAATTTATTTTTCATTTTGATTTTATACTGAATATTATAAAGTTTGAGATACAAAAAAAACAAATATAATACATCTATCTTAGCCTAAATCATTTTTTAGGCAATTAATTTACAGAAAAAATTTATAATTATTTGGAGAGATTTACTTTAAAATTTGTTTTATAAAGATCTATCGAACTTGGAAAAATGGAAATTTTTGAAAGCCCAATTTAGCGTGGAAAAGGAAGATGTTTTTTTGTAGTTTAGATAAAGAAGTTTTAAAAGAAGCCCTCTGAGCAAAAGTTTGCTTTGATAAAGAAAAGGCCATTTTAGCTGGCCAACCACTACAAGAACTTTGAAGTTTATTTGCAGGCACAGACAATAGGTCTAATTCGAAACCTATTTTGCAGAGATCTACCAAGTTACCCACAGTAAAGATTTGAAGGAATAGGAATCAAATGATTTGTACTTACGATTATTAGCCTCTTATACCTTACTTACTTTTGCATGTGAAAAATAGAAGGCAAAGCTTTGACAGTAAAACACAGTTTTCAATCTCATATTGCAGCAATAGGTTTAGGCGTGTTTCGAAAGGAAGCTATAATGCGGCATAAGCACCATCCTCTACAAAGCTTTGAATAATTTGTTGCATAGTATTGATCTCTTCGTATGCTAATTCAAGCTCTGTCTGATACTCTTGCAATAAAAATTCTAAGTTCTTCCAATGAACGTGCTCTTGCTCTACAATACGAACCTCTTGCTCATTCTTTATCGCCAGCAGTTCCCCTTCATAGTTAAAAACCTCTACACGTGCTTGATGCAATACCTCTGTCTTTTCTTCAAATTGTTGCTTTAACTGCTTATAAAGACTGGAAATCTGATGAAAATGCTGTTTCTGCTCTTCTAGCTCAGCTTCTAAATGTATTAATCGTTGTTGAGCAGAAGTTTCATCATGCTGCATATTTACTTGAGAATCCCATAAAGCTTGAATTTCTGTAGCTTTAGAGTCTAGCTGTTGTTGTAAAACTAACTTTTGATTATGTAAAAGCTCAGCTTGTGCCTTATAACCAGCAAGAGATTCTGTAGAAGTTAATGCAATTGCCTCAAGTTGATCTATTTTTTGCTGATTCAATTTTTGTTCACTATCAACTTCTTGAGATCTATGCTCTAAATCAATTTGGAAACCTTTTAGCTTGTGCTGCAATATCCCATATTTCTCTTGAAACTGTTGCAATTGATTTACGGCTGTATTCACAGCTTCAATTAACTGCTGCTGTACAAATTCATTTTCTATTAAATTTTTTTCCAAATATTTGAATTTCTGTAGCTGCTTAAACTGTTTTTCCTCTTCTTTTTTCAATATCAGTTGCGTATCAATTAATTGACTTGAAAGAGACTCACATTTTTCTGTCAGTTGCTTTTCTGCGATAGCACTAGCTATGGCTTCTTGCTGAACTTTACAATAAACATTTTCCAATTCTATAAACTTATCATGAAATTGTTTAGTTTCAGCGGCCATCTCCTGCTTACTTGATTCAAGTGCAGAAATTTGCTTTTCCAACTCTTCAATTTTTTCTCTAGCTTTGAGGCCCTGAGCACTATCGTGTTGCGTTATAAGTTGTTGTTGACGGTACGATAGATCAGCAATTCTAGCATGACTCTCTACAATTTGCCCCTGTAATACCTGTCGCTCTTGTTGCAACATATCAATTTCTTGATTGATTGTAGCAAATAGGTTTTCATGAAATTGCAACTGGGAACTAAGCTCTTCACACTCTTTTTGCTTAGAGTCTAGCTGCTGCTGTAGACTTGCTATTTGCTCTGCATTTTTGATGTTAATAGCTTCATTGTTTTTAAATTCAGTTGAGAAATGATGATGCTCCTCTTCTGAAGAGGAAATAGCTTGCTCATTAGCTTGTTCAATATTTTCCTTAGTCAAACTACCAGTTAGACCTGTAATAAAAAGACTAAGCCCTCCCGAGACAATAAACTGCCAATCCCATAACGATTGAGGCCTTAACCCTATAGCAAATAGCCCACCTATTAGAGCTACATAGATAAATACATTTTTGACATAGAACAATAAAGAACTTACAAAAGCTATTAATATAACCAATCCCACGCTTAGATAAAAGGACTCTACTAACTTTATAAAGGGGGCTATAAGGGTTAGTATAACCATTATAGCCCCTATTTGCCCTAATAAGAGAATGCGATAGTTTAAATTTAATCTTTCATAGGATCGATCTATAAATTGAAGCAAACTAGATAATTTATCTTTTAAGAACATTGGAGCTAACTCTCATAATAATTATATTAAGCCTCTAATGTTCGATCTAGCATAGAGGCTAAAAAAACAGATAGCACTATTTTGAAATTTAATCAGAAATTAATAATTTGTTCAGTTTTTCTATTTCCTAATTTACAGCTTAGAATAGACATAGGTCATTAAATATAAAGAACCTGATAGAGAACCCATTCCCTCTTTATTGACCGCTGAAATTGCAAATAATTTGTTTTCTTTTTCTAAGAAAGGATATTCTTTTTTGAACTCTTCAGCATTTGATTGTGCTTCCTCTAAATCCATTTTATTAAGCACAACTGCATATGGCTTATTCAATAGTTCAGGATTGTATTTTTCTAATTCATTTCTTAAAACTTTAAAGTCATCAATAGGACTTCTTCCATCCATTCCTGCGGCATCAATGACATAGAGTAAACCTTTAGTTCTTTCAATATGTCGTAAAAACTCAAAGCCTAGCCCTCTATTTTCACTAGCCCCCTCTATAATACCAGGAATGTCAGCAATTAAAACCTTCTTATAATTTTCAAATTGAATATAACCAAGATTTGGCTGAAGGGTGGTAAAAGGATAGGGTGCAATTTTAACTTCTATATGCGCTATCGAAGAAATTAATGTTGATTTCCCTGCATTGGGGTAACCCACAAGACCGATATCCGCAATCAATTTTAATTCTAATTCGATATCAGCTTCTTCCCCATCCTTACCCGGTGTCGCATAATTAGGGGTTTGATTTGTAGGGGTTTTAAAACTAGCGTTACCTCGACCTCCCCGTCCACCACGACATATTACAAGACGCTGCTTATTCTCGGTAAAATCCGCAAGAACATCACCTGTAGTTGCATTTTTGATTAAAGTCCCGCATGGCACTTTTAATACGAGGTCTTTTCCTTGTCGCCCTTGCCTTAGATTCGCTTCACCTGGTTTTCCATTTTCGGCACTACGAATACGATTATTTCGATAAGTATCGAGCGCTAAGACCTGGTCATCTGCTTCAAAGATAACATCGCCCCCTTTACTACCATTTCCTCCATCCGGGCCTCCTTTAGGTAAATACTTTTCTCTACGCCAGGAAACGACCCCATTTCCCCCCTTACCTGCCTTGACTTTTATAACTACACGATCTAGAAACATACAGAAGCTATTCTCACAATTTTAATTCTTAATAGTTGATTATTATAGCGGATAGAGCTGATTATACCGAGCCCAAAAAGAAAAAAATCCCAAAGGGCGCACCCTATGGGATTTTAGATAAAGAGGAGCAACGAACCTTATGCTACAGGAGCTACAACTGAGACGATTGTACTATCAGTCTTACGGAAAGATACAAACCCATCTACCAAAGAAAATAATGTATCATCACGTCCACGTTGTACATTTTTACCTGCATGCATTTTAGTTCCACGTTGTCTTACTAAAATGCTACCTGCTGTAACAAATTGATTATCTCCAACTTTTACGCCTAAACGCTTGCTGTGGGAATCACGTCCATTGCGTGTTGAACCTTGACCTTTCTTATGTGCCATTATATACCTCTAAATATTTCCCACAGGGATTTAACCTGCGATTTCCAAAATTTTTACACGTGCATAATCTTGACGATGTCCAACCTTACGGCGGCACTTTTTGCGGCGCTTATATTTCATTGCGTAAACTTTGGGACCACGAACGTGATCAACAAGCTCACCCTTGACAATTGCACCTGCCACGCGAGGGGCACCAACTTTTGCACTATTTCCATTATGAATAAGCAAAACATCATTAAATTCAACAGTTTGTCCTACATCCTCTGGCAAGAGTTCTACGTCAATGACATCACCTTGCTGAACGCGATATTGCTTACTACCAGTTTGTATAATTGCGTACATGCGACTTTTTCTCCTCAATCAGATCTGATTAGCGCTATATAATTTTTATCTAGGTCATGTTACTGTATTCGGTCATAATCGTCAACAGACATTTTTAAGAATCTTAAAGACTTCGAATAATAGAATATAGTTCGATCATTCTTATTGAATTTTTTAAAAAATTTAATTATAATTTATGAAAAATGAATACGTTAATAAAATTTATGGAGAGTTAAATTTTGGATAATTATATTTCAATTAAAGCCAGTTCAGATTTATATGATGCAATACTTGAATATAAAGAACCTGAATTAAAAGGAAAATTCAAAAAGATTCCTGCTACAAATAAAATAAAACAAGGCGCATTTGATACTTTAGATATTAATCCTTATCGGAACCTTTACTCTGTTAAATTAACTGAATTTAAGAGAAATTATAGCAACATTACCACACAAATTAGAGAAGCTAAAACTATAAATAAGTTGTTGCAAATCGCTTATAAATGGTTAGGTTTTATATCAGGGCAATTTCCTGAACCAGAAATCTCTGAAAACGTACAAAAGATGAAAGAGGATCTACTAGGTTTAATTTCGAAAAAAAGCACAGAATTCAATTCAGATCGAATTAATAACATTCGTAAAGAAGAAATTATTCAACTAAAAGAGAGCCTCCATTGGAACTTTCGTCCTTGGATAAATGAGCATCTCAATACTCAAGGAGCTGAAGAGGATATTTTTATTATTCATGGAGGAGGGCTCAATTATATTCTCAACTTTTTAGAGGGAAGGGAAGAGGGATATAACTTGGAAGATGTGGGTAAAGGCATTCAAGTTGTTCCTGTTTCAAGTAAGGAAGCAGTACCTGATGAGACTTTGGCAAGATCTATTACCTATGCTAAAACACGCTCTCAAGCTCATTGGGACTTAGCTGCAATTTTAACAGCTAAAATACCTGCAAAATTTTTAAAATTTGCACCCAATAATTACGAAGCGGGATTTCCTACTATGTTCTTTAGTAAAATGTCTCATATTACGATCAACCTATATGGCCATACGCGAGAAGCTTATACTGATGCTTATCAATTTTATGCATCCCAATATATCCATCAACAAGCATTAAAAAAACTGATGATCGTAAATAAAAAATTTCAATATTTAGATCTTAGTTTCTCAGCAAACTAAGGGTATTTTCTCATAAATAAAAACTAAGAAACAAGAGGTAATAAAAATGAATGTACTTCCAGATATCAAAAAATTAAAAATAGAAAATGATTTGGGCACAAAACAGCCTTGTATCAATGAACTATTACCGAAAGAGATTTTAGCTCATATTTTGTAACCGTTCAGGGGTATTAGATTCGATAGAGTGAAAGGTTTATATATTAAATATATTATACAGGAGATGATGTAAGGTTTTATTTCTCAATAATTT
>JARBTQ010000049.1 GCA_029240075.1 Chlamydiales bacterium
GGTCGCCGCCAAGTTTTTCTTTTGCCCTAGCAATCATAGATTGTCTAGGGCCTTTTTTTGCCTTAATTTTTTGGTTAGTAAATTATCTCTTTGCAGAGTTAAAAGCATTTGGTCGTTATAAAGAAGAGGTTTTATACCTGATCCCATTGCGAACTCAGAACTTAAGTGCAAAGGGGGCCCCTCATCGCCGATGGACCTGCACACAAGAGTGTGGGAGAAGAAGTCGCCGCCAAGTTTTTCTTTTGCCCTAGCAATCATAGATTAGAGCTGTTGCCTAACTTTCTGTCGGTTGCTCTGATAGACCTTTGCAAAAAAGATTTTGCATCAGGTCTAGTGTCTAGGGCCTTTTTTTGCCTTAATTTTTTGGTTAGTAAATTATCTCTTTGCAGAGTGAAAAGGATTTAGAAGTTAAAAAAGAAGTTTGACACCTGCTCCCATTGCGAGCTCAGAACTTAAGTGCAAAGGGGGCCCCTCATCGCCGATGGACCTGCATGCAAGAGTGTGGGAGAGGAAGTCGCCGCCAAGTTTTTCTTTTGCCCTAGCAATCATAGATTAGAGCTTTTGCATAACTTACTTTCGGTTGCTCTGATAGACCTTTGCAAAAAAGATTTTGCATAAGGTCTATTGTCTAGGGCCTTTTTTTGCCCTCAATTTTTGGTAGAGAAATCATCTTTTTATAGAGTTAATAGGTAAAGAAACTAATTTAACTCTAGATTTTAGTTCTTAAAGTACAATTATAAATTTAGAGCATCAATTTGTTGTTGCCACTCTTTGTATTGAGCAATTATCACCTTTTTCTCCTGTCTGTCACGATCATCCTTTAGTAATTGAATCAATATTGAGCTCGCATCTTTCTGTACTTTTTCCAAAGCAACTTTAGAACCGATCCTAGCAGCATCAAATGCAGAAATTTCACAATTTGTTACATCCCATTCATGTTTCCAATCTAGGTAATCTACGTATTCCTGCAATATTTTTATTGCAAGTGCAAATACTTTTTTTAGATCTTTAAAATTGAAGTTTCTCAATTCTTTGAGAATGATATTGGCTTCTTTTTCTTTCTCAATTAGCTCCGGTAGAGAGGATTGTTTATAAGAGTCACAGTTACCCGCGTTAATAGCGGATTCAATCTCGGCTATTTTTCTCGATGTATCAAGAGCATAATCATCTATAGAATTGACGATTTTAATAAAATCTGCTGATGGAATTATATTGTAGATTTTACGCAGAGTATTCGATGGGTGTGCTTTGATAGTTTCGTATATATCCTTATTAAGCTGGGATACAGATATTACTGTTCGAGTATCCATCGCATCAAAAGCAATTTTTGCAATTATACTTATAGGAAGCAGTGGAAGTTTTACAGCTTCTTTCTCTTTGCTACTATCAAATAGTTGTATCTTAGAAAAAAAAATATTTTCTGGTGAATCGATCTTTTCTTGAATTTCTTCTTCTGCCTGCTTAGGAGTGGGCTCTAGAGGATTTAAATAATATTTTTTAGAATCTGCATTAGATTGAATTAACGAAATCATGGAATACTGCTTATTCGAATAAAATTTTGGATAATAGTAGCAAACATACGCCTTTTCCTTACTTTTTTCTACTATAACATAATTATGCAAATCTGAAATTCTATTTAGCATTTTATAGATATAACTGAATATAGACTTATTGGGCACCTAGTACACGTAATAGTTCTTCTTTAGAAGTTAACCCTTGCTGGACTAAACTAAGACCTTGCTCTAAAAGAGGAGTCATCCCTTCCGTAATAGCTACAGTTTTTAAGTCTATGGCATCACATCCCTGTAGAATTTTTTTGTAGAGGAGGCGTGATTTGCATGAGCTCATAAATGGCTTGGCGTCCCAAATACCCAATGCCATGGCATAATTCACAATCTGCTATGTTTCTGAATTTGAGACAAACTTTCCTTACTAGTCGTTGGGCAAGAATTGCTTTGATTGCCGAGGTAATTAAATGGGGCTCAATACCCATATCAATAAGTTTAGTAATAGCAAGTGGCGCGTCGCTAGTGTATAGCGAGCTTAAAACAAAATGGCCTGTTAAAGTCGTTTGTATCGCTATTTCAGCTTTCAACTTCTGCATAAGAAGCGGGTACTTTCTTTGCAAACTTTATCCTAATATTTTAAGATATAAGGAAGTTATTAAGAATCTAGAGAATCAAAAAAATGAAATAAATAGGGTCCTTATAAGACTGCTGATTTGGGGAAATTTATTTGAGTAATAGTACTCTTAAGTCTTTTCTTATGCTTTAGCAAGTTTGGATATAAATCTTAATTTTAAATTTATTTATTTATTCAATCCTATGTAAAGATTATTAAATTCCAATTGGTGCGCAAATTATGGATGTAAATTTTAATTCAAATTATCCCAGTTCAGTATCCCCTGATTTTTCATTGGACACATCATCACTGAAAAATTTATTAAGCGATAACTCTCCCATTCCCTATCAAGTAATTATCAGCGAATTGAAAAAAGATCCCGTAATAAAAACTTATTATCAGTTCCCGGCAGGAGTCTCGGAAGGATACACCATAGAAGAGCATACACAGAGAGTTTTAGATGTTTTTTTTCAATTTTATAAAGATAGAGGTTGGCCTGAAGAATGCCCAATTAGTCCTAATGAGTTTTTACTGTTTCTTGCATTACACGACATTGGGAAAGGACAAGCTAACAAAGAGACTGCCTTGCTAGCGGATCGTAAGGATCTGGAGCTTAAATATACTCAAGAGATTATTGAGCGGGTAGGAAAGTTTTTACAGATTGATAACAAAAAGTTAGATGTATTTAAAGCTCTATTAGCTGCAGATACAATAGGAAACTATCTAAAAATTCATCATCATCTTTCAGTAGAAGTTACTAGAGCCGCTGAAGAAATTACTTCCAGTGCAAAACTTGCTAATATGGACCCTATCCAGTTTTTAGAGCTGATGATTTTATTCCATAAAGTAGATAGCTATAGTTATCCCACTTTATTTACACTATTTGAACATGATTCTGGACAGAACGTCATTGAATATAAGGATGATTTACAGAAGAGAATAAAAAAACTGCAGCATAGAGTACAAAGGGAAAAAGAATTAGAAGCATTACTCGAAAAAAAAGTGGATATGCAGCAGTTGAAGAGTTCTGATATAAAACACGCCATTCAAGTTCTATCACAAAATCGGGCATCTCTTACTATAGAGCAGTTAGATGCCTTTTACCACCTACGTAGTCAATATAAACAACAGATTAAAGAGGTTGGTAAGGACCATCCTTTATATCATGAATTGCCGCTACTAAAAAAAATGTTAAAGAAAGTTGAAGAAATACGATTACCTTACCGTGCAATTCGAGAATTCAAACATCACTTAAAACAAGGAGACCGTGCTACCGATGATATCAAACAATTGACAGAAAAAAAAATATTTAAAAATGCAAAAGTAGTTACAAAAAAGATTAAAGAAGAACTCATTCAGGCCGCTATGAAATTAGATCCAGAGCTTCTTAAAATTTTAGAACAGATAAAATGGATTCACGGAACTAATACTGCTATTTTTGCTTTCTTGCCTTATCTTAATTTTTGTCTTACTCCTACAGGAACGTTGTTAAGAGAAAAAGTAGCACCTTTATCTGGAGAAATCACAGGGGGAGGGGTATCTGATATAGGAGTTAATCAAGGGGCTCTTTCTGGCGAATCTATACGCAGCTTTTCCAGAGCTTGGGATTATGCTCTTAGTCCTCGTAATTATGTAAATTCAATGGATTTTAACGAGTCTCATATGAAGGAATTTGCTGCCAATCTGTCTAATCTCATTAAGACACCTCCGGCAAATTTGCATGTACTTTTAATTAAGCTTATTCGTTTTCAACAATGGGATTTTGTTAAGATGAGTGAGGTTATTCGACCATATGCTGATGAAATTAAACAAGCATGCGATGTTTATAGTAATCAAGCAAGTACCATATATCGAGGTTTTATAAAAGCACTGAAGATAGATAACTTAGCAGATAGCATAACTATTGATAGTGCCTATGAGAGCATTGAATTTGACTTTTTAAGGCATAAGGGGAGAGCAGAAAACGGCTCTGCATTATTTATCTATTTACTTAGAAACCATTTTGTATCGAGTATCAGAGATACTTTTACTCTAACTGCTCCTAATTGGTTACCGATCCAAAATGAAATTGTAGCGTGGAATAGGTATTTTCCCGAAGTTATTAAAAATATAAGTCAAAATATTGAAGATACTCTTAAGGAATTAGAAAATGAATTTGTCGAACAAAATAATTTTGAAATAGCCTCATGTTGTGAGCATTTAAGACAAATTTTGATTCTTTCCGCAACTAATAAACTGGAATATATGTCTGAAGAAAAGTTTCAAGAAACTATAGTCCAGACAACACAAAAATTATTACAAAATGAGTTAGATGCATTCTACAAGGGTATTAAGCTCTCTGAGCCTGGCTTATATGATACTCGATTACCAGTTGATCCCTCCCTCTTAATAGCAAGTATACTAGAATTAAATAAGTTTCCATCTCCAGGCCTAACAGCTGTGAAAAAATGGCTTATACAAATAATTGGAGCAAAGCAAGATGATATCTCAGTAGATCCTAAATGGTTTTCTTTAATACAGGATATACTAGAGGTCTTAAGTTTAAATGCTGGGGATACCTTGGACCCAGAACAAAGAGATATTTTATTCCGTAAGCTACATAAACATTATTTCAAAAGCCTTGTGCATTGTGCTCAACCTATTGAAGATGAGAAAAATTTGGATTCCTTTATAGAGAAGCTTCGTTCGCAATTAAAAAGTTACCATATCTCAGGAATAATACTACCTCAATTCGTACGAGCAATAGCAACAATTTTAGCCTCTAGAGCACATACGCCAGATTTATCATTATCTACAATAGATTTGTTAAATCAGGATCTGAAAAATTATATCTTGATGATAGAGCGGAATGCAGAGCAGATGAAAAATACTCTATTTCAAGAACCAAAAGTTAATTTATCAGCATCAGATAGAGAATGGATAACCAACCCAGCTCCTTTACTGCTAGTAACAACTAAAGTTTACCCTGAAGTTTCAGATGAGGGCAGGACTGAGTATATTATGCAGCGTAAGTTATCCTTAGGCAAGGATATAGATCTTATTTTTACAGATAATAAATCTATCGAAAGGGTGAAGAATTTCTTGCAGAAGCATGGGCTGCAGGATACAACACAAGTTTTAGATGCTCAAGTATTAGAACAGATTAAAGAATTTCCCCTAATCTAATATTTAATAAGCTCCTTATAAGGCTTGTACTCTCCCCAATGTACGAGCCAATAGTATTACTTGGGCAGGTTTTGTTAACTATAGTTGTATGGTTAAGAGCAAAAATTAAAACTTACAATTGTATTGATCTAATGCTAGTTTTGCTAATGCGCGAGTTTTTTCATCATAGTGATAATTATCCTCAAGTACCGCTTTAAACCGATTTACTGTAGAGTGTGTAGCCTTAGCTCCATATTCTAAAAGTAAGGGTATACATGCATAATTGCCATAAGACCACGCCTGTATTAATGGAATATAACGGTATAGAGAATTATCCCTATTATCCTCCGGATTCATATTATAAACTGTATTAGGATTTATACCAATTTCTAACAAAATTTTTAAATTTTTAACCCCTATGGATCCACCTTTGGTATTTGCAACATACAAAGCCCCTAAAAGTTCATGCTCATATTTTTTTAAAAAAATCTCAAGTTGAACAAATTTTGCTTTAATAGAAGAAGCTTTAGAAATCTTCATTTTTAATTCTGAAATATTTATATAACTAGGATAATAATAGCCAAATCGGGGATATTCTAGTTTAATATCTGTATCAATCCCTTCTATAGTAATAAGTGCTTGCTTATTTATTCTAGACCATAAGCTGCTTGAATTGGCAAGTTTTTCCCAAAGTTTAGAAACGTAAGAAGCCTTTATAAGGCTGATACCATCTAGATACCCAAATATTTGTTGTTTAATGGGATTAGGAAGAATTTCGAAAATAGAATTTTTATTGCAATCTTGGCCTATAGCATCTAAGTTGGGGTAGCTATTATTTCCAGCGTTATCTATAGAAGAAAAACTCATATTAAGCTCCTTAATCAAGCATAAATGGAATTGAATAGGAAGGTTTTCGACAAAAATGGGGTGCAGTATCTACCTCATGCTTCCTATTGACCACTCCACTAGACCTTTGCAAAGAGGACTTTGCATGGGGTCTTTGTCTAAAGTTTATTATTTTAATCCACCCAAATTAATCCTGCTGCCCGTTTGACATCTTCATCTTGCTGCACTTCAGCTGAAGCATATTGATATGCTCTTGGATCATAAATTACAGCTGCTAGTACTACCTCTTTATCGTTCCGTAGTTCAGCAGAGGCAATTTGCAAAGCTCGATGGTCATTACTCACGGCAGTTAGTACTATCTTTTTATTAGCTTTAAGCCGAGTACTAGCATAAGTTAAGGCATACCCCATCTGTTTAACAGCACTATGAACTAGGTCAAAATCATCTTTTAGTTCGTCAGAAACATGTTGCAGAGCAAAGCAGCAGTTTTCAATAGCAACTTCTACTATCTTTCGATCACCTTTAAATTTATCAGCAACATATTCCAGAGCTCTGCCGCATTGCTTGATAGCGGCTAGTGAGACCTCATCATCATTTTTAAGTCTTTCTGAAGCATATTGTATAGAACAGCTGGAAGAATCGTATTGAATAGCTGTCAATACCACTTCTTTATCATCTTTAAGCCTATCTGATACGTATTGTAACGGCCTGGAGAGACGATCATATTTAACTGCTTTTAATGCGATCTCTTTATCATCTCTAAGATCAGCAGATGCATAAATTAATATTCTAGGAGCATATTCAACTGCGGCCATTATAAAATTTCGATCTGCCATGAGCTTTTCTGAAAAAGAACAGATAACATATGGATTTTGCTTTAGAGCGGCTAAGACAATATCTGGATCGTCTTTTAGCTCAGCTGGTACATAAATCAAAGCATGGCCATTATTTTGTACAGCACTTAAAACTATTTCTCGGTCTTTTTTTAATATTTCAGATGCAAATTGAAGCGCTAATCCATTTTTTTTTATAGCTAGCAGTATAATATCTTTATCATTTTTAAACTGATCACTAGCGAATTGAAGTGCTAGTTCATTTTGCCTAAGGGCTAGCATTACCACTTCTCTATCTTTCGCAAAAA
Source organism: Chlamydiales bacterium (assembly GCA_029240075.1). Classification (GTDB taxonomy): domain Bacteria; phylum Chlamydiota; class Chlamydiia; order Chlamydiales; family JARBTQ01; genus JARBTQ01. Next base: position 7,253 of record JARBTQ010000049.1, read on the forward strand.
TATCTAAAGCATATTGGAGAGATAAGCCGTTTTGTGCCACAGCTGCTAAAACAACTTCTCTATCGTTTTTCATATTGGAATCAAGATGCTCTAAAGAGGCTCCCCAAACTTTAACTATCGCAAGGATAATTTCACGGTTATGTTTGAAACGACCTAAGATTGGAAGTAATAGTGTTTTTATTGTTTCGCTATAGTTATGCTGTAGTACAAATTCAATTTTGTTTTGCAAAATTGGCACAGAATTTAGGCAATCTAAAAATTTCAAGAAATTTAGTAGAAGATCGTAAGATTTTGAAAAGTCTATACAAGTTATAAAATAATTGACAATACTTAAAAATGCAGGTTCATTTCTATGGGTATATAACTGTAAATAGTGGGGTGATTGAAGCTGGTTTAATAAATGCTCCAGTTCATTACTGTCCTGCGGCTTTAATTCATAGCTTATCTCTAGTAGTCGGTATATTGCTTTGAGTTCACATAAATCTTGATAAGGGATAGAGCTTTTGGAAGGCAAGCGAGCAATCTTTTCTATAGAAAGTTTTGGTAAACTTTCCTCTACCAGCTTTAGAAGTCTAAACATAAGATCGGTTGCTTGCCTTGTCATTAAGGAAGGCTCTGCATACATAAAATTAAGAGTATAGCCTACAAACTGGGGCGCATACTCTAATCTAGCTGGCCAATCTTTTATTTTAATGAAGTTCAGATAGGTTAAAGTTAAGTCTTTTGTAGGAATTTGCCCCTCTAAGATATCAATAATAGGCCTTATATCCTTATAAAATGAGAATTGAGAGATCCTCTTAGAAGTCAGGTTGATTGCTTTGTGATCTTTAAGATCCAAATTTTTGAAAATTTCGATGAGTAATTCATTGGGTAGACTTTCTATGAGAATATATTGACTTTCATTTGAGCTAAGCTTAGACTTTACTTTCCTTTCTTCATCGCTAGGGTCTAGAATATAAAAGCTGTTATTGTCAGAACTACTTATAGGAGAAAATGCCATTTTATACGTTCCTATTGAGATGCAGATTAAGGTTGGTACAAGGGAAAACATCACATGCTTTGATTAATTTATTTTCCCTATTTAGCTTTCCACATAAGGTTCTTAGATTTTATTTGCAAAGGTTTGTTGAAATTAGAGGATAGGTAGGGTGGGTTGAGCTAGAAATTATCTATTAAAATTTTTTCTGATACAGATAAATGTATTTTAAAAGCTTTGAAAGAATGGCCCCAGAAAAACAGCTAGGCAGAAAGTCTTATAAGTGACCGCAGGGGAGCTGTTTACCCCTGCTAAAATGAACTAAGCTTAACCTAATTTGAGTTTGGCAGCTTGGCGAATCTCATAATTACTCTTGAGCTCTAAACACAATTGATTATAGTTATCGGGTAATTTTTGTATGAGCTTTGCTATAGAATTAATTACTCTGGGTTCTGACAAAAGATTGTTAGGCAGCCAATTTGGGAAATTTTCTGGTAACTTAGGACTACGCAATGCTCCGAGACTTTTGATTAAGGTAATCTGGCATATTTTGTTAATAGCTGGAATAGCGATTTCAGATTTTTTTTGTAATTCAGGGCAAAACTGAATAGCAAATGGATTAAACTCGATAATTTCACGCATGAAATCAGAATTATCTTTGTATTCAGGCTTGAGTAATCCCATAAGATATGCAAGGTTTTTACTTGGCTCTCCTGGTATATACCAATAGGTATTTTTAATAAGGGAGCGTATGACTTCTAAATTTTCTGGTTGTTCCTTTCCTTGTAAGACATAGAGAAAATTATAGCTTTTTTCATTGGGATGACTAACAGCATAATGCGTATCATAGAAGCTCCCTAAAAGCATATCTACGCTGTCTCCATCTATGTTTTTAACTGTAAAATTCAGTTGTTGATAAGAGCAACCATCTAAACTTTGCAAAATAGTTTTTATTTCATCTTCTAAGGCTAGAACAGAGCCTTTGTTTTCAGCGATGGTATCACAAAATACAGACAATGAATGAAGCTCTTTATAATTAGGAAACCTTTGCTGAGCAAAATCAGGAAGTAGTACGAAATTACTTAAAGAAAATTCACAGTGCTTAGTCAACTGGCCCAGTAGTTTACTAACTTCAGCTGTCATGGTAACTTTTCCATTACGTATCTTATGCAAAATATCATTGAGGCTAAAGTCTTGTCTATAGGTTAGATATTTACATATATCAGCATTCAACAAATCGGGATGTTGAATTCTTGCATCTACCGGTATGGGAGTGTCATCTATTAATGCGTCTAGAATTAACTCAGCATTTTTTAGGTCTTTTGCAAAGGTTTGCATAGAGGATAAGTCTTTAGAAGTTAAAGCCCAAGCTAGATGATCATCCCTGTCTAAAAATCCCATAATATAAGAGTGCAAATCACTGGGTAATGTGCCTAAAGAGAGAGTCGCATGCTGATGAATTTTTTGAGTGGGTGTGGGAATGATACTATCTTTGAGGGCTTTGAATCGACTCTGACCTTTAGCATCTAATTGATTGACTATATCAACATTTATTCTAGATAACGTTTCTGCAATAATATTTTTAATGCGATCATAAGTATCTTTATTATCTTTTGTGTCAGCTAAAGCCTTTTCCATCTTATCTAATTTCAGCCCTAAAGATGATGTTGTATCTCTCAAAATTGCTGTAAAATGATTAATATATACAAAGCGCGGTCGATTTGACCTTTTTTAGATGAAAAAAGAAGGGCCTAGACTCTATTATAGGAGTTCCAACACAACCTAAATAGAAAAAAGGCC
>JARBTQ010000021.1 GCA_029240075.1 Chlamydiales bacterium
AAGAAATATGGTCCTTTGCTTCATTCCATAAAGAGTTAGAGCTATCATCTGTTCGATACAAAACTCTGTTAAAAGCATCATGAGAGGCTGGATTTTCTGGAAAATAAAGAACCCTTTCAGCTTTTGTGCAGCTGTAAAGTCTTTGGCTTGCAATAAGGAAGTTTATATAATCTAGTTCTGTACATTTTGGCTTATTCATGCCTACTATAAAAATAAATTTTCAAAATTTTGTCAATCAACTGCATAACTCCTACAAATAATGCCTATATCTGATAAGTCTAAGAGAAATATTTATCGAAAAAAGAAGAAACTCCTCAGATAAGAAGATATTTGGCTAAAAGCGGGAGCATATTGGTTGGCCGCCGCTAAAGTATTATAGATAGAGGTTACGGGCGATGGTGATAAAGGAACAGTGGTTGGTACTAGTGAAGGCGTTGACGCTGAAGCTACAACATTGACAGATTTAGTTGCTGAATCTGAAAAGCCTGAGTTATCATTGTAGGTATAAGTGATGGTACGAACTCCTACTGTAGCTAATTTATCACTGTTATAAAAACTAATATTCTGCAAAAGAGTTGTAATTGCTGTAGGAGTTGCTGTCGTTTTAAATGTAATTGTTATACTTCCTGCCCCTGTACTTGCTCCAGTATAGCTAGCAATAACAGTCGAACCATAGCGGATATAGTTTCCTATAATATTGATTTGACCTGCTCCTGTTCCTACCGCTCTAACACTAAGAGTGTCTTTAGCATGTGAGCCACTTGTAATTTGAATGGTCAATTTAGCTCCATCTACCGTAGGATCAGGATCAGTTAAGGTAGCTCCTGTGTCAATTATTGTAACAGGATCAGCTAAAATATAAGAAGTTGCACCTGCTGTAGTATTCAGATCACAGGGGCTATTAACAACACCTGTAACTGTTATAGAGGCTTTATCGACATTATCACTAAACGCTGTTGTTCCACCACTTACAGATACATCGACTTTATTTCCATAAGTTCCTGAAGTTTGGTCCCAAGCGCGATAACTAAAGTTACCTGCAGCCGCATAAGAGCCATCTGGTAAAAAACGAACTTTGTCACTACTACGCAATAATAAAGCGTTAGTCACAGACACAGAACCAATTGCAGTCCAGGTTGTTCCCCCGTTGGTTGAATATTGCCAAGTTCCCACTCCTGAACTTACAGGATCAGCTATAATTGCAATCCCTTTTACAGCTCCCACATCAACATCTGAAATAGAAATTCCCACAAGGGTTGCAACATCTAGACCACTATTAGAGGTATTACTTGCTAGAATTGTTGGCATAGTAGGATAGATAGGTGTCAATATAACAGGAGCGTGATTCACCGCTGAGGTGACTGAAATTGATGCAGTATCAGTTGCAGTACTAAAGGCTGTAGTTCCCCCATTAGTAGAGGGATCTGCCGTTGAACCTGCTGTACCAGAGGTTTGATCCCAAGCTCTATAAGTGATACTTCCTGTTGAAGCTGTGGTTCCATCGGGTAAAAAGCGTATCTTATCAATACTGCGCAATAGAAGCGCGTTCGTCGGTAAGACTGCAGGAAAAGCAGTCCATGAACTTCCTGCATTAGTCGAGTATTGCCAAGTTCCTGTTCCTGTTGATACAGGAGCTGCTGTAATAGCGATCCCTTGCACGGCCCCTGTATCAACATCTGTAATGGATGCCCCTACAATTGCCGCTACAGTTTGCCCACTATTTGAGATGTTGCTGGCTGCTATTGTTGTCATGGTAGGCGTTGCAGAAGTCAAAACAGGGGCATCATTGACATCCGTTACCGTAATTGTGGCTGTATTTTGTGTGGTGCTAAAAGCAGTCGTTCCTCCATTAGTCGTCGTATCTACTTTTGTACCTGCACTACTAGAAGTTCTGTCCCAAGCGCGAAAGGTAAAGCTAGGAACCGAGCCATTGTTTTGGTCTGGAATAAACCTTATTTTATTGGTATCTAACAGTAATAAAGAATTAGCAGCATTGATAGTTCCCATTGCAGTCCAAGTTGTGCCGTTGTCAAGAGAATACTGCCAAGTTCCGGTTCCTGGGGTTATCGCTGTAATAGCGATTCCTTCAACAGCCCCAGCATCCACATCAGTTATAGAGGTCCCCACAATGGTAGCGACTGTATCTCCGGAACTAGTTATGTTGTCTTCAGTAATGGTGCTTAAAGTTGGCGTTGCAGCGGCAAGTACAGGGGCATTATTAGCCCCAGCTGTTACTGTAATCGATGCGGTATCAGTTGTGGTACTAAAGGCGGTAGTTCCCCCATTAGTGGAAGGATCTGCTGTTGTCCCCTGCAGACCAGTTCCATTTGTTTGGTCCCAAGCCCTATAAGTGATACTTCCTGTAGAGGCTGTGGATCCATCGGGTAAAAAGCGCACTTTATCGATACTACGCAATAAAAGCGCACTAGTAGCGTTAACAGCAGGGAAGTTACTCCATGAAGTTCCGGCATTAATAGAATACTGCCATGTTCCTGCTCCTGATATAGGAGCTAATGTAATAGCAATTCCCTCTACCGCTCCGAAGTCAGCATCTGTAATTGACGTTCCTACTATTGTCGCTACATCTTGCCCACTATTAGTTGTATCACTGGCAACAATTCCTGCAATGGTTGGTGTTGCTGGCGTCAATACAGGAGCATCATTAATAGAAGTTGTAATGACAGTTGTGGTTGAATCATTTGGTGTCCCATCAGTACAATTAATTGTAAAACCCGTAGTCTCTGTTGTATTAGAAACTATCGCATTATTTCTTGGGGTGAATACAATGCTACGTATATCAGCTTCAGCAACAGAGGGTGATACATCAGAAAGAGTGTAGACCCCTGTTACAGAATTGTATACACCTAAAGAACCGCTTAAAACACCGTGTGTAGGAGCATCCGATGTAATTGTATAAGTCCAAGTTTTAGTTAAATCTATTTTAGCAAGACTTAATGTTGCAAAAGGTAAAATTGTAGCGGTATCATTTACATTCTGACCTGCTACAGTCCCCGAAATAGATTGTGGTGGTTCAAGATTGATATAACATGAGGCTGGCTGAGTCTCATTAGTCGCATCTTTTACAGTGTAGTTAAAAGAAGCCGCGGCATATTTGCTTGCGCCTGTCATATTAGGATAATAAACAACCCTATGTTGAGAATCTGAAACTATGGTATTAGCACTAGTGATCTGAGCTCCTCGAAAATTAGCTTGTGTACTATCATACTGGTACAAAAAGCCCTGACTTGGAATAGTTTTGATTACTACATCGGGTGTTGTATTATCCGGGTCATAAGCATTGATGGTTAATATAACATTTTTATTAAGATTAAGAGCATAATGTAAATGGCTTGATTGGGAAGAAAGTACATATTGGGGATCACTCGTATTTACAAGGTTATCAGCTCCTAGAGTTGCATGGTAACCATTACCTGAATGATCATACACATATTGACCCGATTCTTCGTTCATTTTATAATTAATTAAAAGCCCCTTTGCATATTTGAGAGTAGCAAATGTCATCGCTTTATGAATTTGGTCTGCCGCTAAAGCAACATTCCATACTCTAAATGAACTAAATGTTCCTCTATATTGATAAGCATTCAGGCTACTTTTAGCTATATAATTGATTGAACGAGATACATTATTAGGGGCATTTATAGTTCCGGTTTGATCTAAATAACCATTGAGATAGATACAAGCATTCCCGCTACTATCAATGGTAGCTGCAATATGTATCCATTTAGTACTGGCAATAGTTGAAGAGCTTGTTAGAGTAGAGCCTGTAGCACCATTATAGCTTAATAATTGCACATATCTATTCGAATTATCATATTGAAAACGCAAACAAATATTATTATTATTAAGGCCATTACCTAGATCAAACAGTGTAAAAATTGTCCCTATTGGGTATGTTCCTGTATATGGGTCGTAAACGTTTATCCAACCTTCTAGCGTAATAGCTGTAGACCCTAAAGTAAAAGTTGGAATAGAGATATAATCGTTTACACCATCAAAAAATAGACCTCTATCAAAATTGGATAGTGTACGATTGATAAAAGGACGATCTGGAACTGCTGAGCAAGTGGCATCTGATCCCACTCCTGTCACGTCGTATATATTCGTGTCTGTTGCTGATTCTTCAAAAATATAATATGCTTGCAGACCAGTTTCATTCCCTTGAAGCCTTTTAGCCTTATTGCTATAAATTTGGCTCTGAGTTCTAGCTGTGTTCCATATGCGAACTTCAGCCAACTGAGCACTAAAAAATCTATCGGAAAAAGGAGAAACTTTTGTAGCATTAATATATGTCACAGTATAAGAAGATGTACCTGTAAAAGTTCCAGAGGTCGTCCCTGGGGTTAATTTTACTCCATTAACATAAACTAGGGCATTAGTCCCATCGTAAGTAAAAGCAATATGATTCCATTCCATTTCTCTCAAAACTTTATTAGTGGTAATGCTTGCAGTGCTTGCAGCTGTATTTTTCATAGTCACAATAACAGTCAGAGTTTTTACTTGAATGGAGGGAGCATAATTTGATGAGGTACTATTACCTAAAACGCCATAGGTGTTTGTATCTGAACTAGCACCATAAGGAATATATACCCAGGCCTCTTCTGTAAAGGCACTTCCTAAAGCAAAAGGAGTATCGATTGTAGCATACCCCTCAAGAGAACATCTAGAGGCTGGCAGAGTTATAATTGTACTTGTCGGGTTCCCTGTAGTCGTGCTTGCACTTTGTCCTAGTATAGCATGACGCATGTGGTGAGACATGTCATATACTACCTCCTGAAGCAAGTCGTTACAAGGATAATATGCTACAAGTCCTGTTTCATTTCCTTGTAGTGGTACACGCATATTAGCTAAAATTTGCCCTCGTGTTCTTGCTATATTCCAGATACGAGCTTCGATAAGATGGCCCTGGAAATATGTACCTGTCGCCAAATTACTTTTGGCAATGTAATTTGACGTACGATTGACATTACTTATAGTTCCAGAGGTAAAAGTTCCCGATTTATCGACTGCTCCATTTATATAAATGACACCGGCTGTACCATTTAATGTAACAGCAAGGTGGTTCCATTCATTCATTGTAATAGTAGCTGTACCTGTATATGTTCTAGCCGTTATTCCGCTTGCACCATTATAGACTATCAGTTCAACACGGCTTGATATAGAATTTATTCGCAAGATTATATTGTAAGAGGGAGCTCCATTACCAAGATCAAAAATATGTGAATGGGAAGGAGCGACCGGGAGAGCTTTAACATACACCCAAGCCTCCAAAGTGATTGCTGTAGTCCCTAAATTTATAGCAGGAAGGGTCAAATATTGGCTTGAACCATCATAAGTAAAACTTCTAGTAACTGGCTTGGAATCAGGTAAGTCTAATTGAATTATACTCAGATCATTTCCGTCTCTGTCAGCCGCATAGAGAAAATTACCCTTAACAGCAATACCAATTGGTGCATCCAAGCCTGGAATATATTCCCCAAAAGTACCACCACCAGGTCCATTGGAACTTTCAATAGTTTTGACTAAATAGGGTTGGGAAATATCAGAAATATCAATGACTGCAACTTTTGAGTCGCCACCGCCTGATAGATAAACATAGTTCCCTTCAACCACTATCCCGCAAGCATTTGAACCAGAAGAGGTTATTGCAAACCCAGAAACAGTTGAAACGGAGGTAATATTACTAGGATCTGAAATATTATATATAGCAAGACTACCACGATGTACGAACAAGTAATTACCCCTTACCGCTATTGCATAAAATTGACTTATGGATTCAGTCCCTGCTATAGTAGGTGGTGTTGTGGATATGTCAACTACTGTTATTTGATAAGTCGTTCCCGTTGGGTATGAAAGATAGTAAAGATAATTTCCCTGAACACACATCCCATAGGGTTTCTCATATGGAGTAGTTAGGGCTAAATTGGTACCATCAACAAGAGATGTCAGCAATGTTGGAGATGTAGGTGTACTTAGATCGTAAATGCATATTTTATTACCACTAGAAGAGATATATAATTTATTACCCTGAATACACATTGAAGCTGGATAGTACAAGCCCGCTAGATTTATAGTAAATGAGCCTACCTGTATGGGGTTTGTAGGATCAGAAACATCTATAATTTTAAGGTAATTACCTATGCGGCTAGAAATATAAAGGTAATTACCATAAACTTCCAAATCTGAAAGAGCCTTACCTATAGCTAGCTGCCCTTTAAACACTGGATTATAGGGATCTGATGTATCCAAAATAGTGAGTCCTGCGTCCACAGTAGCGGAAATCAAATTAGTTGAAATAACATAAGTATAATTACCAACTACTTTTAAATCGTAAGCTCCTAGCAGAAAGGAACTCCCTGATGTCCCGTTTGTAAATAAACTAACTTGAGAAGCTCCAGCCTTACTATTTATAAAATGATCAAGAGCGGCGCCCGAATCTTTAATCTCGTAAATTAATAATTTGCCAGCCTCTGCGCCAGAGGTATCCTCCCCCTTAATTCCTATCACAGCATAACGTTCATTTAAAGCGACACTTTCTCCTAAGTAAATAGAATCATCTGAAACGGAAGTTAGATTAGGCTTAGAGATCGCTTTAATTTCAGCCCAGCCTGCACTTTTTTTCTCAAAAAGGTAAACTTGGCCAGCTGCTGTTACGTTTCCTCCTGTCATACTTACTACAGTCTTATTATTGCTACTTGCTATTAAAGCATTCCCCTTTAGCGCTACAGAGTAACCAAATTGATCGTTATTACTAAGTTCTAGTGGGGTTAATTTAGTAGTTTGAGCCCAAGGGCTGCTCCCAATACCTTTTTCAAATATGTAAACGGCCCCTTTGCTATTTTGCCCATAAGCGCCTATAGCTATACGATCGCCACTAAGCGCCACCGAATAACCAAAGTTTCCGCTTACAGCAGCATCACTAGCAATAATTTGTTGAGTCTCAATCCAGCTGGAGCCATTGTAATCATATATATAAACAGCTCCCCCTGTACCATTATTATAAGCTCCTACAATAATACGTGTATTCTCTATAGCTACAGAACAACCAAAATAATTATTCGCTCCCGGAGTACCCGCTGTCGGTGTAACTTTTGTCCAAGTTGCAGCACTCTTACTATAAATATAAATAGCCCCTTTATTACTTGTATCCCCTGAAGCACCAACTACCAAATAGTCACCATTAGCAGCTAATGAAATTCCAAAACAATCTCCAGTTGCTAATGTAGGTAGCGTTCCTGCCAAGGTTGTTACAGACCAAGCAATATTTATACTATCATATGTATAGCAGGTAATGGTCCCTGCACTAGAGCTACTACCATCATCTCCCACAATGGCTAAGCCCTGCTCTTGCCACATCGCTACATGGTTGCCAAAAGTTGAACTTGCTGAAGTAAAAGATCCTGTGCGACACCATCCATTGGACGTATAATCAAATAGTTCAACTATACCATTTCCTCCGCCAATCATTTTTGTAGAACCTATTGAGATTGCTTTGCCGAAATTAGTATTGGCTGCATTCGAACTATATAAATCTTGTGGATCATCTAAAATAACTAGTAATGGCTCATCAGTTAAAGAATTATCATTAGATCGGTCGGTGACGCCTAAGTCAACCGGTAAAGCTAAAATCCCAGACCAATCATTTAATAACTTTGTATTAAAATAAATTTTAGAAACATCGAGCTCCGTTTTATAAAATTCCCCTTTTTCAAAAACTTCGTCTAAGATCCAAGTTCCCCCTAGATCTGGACTTCCTATTTTCTCATCTGAAAAGGCGATAGAACGTTTAGTTAGCCATTCTAACTGGCTAGCAAACTTCATGGCATCGGGAGCTTTACCTATTTCGCAGGCAAGGAGATCGATACGACCATCTGCTTGGACCAGTTGTCCAATTTTTTGCCAAAATTGTTCCATTTGACCGTTGCGTAAAAGAGAATCCAACGAAACTTGCTCGGTGGCTGTCAGCTGAAATTCCCCTTGTTCAGTTCCATGGTTTGCAAAAGCGATACTACTTGCCTTCTGATCACCTAACTCCTGTACAATCTGCTCAAGGATTTGCTCTAAAGAGGCGCTATTAGCATCGTAACTGACGACAATAGCATGCTCATCAACCGCCATCTCTAATTGTTCATGATTGGGAATAGCCGAAGAAATAACAAGAACAGCTGGTGCTGGTGCCCTGTCTGATGAAGCCAATGCAATAGAATTGTCGAAGTTGAGATGATCTATAGCAAAAGAATCATTCTGCTCAGTGACTTTGTCAAAGATATGATGAAGAGCAGCTCCATCTAATACAAGTCGTTCTTCCAATTTCATAAGATGCAGTTTTTGCATTTAAGAGCTCCTCTACTTGTCTTTGCACATCGCTTAGTTCTGCTATCTATTAACAGCTAAGGCTAAAACTAAGGGAATTAGCAAGGACGATACCAACCTGAAATCTTGAACAAAAGAGCGCTTTGCTGGATAAGAGCAAATAGATTTTAAAGAAGCTTGATAGAAGAATACGTTATAGAAAAAACACAGAAAACTGAAGGGAAATCTTTCCCCTTCAGTCTTGAAAGTACAAAATTTTTATCTTAGTTCTAATGTGAAATTAGTGCTATCTGTCAAAGAACGATCTCCAAAAAATTGAATAGGACCTGTATAGCGATATGAATCTTCTAAAGCCCAAAGATCTCTCTGATTCTTGTAAGTTATGAAAGCTTTACTGCTGAGGCAAACTAATGCTTTTTGAATCACAGGCTTGGGATGGCCGTGGCGTAACTCAATATTCATCAACATTGTAATTGGGATTCCCCCAGCCTTCCACTCTTCAACAGGTTGCTTGAGATTCTTTACTTGACTCATATAGCCAGTTAAACCTGAGCGAATCAATATGGCAGCTACATTTCCTAACGCATAGCAGTATTGACTGTCAAAGTTAGTTGGCATGGCGGCACGCCCTTCATATCCTAGAAAATGTTGTTGTGCATTGAATTTCCCCTTGTAAGCTCCAGCATCTTTGCGGCGCTTAAGTTCCCTTTCTACAGCAATCATAATCAACTTTTCTGTTTCAATCTTGGAAACTTGTACGTTACCATGGGGATCACGGTCTAGCAATAATTGATCCTGAATCTCAGAAGGGAGATTCTGGAAGCATGCTGCAGACATGGAATTTAGATGACCTTGTATATATTTTTCTTTATCCTTAATCGAAGGCAATTGAGCTAATTGAGCACTATGGGGGCTATTGGTAGCCAATAATTCATTGAGCTCAGTAATCAAAACTTTAATTTCAGGAATAAATTCGATCAAACCCTCTGGGATCAGAACGACACCATAATCTTTCCCTTGTTCTGCCCTTTGACAGATTGTATCGCAAATACTATCTGTAACATGCTTGAGAGTGTAGTTGTTATCAGCAACCTCTTCAGCGATAAGAGCGATGTTTGCATGGGTTTGCAAAGCACATTCTAATGTAATATGGGAAGCTGAGCGCCCCATTAATTTGATAAAGTGGTAATATTTTTTGGCAGAAAGAGCATCTCTTGCTATGTTACTAATAAGTTCAGCATAGACTTTAACAGCTGTATCAAAACCGAATGAGGTCTCTATATGTTCATTTTTTAAATCGCCATCAATGGTTTTTGGAACCCCAATAACACTTGTTTTACATCCATTATTTTTAAAAAATTCAGCTAGCACAGCAGCGTTTGTATTAGAGTCATCCCCTCCAATTACTACGATGCCATCTAAATTTAAATCTTTAGCTGTTTGTAGCGATGCTTGTAATTGCTCAGCCGTTTCAATTTTAGTACGGCCCGCTCCTATAAGATCAAATCCACCTTGATTGCGGTAATTTTGTAGTTCAGCAGCGGTTAATTCTTTATATTTTTTCTCAATAATTCCTGAAGGACCTTTCAAAAATCCCAGTAATTGGCTCTCGGGGCTTATTTGCTTGAGAGCATCAAATAAACCACAAATAACGTTGTGTCCGCCAGGAGCTTGCCCACCAGATAAAACAACCCCAACTCTTAAAGGTCGATTTAATTTAGCTGACGCCTCGTGATGGCCCTTTTTAAAAGATACAATTTTTTGTCCAAAAGTATGAGGAAATAATCTATTTAGTTCTTCTACATCAGAGATAGCTGTAGTTGTCTCTCCCATCTCAATTTCTATATTGTTAAGGTCATTGAGAATATGGGGTAGTAGAGGTCGAAATTTTTGTCTTGCGGTTTGCAAGGGACTAAATTCAGTAGGGTGCATAATAATTCCTTGTATGTTGTATTGTTGTTATAAATTGATTTAAGCTAAGTATACCTTTCTTGTAAAACGATTTCCATTGTCTCTTAACCTTTTACAAAAATTCTTAATTTATAATGCAAACATCTAAATTTAAAAAAGTTAAATAAAGCACAAAGTAGTAGTTGCAAGGTAAATAGTAAAATCGTTATGATGATGACGTTTTCAATAACAAACCGCTTGGATGGTGGAATGGTAGACACTGGAGACTTAAAATCTCCTGGGCGATAGCCCGTGCAGGTTCGAGTCCTGTTCCGAGCATAAAAAAGCACTAGTTTTAAACTAGTGCTTTTTTTTTGTCCTCTTATCATCTTTTTTACTTTAGCTTTCTACTCACTACATGCTTTGTCCAAATTTGAATAAGGATACTTTTTTTCGTTTAATGGGGTAGAGGTACTTTCGATAACTTACCAGATTTGCTTAGAAAAGATAAAGGGTATCAAAGAGATACTTATCCTTCTTTGATTCTAAAAAATAATTATTTTTTATAAATTTATTTATAATTCTCATATAAAATCTAGTGAGATGCCATTTTATTTTTAATACATTAAAAAATACATTTTAATTTATTAAAAAAACTATTGATAAAATAATAATAAAAAAACTATTTGTTGTATATAATAATAACAAAAGTTTAATTATGTTCAATATTGGAAATAAACCAAGAGAAAATAATAATAAGATTGAAGACCTCAAACTAAAGCGGACACACTCAGAACCAATCCAACCTTTAGGGAAAGATCCAAATTTAATAGAAAAATCTTTCCAATGGACTCATCATAGTTTTAGTTCTGAAAATTTATTAGTTCATAAAGATATAAAATTTTTTAAAAAAAGCGAAAATGAAAAAAACAATGCATTTATCAAACCTATTTTCTATAAAGTAACCACATTTTTCTCCTCCATCTTTACAGCAGGATCAGTAAAAAGGCCTACCCAGATAGAATCTGCTGTACAAAGCCAAACTTTAATTACAGAAGAGCAATTAACAGTTACATCTGAAAAAACTTTAGATTTGTCTCCTATTTCCGCTCCCCTTTCTATCGATTTGAAACAAGAGTCTTCTTCTTTAAGCGGTAAAGTTGAAGTGGAAGAAGATGCATATGTTACTTCAGAAGGCCAAATACAAAGCCCCACAAATCACAATTCAGCGACCGAACCACAAACTTTTCTAGTAAATGGAATGTATTATGCAGAGCATCACAAAAATGACATCCGCGCGGAAGGGGGCTTTAAAAAGATCTATCAAGTGAAGCTCGATTGCTTTCATAACATTTCAAGTGTTTTCAAAAATGTAAACATCAATAAAAATTTAGGACTGGCAAAATTTAAAAAAGTTGATGAATTACAACTTCCGAGCACACAACTCACAAATAACGAAATTAACAATACTCAGCTCGTCATCGACACTATCAACAATAAACTAGAGACTGCTAGAGCCGAATCCACAGAGAGTTATAATCAAGCAAAAGAGGAGTTAGCAGGGATTTGCCGGCACATAGAAGTGGTCTCAATTGGCAGGGAAGACCAAGCAGAAAGGGGGTTTCTGCTTAAACTATACAACAGTGGAGATTTGGATAAGTATATTGTTCACCAATTTTTTAACGAAACAGAAGAGCTATTGCAAGAAGACATAACTACAGCATTAGGTGTATTAAAATCTGTCAAAAATTTTCACGCTTTAGGGTTTATCCATAAAGATATCAAACCTTCTAACTTTATTAGGCACGCCAAAAAAGATCATGAAGGGAAAGTTCATAATAAAATTTATCTTACCGACTATGGATTAATTCAAAAAAATGATCCTTTGATTATTTCAAGGCAAGATGGTGACGTGTTCTATCGACCACCAATGCAACAAGTCCATGACCAAAGCATTGATGTTTATGCTACAGGCATTACTCTCTACAATCTTTTTTGTCATCAAACCCGCAATGAATGGGCGGAGTTCCTATTAGAAGATAAAATTATTGATGAATGGAATAGCCCTGAAGTCGTAAATCGCAAATTAGATATTGAAAATTGGCCAGGATTTGCAGAACTAGAAAAGAGCCCTGTTGCCGCTAAGCAAGAGATCGCTCAACTTATCAGAGATATGACCAAGCTAAAAGATCGCATTACAGCGAAGGAAGCTTATGAAAGGCTGTTAGCTATAGAAGAGAAACTAAACAAATAAAATTCATAGATTAAAAAATAGTTTAACTAATATTTGAGGCTGAGAAAAATATGGATACATCCTCTTCCCCTTTTAATTCAGCTTACGATTTTAAGTCTGTGGCAGGAGCTGATATAGATAGCTGGAAAGAGATAAAAGCTGATAATAAAAAAAATTTAGCTCATAGCAATCATATCCTCATGCGCAAGGTTCCTAGCGATGCTACTAGTGTAAAGTATGAATTGCTAATCCGTTTAGACCATGCAAAAGACAAAAAAGACTCTCATGATGGGCAATGGATTAAAGTATCTACAACCATGCCTCTAAATGATCCGAGCATATTCACAGAGGTTACGAAGAAAGTAGAACTAGCTGCCCGTAAATATAGGGAAGGGTTTAAACATCTTAATGATGAGCAAAGATTAGCTACTCTGCAGCGGTTCAAAAATAATAAATCTGTCACTTATATTGTAAAAGCTAGTGCGCAAATGGGAGTTTCTGTAACACACAAAGATGCAGCAAAAGAAAAGGAGCATGTCGCTATCCTACAGCAAAGTCAAAATTTCCAAGAATCCATAGCTAGTAAACTCGCAAAAACAAAAGGTGATTCAACAGAAAATTTTCTGTCAGAAGCTGATCAGCTTAATCTGCATTATAAGAATAAATGGGATAAAGCCTTATCTAAATCAAATACAGCAGCTATTGATCTGTTCACAAAATTTGAAAACCAAACTGAGATTACAGCTCAAGTTGAACAAAAAAAGCCTACCATATTCTCTTCTACTAAAGAAAAAATTAAAGGACAGTTCAAAAAGACTTTTTCCGGTATATCTAAAATCACCTCTTTTGCTTATGCATGGTTAAAAAATTTTAAGATACATAGGTCTTCTGAAAAACCAAATGATTCAAAGAAACCAAATGAGCCAACGGAAGAATTTGTTAAAGAAACTGATTATGCTGCTTTTAAAAGACCTCCCAAGGAATCGAAGCATTGGGTAAAGGCACTCCCTTCAAGCAAAAAAACAATATTCCCGGCTAGTCGTATAAAAATTGCTCATGGTGGATTTAAAAACATAGAACGAATAGTTTTAGATTCTCTGCATGAGTCATCCCCTTTCCTTAGCTCATGGTTTAAAGACCCTACTAAAGCTTATGTTGCAGCTGTATTTGACCCGAACAAAGCAAGCCATAGTGATATTGCAAATGAGTTATCCTCTACCCAACTAGTAGCCACGAAAGTAGATGAACAATCAAAGAGTATCAAAGAGTTAAAAATTGCAATTACAAAAGCTAGTGAAGAAAATAACATAGAATTAGTAACTAAGTTAAAAAATCGCTTAGAAAGTCTTAAAGATTCTATGGAAGGTATCGTAAGAACCATTGAGGTAGTTAATATTGGATCGGAGAATGATAAAAGCAAAGCCCCAGGGATCCTTATGAAACTTTATAACAAAGGTTCACTTGGAAATGCGCTAACCCGCTTATCCATAGAGCAAAGATACGATTTGGCTCTACAAGCATTAAAAGCTCTACGTAATTTTCATGATCTAGGTCTAATACATGGGGACATTAAACCAGATAATCTGATGCTACATCAAGGGGATGAATCAAACAAAAAGCTTAAATTATATATAGCTGATTTTGGCTTTACGCAAGAGGTTAAACAGACGCAAAAATTATCAAAGTATGACCGGAGGTATATAGCTCCCGATATCTTAAATAACCAACATGCTAGTCAAGCTTTGGATGTCTATGCTATGGGTAATACTTTATTACAAATCTTTACAGAAATAACAGATAAAGCTTTGGGAGCATTGTTTGAGCCTGAGCTTAGCTCATTAAAAGCTGCGCAACATCGACAATCTATGCTTGAACAAAAGCTTTTTGAGGCTGAAAAAAACGGAAAAGATACGACAGAAATCAGCCATCAGCTCTCTGCAGCTATTAAAACAACAACCCAAAGTTGGATAAATTTCTTAGATAATAAAAAGACTGATGTAATTAAGAATTGGTCTGTACGATATGAAAAAAATTTATTGGAAGGCAAGTCTGAAATTATTTTAGGAAAACTCAGTCGAACTCCGATAGAGATCAAAACAGAAGATGATAAAAAAGATCCTTACAGTTATACCTGGGATACAACCGTAGAGTATGAAGAGCGAATAGAAAGCTTAAATGAAAGTTTTATAAAAATCGATACTAAGACTATGGGGATTATTTTACAAATGCTAAGTCCTATTTTTAACCGATCTGCAGAGGACAAAAAAGAGAATTCCCACAGAATAAATGCAACTGAAGCCTTTGATCTTTCAAGAGAACTGTTTACTTTGCGATCAAAGATATTACAAGACCGATAAAATTTTATTTTATACTTTCAACCTTCCTAAAATTTGATAATTAAGGAAGGTTAAAGCTAAAAAAATCAATTTACGACTTTAATGTGTAACTCTGCCAATTGTTGAAGAGCCACTTCCGAAGGAGCTTCCATCATCAAGTCAAGCCCTTTGTTGGTTTTCGGGAAAGCCATGACATCGCGCATATTTTCTGTTCCAGTCAAGATCATCATCAATCGCTCAAAACCTAAAGCAACTCCTATGTGAGGAGGCGTTCCATAACTTAAAGCTTCAATAAAGAATCCAAACTTTCCTTTAATTTCTTCCTCTGAAAGTTGAAGAATTTTGAAGATCTTCTCTTGAACTTCTCCACTGTGAATCCTTTGTGATCCAGAAGCTAATTCATATCCATTCAGAACAATATCGTAACTCGAAGAACGAGCTTTTAGCGGCTCTGTATCGAGAAGGTGAATATCTTCTGGGAACGGTGATGTAAAGGGGTGATGCTCCGATTCTAAGCGCTTTTCATCTGCATTCCAGCTAAATAGCGGGAAGTCGATGACCCACATAAATTTGTAAACCCCTTCAGGTATTAGGTTGCGCTCTTTTGCGATTAAACGGCGCAAGTGATCCATCCCCTGATTCACACGATCAACAGCCCCTGCCGCAATAAAGATTAAATCCCCTACTTGCATCCCCATTTTGGCGATTAACTCTTGCTGCAATTCTGGACTAAAGAATTTCACAATATTAGAGGCTAAGCCATCTTCTTGCAGCTTCATCCAAGCTAGCCCTTCTACTCCAAAGCGACCGATAAATTGGGTATATTCATCAATCTTCTTGCGGGAAATATCGCTCCCCCCTTTAACACAGAAAGCTTTGATTACACCACCCATCTCGAGCTGCTGCTGCAAAATACTGAAAGTAGAGCGGCGTGCAATATCGTCTAGACGTACAAATTTCATGTCAAAGCGCATATCAGGCTTATCACTTCCGTAATTTTCTAAACACTCTGCATGGGTGTAACGGGGAAAAGGAGTAGGTACATCGACATTCAAACACTCTTTGAAGAGATCCTTGAGCAATCCTTCAGCCACACTAAATAGCTCTTCACGCGTTACAAAACTCATCTCCATATCAATTTGGTAGAACTCAGGTTGCCGGTCAGCACGAGAGTCTTCATCACGGAAACAAGGAGCGATCTGGAAATAGCGATCCATTCCCCCAACCATTAAAATCTGCTTTAGGATCTGAGGAGATTGTGGAAGAGCATAAAACTGACCATGGTGAACACGTGAAGGGATCAAAAAGTCACGCGCCCCTTCTGGTGTCGAACGGGTAAACATAGGAGTATTAATTTCTAGGAACTCTTGGCTGTCCATGTAGCGGCGTACGACTTGCATTGCTTTATGTCGCATGATCATACGTTGCGTGACAGCTCCCCGTCGCATATCGAGGTAACGATACTTAAGGCGTAATTCTTCATTAACGTCAATATGTTCATCGCAAATTGAGAAAGGGGGAGTCTTTGCTTGAGATAAAATCTCTAATTCTTTTACTTGAATTTCGATCTCCCCTGTTGCCATTTTAGGGTTAGCCATCCCTTCTGCACGGGGAATAACACTGCCCTTAACAGAGATCACCCATTCTGGTCTTAGCTTTTCAGCCATTGCATGAACTTCTACATTGACAGCAGGGTCAAAAACAAGTTGAGTTATTCCAAAGCGATCACGCAAGTCAATAAAAATAAGCCCACCATGATCACGACGACGATTGACCCATCCCGATAACGTAACAGTCTGTCCAATATTTGTTTTGCTGAGTTCATGGCATTTATGTGTGCGCCGATAGTCAAATGTGGTCATTATTTATCCTTTAATTGTTCAAAGTATGCAACAAGGCTTGGTAAATCGATCGATTCACTCGTTCGTGCAGCCATTGTTTTTAGTTCTGCTTTTTGTTTTTGTAGCTCTTCATCACCAAGCACTAAGGTGTAAGTAGCATCTAATACTTCTGCGTAACGTAAAGCTGCTTTGAGCTTACGCTGGCCTAACTCCACTTCCACAGGAATATGTTTATCACGCATTTGTTTTGCAACCTGAAAAGCATACTGAGTTGCTTGCTCTCCCAAAGGCACAATAAATAGTAGTGGCTTAGGTGCTGCAGGGAAATTTACTTCTTGTTGTTGCAAAGTACGAATCACCCGTTCTAGACCACAACCAAATCCTACAGCTGGAAGATCGGGTCCCCCCATCGATTTTAATAAGCCATCGTAACGACCGCCGCCACCCAAGCTGCTTTGAGCCCCTACATCTGTAGTCATCATTTCAAAGACAGTGTGGCTGTAATAGTCGAGTCCGCGAACAAGGTGGTTATTGATTTCATAGGGGATACCCAAACGCATCAGCAAACTGCAAACATTTTCAAATCTTCCTTTTGATTCATCATCAAAGAAATCTTGTAGAACAGGAGCTCCTTTAAGTAAGGCTTTATCTTTTTCTTCCTTAGAATCAAGAATTCGCAGCGGGTTAAGCTCAAATCTATTTTGACTATCTGTGGAAAGATCATTGATATGGGGTCTTAAAAAATCTTTTAAAGCTTCACGAAAAGTTAAGCGGTTAGCTGCGGTTCCTAAAGAGTTAATACAGACTTTAACCCCTTTCATTCCGAGTCTACTATAAAAAGTATAGAGCATATCGATCACTTCAACATCTTGCTCTGCCGTACTATTGCCAATCACTTCTGTTCCAAACTGATGGTGCTGTCGGTAACGACCTGCTTGTGGTCGGTCATAGCGAAACATCGGAGCAATATAATAAAATTTGTTGACTGGTGCATGCTGCTGTAATTGGTGATTAATAAATGAGCGTGCTACAGCAGGAGTTCCTTCAGGGCGCAAAGTCATCGATCGATTACCACGATCTGTAAAAGTATACATCTCTTTGGTTACAATATCTGATGACTCCCCTGTATTTTTAACAAATAACTCGGTTGCTTCAAATATAGGGGTACGGATTTCGTGATATCCATAATCGCGAGTGAGCTGCCGTATAATTCCTTCCACGTAGTGCCATCGGTCGCTATTGCGCCAAGCTTCTGTCGGGTCGGGATTTCTTGGTATAATATCAAATGTGCCTTTTGGGGGCTGTAAGTCAGCCATTTTAATAAAGCTCCTTTAGACCTATCAGTTTTATTAAATTCAATAGAATAAAGTATACAAATTCGCCAATTGCAAATCCACTGAACATTAAAAAGATGACAGCTAACAATTTTGAAAAGTTTAAATCTATCGAGTAAAACTGTAGTATGCTAAAATTTTTACGACAGTGCTGCTTTTCAATAGGAATTTATAAAATTTATTGTTCAATAAAGCTTGCACAATCTTTTAAATTTTTTATTCTTAAAATCAATTAAAGGAAGGAGTCCAAAATGACAACGGGTACATCTTATACGGACGGTAACGTTAATCAAACTACTCAACCTGCGGTAAATGAGTTTGATGATATTGAACAAATGATTCCTGATTATGATTCATCGGATCTCTCTCCCAACGAGCACCGAGCCACTCTTGATTGTGAACAAGATACTTTGCAAAACGTATTATCTCATACTGACGTGACGGGAAGCAATAGTTACGATGAGGGAGTTGCGGCAACAAGAAATTCAATCATTGGGCGTCTTCATTCCGAAGAAATAGAAGAAGCTTTTGGTAATGCAGATATTTTTCCACTCAGTGATTTAGAAGAGTTCTCCGAAGAACCAAATGAACCGTAGTAGAATAATAAAAAGTGGTGGGAGACTAATCGCTGAGGTTAATAACCACCCCTTCCTTTACACTATAAATTTAGACGTAAATCAATAGAACCAAAGCGAAGTTTTTTCACATTCAAAAATCCTTGGATATGAAATGTCTCAGTATCTATAATTTCTTCTGATTAGTCTTTTAGGTAGTAGAGATTCGAAAAGGTCGATCTACTATCTGGCAAGTAAACGACTTTAGTAATTACGCAGTATACATCCCACCCTTCTTGTACATTACATACAGAGGCGTTATTTATAATCTTTAACTCCAGGTCACAGTATCTATGCATAAGCAAGTTTCTTCATGGCTCAAATCTTATCTATCACATACACCTCCCGAATTACATAATAGTGCAACTATTGCTTATTTGGGAGTTATCGATTATTTGCAAGATACAAACCCTCAGATAGCACAATGTATCATTCAAGAGCTTAAGGACCAAAGATCTAATATTAAGCTAATTGCATCTGAAAATTACTCTTCTTTAGCAGTACAATTTGCAATGGGTAATCTCTTAACCGATAAATATGCAGAAGGATTTGCTGAACACCGTTTTTATGCAGGTTGTGACAACATCGATGCTATTGAAAAAATGGGTACGGATTTGGCAAAAAAATTATTTGGCTGCGACCACGCCTATCTGCAACCCCATTCAGGAATTGATGCTAACCTTGTCGCTTTTTGGAGTATCCTTGTCCACCGTATTCAAAATAAAGAACTAGAAAATTTAGGTAAGAAATCTATCGATGAGCTTACAGAGGCTGAATATGAAAGAATTCGGCAGCTGATGATGAATCAAACGATCATGGGGATGTCACTTAATTCAGGGGGACACCTGACTCATGGATACCGTCATAATTTATCTGCCAAAATGATGCGCTCTGTCCAGTATGATGTTGATCCAGAAACACGTCTTATCGATTACAGTAAATTAGCACAGCAAGTTAAGGAAGTTAAGCCAACTATTTTACTTGCCGGTTATTCAGCCTATCCTCGCCTTATTAATTTTGCTAAAATGCGTGAAATTGCCGATAGCGTAGGCGCTGTATTTATGGTTGACATGGCCCATTTTGCGGGATTGGTTGCAGGTAAAGTATTTACTGGAGAATATAACCCTATTCCTTATGCTCATATTGTCACTACGACGACTCATAAAACTTTACGTGGACCACGAGGCGGCATGGTCTTGTGTACGGAAGAGTATAAAGAGATTATAAATAAAGGTTGCCCCTTAGTTTTGGGAGGTCCTTTACCTCATGTATTAGCTGCTAAAGCGATTGCTCTTAAAGAAGCGAATGATCCCTCTTTCCAAGTATATGCGCATAAGATTGTAGAAAATGCACGAAGCTTAGCAGAGGCCTTGAAATCACGCGATGCAGTTATTAGCACAGGAGGAACAGATAATCATCTTATGGTTATTGACGTCTCCCCTTACGGCTTAACAGGGCGCCAAGCAGAACAAGCTCTACGGGAGGCTGGTCTAACAGTTAATCGTAATGCTATACCTTGGGATCCTAATGGCCCTTGGTATACATCAGGTATTCGAATAGGGACCGCAGCAATTACAACATTAGGGATGGGGCCATCTGAAATGAGAGAGATTGCCGATTTAATCATTAGTTTATTACAAGCAACGCGCTCAGCTAATAACCCTAAAACTGGACAACCTAGCAAAGCTCATTACTCGATAAACTTAGCACAATTAGAGCAAATTCAAGGACGAGTGCAAGATTTATTGGGACATCATCCCCTTTATCCAGAGCTTCCTAGTAATGAAGCTTTGACACATAAGAATATTTTTGAGGATGTTTGCGTATAAAAAAGCTACAGTAAAACACAGAAATTAATTAATATCCGAAACAAGATGAAACACTAACACAATAGGTTATTATGAGTGAGAATCACAGCTTTTTAACTTTAGATGATAAACTTGATGAAAAATTCCTCAACTCGCGCCGCATTTTCTTATCTGATGCAGTATCTAATGAATCTGCCCGTGATATCATTCGTAAATTATGGTATCTCGAATTAACAGCTCCTGGTAAACCTATCATATTCTTAATCAATTCGCCAGGCGGCTCAGTTGATGCAGGAATGGCTATTTGGGATCATGTTAAAATGATTTCATCCCCAGTTATTACTGTAATTACAGGATTAGCAGCTTCTATGGGTTCTATTTTAAGCTTATGTGCTGCTAAAGGAAAGCGTTTTGCAACTCCTAACTCTCGTATTATGATTCACCAACCTTCTATTGGAGGTGTGATCCAAGGGCAAGCCACTGATTTAAGTATACAAGCAAAAGAAATTCTAAAGACTCGTAGTAAATTAGTTAACATTTATGTTGAAGCAACAGGTAAAGATGCTGCTACAATTGACAAGGCGATTGACCGCGATACATGGATGACACCTACAGAAGCTTTAGAGTTTGGACTATTAGATAAAGTAATTATTTCTGATAAAGAACTTCAAAGCTTATTGAATTAAGCTATGGACTTAGTGTTTTCCAAGTATTCAGGCGCTGGGAATGATTTTATCTTGGTAGATAACCGATTTGAAAATTCTTTTCCAGCTACCAGTAAATCTTTGATTTCACAATTATGCCATCGGCAACTAGGTATTGGAGCTGATGGCATTGCTTTATTAAGGCTGTCTGCTATAGCAAATTACCGTATGACTTTGTTCAATGCTGATGGTTCAGAAGCTGAAATGTGTGGCAATGGGTTGCGTTGCCTTGCACAGTTTATAAAAGATCTTGGACTTTCTTTCAAAACTTATACGATTGAAACATTAGCTGGATTATTCAAAGTTTCATTCGAAAATAATCAGGTTAGGACAGATTTCATTCAACCCCACATCATAGACTTTAATCTAGAACTTCCTATTTTAGGAAATATTTACCGGTTAAGCTATTTAAATACGGGGGTTCCCCATATTATTGCATTCGTCCAGTCAAAATTAGAGCTCGAAAGTGTGGAACTTTCTACTATTGGACCGCAGCTCAGATACCACCCCTATTTCCAACCAAATGGAACGAATGTCAATTTTGCTTACCTAGACACTGTTAACTCCTTATTACATATACGTACCTACGAAAGAGGTGTTGAAGCTGAAACTTTAGCTTGTGGAACAGGCTCAGTTGCTGCAGCTATAGCCGCACATTTTCACCACTGCATTTCCTCTCCAATCATTGTAAAAGTAAAGTCTGAAGACGAACTGACTGTATATCTTACAGCTATCGATCATATTTATTCTAACATCAGCCTTACCGGCCCTGCTTATAAGGTTTTCGACGGAAAAATTTCTTTAAATTCCCTATTTTAGTTTTTTCTTAATTCCCTTCCCGTGTGTTGATTCTCTTTCAGATCTTTACTATCGGCGACTAGATAAATCTCTGTAAAACAGGTTTCAACCGTAATCTATTCGATAGGAAATTACGCATATTGTAATCGTCCATTCTGCATGTTGGATATTTTATACATTAAGTTCTTTTAGCTACTCTTTTAGACATAAGTGATTCATATTTTAGCGGAATAGGTAGATCAATAGATTACGTTAGTTGAATAATTAAAATTTAGCTATAGAGCAGTAAAAAGCTATAAATAGAGGTTCAAGCTCGATGAATAATTTTTCTGCTTCAGAATTGCAAAGAAATCCTTTACTATCCTTTTACCTTGAAAAAGTGTATTCTCATATTCCTGAGCCAAGCGATATAGTACTTAAAGATACTAAAGAGTACATAGCCCATAATTGGAAAGGGGCTTTTGGGAATGATATTGAAAGCGTAGCCAAGACATTTTTAGTTTTTAATGCTCTAGCTTCCAATCTAGCCAGTTTAGAAAATTCTGTTGTGGACGCTTATCGCGACCCTCATGATCGTACTATCGTACGTCTCGATCCTACAGTCCGTAAAAAGAATCAAGATCTGATCAAACTTGTGGACGCAAAAATTGAAGATTTACAAAACTACCTTAGTGATATCTCTGAAGCTAGATTAAAGGGTTTCCACAATGTCCGGGTTTTTACCGTCTATGAACTACTTGATATGATCCATATTACTCAAGCAGAGATTAATGAAATCTACCGTTAATTGTATAATTATATATTTTTTGGGAAAAGTGTAGGTTGTAATCGAAATTACAACCTACAAATATTTTATTAGAAAGAAACTGAAAGATTAATTTGGATTACAGTAACCTCTTTTTGCACGGAATAAAAATCACTTTTTTCCTTTTTTAGTTCTGATGCATATAATGTTGGTCTTACATAGAGTGCTTTCTTACGAGTCACTTTACGATCAGCAGCAGAGCTTTTTTTAAGCAAGGGTACTTCAGTTTCTACTATAGGTGATGCATAAATCATGGAATATCTTTCTCCATCTACCCTATGGTAGGGTGTAAAACTCTAAAAGCAAGCTTTACTAATTTTTAGTCTATTGCCGAGATACTCTTACAACAATAGAGTCTGAGATCTGTTTATTATTTTTTTCTTCAGATCCTCTTGGTTATCTATGGTTTTAGGCTCGATAACTCATGTCACCCCCTTTTTGGCCTATACAATTCTTTTGCAAAAGAATTTCCACTGCGAGGATCTGATTCTAAGTTTTTCCATATAGGTTTTATGCTACATGGAATTTTGTTAAATTGTATAACTTATACGATAACAATATGCCTCTTATATATGGTAATTTTCAACCAAAATCTTGCTTAAAAAGCATTTTCGTCAAATATTTTTTAAGTTTGAATTAGTAAGGGCCTTTTGCTATTCATTAGTCCTTATTTAGACTATCAATCTCAAAAGGCCCCTACCAACCTTAAGTTGGTAGAAAGCTTGCTTTAACTAAGCGTTGTAAGATGTAGAACTCACATTTCCACCAGTTCCGGCCCAGTCTGTATGGAAAAATTGTCCTCGTGGCTTATCTGTACGCTCATAAGTATGTGCACCAAAATAGTCACGTTGAGCTTGCAACAAGTTTGCTGGCAGATTGCTAGAACGATAGCCATCATAAAATGAAAGTGCCGCACTAAAGCAAGGCACTGGCACGCCATGCTCAGCAGCGGTAGCAACTGTTTTTCTCCATCCATTTTGCATACGAGCTAATTCTCCTTGGAAGAACTTATCCATCAATAAGCTCTTTAATTGAGGATTTTGTACGAATGCATCTTTAATATTTCCTAAAAACTTACTGCGTATAATGCACCCTTCACGCCACATTAAAGCGATACTTCCGTAATTTAAACCCCAACCATAATTTTCTGCTGCTTGGCGGATAAGCATGAAACCTTGAGCATAGCTCATGATCTTAGATGCGTAAAGAGCTTGTCTTACAGACTCTATAAACGCTTTTTTGTCGCCACTAAACGGAGCTGGTTTTGGACCTGCTAGAACTTTAGACGCAGCAACACGTTCTTCTTTTAAAGCTGATAAGTAACGAGCAAAGAGGGACTCCACCATGAGAGAACCAGGGATTCCTAAATCAATACTATTTACACTTGTCCACTTACCCGTTCCTTTTTGACCAGCGAAATCTAAAATTTTTCTAATCAATGGTTGCCCATCTTGATCTTTGAAAGCGAAAATTTTGCCTGTGATTTCGATTAGATAACTATCAAGTTCTGTGCGATTCCAGTCTGCTAAGATTTGAGCCAATTCGTCTTCGTTGCAACCAAGCACTCGCTGTAATACGTCGTAGGCTTCACAAATTAATTGCATGTCGCCGTATTCGATTCCGTTATGTACCATCTTTACATAGTGCCCTGCACCATGATCTCCGACCCAATCACAACAGGGATTTTTCCCATCGGCCTTAGCTGCTATTGATTGAAAAATAGGCTTTAGATGCTCCCAAGCTGCTTTATTTCCACCAGGCATTAAGGATGGACCGTGTCTAGCTCCGACTTCTCCACCTGACACTCCACATCCTACATATAATATCCCTTTTTTCTTCAAATCTTCACAACGACGATTAGTATCAGGGAAATAGCTATTTCCACCATCAATTAGAATATCACCAGCTTCTAGATATGGAAGAACCTGCTCTATAAATTCATCAACAGCTTCACCAGCTTTAACGAGTAGCATAATTTTACGAGGACGCTTTAGTTTTTGTACTAACTCTTGTACACTGTAAGCTCCTGTAATTGTTTTACCTTTTGCGGAGCCTTGTAAAAATTCATCTACTTTTGCAGTTGTACGATTATATACAGCAACAGTAAATCCATGATCAGCCATATTGAGTACTAAATTTTGACCCATTACAGCTAAGCCCACTAGTCCTATATCTGCTTGTGACATAACAAATAACCTTCTTTTTGTGCTTGATTTCAGAAAATGAAGTTGATCCCTATCCCATTAATATAGGTAATATGTTTACATATCTTTAGCTTTTGCCTTTATATAGCTTATTAAATCTATTTGTCCAATCTTTAAATGCGCAAGTTGGTTAGGAATTTGGGGGTATTCTTGTATATAGCTTAGAAATTTATTCCAACTAGATTTTATGTTTTCGTTACCTAATTTTTCCTCTAACAAGGCAATTCTTAGCAAATTATATGCATAAAGAGCTGTAGCTTTCTTTTGCTCACTTATTAATTTCTCTTCAAGCTTTTTTGCATTTTGCAAAGCAATAATTTCATTCTTTTTTTGGATTAATAGAGTATTTTGCGCATAAGCTAGATAATTAGAGGGTGCAATAGAACTAACACGCTCTATACTGCGCTTAGTTAAATCATCTAAACTAAGGTCTTTTGCAAGAGCAATCTGCACTACAGAACTTTCATATAAGGGACGTGATATGCTGTTTTTATCGAGCAACGCTTTGATAGATTCTTCCTGAAAATTACTAGTTAATTTTAAATTTTCATACTCCGACCTGAGTTGAATATAAGAAGAAACTTTATTTTGCTCTCGGTAACTTTGCACTTGATAACTTATTAAAGCTATAAGTGTGCACAATGAAAAAATATAAGCTATTTTCTTAAAATAAGGTTTTTCTGCCAAAATATGTTCTAAGCTGTCCATCTAATTCCCATTATTAATTTTGTTTGTTAAGTTTAATATATCCCAAAAACTCAATCATCAATTAGTTTTATACAGCATATTCTATTGCACGTTTTTCACGAATAACAATAACTTTGATTTTACCAGGATAGTGCATTTCTTGTTGTATTCTCTTAGAAATATCATATGCTAGCTGTAAGACTCCATTATCATCAATATTTTCTGGAGAAACATGTACTCTTAATTCTCGTCCAGCTTGCATAACATATGCTTCTTCAACTCCTACATAGCTCTTAGCGATCTCTTCTAGTTGCTGCAGGCGCTTAATATAAAACTCTACACTTTCAGCACGAGCTCCTGGTCGAGCTGCTGACATTGCATCTGCTGCACTACACAGGCTTCCTTCAATTGTCAATGGAGGCATTTCATAGTGATGGCAGCCAATTCCATTAGCAACAGCTTGATTTTCTCCAAATTTTTTGGCTAAATCATGACCGATAATAGCATGCGATCCCTCAATCTCATGGGTTACAGCCTTTCCCATATCGTGTAGTAATCCAATTCTCTTAGCTAGCATAATATCTAGCCCTAGTTCAGCAGCCATCATCCCCATAATTTCAGATACTTCGATGGAGTGTTCTAAAATATTTTGCCCATAACTGTATCTAAATTTCAATTTTCCAAGTAAGATAATCAACTCTGGATGTAAACCCACAATTCCTACCCGACTAACAGCCTCTTCCCCTGCTTCCTTAATCTGTTTACCTACTGTCTTTTTTGCCTTAAGAACAGCATCTTCAATGGATCCCGGATGGATCCTTCCATCCTGTACAAGATCAGCTAAAGCTTCTTTCGCTATTTGTTTTCTAATGGGATCAAAACAAGATAAAGTCAACGCACATGGAGTTTCATCTATAATAAAATTCACTCCTGTTGCATGCTCTAAAGCACGTATATTGCGCCCTTCCCGCCCTATAATGCGCCCTTTAATTTCATCGTTTGGTAAAGATATTGTACTGACTGTTAACTCGGAAGTACAAGATACTGCTAATCTGTTGACTGCTGAGGCTATGATTTTAGTAGCCTCTCTATCTGCGTATTCTTCTGCTTCTGTTTTAATTTTCCTAATTAGATTTGAGGCATCCGCTTTAACATTGCTAGCTATACGCTCTAAATAGAGCTCCTTTGCCTCTGAAAGACTTAACCCTGAGACCTTCTGCAATTCGTCTTGCAATTTTGATTGCAGTGACTCAACCGCTTTTAATTTATCTTGGCAGATCTCTTGTTGTTTATTTAACTGCACATCTTTTTTTTCAATTTCCTCTAGTTTACGCTCGATAAGCTGTACTCTTCCCTCAATTTTATCTTCTCGTTTTTTAAGGCGCTCCTCTTCCTTTTGAATTTTTAAACGCTCTTGATGAAAACGTTTGTCTAACTCATGTTGATATTCCAATTGTTTCTTTTTAATTGCCAATTCAGCTGACTCTTTATAGGCGAGTACATCGATTTCCCCTTTTCTAATAATCTGGGAAGCTAAAGCACGGTAAGAACCTACCTTAATGCGATGAAATAACCAAAAAACAGTGCAGCCTATGGAAATTCCCAATAGGGTAGAAAAAATTATAGGGATAGTTAAAATTTCTTCATTTGCCATCGAATAAGTGATCCTAAAGTAGTAAAAATAGTTTATAAATTCGATATAATTGTTTAAGAACTGCTCTTAATTTATAGAATAGACCTCTTGCAAAACTAATTACACTAAGTTCTATCTGATAAGCTGATTGTAATTCATACAAGAAATCTTATGTAAAAAAACAGAAGATTAGCAACTTTATAAATAGCATAAAGCCCAAGGCTTACTTCTTTTAGCATAAACTAAAGAGGCTTTTAACCTAAAGCTAATATAAGTAAAATTGTATGGCAAAATAACAAAAAATAGAATCTTTCTAAAGAGTTTTCTGCTGTGCAAGGCCATTTTTTTCAATAGAATTCTTGCGAAACCTGTTTTGCAAAGCTCTATTGAGTTACTGGCAGTAAAGATTCAAGAAAGGCTCAATGAAACTGGCGATCTATCTTGGCGACATTAAAATCATTATGCTTGTAGCTGTATTGACTAAGATATGGAAAAATACATTCACTGTTAGACGCTTATATTTTTCATACAACATCCCTAAAAAAAAAGCTAATACAAGCAAAGGAAGCAAAATTCCTAAATTGCTCCATCCGAGTCTTGTTTCATAATGAAGAGCGGTAAAAAATAGAGAGGAAAGCATCAAAGCGGGAACTTTATTTAAAAACTTTCGTAAATATCGATGAATTATGCCTCGAAAAAACCACTCCTCCGCAATTGGAACAAGGAGTGCAACACTAACAAACAATAAGATAGATGCTATACGATCATCCATCGCAGATCTAAAATAAACGACAGCAGCTTGCTCATGATTGAAAGGGAATCCTGCAAAATAGAGTACTGTAGAGGTAAATTGAGTAAAGAAAAGTAGTAAGGGAAGACTTAAGAGCCATGATTTAAATGCGACTTGAAAATCATGGAAGAATGCAGACATCAGAGCGTATACCCCTCCTCCCCAAATTTTATTCAATTCTACTCCCCTTGGAAAATAGGATAGCCCCCATTGAATAAAAATCCACCCACATGCAAATAAAAACTGGTGAAATGAAACCTTTCTTATAGGAACTTCAGTAAAAAAAGATATTTGAAAGCAAAATTGCAGAGCTAAGTTTAGAGCAATAGCATATAAAACAGTAAGACAAATTACTGCTATAACTTGAAAAAAGGAAAATTCTATATCGCCCCATACGTGATCTTCTGATACCAGCAATTTATTGCGGTAGATATAAATAACTGCCGCAATGCTGCAAATTAACCAGAAAATAATACTTATGTAGCTAAAAGGTAACAAAACAGTACTCTCTCTATATTATATTCTAGTTTTCTTGATGTATGTTTCCACACGCTGTGCAATCTCTTTTTGAACAAGAGTATGAGCTTGCCCTAATGGTGTGCGCGTGAATTCGTAAGAGTCCCAATGCATTTTACTATAATCAATAGTTTTATCAAGAGGCTTCAAACTATATTCTTTTGCAATGATCTCTTGCAAGACAACTTTAGGGCGACCCTGATTAAATCCGATTAAGCGTATACGAAACTTCATATGAATTGTCCCAGGAGATACCAGTAAAGGTTTTTTGGGATCATTATTCAATATTTGCTTATGTTCAAGAGCTTGAACAATAAGTATAAAGTCATGTCCTGGATAAAAACGGTGTGAGAAATTAAGATCGGAAGAAAAAAGTTTATTTGCTTCTAATTGTGAACTAATTTGCACCATTTGTTCTATAGGGGCAATATATAGATCGCCATTATCTAAAAGCCGATCCCTTATTTTAAAAGTAAATTCTTCTGATAGACCCCAAGGAGTTAAGGGTTTCTCAGGATAACTATGATAAACAGGTATAAAAGCGATAGTTGGCTTAACCCTCCCATCTTCGTGATAACGACAAGCTTCTGGCGGTGAGTAAACCTGATGACAACCAATAGTTGTTAAACACAATACAATCATTAAATAAAATACTTTCATCATTTGTTCCATCTTTAAAAAATTTGGCCATAGACGACCTTTTGCTCTTTTTTGCAGAGATCCATCAAAGCGATCAATCAAGCGTTATGCAAAAGATCCAATATATAGTATGTTATTAAAATTTTTACAAGATACCGTTACATCTCTTTCAAAACTCGCTTATAATCCGCTCGCTATATGTTCATAAAAATGATGTAAAAACTGACGTTTGTGACCCCTTGTTAAATAATAAATCAACATTTAGTCACTCATTTTTATCGGACTCTTTGTTGCCTTACGATTTCACTTGCAACTATTGCAAATGCATTAGCAACATTTAAAGAATTTTTACGCCCATACAAGGGGATCTCTATTAAGTAGTCTGCTTTTTGAATAATAGCTTGAGAGCACCCATACTCTTCGTTACCAACAACTAAAGTGAAACTTAAAGGAAATAAAAACTGGTAAAGATTAATAGCCTGGGGGCTTGTTTCTAAGACAATCAAAGGTTGGGGTAGAGAGTCAATTTCAACCCCTTTATGACATTTTACCCAAGATGCTGTTCCCATAGCTGTCCTTTGAACTTGTTCATGTTCTGCCGTAGGGGTTTGATCGGAGCAATAAATCTCACCCAAAGCAAACGCTTCTGTTGTTCTTAAAATACTACCAACATTATGTGCTGAACGTAGATGATCTAAATAAATAGCTATTGGAAGCACTGGAGACTGTTGCTCTGATTGATCACCTATTCTTATATGGGGAAGAAGATTATGCTCTTTAAGGTTAATTTTTGCAGCTTTTAGATGGGTATGATACCGATCTGCTAACTCCTCATAGCCGCAATCATTTAGAGGCTTTAGATCTAACCAAGCGCAAATCTTAGAATATAATTCACAATATGATTTTGATGCTTGCTGAGCTAAGCTCTTATTGTAAATTGTAGATAATAATTTAGCGGCATATTTATGTTGTAATTCAATACTAAAACTTAGGAACTTTCTCTTCTGCATTAAAAGTAAGTCATCCATAAAACCTTAATTTAACCTCATAAAAAATCTTTTCACTTCCTATTCACTTGACCTTTGTAATCTACTAAAGAAGTTAGATAAGGCTTTAACAAAGCTAGAAGGCTTGATGCTGTAATCATTAAAATGCTCGTAAGTAGAAATAGACCTTCATAACCAATTTGAGTAATATAGGAATTGATCCCCCCCCCTAGAAGATGACCTAAACTAATACATCCTAACATTAATCCCATGTACAAAGAATGATAGCGCTTAGGAGCCAAGCGAGAAGTGGCCGACCACAATAGAGGATTGACACAAGCTTTTGCAAAAACAAAGATAATTTGAAAAATTAAGATCCAGTAAATAGGCGTTTTATTTGTTATTGAAGGATGAGTATACCAAGCAGCTAAAGCCAATACAATAAATGAAAGACCTGTACATGAAAGACCAAATGCAATCTTGTAGATCAGCGGAGGCTCTTTTTTATACTCATCCAATAAACGCCAAATACGATTAATCCCAATAGTGAGCAAAGTCGTCAAAAAAGCTCCCCAAGCTGTAAACCAAGGAGCTGGAATTTCAACTCCTCCTACTACGCGATCCGTATATCTTTTGAGATAAATGCTTAGTAAAGCCCCTCCCTCGTTATGGGCGGCATAAAACATAATTGCAAAGATAGCTAATATAGCAAGAAACTTAACATGCGACTTTTCTTGTTCCGATAAAGGTTCGCTAGAATTTTGATTCAAACTATTAGAGACTTCTGGCTCAGCTATTGAATTTTGCCATTTTAAACTTAATAAAAATAGAAGAAGGCTTATGACAACAAATATACCTGAAACAAAGAAGACTAGAGGCAATGTGTTTTCATTTTCAAACCATCCCCCTATTACACCAGCAGTAAATATTCCTAGTGTAACACTAATATAAAGTATCGAAAATGCATAATCTCGCAGGTGGTCTTTACAAGGAAACAATGAACCAACTAAGGAAGCTAAAGATGGTTTGAATAGCCCATAGCCCATACTGATTCCTATTAAACCTATATAAAACTGAGGCCCCTTGCCACAAGCAAGTAAAAAATAACCAGAAGCCAACAAAAGTTGACCTACTATAACCGCTACTTTTTGCCCTATCCAGCGATCTGCAATCCAACCTCCTAACAAGGGTTGAATATGAAGAAGACAAAAATAAATACCATTAAAAGCTAAAGAATGATGCTCGCTCCAGCCCAATCCCCCAACATCTCGACTCGCAATGCAGTACAAAATAAGCAAGATACGCAAAGCATAAAATCCAAAACGCTCAAAGAACTGAACTGCACATAGCAGATATAGGCTAATGGCTTGATCTCGCTGCATATCAGCGGGAAAGAGGAAAAGCAACTTATTGATAAGCAATTTATGACCTTAAAATCAAAAGCTATTAATTAGTAGGGAATAATTATAAAAAAAATCGTGATGACTATAAGAAAACTAGTTAATTCTACTAGAAATGACAGAAAATAGCAAACTGCTATTTCGTATGGAAAATGGCCTGGACCGGATTTGAACCAGCGACACAAGGATTTTCAGTCCTCTGCTCTACCCCTGAGCTACCAGGCCTCTTATTTAACTAAGATGCAGCTTATCATATCCAAGATGTGATTTCCCTGCAAATATTTTTTAGAAAGCTTTTAAAATAAATGCTAACCGCTAATAAACAAAAACTTAAGCAACACACATTGACTTTACAAACCCTAAACTGAATCTACTTTCGAAATCATACTTGCTTTTTTAGCTTTACACGAAACGTTCTTTACGCTAAGCTCATGGTGTATAAGTAGTGCTGCTATATTTGTAAGCGCTATGAATTTTACTCTTGATTGCCAATAAACTCTACCCATTTCAGCTTAGGCGAATGGACAAAAAACTAAAAATCTTTTATGCGCTGTGTTACATACTGTACAGCTTCATCATATAATATTCATGAACTGTTTGAATTTTTAAAATCACGTTTTAGTCCTATACTTTACCGTGATGTCATTTATGTCCCATATTATTCTGGGGAAGTATTTTTCTTTCCATATGGTTCTATTATTTGCTGGGAAGTAGATAAAGGACATAGGGTCGATCTTTTAAGTGAATTAAAACGATTTGAGAATAATAGCGCTTTAGAACTAGAATCTGATGAATTCTCATTCGAATATGGGACTAGTTCTAAAATGTTTCAGGACAAGATAACTGTCGAGAGCGGAAATATTTTGGCTAAGTTAGCAATATCTCATGCATTAGCCCAGTCTATCAAACTCAGTGTATTTGAAAAAGCTATTCAGAAGACAATTAACAATACGAAACACCTTCCTGAAGACTTAGCCAATACAGGAAAGATCAATCTCTCTCGGTCAGAAATAGCTCAAAAACGGGGAGCCCTTTTTATTGCACGTAATTCAATCAACCTACATACAGATATTCTAGATACCCCAGAAATATTTTGGGAGTACTCGGAGTTAGAGCCAGTGTACAAGAGTACTGCAAGTTACCTTGATTTATCTACTAGGGTAGATGTTCTCAACAAAAGATTAGACATAGTACACGAGCTATTTCAAATGCTAGGAGATCAACTTGATCATCAACATTCAACATCACTTGAGTGGATCGTAATTACTCTTATCTTTATAGAGATTGTTATTTCCATTGGGACTAGGATTTTTCACTGAATTTTAGATCATGAACCTTTTGCAAAGAATCTTTATTTTCCTAATCAAACTTTACCAATGGTGTATTAGCCCCTTTTTGGGGTCTTGTTGCGGTTTCTATCCATCTTGCTCTCAATACACCATACAAGCCATACAAGCTCATGGGTTAATCAGGGGCGTATGGCTCGCTTCTAAAAGAATATTACGCTGCCATCCAGGAAATCTGGGGGGGATCGACCCTGTTCCTAAGAAAAAAGACCCTATTTAACCTCTACTTATTAGTATATTGACAGTAAAAATCAACCCTAATAGTTTTTCATAATTCTTTGCATAGTTCTTTGTTCATCTTTCTTTTTCAAATCTTCCCTTTTATCAAATAACTTTTTACCTCGCGCTGTTGCGAGTTTGATTTTTGCTCTTCCGCTTTTTAAATACAAACTTAAAGGCACTAAAGTTAACCCCTTTTCTTGTGTAGCTCTTTGTAATTTAGCGATCTCTTTTTTGTGCATCAATAATTTACGATCACGGCGTTCTTCATGATTATGCAGATTACCAAAACGATAAGTAGGAATATGTGACCCTATAATCCATAACTCTTGATTTAAAACTTTAATATAAGCTTCTTGCAAACTACCTTCATGCTGTCGCAAAGATTTTATTTCAGTGCCTTGCAAGACTATTCCAGCTTCAAAAGTATCTAAGATCTCATAATTATGTAACGCT
Source organism: Chlamydiales bacterium (assembly GCA_029240075.1). Lineage (GTDB taxonomy): Bacteria > Chlamydiota > Chlamydiia > Chlamydiales > JARBTQ01 > JARBTQ01. The sequence goes on from JARBTQ010000021.1 coordinate 33,571, forward strand.
TTACGATTCGATATAATTTCTTTAAATGAATTCTGTTCACTCATAATTTAACATTCTCAAGTGGTATTTTAACTTCCGATTTGGATAGATTTTCTTTCATCTCTTCTTCTTTGTAAATCAAATAATTTCCTCTTGCTCCAGTGCATATCCACCATAACCACTCTAACAAGACAAAAATTCTATTATGAAAACCAATTAAATAGAAAATATGAATAAAACTCCATGCTAACCATGCTAAAAATCCAGATATCTGTAACTTTCCAACTCTAGCAATTGCCTTTCCTTTACCAATCATAGCCATAGCCCCCTTATCAAAATATTCAAAAGCTGGTCTCTGTCCAGAGGAATAGTCTTTTTTTAGAATTGACCCAATATATTTCCCTTGCTGTATAGCAACCGGAGCTACTCCTGGTAGGGGGATCCCTTTTTTATCTTTACAATGTGCAGCATCACCTATCACAAAAAGATCTGGGCAATGAGGTATTGTCAAGTCGGGATTTACAATGACACGATTCATCTGATCTAAGGGTGTGTTAAGCGATTGAACAAGACTTGTGCCTGTGTTCCCAGCTGACCAAATAACATTTTTAGAAGGAATAAAATGATCATTAACTAAAACTCCACCTTCTGTTATTTCATTCACGTGTGCATTTGTAATCACTTGAACTTTTAATGAGTTGAGGCTTTTTTGCCCTTCTAGCGAAAGATACTCAGGAAATGCTCCAAGAATGCGAGGAGCGGCTTCAAGTAAAATAACTCTAGGAGTACACGATAAAGGGTCTATCGTATTAAAATAATTTTTAATACTAAAATGAACTAATTCAGCTACAGCACCTGCCATCTCTACGCCTGTAGGCCCTCCCCCTATCACTATAAAATTTAAATAAGCTTGCCGCTTGGACACATCTGATGTTTGGTGGGCTTTTTCGAGAGACATGAGTATTTTATCTCTAAGAGATAAAGCGTCAGGAATTGTTTTAATAGCTCGCGCGTGCTCTCTCCATTCCTGACGACCATAGTATGAAGGAGCTACCCCAATTGCGATCACTAAAGCGTCATAGTTTATTGTTTCCCCTGAGTTTAAATACACAACTTTTTGCTCCTTATCAACACGCGTGACTTCGCCCAATATAACAGATAAATTTTTCTGTTTTTTTAAAATTTTACGGAAAGGGATGGCAATATCACGAGGAGCTAAGGCAGCTGTGGCCACTTGATATAATAATGGTTGGAATAAATGATAATTAACTTTATCTATTAGGATAAGATCGACATCAGTAGACTTTAAGGCCTGTATAGCATACAACCCCCCAAATCCACCACCGAGTATGACAATTTTTCTTTTTGCATTTACATCTTTCATCCTAAACCTCGTTATGCTTTTTACGATTCTACACAAAATTTATTTACGGCCATTTACTACTCCTTGAACCAGAAATAATTGGTGTAAAATGCAGAATTTATTTGAATTAAAAATGATTTTACGAGAATACAAAGGATAAAGAAAACTTTTATTGCCTACAAGTTAAAGTAATATACCCCGGGAAAAACGTGACACAACAACCCAAACTCAAAGCCGTAATATCTGAATGCAATGAAACTATACGGGAGATGATTTCCCGCGCGCTAGCTCCTTTTTGTGACCAGATCATTTGCATTGCCGATGGGATAGAGTGCTTAGACGTCATTCAAAAAGAAATTCCAGACATTGTTTTCTTGGGTATTAAATTACCTAGAATGCATGGTATTAGCATTCTCAAGGCAATAAGAGCAAACCCACAGACCCATCATATCGCCGTCGTTATCTGCACTTCAAAAGCCTTAATTCAAGACTACCAACAATCAGTTAGTGAAGGGGCTAATTACTATTTAGCTAAACCGTTTGATATAAGCGCTATACCCCAACTTATCGAAAAATATTATACAAAACAGCTTTTCCCCGATCCTTTTAAAGTTCCTCAATATGCAGAAGTTAGTGCTTCTCAGTACTATGTAACACCATCTGAGAATAATCGTCCTTACATCCAACTTTGGGGAGTTAGAGGCTCTATCCCTGTTTCAGGGGCTCAATATCAAAGGTTTGGTGGGTCAACCTCCTGCTTAGAGTTGCATACTGGAAATGAGACGGTAATTATTGATGCAGGAACAGGCATACAAAGTTTAGGAACAGCTCTACTCAAATCTCCTCACAGACATATTCATTTATTCATTGGGCACACTCATTGGGACCATATTATTGGTTTCCCCTTTTTTGCCCCAGCATATCATAAAGATTTTACTATCGATATTTATGCAGCTCCAGGTTTTAATAGAGGAATTCAACAACTTTTTAAAGGGATGTTAAGTTATGATTACTTCCCTGTTCGACTCGATGAGATGCAAGCTACTTTAAGATTTCATGAGCTCGATGGTAACCCTATCTGCTTAGGTGACAAGAAGGTTCATTACATCTATGCTAATCACCCAGGGTCAACTTTAAGCTTTAAGATTGAATCAAAAGATGCAATGATTGGGTATGTAACTGATAATGAAATGTTTGTTGGCTACCATGGCCATCCTAATTTAATCACTAATAACCATTTACTGTTAAAATCCTACCAAGCCTTTATAGACTTTTACAAAGGATGTACAACTCTTATACATGAAGCGCAGTATACCCCTGAAGAGTATCGAGCAAAAGTTGGTTGGGGACATTCATCTATTAACAATGCTGCTATTCTTGTTCGCGAATGTGCACCAGAAAACTGGATCTTTACTCACCATGATCCTATCCATACAGATGCTGTTTTGCTTACCAAGTTGCAAGCACACCAACTCATTTTGGAAGAGTGTGGAATTAAAATCCCAGCAAGAGCAGCTTATGAAGGGTTAAAAATTTTACTTTAGTATATGAAAATCCATTTAGTCACCTATTTTTTTAGATAAAAGATGTTAAAAGGCGTATCAGATTTTGGTCAGAATGAATATAAAAACCCTGAATCTTTGAGTATTATCCAAAAGATTGTAGCAGCTACAGCAATAGTCAGTGTTGTAGGGGCTTTATTCCATAGCATGCATTGGACGCTATTTGGCCATTATACTTTCGAAGAGCTATTCGGTCTTTCAGCTGAAGGGATCGGACAATTTTGGCTATGGCAACCAATCAGTCATCTCTTTTTTGAAATGACTACTTTAGGTTTATCCCTTACATTCTTTATTTATCTGCTTCTGAATTTGTATATTATCTCATTTGTAGGATTGAATATTGCAAATGAGGTTGGTCCTCGCGACTTTTTAAAGCTTTATTTTACGAGTGGATTACTTGCTGGAGGATCTGTACTTTTTACAAATTTTTTACTCGGTACGGATCAAATATTCTTTGGTAATATTGCCCCCCTGTATATGCTCATCACTTTGTGGTGCATGCTAGCTCCCGAAAATGAATTGCTATTTCTATTTGTCTTTACGGTGCGCCTTAAGTGGCTATGGGCAGCGCTTTTAGGTGTACAATTCTTATTAGCTATACCCACACGGGATATATCAGGATTAATAGCTGTCCTCTCAGGTACTATGGTAGGCTATACGTATGGCATATTTCAGCTTAATCTCACGGGCCCTTTTAGTTATACTCATAGCATAGAAACTCGTTTTAAAAATTTTGTAAGCTTACTTTTTCTACGTCCCCATTCACAAGTTGTTGTAACAAAAGCCAAAATCTACGATTTCAAGACTGGAGAAGCTATTTTAAACGATGATCAATTTATGGATGAAGTACTAGATAAAATCTCCAAACATGGAGAAAAATCTGTAACCTGGAGTGAGCGGCAGCGGATGGAACAAATTTCCCGCCGTAAGCGGGGCGAATTTGATACATAAAGAGTAATAAATAATTAAGCCTTTTTCAAATTTTTACTGACGGTAGCTAGATAAAGCTCTACAAAACAAGTTTTGAAAAAGATTTATTGTATAAACAGGAGGAGAATCCCCCCTGTTTACACATAATACGAATTCTTATTCTAGACAACTTTCTAACTGTTGCTTTAATTCCTGTAGGCTACCAATTTGTGCTTTTAGCTCTCTTGCACTAGCCTCTTTAGCTAATAGCTCTTTGTCTAGAGCATCTATTTCTGCCTGCATAGGACTTAATTCTCTTTGTATTGCAGATACAGCCTCTACCAATCTAGGCAAATTATTGACTAACTGAGGTAACTTAGCTTTTTCGATTTTTCTACCTTGATTAGGCATAGCTCTTAAGTCAAATACGTTATCTACACCCAATTCTAGTATCCCTTCTGGATCACTAATTTTTGCCCTGGCTAATTCTTCGGCATCTCCTTTAAATCTACGAGAGTCTAAATATCCTTGTACAGAATCTAATTCTTTTTGCTTTTGTTCTAGGTTTAAATCTTGCATAAATTTAATCATATCTTTCTTTTTATCTTTAAGCAGAGACTTAGCAAACTCAATGTCTTGGTTATTTATAATGTGTCTATCTTGTCCTTGCAGAGTGCTCAGCTTACGCTCAATCTCTTCGAGTAAGAGCTGTACATTCTCTTTTACCTCAGGAATCTTTATGAGGCCTGCTAAATGTTCTTTCAATTTAACATTTTCCCAATCAATTTTTGGTAGATTACGATGAAAATGAGCTGCTTGAGGATGTTTAAGAGGATTAAGTAATTCACGAGGAACCTGCACAAGTTTATCAAAGTCTAACTTTGAGCCAGAGCTAAGAAGAGATAATAAGGCATCCATCCTTTTTTGTTTAAACTTTTGCCATTCAGCGGTATTTTCAGGATAATACAATGATGGCTTTGCACCAATATTTTCATATTGATTTTCTATATTCTTTAAATTATGGCTTCTGTCCGCAGATATAAAGTTGTAAAGCTCCTCTTCAAAATTTGGTTGGAAATCAAATTCTTTTGTTAGCTTCTCACATAATTTTGTATTGCCCTTATGCATGGCATAATGGTATACAGAAGCTGCTGAAGCCTTAGCTAAATCGGAATCGGTCGCTAAAATCCATTCTACAGTCTCCCAATCAGCATATTTGGCTGCCAGCTCTAAAATGTTTCCACAATTATCTTTATCTACAATTTTAGTCCATGGGCTAATATGTAAGTTTTTGTTGGAAATACTTATCTCTTGGGAACGGTCGGACATTTTTTCAAATAATTGCCTGAACAGTTGTGTCCCTCCTTTGCCTTGCATATACACTTTATGTAATATTGGAAGGTATTCAGTGACTTCAACATTGTCGATATTACTGCTTTGACTGTATCTGACATCATTTAATTTACCGAAGTCAAATCCTTTATCATAGAGTAACGCAATATACTCTGCCTTAATGACTTCATCTTTTAGAAGAATTAGCCTTCTAAAAACTTCTTTTGGATTGGTGAAAAGATTATTTACATCGATCCCGCTATTAAGAAGCCTGCGTAAAATTTGTATCTGCCCATACCCACCAATTAAGTATATAAGTAGATCTTTAGATTCAAATTGCTGTAAAATTTCATTCACTAAAGCAGCTTGAGCTTGAGTATTACCCTTCTTATCAGAAAGGATTACATCGATAACCTCAGCAATTATTCTTGTAGTATGATCAGGAATTTCTGTGATGTGATTATTACGATAGGAGTTAGTATATGGTGTATTTTCAATAGTTTTTTTCAAAAAAGCAAACATAAACTGTTTCTTATCTTTAAAAAACAGCTTAATTTCGCGTAATTCTGCTTGCATATCTTGTGAAAAAGCAAATGAATCAATAATTTTCGAATTTAAGAACTTACGATATTTTTGGGGATCATTACGATAAAGCTCTTTTTCTAAGAAATTTATTCTAGATTCTTCTATCTTACTATGTTTTTGTATTTTTCCCTCTACAGCTTCCAAAAGTTTTTTTGGCAATAAAGTTGTAATATAACTACCAGAAGTGGAAAACTCAGGTACAGTTGATAATAATAATACTAATAGTTGCTCATCAGACATTTGTGCTGCTGAATACAATTTATCTAGCTGATCTTTTCCGTAGGAGTTTATATCCATAATACCGGAACTTTGACTTCTCAAATGATTGCTATAAATATCATTGGTAAGAGCTTTTATATTATCTTCGGTACTGTGAGAAAACTTATTGATAAATTTACTAATGAAAGGATATTTAGATCCTTCTAAATAACTTTGATGCTCTTTTGCTAATTGCTGCATCATATTCTTAAATTTTCTTGCCTCCCATTCACTTCTAAATAATGGGGCATCAAAAAAGTATTTTCCTTTTTTGGTAGATGATTTTATAACTCTTTCAAACTCTCCCAGCAAATAATCTACTTGCTTTTCTCTCGGTAGCAAAGAAAGATCTATATTCTCCTTATTTTTTTGTTTAATAAGTACTTTGTAATCTTTGCTATCTAGCAATTCTACGGCTTTGATCAATTTAACGGGGGTATTTATTTCGTTAATGAAAATATCCTTATCTTTTACCTCAATCTTTTGAACTATGCTAGGAATCAGCTCCCTAATAACTCTTAAGTCAATCTTATCAACTATAATTTTAGGTAGTTTTTTTACGATAGGTGATCCCAAAAATTCATGCATTAAAGCTTTTAATTTACTATTAGAAAGAGGATTTTGGCTAGTAGATGATGAAGGGTCTAAAATCTGCAATAAGCCTTTTCTGTTAATCTCTTTTAATTTTGACATTAGAGCCATTTTATCACTATCTGAAAGACTATCCTGATCACAAATCTGCTTGCAAAACTCAAGCATTGTATTTGTTTTTTCTACCAGCTGTTTTATATTATGTAATCCTTTTTCCCCTAGCTCTTTAATACGCACATCAGATTTTTGCATGGCAAAAACAGAGGCCAAATTTTCGTAATCCTTAAGATTCGTTACTTGAGATAAAATACTTATAGCTATATCAGATGGTAGCTGATTCATGCTAAAATTAGTTTTATTATTATTTTCTTCATTATTTAATTTTTTATTATGATCATTAGATATAGGTCCCATATACCCTCCTTCTTATTTTTTTAAACAAATTAAATTTAACTAATATTTATTAAATTAAAATTAAGAAGATTTTAATTAAAAAAATTAATAAAATCCGTAACCGTTCAGGGGTATTAGATTCGATAGAGTGAAAGGTTTATATTTTAAATATGGCGGATTCAACTATCAAGTGCAACGGCGTATTGAAATAGCCTAAGCGGCTTCCTTATTTTTTTGGTTATAAATCTCTTCAGGCGTAAAATATTGTAGCGTTTTTCTCGGTCTAGTATTAAGCGATTGCTCTATAAATGCTATAAAATCTTCGCCAACTACGCTAATTGGCTGTTGCTTAGGAATATACTGTCTAATAAGGCCATTAGTATTTTCGTTTAACCCTC
>JARBTQ010000022.1 GCA_029240075.1 Chlamydiales bacterium
CAAGCCGCAGTCAAGGCGCTTTTCGAAGGGTATTTGGCGATTATTCGGGGGCTTTAACAACAGATCGCTATGAAGTCTATTGTCAGCATAAAGGGCCTCGTCAGCTCTGCCATGCACATATCCGTAGAGATTTTATAAAAATCTCAGAAAGAGAAGGTGAAAATCAAAACTTAGGTTTAGAGCTTTTAGAGTTAAATAATCAGCTATTTCACATTTATCACCAATACAAGAAAGGTTCTTTAGATCGTTTGGAATATATGCACAAGATAGAAGAAGAAATCATGCCTTCTATGCATACTTGGCTTATTTTAGGAACCCATTCTTATCGTTATTGCGCTAAAACAAAAGGAACTTGCAAACGATTACTTCGAGATTGGTCTCATCTATGGACCTTTCTATATATTCCAGATGTAGAGCCAACTAACAACCTTGCAGAAAGGGATCTCAGGCCCATCGTAATACGTAGAAAAATATCCTTTGGGTTATATTAGAGGTGACCCTACCCCTTGTCCTCTGTAGTTTACCCTTTTATAGTTTCCCTTATGTCTTAAGTATCAGAAGAACTTAAGACATATCCCCTCTTTTTTGCTCTATTCATTAGGACTGAACGGTTACTATTGATCCTATTCCTATAGATATAGGAAAGACCTCGTAAATATTTGTATGAAAGCTTGGATCATTTGCAATTAAAAGCGCCATACCTGCTCCCATAACACCACCTAGACCTCCCCCTAAATAAAACGTATACAAATCTAGCTTTTGTGATTTTAGTTTATCCTCTATTATTTTTTTCCCAACAAAAACATTCTCTTGTTTGGAAGTATTAAAATAAAAATTAAAATGTATATAGCGTTGTTCTAATTGCTGAGCCTTTTTAAAGAGAGAAGATGTACGAATGCATTGTAAAGAATTTGATGTAACATTTTTAGCTTGAAGACCATCAACTAGCCTGCATATTTCAGTTGTTGATAATAAACTTAACAAAATGAGTAGTAAATTGTAAGTATGTGATAATGAAACTTCACAGCTATCAGCTTTTCTCTTTTCATCGGACAAACGCTCTAATATGCATAGGTACCTAAGAAGGGATTGTTTAACTTCTAAAGATTCAGAAATTTCTTCTTCTAAGTCGCTTTCAGTTAAATTTTCAAAATAATTTATAAGGATCCTTAAAGATAATTTTAGATCGTCTAATATAATCTGGTCTGTGATGACTTTCCAACTTTTACAAACGAATCTATTATTTAATAGCTCCTCATAATTTCCATAACTTAGACATTTCATAAATAGTTCTTTAGGCAATTTATGAATAGAAGAAGGTTCTTCAGGATAGTTTGGAATTATTTTGTATCCTGGCCTTCCAAAGAATTGATTATATGTATGTTGTAGATAATTCATAGATTGACTCCGTGCTATATACTAGTTAGGTAGAATTTTGCAAAGATAATTCTTTTACAAAAAAGCTACCTAACTATTCAAAGACTCCACTTTAGGTTATCTAAGGTCGATAGAGCGGTCAAAAGGAATGCCGTAATTTTCTAAGATCTGCTTATGGCTCTCCCATATTTTTTTGCGATCTAGTACTAATTTTCCATCGTTTTCCAAATCGATTACTAAAAATTCTGCTTGGTTTTCAGTAAGTAAGCTTATAAGATGCTTCATATCACGTACAGGAATTCCGTTAACAGAAGTAATAACACTATAGCTAGCTGTTTGGTAACCCTGGTTACAAATATCAGGTAGAACACGGTTTAAAACAACGATCTCTTTTCTTTCTGGTGTCAGCTCTCCATTTTGGAAATAATTAAGCATATTTTTAGGGGCTACATAATTCCAGTATTCACCAAACACTTCTAGAAAGTTTTGTGATAAGGGCTGAAAGACGATTCCTCCGTAAATATAGTAACTAGGAGCTACATCATATTCACATAAAGGAACAAGCCGTGATTGATTAACATTAAATTCTGCTTTTACTTCTACATCCATAGGTGTACCATCACGCAAGATACGGAATAAAAGAGTTTCTCCGATTAACTTGCGTTGAATTAAATGATTTGCTTGGACTCGCTCTCTTTCACGCCAATTGAAAGTTCCATCAGCTGCAATGTCTATACCATCTATACTCAGTATGACATCTCCAGGTTTTAGCAGGCCTTTAACTGATGAACAGGGGCTAATACGGCTAAGAAGTATTCCATTTTCATAGGAATCTGCTTTGAAATAGCGGCGTAAATCTTCATTTTCCATAGTTTGAGGGAAAATATTAATAGAAGGAATCCCCTTATATTTCTCCCCTTTAATATCTTTAAAAAATCTTTTAATAGTAGGCAGAGGAATAATATAGCCTATGTTCTGCGAGCCTGAGATGCCTTGAGCTGCAATCCCTACTAACTTATTATCTTTTATAACAGGCCCTCCACTATTTCCTGGATTGATAGGAGCGTCAATTTGAGTCAGCATTATGTGGATTCTACTATGAGCGCATTCTGCCAGTTCTGTTCTTGAAACAACTCCAGACGTCATACATAATTCAGTCCCTCCAATAGGGTACCCTTGTACTGTAATAGAATCCCCTACTTTTGGTATCTCTTCACTGATTGGTAAAGGATCACTATTTTTAAAGAAGTTGGGATCGTTTACGGATAATAAAGCTAGATCACAGTCATGTGCTACATGTAACACTTTTGCTGGGTAACTACGTGCACTATCGGAGCGCTTAACTTCAATAAAGTGATAATTAGCTATCACATGGGCATTAGTCAGAATTTTGTTTCCCTCTATGATACAACCAGTTCCAGTTCCAGTTATTTGACTTGGGGGTTGCCAAGGTGCATCATAATTATATTTTTTAGCAGTAGTAGTGATTTTCACCGTATTGCTTGCAAAGCAGAAAAAGCTGGAGAAACAAGTAACAAGAATTGACAGTATTGTAATTCTAGGAAGGATGCTGGAGAGCATGACAAACCTCATTAGATAATAGATAGACAATTTAGAGGGATTAACGTAACTATTTCAACATAAAGTAGATTAATTTCGTACTTTTTTGAAAATTTATTTTTGAACCAGTTTTTCAAGATATTTTGCAATAAGGTCCAGCTCCAAATTAACAGCATCCCCTTCTTGCTTGAAGCCAAGTGTTGTCTTTGCATAAGTATGAGGTATGATTGCGACTTGGAAGATGTCATGCCCTACATTCACGAGGGTTAGACTGATGCCATCTATTGCAATGGAACCTTTCTGGATGGCATAACGTAAATGCTCTGGAGAGGTTGAAAAAGTAAAAAGCCAGGAGTCATCAGCCTGTTGTTTTTTGCTTTTGATTATACCTAAGCCATCAACGTGTCCTTGTACTAAATGCCCTCCAAGAAAGCTGTTAAGACGCAAAGGTCGTTCTAAGTTGACCCTATCACCTACTTTTAAGAGGCCCAAGCACGTTCTTTTTAAAGTCTCAGGTACAATATCTGCTTCCCATGAATCATTACTTAAAGTCACTACGGTTAGACAACATCCATTTACAGCAATCGAATCTCCTATTTGAACTCCCTCTAGTACAGTTTTGGCTTTAATTTTAATTCTACATTTTGTCTCTTCATTTTGAAATAAACTAACTTCCCCTAATTCCTCTACTAACCCTGTAAACATACATATGCCTTATACTATAGGTAAATATTCTAGACGGATATCATTATCGAAACGCTCGAAGCTATCCAGCCGCCACTTTTTTGCTTCTGATATATTTTGAATATCTTGACCAATAAAAGATGGATAACCCTGATCCCCAAGAATGACAGAACCAATATAAACTACTAATTTATTGACTAGATTTTGACGTATAAAGGCCCCCTGTATTTTAGCTCCCCCTTCTACAAGGAGTTGCAAAATCCCTCTTTTGCCTAAAGAAGCTAAAGCAGCATTTAAATCTATTTTAATTTGCTCTTTATGCTTATGGATCATCAACTCCTCAACTTCAACTCCTGCTTTAAGCCAAGCTTCCTTTCTTCTACGGGAACAGTAGTCTGTGGTAAAGATAAGTGTTGGAGCTAGTGAAGTATCAAATAAGGGGCCTTTTGCTGCTAATGTACCAAAAGTATCTAAAACTATTCGCAGAGGGGAAGACTGCCCATTTTCTAGAGGAATACTACGTACTGTCAGTAAGGGAAGATCTAATGCTGCTGTTTTCGATCCCGTAAGGATACCTTGCGATTGCTTTCTTAAAATATGAACATCATTTCTTGATGCATCATCTGTAATCCATTTTGAAGATTTATCGACAGCTGCAATCCGACCATCAATGCTGGACGCTACTTTTAGTACGCAATAGGGTTTTCCTGTAGATCTATGATATAAGTAAGGCCCTAAGGATTTTTTAACTGTTTCTGCCGCAATACCTACAGAGACCTGTATTCCAGCCTGTTTTAGGTAGGCAATTCCTTGCCCTTTTACACGTGGATCTGGGTCTTCGATTCCTACCACGACTCGCTGTATACCTGCTTTAATAATAGATTGCACACAAGGTGGTGTACGCCCATAATGGCAGCAAGGCTCTAGTGTCACGTAGATAGTAGAACCCTGAAGATTTGCTTTAGCTGACTGGATAGCGTTGACTTCTGCATGAGGCTGCCCGGGGGCGTGATGATAGCCTTCGCCAATAATTTGATTAAACTGCGTGATGACAGCACCTACCCAAGGATTTGGGGGAGCTGTATACCGCCCTTTTTCCCCAAGAGCAATAGCATGATGCATAAATTGCTCATCAATTTGAGCTTGTAGATCCAAGATTTGTTACTCGTAGTTTGAACAGATCGTTAATTTTTTATTTTAAATACGGCTAGTGTAGAGCCATATTTACATTTTACTTTAGAGGAGCCATTCCTTCATCACTTTCAAGAACGGCCCTCATATGTTCACAATTAGAATGCTTACAGCTACACGAAAGTGGGTCTAAGCAGACGTGATAAAAATCATTGGAATCAAGCTTATTGATCACAGAAAATAATTGCCCCCCTAGGGTTTTAATGTTCCAGTTACAAAAACGGAGATCCTCATCGTTGACTGTTTCATCTATTCTCTCTTCATTATTATCAATTCCATAAACAACTGAGCGCGCTATCTGACAATGATAGCAATTACAAAGAGGTTCTGGTTGAGGTAATAGAGACGTATCTTCCATACCTAATGAACGCGCTAAGTTAGCTATTTTACGTAAAATATCTTTTGGTAAGTCGGGAGCATTTGACTGAGATGCATTATGCTGCATAATTGCAGTAGAACCATCTACGCCAGAGATTCCAAATCGAATTAAAAAATCAGAGCTCTCTTGCCTTGAGTTGTTGGAACGTGTGGAATTTGACACAGATGAGCTTGGGGGGGACAATTTAGGTTTATCAGCATGGAACTCTTGGTTGCTTACACGATGTTCCACTACTTTTGCGTGCACAGCAAAAATTGCTTCTACTAATGTAGGGTTCAAGTGTGGGATATGAATTTGTTGCCCATCTGTTAATGTGACGATTAAGATAGGAAAGTCTTCGTCATCTTTTGCAGGTTCTATTTGTAGAGAGCGTACATTTTCCCAGCTAGTAGAAATATAGGGCGGTATACTGAGAAGCTTATCGTTAATTCTCATCATTTCTCCTATGGCGTTCAAAACATCTTGGTTTTTTAATGTAAATACTATTTGATTAATATCGTGGCTGTGACTCTGTCACAAGGCCTTTATTATCTTTAAAAAGCCGATAGAGTAAGTAGCTCTTATTTTAAATCTTTTAAAGATTACGAACAATGGACAAAAAAAGTTTCCCTAAGTTCCCTCTTGCTGCAAAATTGAATCTTATCTTTGTTGAGACAAAGTTAGGTAATACACAATCTCTCCAGAAGATTTAATCCTTTGATTATAAGCACATAATAAATTGCAAGCGAGTATCCTCAGGGGAAGGATTTGTAATTCAGCAAAAAGTTATTATTTTTAATAAAGCATGATTAATTATAATTTAAATTGATTTTAAATTCAATTAATTATATTAATTATTGTATATATTTTTAAAATTAAAGGTTGCTCATGAATAATCTTTCATCTCCTATAAATCCTGAAAAACCAGTCAATAACTCATTATCTCAGGAAAATCGTATCCCGAACTCGTCCGCCGAGCAAACTCTTGCCAATCAAGTAGCAAGTTTTTCACTCTCTAATTTAGGAAATAGCGGCCCTGTTGCTAGTTCTCTAGACTATAGCGTCAGTAAAAAAGAAAATCTGTCTCAGCTTGATCAGAAAATTACTGAAGAAGAAATTTATGGAAGAGTAAACCGTTTAATTTCTCATAAAGAGTACCAACAAGCCGCTGAAATCTATGCCCAATTATTAGAGAAAGATCCTAAAAAAGCTTACGTAGTTGAACCTTTAATCAGTCAAGCTAATAAACAAGGACATATTCAACGTATGTGGCTGAAGCCGCCGTCGGCCTCAGAATATGTATTTAATATTCAGAATTACGGGAAAGATTATGATCAACACCAATCAATCTATCGCCAATGGAAGCAAGTCTATGGGATGTATAGCTCCTCCCCACCTTTTGGATTTGAAATAAACAAAGACTCATATGAGGAAATTAAGTTACTATTAACCAGTAAAAATTGCCCAGAAGATATAAGAATAAACATTGCAGAGTCTGAAGGGATCTATTTTAAAGATATTGAGAAGTATGCGACTTGGAAGAAGAGGGACCAAGAAGCTCAAAATAGCTCAACAAAATGTGTTATTGTAAATGAGTTTCTATGTGATTATCAAGGTAAAGGGTTGATTGTTGGGCGTGGAGCTCACTTAAACGATCAAGACATGGGGGAAGAACGAAAAGAAAAATATGATGGCTACTATTCGACTGATATTAGCTTTGACATGAAACCCAACGTTTGCATGGATATGAGCAATGCTAAGCAATTAAGATATTACCCAGATAACAGATTTGAAGATGTTTATTTTGAGCATATCCCATGTTTTACTATAAATAAAGAAACTCTACCTGAATTGTACCGCATGTTAAAGGCAGGGGGGACATTGCGTTTTGCAACTGAGCGAATGAATTATTTTCACTTTGCAAGCAATGTATCATTTGATGAAAGTCAACCTAAAGAGGAGATAGAAGCCTATCTTTCTCAAATGTTTCAAGATAAAGATGACATGCTTCAATTTATGAAACAATTAGGATTTGAAGAAATCCAAATTACAAATAGTAAAGAAAGATATGGAAGAGATTCCTCTGTTCCAGCTTATGGCATTGTCGAAGCAAAAAAAGCAAAGGGTAAAAATGATTCTACGTTTCTACCCTCTACTAAATAGGAAATAAGTATCTTAGGATTTAATTTAAGAAGGCACTTACATCTATTCAACTCAGGGGAGGTAAAGAATGGTTACTCTATCATACCCACCCCTGTGATCTGACTTAAGCAACAAGATAGTCATGATGAATGCCCACAAGTCGTAGGGCCATTATAATATCTTCTTTTTTAAAAGGACTTTTTAGTGGCTTTGTGATGTGCTGAGCAATCTTATTTTATGTAAGATTAGAAAACCACCAGTTTGGAGATATCTCCTCTATCAACTTTGCTCTATTAACATCCCTAATTTATGTCCAAACTAGGGAGTTATAAATTATCTTTAGGAGCAAAATAGATCCCTTCAGAAGAGCAAGTTAAAGTGTTTGCTTGAATATGATAGCTCATATTTTGAACATTGGCAGCTTGAAACTTATTGGGGTCGATAGCTGATTCAAATATGCCCAATGCATCACCCTGAGTCCCTTTTTGTCGACAGGTTAGTACTACAAGCTTTTTTCTAATGGGTATAGCAACACAATCCTCCTCTTTAATTTGCTTAAATAAAGACAAGGGAAATATACAAGGTAATGGTGTGGAGAATTGTGTTGTTGTAGAGACACATTTTTCTTGAATGAGGTCATATTTTCTCCATGCCTTTTCGCTATTATCTATATCATGTAAGCTCATTTGAACAACTAAACTTTCAGGAAAGGTGTTGTCTTCCAAACCAAGATTGAGGCAATGTTGTTTCATGTGAATAGCATGTAT
Source organism: Chlamydiales bacterium (assembly GCA_029240075.1). Taxonomy (GTDB): domain Bacteria; phylum Chlamydiota; class Chlamydiia; order Chlamydiales; family JARBTQ01; genus JARBTQ01. Next base: position 8,080 of record JARBTQ010000022.1, read on the forward strand.
ACTTTCAAATCTTTTGATCATAGGCATTGCTCGAGTTGAGATTTGACTTATTTGCACATATGCGCCACCTCTTACAAGAGCAGCCTTCATGGTTTTAAGTTTATCATTTAGATAGTTAATATCTTGTATAAGATCGAGAGCTGGGTCAATTTGAAATTCTTTTACATAATTGTCAAAGGGAACTTCTGAATACTCATTAAAATTTTTTGCCCAAATCAAGGCTTTATGATGCAAATTTTTGATTTTAGCGATTAAAAGTGGTTGTACAAGCTTATTGAATATTGTCTTATTGACTCTTTGCAAGCTTTGGATTGACTTTAGGTCTAAATTGTACGCAATCGCCTGCCATAACTCTTTAGGTAGTGAACAACAATTTGTCATGATTGTGCAGCACCTGCATTAGATCTTTTGTATAGTTCTTTATTAGTTAAATCGCTAGATCTCTGCAAAAGGGTTCTTACAAGGGACCGATTTGATGAATTCTCTTTGAATGGAATATAGACTTGCTGCCAGTCTTTTTCTAGAATAAAATGGGCTTGATGTTTTGAAAAATCGAGCATTTCTTCAAAAGGAACTAAATCATCTTCCCATTCTGTGATAGTTTGTTGCCGGCATGTTATTTTAAGGATTTTCCCCTGCATTGGAAGAGCTATACAACCGTTCTCTTTAATATTTTTAAATAATTGAATTGGGTAAAAGGAGGGAAGCGGTTGCAAATTTTCAGCGCTTTGATCTATTTCTTTTAAGGACTTAGTTGTTAACTTCTCGAAGGCTATTTCACAGTTATCTAGATCATGTAACTTTAATTGTACATGTAGTGCCTTCTCTTGAGGTAAATTTGCCTTAATGTGCTTTTCATTACAAAATTCTTTTAATTTTTGTACATCGCCTGAGGACCATTCCCTTACAGGAGTTTCTAACTTAGAACCTTTACAAAAAAATGATATAAAAGCTCCTCTTTCTATAATTAGGGTTCTAATCTTTCTTAATTTATTTTTTAAATCTACATTTTGCAATTTCACTTTCCAATTAGGAATTAACACAAGCTCCGGTATATATTCTTCCAAAGAAGAAGCTGAATAGTACCTAAAGTTTTCTGAAAGTTTAAAAGCCTCTCTATGGATATTTTCGATATTGAGTATAAGAAGATCCCTCTGGGTTATAACTTTTGCTAAGTTTTTATCCACCAATCTTAAAGACTTTACTTCTTCATAGCTCAGCATATGAAAGACTTCGTGCCACAAGCTTGGCACCAACAATAATCCACTATTCATCGTGTTTTTTTTCATCCTTTACTAAATTATCTTTTGGAGCAAAATAGATCTGTTCTAAGGAAGCATCTAATAATTTCGAAGGTTCCCTTGTACTTGCTGCTATTAAAATATCTTCAAAAGATTTATTGTTCCCTGTGACCCCTACTATCCCCTTTTGCTTACAAGTAATTATTAAAAGTTTCTTTTCTAAAGGAAAAGCAATACACTCTCCCTCTTTAACATCTTTAAAAAACTCTAATGGATAGGAAATAGGTAGTTTAAAACCTAATTCAGGATGTTTTATGACTTCTTTTTCCTCATGATTATCCCAAGCTTTCCACAAATCATTTTGTTTGCCATTTGAATGAAATATAAGATCTATAAACAGGCCTTCCTTAGGAGATAAACTTTTTCCTAAATGCTGCAAGCAATAGTGTTGCATAGAATAGCGATGATGATTTGTAAATTGCTTTAGGTAGGGTATTCTATCTAGGATATTATGAGAATTAAGGTATACCTGCCCGTATACAAGGGAACTTTTCATTTCATTTAATTTTTGCTGCAACTTTTCTAAATTAAAAGAAAAGCAATCGCTTGATATGTTTTGGAAAGTAGTTACATAATGTTCAAATGGCTTATCTGAGTATTCATTAAAGTTTTTAGCCCACTTACAAGCACTCCTGTATATCTTACAAATCTTAGCTGCTAGGAGCTGGCGTACGCTTATTTTTGAGCAAACATTTTTATTTATTAATCTTAAGGAACGTATGTCCTCTTCATCCAGATATTGACAAATCGTATGCCATATATCATGTGGCAGTAAACTTAAGCTACCCATTACCAATTCCCTACACTAAGCCTTGAAATTATCTTTTAGGGGAAAATACATATAATTCTGAGAATCTATGTTCATAGGACCTAAGATATTACTCACAACATCTTCAAATAGGGGAGCAGTGTTGTGAATCTTGCAACCATCTGTTTGTTTACAAGTTATTAATAGTAATTTTCTGTTTAAAGGGAAACCTATAGTATTGCCCTCTTTAATGTTTTGAAGAAGCTTATAAGGATAGATAAGTGGCAAATATTGCATCGCTAATTCTTTCTTTTTACAAAAGGCAACACGACCAGTTTCACTCCATTCGAACCATTGCGATTTAATATCTCCGGTGTCGTGCAAAACTAACCAAGTTCCTAAATATGAGTGGGAACTATTAAGCTTGAAAGCATAAAATTTCTCTATGTCCAAGAATTCTTCAGAAATACTATCTATTTGATGGCTGCCATATGTCAAGGCTTCTCCTTTTACAATTGAATCTTTCATTCTTTTGAGCTTAGCCATTAAACCACTATTAGTTGTAGAAACCTCTTGATCTGATTTGAAGTTGAATTCTTGTACATAGTGGTCAAAAGATAGGGGAAAGTATTTATTAAAATTTTCAGTCCATTTAAATGCTTCATTTCTTAAATTCTCTATCTTAATTTTGAGAATTTTAAGAAGTGAAATTTCAATCTTATGGCATATTTCCTTATTTGCTTGCCTTAAGGATTGGAATGAATGATCATCTAAAAAATGACAAATCGTATGCCATATGTCGTGAGGTAATGTTTGTATGGTACTCATAAACTAGTTTAGTCCCTTAAACTTTTATAAATTAAATTTATTAAGGTGATGGTTTAGGAGCAGCTAGTTGTTCCATTTCCTCAGAAAAGCTTTGACTTGTTAGCAGTCCCCTATCGTAAACCTGAGAAAATTGCTTATCTCCATAACGGTTGTACCAAACCCATTCTCCATTTCTTACCCCTTCTAAATAATTTCCTTCCGATTCGATCTTCCCATTATCGTGCCATTGATAAGAATGCCCATGAGCGACTCCTTGTATAAAAGGGATCTCTCTTTGTTTCTGCCCATTTCCATAGTAGTGAGTGTAGATCCCCTCTTTCTTACCGTAGTTCCAATTTACTTGTCCTAATAGCTCACCATTGGGGTGAAATTCACGATATAACCCGTGTAAAACTCCTTTAGAGTAAAAAGATTCTGTCCATGTTTTGTCGGAATTAGGATGAAAGATGACCTGTTTGCCATCAGGAACGCCATCAATAAGATCGACTTCCATTTTTTTATACCCTGAGGGGAAAAACTCATACATAGTTCCAGTTCCTTGGGCAAATTTAGTTTTCACTAAAATTTCGGTTCCACTCTGTTTGTACCACTTCCAACTTCCTGTAGGCAGACCTCCTATATACTCCCCTCTCAAGGCTAAATTGCCATTTTCATAGTATCCTTTAAATTCCCCTTCAATCTGCCCCTCTCGGTAAAAAAGCTCATTTTTAAGCTTATGGTTAGGGTGGTAGTACTTAGCAGCCCCCTCCTTTACTCCGTCTATGTAGTGGACTTCAGATTCTAATACCCCGTTTGGATAGTAAACTTTTACTTCTCCTTGCAACTTGCCTTTATGATAACGCTGCACGGCCTCTTTAATGTTGGGGGCAAAATAGGAGATCCACTCTCCTTCCTCTAATCCGTTATAATATTCCTTATGATAAGAAAGAGCTGGTTTTCCTTTATACTCTTGCTCTAGCCACTCTTCACTGATCCCCTCTTTAACACCAGCCCTAAATAAAGCTTGTGCTTGCAGCTTTCCACTTTGATACCAGCTACGCCAAGCTCCCTGTCTTTCCCCTAAAAGGTAGCTTCCTTGTACCTTCAATTGAGCTTTTTCACTATTTTTTATTTTTTTGGATTTAGTCTTGTTCTTTTTCTCTACAGTCTGCTTGATAAAAGGCCAATATTCAAGGTATTCACCATGCTCCAAACCTCCCTCATAATTTATTTGAGCTTTGAGAGACCCATTTGGATACCAGTACTTCCATAATGATTGTTTTTGGTCGTTGCTATAAGTGCCCTCTATTAGTTTTTCTGAAGTTGGTTGCTTTCCATTCTCAATCAAGGGCTCGCTCCACTCGATATAACTTCCATGCTTTTTGCCTAAGATATACTCCTCTTCTCTCTTCAAAAATTGACTGGGGTAAAATATTTTCCAGAGACCATGCTTTTTTCCGTGAATAAAATTTCCTGTTTGCAATAGCCCCCCATCTTTATAAAACATTTGGTAACAGCCATTTTCTAAACCATTCTCTTTCTCAGATTCATAGAGTTTATAGCCCTCAATGGAATATCCCACTTCCCACACTTTGGAAGAAAGTCCTTCTCTTACTACTTTCTTGGAAAGTTTTAATTCTTTCTCGTCATCCAAATCAAAATGAAATTCTTTATATTCCCCTATAAGCTCATCATTTTGATAGGTCGCTTCTGCTTGTAGTTGCCCGTTTTCATACCAACTTTTAAAAGGACCATCTTTTTTACCTTGTACATAGGAAGATTCACTTTTTAGTACCCCACTTAAATAGTATTCTTTCTGAGTTCCATGTGGAACACCATGTCGTAATGGTTGCTCTTTTAAGAGAACATGATTTTTTTTATTTTCAAGAGGCGTTATACCATATTGGTAAATGGTTCCATTCCCATCTGCAAAAGATTCTTGTTTAATAACTTTTTTCTGGCCATTATACCATTTCCAGGTGCCATGAGGAAGGCCTACATTGAATTGGCTCTCTAGCAATAAATTTTCTTGTTCATCCCAAAATTTCCATGAACCATGTTTTTTATCGTGAATCCAGTTTCCCTCCTCAGCCTTTGTCCCATTCTCATACCAACAGGTCCCTTCCCCTTGCTTTTTCCCAGCCACATAAAATTCTTGGGAAAGCATAAGTCCCTTTTTGTTGAATTTCTGCTTTGCTCCTTCCAATTGCCCATCTTTATAGTTTTCACTTACCAAAAGCTTTTTGTCGTCCCAATCCCAAAGTTGCCACTTCCCCTGCTTTTTGCCTTGGTCATAAAAACCCTTCCAGATAGTTTTCTGCTCAGTTACTTTCAACCATGGTCCCTGCTTTTTCCCCTCAGATATAAAACCTCGTCCTTTTAGGGCACCATTGGGATAAAAGGTTTCGCACATCCCATGTTCTATAAATTCCCCTTTATAATTGCGCTCAAGTTCTTTTTTCTTGGCAATGACCCCATCTGAGTAATAAGTAGTTTTAACTAATTTCCTAGGTAATACTCCTTCTACAGCATCCCCGTAAAGGGAGCTTCCCTTATTTTCTGGGTGCTCTAACTGTAAAGGTTTTTGCTCAATTAAAGCAGAATTCTTATTTGAAACTTCTTGGTCATTAGCCAAAAGTATGGAAGAGGTAAACAAGGTGGTAAAACTGATCCCTAAAGGTATAACTTGCTTGAGCACAATTCGACTCCCATTAAAAGCATATTAGATATCTTGTATTATTCTTTAGCGCTTACTCTGATAGGTTCTATAAAAAGGGGACAAAGAGCCTATCAAAACATAGAACCGCTGGAATTTAGACTTTCCAAATTTTGACTAAAACTTTAAATTAGGGAGTCAACGATCTCTATTTAGTAACTCCTTTGGAAAAGTCTCCATGTTTTATCGCTCTTATCGCAATGCCTTATATTTTGTCATCCTTCTTTTGTACATTGTTCCTGTACTTATCTTTAGCATCCATCTCAGACAACAACCATTACAATTAACAGCATTGATAGTATGGGCGGGAATCGGCTGTATTACTTTCAATTTATTAATTCAAAATTGGCAGACACTTTTTGAGGAAAAGATTGAACAATTAGAAACGACTCAAAGAGACCAAAGTTCCCTTACTCCCCAAGGGCTGCAACAAGAGTTACAAAAGCTTGTAGAAAGGCAAGACCAAATTCTAGCCCAACAAGGAAGTACTACCATTCAACAGACAGACCAGTTGACAAAATTACAACAGACTTTTCAGAATTATCAGGAAGAATATGAAAAAAAATTAGAGCTTATCAAACAGATTGCTGCGGAGGGCAAGCGCAATATACAAATTTTGACAAAGCAGCTAGAGGATAAGAATTCTGAAATTGAAATGTTGCAGAGAAAGCTTGAAGAGATGGAAGGGTTAAAAACACACGATGTTGAATTAGAACAAGCTTGCAAAGCACAAGAGAAAGAGCTTCATGACATGCAGCAAACTATAGATGCACAGAATCTAACAATCAAGAAGCAAGAAAAAAAGATTGTGGCTTTTGAAGCTAAGATACGTGATTTAAACTATGAAATTATTACCCTTCTGCAACTCGACAAAGATCAGAGGCCATAAGTCGAATAAAGCCAAAATAGCTCTTCTAAAAAGATTAATAGACCACCTTCGGGTATTATTTCGAAGCGGTCTATTGATTTTAAATGAAGGCTTTGCATTAAAAGCTTAATGCATTTGCATCGATTTAAACTCTTTATACATATCTTCTAGCTTAGTGTGAATTTGCAACATCAATTCAAAAGATTTCTTTGCTTCATTCATTTTTAATTGAACTGTGTGAAGATCCTCTGTTTCGCCAGAAATTAAACGCTGTAATTCGGTATCAGCATCGTGTTGTAATGTGTTTACATCTTCTACATAGCGGGACAGAATATCTTTAAACGAATGGGTTTTCTCTAAATCTAAGCTATCTCCTACCTCTGGTACATGGATTTGTAAATCCGCATCCTTGACATAAGCCGCTTTGGATTTGCGATTCAGCTTAGGTAAAACACTATCGATTCCGTTAACATTTTCAGGCATAGTAGACATAGTGGTTAGTTTCTCCCGATGCTTAGAGCTTGATCAAATAATTTATTGGATACGGCCATTACAGTGATATCTGCTTCGTAGCTAGCGGCTGCTATTTTTAAATCTGCCATCTCTTGTGCGATGCTAATCTTTGGGTAATACACATATCCTGCGTCTTTTGAGCCTGCTCGTCTTGCTGCTGGGTGATCAGGATCATAGACACTCTCGTACTCATTTTTTAATTGTGCTGTTTTTTTGACAGTGACGCCATTAATGACATCTTCCCGTACCCTATTCTCTCTAAACTTTTCTGACAAGACTTTAGAGAAAATAGGCACTTGTCGAGCGTAAGGAATATAATTTCCCTCTTTATCCATCTTCCCAGTATCAACAGTGTCTTTGTTTGCCAAGTTATTTGAAATATTGTTCAACCATTGACGGTGAGCACGCGCACTTGAAGCAGCTACACGTGTTGATCTAAATAGTGCATTGATCCCTTGGTATGCCATATTATTTATCTACCCCCTCTAATTGCTCTTGACAGCATCTCAGACTTTTGGTTGTAGAGATTGGTATAGATTTCGTATAACTTAGCATTCTCCTGCATATCAAACATCTCTTTGTCGATATCTACATTATTACCGTTGTTTCTTACAGGAGTATTTCTAGGACGATCAACCCATCCTTGTATTGACTCATAAGATTCTGCTGTTCCTTCGCGCATTGCTTCTTTTAAAGCTGTATCAAAACGAAAATGGCGTCTTTTATAATTGGGGACATTCACATTAGCAACGTTCTGGCTATGAATGCGATGACTAGCTGCTGTGAGATCGAGCATTCTACCTAATAAAGAGAAATTCTTATTACCAACTTTCCCAAGCATTCCTGTTGAGCTTATCATAGACATGGTTACCTTCAACTTTCAAATTTCATTAACTTGCCATATTTAGAGCAAGTGTTATGCCAAGTTCAGGAGCTAAGGCATTTTTCCACATTTCTTTAATAGATAAATACTTTACTTATATATTATATCTTCTTCTTCAGAGAGTGTGGAAATGTTGATAAGTAGCAAAAAAATAGAGGTATTCCACATTGTTCATCGAATGTAGATAACTTGCCGACTTATCAAATAAATTCTTTCCATATGCGAAAATTTTGAAGTTGTAAACAAAAAAAATAGGAGTTATAAACATTATTTGTTGATAGATGACTATATTCGACGATTCCATTTATGGAAAAATTGAAGTTTTTCACCTCAGAAAAGTCTATTTTTATCTATTTTTCATTTACTTTCTTGTTTTTAAAAGCACGGTTACCCTAGAATAAGACTTTATTATAAGGATAAATTGTGTAAGTTTTGTTTATTATAGGAGATTTAACAGGCTATGGCTCGTTACACAGGCCCTAAAAACCGCATTGCTCGTCGTTTCGGAGTGAACATTTTTGGTCGTGCGCGCAACCCGCTAGTGCATAAACCCAATCCTCCTGGAGTTCATGGAGCACGTAAGCGTAAGAAATCAGAATTTGGTATGCAGCTCGAAGAAAAACAAAAGTTGAAAGCTGTATTCGGAATGATTAGTGACCATCAATTGGTTAGATGTTTTAAAGAAGCTTTACGCCGTCAAGGTAATACAGCACACCACTTACTCGCATTATTAGAGTGCCGTTTGGATACTGTCGTATACCGCATGGGCTTAGCTACTACCATATTTGCAGCACACCAGCTTGTTGCACATGGACATATTGAAGTTAACGGTAAAAAAGTTGACCGTCGTTCTTTCAATGTTAAACCAGGAATGACTGTATCTGTTCGTGAAAAATCACGTAACATGCAACCAGTTAAGTTAGCACGTGAAAATGCAACACGTACAATTCCTGAGTATTTATCTGTTGATTTAGAGAAATCTTCTGGTAAGTTAATGGCAATTCCCGATATGGAGCAAATACCATTACCATTACCAATCAACCTTTCAATTGTATGCGAATTCCTAGCATACAGTAGCTAAAATTAGCAAAAACAATGATCATTAGTAGGGGAAAATTCAACTCCCCTATTATTCTCTCAAATTTACTTTTTCTAAAAATATTATTTGCACAGCTGATTCACTATAGGTATAGAAATAGCTAATTATCATTAGCTCAGGTGTTAACCCATGTTAACTATTGGAAAAATTAGCTACATTAATGTGCTCCCATTGTGGGGAGGCATTATGCTGAACAAGGTCCCTTTCCCAAAAAATATGCATTGGATTGAGGATGTGCCTACAGCCTTAAATAGATCATTAAACGAAGAAAAGTGCGACATCGCTTTTGTCAGTTGTGTTGAATACCTACAGCATAAAGAGCGATATGATCTGTTTCCAGGCTTTTGTGTTGCCGCGTACGAAAAAGTTTTAAGTGTGAATTTATATTATAAAGAAAATTTGTACCTCGCTGATTTAGATCAAAAGAAAATTGCTTTAACTCCACAAAGTGCAACATCGACGCTACTTTTAAAAACACTTTGTAAGCATTATTGGGGTATTGTACCTCAATGGGTAGAATTATCAGATATTAAACAGTATAGTCAATACGATGCATTTCTATTGATTGGTAATGAGGCGATCCAAGCTCAAACTTTGTCTGGTTATAAGACATTAGATTTAGCACAAGCTTGGCATTATGCCACGGGACTTCCTTTTTGTTTTGCTGTTTGTGCCATGCAAAAAGGGCTTGGAACAAAGAAAGCTCAAGAAGTTGCTGCTCTACAGGAATGTTTAAAAAACTCTTTAGCATGGGGAAAACAAAACAGGGAACAAATTGTAGAATTAGCTCAAGAGCAACTCAATCATTCCTCATTAAGTATTGATCTATTACAATGCTACTTTAATCACCTGCACTTTGAGCTTGATGCCGACGTTATAAAAGGATTAAATAAATTTGAATCTTTATTATAGCGCTACAGCCATACAGCCAACCTTGTGTCACTAGGGACCTAACACATTTTTATTTCTAGATTAAATTTGTATGTAAAGCTCTCTACTTCCTTGCTTACAAAATTTTTAATTAAGTCATTTCGAGTCATTAAAACAAGCTTCTTTTAAGCCTTTTGTATAGGGTTTATTGTATGAAAACCAGAATTTTTTCTTTAATTAGGGGATACCAATCTAAGAGCGGGATGTCTTGAGGAATAAGTGAATAAAAGTCCGCGATATTCTCTATTTGATAACCATTTTGAAGCATCGTCTCTGTGGGTTCAGATGTATAATTTCTCATGCGTCCTTCATAATGGAACTGACATTTTCTAATAACCGCTTGGCTACCATTATTTTTGTAATGGCAGCCTGTTTGGATACGACTGGAGTTAAGAATTTCAAAACCAATTATAATAAGAATTTTAGTAACAAGCGTAGCTAAACCTTTTCCCGCATACTTGCTTACGGTCCAGTAACCTATTTCTAAAGATTTAGGATTACGCAGACCAGTACGACGCCATCCAGTAGACATCAAAAAATCATTACTACCTGCTTCAAATACCCCTAAGTCAAAATTGACATTAGCAAAATAATCCTTACGACACTGTGATAGCCGCTGCTCTTGACTTTGAACAGAACTTGGGTAATGAGCCCAATCCATAAAAGGGTAGAGCTCAGGCAGACTAGATGTAATCCCCTGGTGCACAGCTTCTGCATCTAAAGCTTCAAAGGGGCGTAAGACAAACTTAAAATACCCTTCTTGATATTCAATTTTCAGAGGGGGCTTACCTAATTCATTGTAATTATGATGGAGGCTATAAGAAAGCGGGTCGGGGGTAATAGAACTCTTAATTACTTTCATAGTGACTTAATCTTCCTCCTCTTCATACTTTCTTTCTCTATATTCATAGCGAAATATACTGAGTGCAATTATTTCATAGTTATACGCTTGGGCGTCTTTGTGGTATTTACTACAAAATAAGACGTTACGGAACTGGAAAGGTTATAAATCATATTAGAGATACCTTCCAAATAGGTATGAAAAAAGCCACCTTCTGGATTAATTTCCCTTAATTTGTCTATAGCAGAAGAATTTCCCTTTTCAGCTGCTTTTTTAAGCCAAATCTTAGCATGATCATATTCCCGTTGTTCTAAGCACGCTAGGCCTAGATGCAATTGGGCCTGAATATTTCCATAGTTTGCAGCTTCTTCAATAAGCTTCATGCTAGTTTCAAATATTAGCTCGAGCTTAATATTATCATATTTCTCAAGTTGTACAGCTTTTTCATGAAGCTCCAGGCCAATTTCGCGACAGAGCTCAGCATAGCTTCCAAAAGTCTGAGTTTGTTGAGCTTTAAAAGATTCAACCATCTTGTTCACTCGATAAGTTAAGGTCGCAGGTGCCTTGATAGGTCCTTTAAGTTGTTCTAGAATTGCTTTACCTTGTTGGTGCCACGACCGGTACGTATCTGGTTGGTTATGCAAATAGTAATAAACCATTAAAGAGGGAAGGGCATACTCTGTGCCTAAAGTTGGTTCTGTGCGAGCTAATAGAGAAAGTTCTAGAAGTGGGTCTCTTTTATCTTGAGGGTACTTAGCAAAATAAGCAAAGTCATTTTCTAATTTCTTTAGGATGTAAAAGTAGATCTTGACTACCTGATTTGTTGCTGGGCTGACAAATTTTCCCTTATTTGCCGAGATTAAAGAGATTGCATGCTTAGTATCATACAGACTGTAGTTTCGATTGTTCTGAGCTTCATCAGATACAGCGACTATAAAGTCACATTTATATTGGAAGCAATCATTTATCCTTTCCGCTATTCTTCTCCCACTGAGCAAACATAATACTTGCTTCTCAAAAATATCTTCTTTTATTTCAGTAACATTATAGCTAGGGATGTTAGATCTGTTTAGCTTGTTGATCATATCTATCTCCTTGATTAAATAAGAAGCTTAGCTTGTTTCTACTGCTGGAGGAGTGCGCAAAATACAGGGTGCTAGCTAAACTTGCTAAGTTCTTTTGTATTATAGCATTAGTCTGTTTTGGGAAGGGACATGGTTTCTGTTGTCTATCAAAGCCCCTATCACAATTTAATTAATCTTTTCAGCAGCTCTTTTCAAGTGCACTGTATCCTTAGGCTCGGTTAAGTAGAAGTTGCTGGCTGGACTAGGTGGCAAGCTTTAACGTATGTTTCTTGTAATATCAATTCTAAATCGTGCTTATCCTCATTGTAGCGCTCATAGGTGATAACGCCATCTCGTAATGTTGCCATGGCAACATATTGCCCCCTGATGAAGAGTTTATTATTATCAAGCTGGCGAAAGGTCCAGCGCAGTTGTAATTTACCTATGGTAAACGCAGGACTTGTGATTAACTCCTTTATTTCCTCAGAATCATTTAATAGTTTTAGGTACCATTCAGTGCTTTCTACAATCATTTTTCGTGCTTGAGCTACATTGTTAGCTTCCTGCCCTTCATAATACATACGTAACCAATCAATTTTCTTACCCCAACTAGAGGAAACTAAAAATGAGTGATAGCGGTATTTCTCCTCCATTTGCTTGATATGAAAGGCCTGATATTTCCAAATATAATACTCATTTGGATGCCTATGCCATCCTTTAGGGGGCGGAGGTAAAGCGTATATAGAGGAAAAACTAGAATGAAATAGACTTATAAGTAAGCTGCCTATAAACAAAAATTTATTTTTGTACATAGTTCTCCCCATTAACAGTTTTAGAACTTAGTTTCACATGGCTGCATTATCTAACCAAGCCTTCTTCATATGCGTGACTGCCAGTACTAATAAGTTACATCTCGAAGCAATAGAATAAGGCCATGTTTGTTTTTAAAAGAATAAGACCAATCTACTCGTGCTTACTATATTACCTAGATTTATAGCTTTTGCAAAACTTTTTTTATTAAGGATATACCTGTCACAAGTTGCTGCAAGATATACTGATAACAATCTTATGCTTAGTTTAAAGAATTCCTATTTACTTGACTAGATGAAGCAAAAGAGTAGATGATAGTTTGCAATCCATAATTAGAACTTTTCCCAATCATAATGTCAGGCTTCTAAATAACTTTTGTGGTTGCCTGGTGAAATTCTACTCTAAAGGGGGCCATATATGAAGGTAACACTCTGGCTTATACTGTTTAACACTCTTTTTATAGGTTTATTACAACAAAATTTGCGGGCCGATAGTCATATGGATATACATATTAAAAATCGTACGATTCTTCGCAAGAGCGAGCTAGAATTAGGAAATTTTGACAGTATTATTAACAAGATGACCTTAGACGAAAAGATAGGTCAACTGTTTATGGCTTTTTTCTATGGAGAAAACCTCACAGCTGAAGCTCGACAATTGCTTGAAGATTCTAAATTAGGAAATATTATCTTATATAACTGGGCAAACGGGTTAGAGCAGCCACAACAGGTCAAAAAGCTTACGGACGAAATCCAAACGTTTGCGCTAGAGCGATTAGGAATTCCTGCTTTTATTAGTGTCGACCAGGAAATGGGAATTGTGGCACGCTTAAAACAAAATTTCACAGAGTTTCCTGGAAACATGGCTTTAGCCGCAACACAAGATCCTAAACTCGCTAAGGCTTCGTGTCTAGCTATGGCTAGAGAAATGGGAGCAGTGGGAATTAACTGGAACTTGGCTCCTGTTGTAGATATAAATGATAATCCCCATAATCCAGTTATAGGTGTTCGCTCTTTTGGAGATCAAGCAGAACAAGTGATCACCTTTGGGAAAGCCAGTCTAGAGGGATTTCGAGAAGCTGGGATAGTGACCACTTTAAAGCACTACCCTGGACATGGCAACACCTCTGTTGATTCCCATGAAGCTTTGCCATGTAGCGATCATTCTTTAGAGGAGTTGCTTCAAATAGAACTTAAACCTTTTATAGAACTTCATAATGACACAGATGCAATTATGACAGGGCATATTCTGTTTCGTAAAATTGATCCTAATTCCTGTGCTTCGCTCTCGCCTGTTTTTCTAAGAAATTTGTTAAAGGATGAGATAGGATTTAAAGGAATTGTCGTTAGTGATGCTTTAGTCATGAAGGGGGTAGCACCTGAACAAAATTCTTTACAAGAAGCTACAGAAAGTATTGCTCAAGCAGCAATAAAAGCATTCCTGGCGGGCTCAGACTGTTTGATACTGGGAAGATTAGATTGGGCTAATTTTGCCGATGCTAAAACTCCAGAAATTAGTATTGAGTTGATAAAACGAGTAATCAAAATTTTTAAAGAAGCTGTCCTAAGAGATGAAATTAGAGAGGCACAAATAGACGACTCACTTGGTCGTATTTTAAAGGTAAAGCAACGTTTAATCCCTTTGAATAACCAAAAGGAAGATTTAACAGTTATAAGGTGCCAAGATCATTTAGAATTAGCTAATCAGATAGCTGAACGTGCTTTAACGTTGGTCTCACCCCCTAAGCTATTAGAAAAAATAAATACAACATTAAAAGGGCGCAAAGTAGCCCTTATAGCTCCAGATGTTCTAAAAAGCCAAATTCTTGAAACCTTAGATAAGGCACCGAATATTAAAACTATTTTTTTCAATCAAGAGGAAATAAAGAGAGATTTAATAGAGAGCTTTAAAAATTTAGACAAGGAAATTCAAGGAAATGAAATGGCTATCTTTTGCTCTTTTAACGGTCACGTGTGGAAGGAGCAACTAGAATTATTGCAGCTGCTAAGCATGGGGCTCCCTCCTGAAAAATTGATTATCATAGGGATGCGCAATCCTCAAGATATGTTAGAGGGAATTCCTTTTGATCGTAATTTAACTTATTTAACATACAGTCCTACAGTTCCCTCCCTAAGAACTGTGCTACAAGCTTTAGAAAAGAAAAGAATGCCCATAGGGGTGTTACCAATGAGCAATCTAAGGGAAGGGTTTACAGAAAAAAAACCATCTCATTCACTTTCTTCTTTTGAAAATCTTAAAAAGGCAGCAGAACAAAAGCATAAAAAAGTTGAATTGCATATTCAAGATTACCCCTTAACCAAGCAAGAGTTACAACGCATAGGGGAGGCTATTTGGCAGAATGAAGGGGCTAAAAAAGAACTCTACTTGACACATTGGAATAAAGGGGAGGAGTTTCCCTCGTTTGGTATTGCCCATTTTATTTGGCTACCCGCAAACCAGAAAAAACGTTTTAAAGAAACTTTTCCTGATCTTTTGAAATTTATGGAAGAACACGGTGTTTCTTTACCAAGTTGGCTACAACAGACAAAAGAATGCCCCTGGGAAACTCGGGACATTTTCATAAGAGAGCTTCATTCACAGCAAATGAAAGAGCTGCGTCATCTCCTTAAGCAAACGACTGATTTACAAACTTTATTTATTGCGCGTCGTCTAAAAGAAGCGTTACCTGCCATACAGGCTTGCCTTAAGCCTGAAGAACAGGTGTCCATTAAACAACGCTTTGAAACCTTAATACAACAACCAAATGGATTATATGCTTTACTCGATTACGTCAATTTTAAAGGAGAGGGGACTACAAGTAATGAACGTTATAAAGGAAAAGGGTGGGGCTTATTACAAGTTCTTTTAGAAATGAAGGAGGTTGGGCAGGAAGAGATAGTTGCCGAATTTACGAGAGCCGCCAAGTTTGTCCTAAAATGCAGGATTCAAAATAGTCCTAAAGAGAGGGGGGAATCTCGTTGGTTAAAGGGATGGGAAAATAGGTTAGATACCTATTCAAGCTTCAAGGCTTAATATTTTTACCCCTATGACAGATGCTATATAGGGGTAAAATAAAAATTTTATTAATCTTCTAGCTTCTGCTTTTTTATCTCAGGGGTAACTTCTTCCATAGGGTCAACCTCAATTTGTTTGTACTCGTTTATCTCCTTTCTAAATGAATATATTTCCTCTTCTGTAAGCTTTGCAAGGACTCTATTATCTTCTAGTAAAACGGACATAAAGTCGATTTGACTCATGTGAGATGCTTTACGAATGGCTTCATTATTTTGATCAGAGGGATCAACTCTTGGATCTTGGAGTAAAAAATGAAAAATATTGCTTAGTCCCCATTCAGCAGCATATATGATGGCTCTATTATTCCCATAAGAAGGATCCACAAAAGGGCTGTGCTTCAAAACATTCAAAACATCTAGCTGTTCAGCTTCCACAGCCTTCATAAAAGCCTCATTAAAGCTTTCATAACTATTTTCGCACTCATTTACTTTTTTATTTTTAATTAAATCTTCTACAATCGAAACATGCCCATTTTTAGAGGCTAGAATAAGCGCTTCATTTTTGTTTGCAGAAGGGTCCACTTTATCATTGTTAATTAGAAGTTTGTAGATCTCTATACTGCCGTGCGCGGCAGAAGTAAGTAGAGCTTTATTATTTTGATCCGCTGGATCTACCCTTTCGTCGCCTATTAAAACTTCGGCAGCAGATAATTTTTGATTTTGACAGGCCAACATAAACCCTCTATTATTTTGAACAGAGGGATCGACGTTACCAAGTCCTTTTAATAGTGCGACAACTGCTGTATGCCCCATTTTACAAGCTGTGATAAAAGCATTTATTTTTTCTTCATTAGAATGAGGAGGGCGAGCTTCTATAAGAAGTTTTTTTACAGTGTCAGCATCCCCTTTTCTCGCTGCACGAATAAAGGTAAAATCTTGAGATAAATTTGTCTTAGTTTGCTTATGTGTATCTTCTATATTTTGACTTGCTTTTGTCATAAGATGAGTCGCCGACTCTGGTTCATTACTAAGAATCTTTGGCTCTTCATTAAGTTCATTACTTAATTCAGCCTTATTTGAGCTCCGAGTTGGAGAAAAAGATTGTGAATTCATATAATATAATAAAAATAGTTATTTTAGTTTGTTTACACAATAATTATAATTAATTTCTAATTAATATTCATTAATTATTTATTAACTATTTATTTTTTAATAAAAATACCCTAGACATTATTTCAAAATATATGTTAGTCTGTGACAATTTTAATTCATGATTAAGCCTATAACTAAGATTACAAAATAGGCTGTATGGATTGCTTCTATTATTAAGAGGTTTATGAGGTTGTAATGAGCTTGAGGATATTGCATACATCTGACTGGCATTTAGGGGCTACACTGGAGGGGGAAAGCCGTGAGAAAGAGCATCGTGTTTTTTTAGATTGGTTATTAGTAACTTTGGAAGAAAAGAAGGTAGACCTTTTGATTGTTGCAGGTGACATCTTTCAATATACGCAGCCATCCTCTGAAGCGCAAAAAATTTACTACCGCTTTTTAGCTGAAGTGGGAGTAAAGACTCAGGTTGGACAAGTGATTGTGGTGGGGGGAAATCATGACTCTGCTTCTCGCTTGGATGCTCCTGCAGAAATTTTAGATGCTTTGAAAGTGCATGTTGTAGGTGGCTATCATCTTTCTCAGCCCTTAGAAAATTATTTATGTCCTATTAAAAATAAAGAAGGGTTTTTACAAGCGGTCGTTGTAACTTTACCCTTTATTCATGAATTTCGGCTTGGAGTTCGCACAACAGAACGGCAAAAAGAAGAAATAGCAGCAGAATTTAGGCAACTTTTTACTAATCTTTATTCCCGTTTAGCAGATTTAGCAAATAAGATATACCCGCAAGTACCCTTGATTGCTACAGGACATTTGACTTGTATGGGAGTGGCTAAAGAGGAGGTTGGAACAGAGATACATCATGCAGGAACAATTGGGGGCTTACCTTGTGAAATCTTTGATAATCGCTACCATTACATCGCTTTAGGTCATATTCACCGAACACGTCAGATTGGTTCTCGTAATATTTGGTACAGCGGTTCTCCCATTGCTCTCAATATTGGAGAGGCTACTTATGCAAAAAATGTTATTCTAATCGATATTGAAGGTGATCAGGTTAAGACTTCTATTTTACCTATCCCTTGTTGGCGCCAGCTCCTTTTAATTAAAGGGGAAATAGAAGAAATTTGCAAACAGCTCAAATCATTATCGTGGAGTGAGCCTTTTCCTCCCTATCTTTATATTGAAATTATGGTAGAGCATTATGACTCCCATCTGTATGCAGACTTACAAAAATGTCTAGAGCAATTTTCTACAGAACAAAGACCTTTAATTGTTAACGTTAAACAAAGTTACAGTTGTACGGCTAATGACAGGGAAGGAGCTTCTTCAGAACTTACAGATAAGTCTCTCTTGGACTTAACTCCACAACAAGTCTTCTTGCGCCTCTATGAAACTAAATACCAAAAATCTCCATCCGAAGATTTACTTATAGCGTTTAATACTGTCTTAGGAAGCCTGGACAAAGACCAATTGTAAGGAGCTGAAATATGAAACTGCATCGATTAGAGATCATCAATCTCAATTCTTTATATGGGAGACATGTATTAGATTTTGAAAAAGACCTGCAGCAAACTTCCTTATTTCTCATTACAGGGCATACAGGGGCTGGTAAATCTACTCTACTGGATGCTATTTGTCTTGCTTTATTTGGACAAACTCCTCGCCTAATAGGAGCTATTCGTCAAACAGATACAGACCCTAGACGAATCATGTCTTATGGTACAGCAGAATGTCATACAATCATTGAGTTTAGTAAGTTAAGTAAAACAGGGGAGCGTCTTCGTTACAAAGCTGCATGGTCGTGTCACAGAGCGAGAAATAAAGCCAGCGGAGAATTGCAAAGGGCCCATCGTAGCATGAGTCAAATCGATCACGAAGGCAAAGAAAATATACTTGCGAGTAGTCCACTTTCCAAAGTTGTTGAGCCTGTTTTTACAGAGATCTTAGAAGGGTTTACAGTGGAGGATTTTCAAAGGAGTATGCTTCTAGCTCAAGGTGAATTTGCACTTTTTTTAAAAGCTACAGAAGACCAGAGAGCAGCCATTTTAGAAAGGTTAACAAATACTGACATTTACCAAAAAATTGGAGAAAAAGTCGCTGCTCTAAGAAAAGAAAAAGAGTTAAGTCTAAAGCAAATGCAAGATAGAATTGGAGGAACCTATCTTTTGTCGGCAGAAGAGGAAAATATTCTCAAGGAGAGGCTTCAAGCTCTAGCTCTTGAGCTCAGTTCCCAGAAAGAACAAACAGATTTGCTTCATAAAAAAAGGGAAGAGCTACAACAAAAAAAGCAATTGGAACTACAGTATGCAGAAGTCAGTCAGCGATATACCTTATCTCTACAAAAACTCGATAGCTTAAAAGAGTTGATAGAAAAGCTAAAAGAAGATGAGAGGTGCTTGAAAGGTAAACAATTAATTGATCTACTGAATGAACAACAAGAAGTGATGAATCAACTCCAGCATCAATCGAATCTCTTAAATACTAAAGCAATTGAAGCCGAGCAAAACCTTTCTGCTACGGAAAAACAAGCAGAGTATACTCGCCAAGAGAGAGAGAATGCTGAAAGAAAACTGGCTGAAAACTTACCCGTTATTCATCAAGCTTTGAATATCTATCATATGTTGCAGCAGGAAAAAGGGAAATTACAACCTCTGCAAGGAAAATTTCAAGAGATCCAATTATTAGATGAGCAATGTTCCGTTGAATTAAAGGAAAATGACCTTAAATTAGAAGCTTTAAAGCAAGCTTATTTAGGATTAGAGGAGACTTATGCTGCATTAGAAGAAATTGGAGTATTTGCCTCAGAAATTGGATCATGGCAAACTTATGTTGAGCTTATACAAGAAGAGTATAAAAGCATCAAACTTGTTGAATTGAAGCAAGAACAACTCCATCAAGGTATTGAAAAAGATAATTTAAACCTACTTGAAAGCAAAGCAGTTGTAGAAGAGATTAGGCTTAAGCAACAAGAAGTGCGAGAATCATCAACTCAATGTCAAGCCGCTTTACATTTGCTGATTGGGGATCAAGTAGACTTTAAAAGTTGGAAGCTGAATTGGCAACAACAATTTAAGTTGTATTCAAGACAAGTCAGTCTTTTGAAAGAAGCTCACTCATTAGCGCGGCAACGTGATACTTTAAAAAGTTCTCTATTCCAATACGAAAGATATATAGAAACAAATCGACAAGAATTAGATGTCTCTATCAACCAAAAAGAGCTGCTAGAGATTCAAGAAAAGAAGATCAGAGCTCTATACGAAAATATTTTGGAGCAATTAGATTACCTTAAATTAAAGCAAAAACTTGTTCATGAAAGAAGTTTATTAAAAGAAGGCTTAGCATGCCCTTTATGTGGCAGTTGCCAACACCCTTATAGGGAAAATAGCGGCACATTAGATGGAAAGGATGGTTCAACAGATCAATACGAAAGCTTAAAAGAAGAGGCAGATCTTTATAAAGAGAGGCTCTTAAAAATAGACGGGCAGAAAGGGGCGTTAGACAAAAGTAAAATTGTATTAGAGCTGAGTTTAATAGATTACAAAAGCAAACAGCTAGAAGCCCATGGCAAGCTTGAGCAAATCTTCCAAAATACACAGCTTTGGATCGAATTAGGAATTGATCCTGAAGAAAAAGAAGAGACTCTCCAAGACATGGAGCATAGGTCGGTGCAAAGTATAGAACAACTTTACCAACAAGAGCAAAATGCAAGTGAGCTTTTTGAAAGAATGCAAGGTTTAGAAAAGCAACATTCGACATTAATTGAAAGATTGGCAAGTTACGAGGAAAAAGTAGAGCGATTGCAAAAGGAATGTGAATCAAAGCAAAAAGACCTGTCCTTTATTTTACAAGATCAGCAGCAAATTAAAGCTCGCATCGAGCAAAAAAAGGAAGATCTCTTGCAAAAATGGGGCCTTTATAAAATAACAAAAGCATTTGAATTTTCAGATCTAAATTATTTGCGCAGTCATTTACACAATCTAGTCGGCATGGCAAATCGTTGGAAATCGATTGTTTTAGAGAAAGAGCGTGTAGAAAAGGAATTGCTTGTGCAGCAGGGAGCTATAGCTGTTTTAGAATTGAAGAAAGAAAACTTAGTGCAACAAAAAAGAGGTGTTGATTTAGAGATCTCTAAGCAAAGTTCAATAATTGAAACTCTACAAAAGCAGACTCAACTTTTCTTCGCAGGGCAAAATCCTCATGAGGTGGAGCAAAAGTTACGTTCAGACTTAGATAACAAAAATAAGGCGAATGAATTCAAACTGCAACAGCAAAAGGAATTACAGCAAAAAGTACTTGAAATACGAGCTGTTATAGGGGAACGAAATAAACAGTTAAAGGATTTGCAATTGAAAAGAGAGGAGTGGGAGCAAGAATTATCGTTAGAACTTGAGCGCCTACTCCTTTCAAGTCGCAAGGAGCTAGAAAAACTTCTACTGAGCTCTGAGGATCGTAGAAGTTTCTCAATAACAAGGGACCATGCACTATCTGAGCACCAGGCTGCTCACCAGCTACTAATCCATATGGATAATAGCTTAAAAAGCTTTCTTCAAAATTGTGGTTTAAATACACAAGACTCCTTAGAAATAATTCAATTGCAGATTTCTGAATGGGAAGAGCGATATACTATAAGTTTGAAAGAGAAGGGGGCGATAGAGCAACAGCTGCTCCAAACAAGGCAACAGAAAGAGAAGATCGCAAGCTTACAGGTTCAATATGAAATCTTGCAAAAAGAAAGTTCCGTGTGGAACGTTTTATATGATCTAATTGGGGATGAAAAAGGCAATAAATTCAAACGTTTTGCTCAAATATTAAATTTGCAAGAGTTAATTGATAAAGCTAACCATCGGCTGCAGTGGTTAGCTCCTCGCTATACACTTATTCCTGCTCGGGATGAAAAAGGAGTTCCTCGCATGGCTTTTGCCGTCCAGGATGAATACTTAGCTCAAGCTGAACGACCAATTACAACTCTTTCAGGAGGGGAAACATTCTTAGTCTCCTTAGCCTTAGCTTTAGCCCTAGCCGACTATAGAAACCACAGTTTACCTGTTGAAACCTTGCTGCTAGATGAAGGTTTTGGAACTTTAGACAGTCATACATTGAATATTGTCATGGATGCGCTCGAAAAACTACAGGCTAAGGGGACTCAAGTAGGAATCATCAGTCACGTTGAACTATTAAAAGAACGTGTATTAGCTCAAATTATTGTTGAGAAGAAAGGTAATGGACGCTCTGCATTACGATGTGGAACTTCTCCAAATAATTCACTTTAGGCAGCACAAGGAAATAGAAAAACGGCTTGCTCATTTTAATTGAAGTTCTCTAAAATACAGCTTATCAAATTTAATTTTTAACTATTTAAGAAAATGCCCATCCTTAACATAGGATGGATTTAATTCTAGTGGAGTGACCACTATCATCCCATTTACTTATTTTACTTAAAAACGCTACAAATATTTATAGTATTTTACCTTTTGGCGTTTTTTTAGGAGTCGTTACAATGAGAAAATTGGTGAACGGCATCGTTGAATTTCGTCAACATGTCTTACCTAATTATCGAGAAAAATTTAAACAATTAGCGTTAGGACAAGCCCCTGATACTCTCTTTATCGCTTGTTCTGACAGTCGTGTTGTTCCTAATCTATTTGCGTCTACAAACCCAGGCGACCTTTTTGTAGTGCGTAATGTGGGTAATCTTGTACCAACCTTTAGCTCCTTAGAGGATAAAGAGAGCGCGGAAGCTGCTGCAATAGAATTTAGCCTAAGTAACCTCCCTATAGCGAATGTCATAGTTTGTGGACACTCTGAATGTGGCGCAATGCGAGCTGTAACAGCAGGAATTGAGAGTTGTTCCCCCCCTCTAAAACGATGGTTGTGCAATTGCACTTGCCATACTTCAGATTTAGAGAACGAACCACGGATTGACCATTCATTAGCAGATCATAATCAATTGTCTCAGCTCAATATTTTACGACAAATGGAACACTTAAAAACCTACCCTCTTGTCCAAGAAAAAATAGCTCAGGGCGCTTTGTCAATTCACGGTTGGTATTTCGATATTGCACAAGCTGACGTTTACGCCTATGAAGAGTACTACGGCCGTTTTGTACTTATCGATGAAGAAGAATCAAAACGTATCTTGAGTCGAATGCTATAAAAATTTTGTAAAAGTTTTTACAATGTCGTTTTTTATCTAAGAAAAATCTTTAGGTTTAATAAATTGCTCCTAGGAATACTTACAGAATCTAAATAATTAAAGGGCTATACGAGAATCCTAATAGCCCTTTCTCAAAAATACAGGCAAGTTTGCAAGGGCTCTTTTCTTTGACCAGTAATTTGGCTGACTATCAAAAATAGAAGTTGAATGAATTAATAACTTACTTATACATTCCCAATCATATTTACCGAATCACATTTTTTGCGTATTTAGCTTAATACCTACATTTAAGTTTGTTGATAGTCGTTGTTTATGCTTCATCAAACAAAATGTTCCAGAGCAATCTATGCGCTTTAACCTTGCTCTCTGCTAGATTGCAGGGGTTTCAAGGTTCTCTAATTGCCAGATTTAGAATTTTGGTAAATCAATCATTACAATGAGTAAAGATAAATAACAAAATAGAGCGGTAAACCCCTTTCCAATGGGAAATCTATAAAATGGATCTTTTTTCAAAAACCACTTTGTAAAGATCTGTGGAGTTACCGATAGTAAAGATTCGAAAGAGGCTTAATATATAGTAAAATCAAAGGAAAACTCATGTCTACCATAATCTCTAACCATCATAATATGGCTCAAAAATACTATGAACAAATTCAAGCAGATTATAATAAGCTATGCCTTTTGAAAGCCCCTGAAAGTTCTTTAGAAGAAATTCTACCAAAAATAATAGGAGAGGATAAATACCATTCCGATAATATCGTTTATAAGGTTGATTCAAGCGTAAAAACTTATTTTAATGGCTTGAAGACAAATGGAGTTACTTTGAAAAAAAACTTAGTATTACCCCCTGTTTTTACAAAAGAAATGTGGATTAAACCTATCTTAGACAATAACCAACATCAAAATTTATTGGGGGGAAATAATAAAGAAATTTATGACCGCCCTTTCTCCCTTTATCTTAAAGGGAAAGCTATTCATGGAGGCGTTAGTTCGTATGATCGAAAGACCTGGTTCCGTTATCAAACTAGTGATGTGATTGTAGAAAATGAATGGCAACATCTTGCGATCACTTTTGATGGTATTTGGTATAAAATTTATATAAATGGACAGGTTGTTTTTGAAAAAGATTATATGGAAACTTATAACCATCCTAATTTTTCTTCGGGAGGAGATAAGTCACTTCATAATCAAAAGTTTTCAACAACTCCTTTAACTTGCATTGGAACTGGGGATTGTGATCCTTATAAGGGGTATATCGATGAATTGCGTATTTGGAAAGTGGCTCGGACTGCTTTACAAATTCAAGAGGGTATGTACCAAACATTCATAGAGGAAAAAGATGACCTTATTCTGTCTTATGTAGCCAAGAAAAGGGCTATACCAAAAAGACTAAGTATAAAAGAAAATAAAATTTTAGATTTATTCAAACAGTCAACAAGTCTTTTGGCAGAGATTAAAGCAATTAAAAACGAATTTCAGAATTTAACCCCTTACAAAAAAAGAGAAGAGTTAGATTCTGTACACTCTAAAATTTATACCCTTGAGTCCATTTCAAATGCTTTCTGCTTAGCCAGGGAATCTCTTATCTCTAAAGAACAGTTAAAAAAAACAGAGCAAAGCATTCAAGAAAAAGATCTAGAACTCTCTAAGCTTAAGCAACAGCTTAACGAACTTCAATCCCAAGCTAAGGCTGCCAAAAAAGAGCAAGATGCATTAGAGACTAAACTTGAAAAGATGCAAGAAAAACTTGAAAGTTCAAGTTCAATTAATGCTTCACTTTCGCAGCAAATTCAAATGGCTCATCAGGAGAAGCTACAATTGAATGCTAATCTACAACAACAGAATAACTTGTTACAAATGTTTTTGATGGCTTCCAACCCTCAATATGCGCAGCTAACTCAGCAGTCATTGCCTCTACAGCATACAACCGTTGCAACTTTACCCACTCAATTGAACCAAAATCCCTTCACTTTACCTAAAATTACAGATAAAGAAGAAAATCACTACCATAATTGAAAATTTAAGTTTCTAAATAGGAAAGGGCTAAGTTATGTCTTGGAGCGCTAATGGTTCAAGTAAGTCGGTATCAATAGGCTATACTATGCCCCTATATGGGACTAGTAATAATAGTACATCCTTTACAAGTTTCTTGGGGAATTTAGCTTCTAGTCTTGCATCAGCTTTTGGAGGGGGTAGAAGAGGCGGTAATCATACACCATCACCTGAAGAAATCAAAGCTCAAGAATTAATTAATGAGGGCATTAGAGTACAAGCCATTGCCCAGCAAAAATTAAAAGAGGTTGAAAAGTTAACCCCTTATGAGGTTCCCGATACTGGAGCAGATCTTGAAGCTGCTGAGATGGATGCTAACCTTTATATGGCTCACCCCTCTAATGCTCATGCCTTTTCCGCTCAACCGCTCCAAGAACAATATAAAGATATCTATGCTGATTACCAGAAAAAGAAGAAAAAAGTCCTTTCAAATCCTAAATATTATGGTGACCTAAGCAATAGCCATCAAAAGCAACAAGGGCGAGAGATCTCCGATATGATAGAGCACTTGACAAGTTTTCATGCAGAGACAGGAGATATTGTTTGCTTGTTTAATAATTTATCAAAAAATGGAACTTTTCTTCCTAAAATTCCGCAATCTCAAATCATACAGCTAGCTCCAAAAACAAGTAATGTCTTTTCACAAAGCGGTACAGTATCATCTGGAATATTTTCCACCTCCCCTTTTGCTTCACTTCCCTTGAATTATTTTGAACAAAAAGCAAAAGCGGCTCCTTATAAAATTTGGGGACAATACTATAAAATTTTTGATGCTTATCAAAAATCAAGCAAACTAATTTTAGAACTGAATGAATTAGATCAAAGAAGGGTTGCTCTTTTTAAATCCCTCAAAGCAGTAAATAACTATATCAATGATCTAGAAGATAAAATCATACATATGCAGTTCTCAGCAGAAATGCTTAAAAATAGTTGTAAAAATGTTGATACTTTAGAAAAGCAAGCTCAGACCAATTTCTACTCTTCTCAAACTAGATTATTTAATCATACAGCCGATACAGCAGTAGATGCTCTTTCCCATAAAGGGCAACAAGAGTTCCATTTAAAATGGCATAGCTCTATTGCAGACGAAGTTAAGAAATACAAACAACAGGGAAAAGACCTGTACCAACAGTTAAATAAAGCAATGAAAGAACTGCAAAATGGTCCATGTCAAACAACCATAAACAACTTTGAAAGCCTTTTGAAAAAAGTAGAAGATCATTCTAGTAGTTTAAAAGACTTAGAAAATAAGTACCAACAAGCTATTTTAAAAACAAAAAGAGTACAAGCCTCGATAAAGCAAGAAATAGTATATGGAGAAGTGTCTGTTGAAGCTCAGCAAAAAGAAGTGAAATTTGCGAAAGAGAATTTGGGTAAAGCGAAAGAATTGAAAACTAAATTAACAAAAGATCTGAAAGATTTTAACCAAAATTTTGAAGATACAAAAACTTATCTGCTGTTTGCTAAATCAGATGCCGCAACCTACGCTGCACAGCAAGCTGCACTCAATTTAGAAATCACCTGTATTAAAACGGACCTAAATCAGCTCAAATTTGATCTACAATATGCTCAAAATGAAATTATTGAATATACCCAAGCTATGCAATATGCTTATGCTAACCAAGCAATACAACCTTCAGAAGTTTTATCTGTGGCACAGCAAATTGCCAATGGTTCTATAGTGGGTGCTGCTCCCCCATTTATGGCTAACCCTATGGTATTATCTGATAGATTAGCACAGATAAGATTGCAAGAGCCACAAATCGACACTAAGCAAATTTCAGCTAAAATCAAAGCAGATGATAACGCTATGAGGGTCAAGTTTCAACAACTAGAAGAATGGAAAAGGCAAGCAGGAACTTCTAATAGTGATAAGATACCTCCACATATAACAGCTGATCCTGCACCTTCATCTATACACTCTCAGCAGAATATGTCAGTGCCCCCATTAATATCTGTAGAAATGTTAGCTAATGACAAAACTATCAATGAAGCAATGAGAGCTAAATTTCAACAGCTGGAGGAGTGGAAAAGGCGGTCTGGCATCCCTAATAGTGATAAAATACCCCCTCATATAGCAAATATCCCAATATTGCCCTCTGTGCATACTCAGTTGAGTATTCCTTCTCACCAACTTAAGCCTGAGGAGCTATTGGCTAAAATCAAAGCTGATAATGAGATAATGAAGGCTCAGCATCAGCAGATGGAAAACAGATCATTAGAGGCTTTTTCAAACATCTTACAAAGACAAAAATTGCTGGAAGAAAATAAAAACATTTGTGGTCCTGCATTTTTTGATGTTAGTAATGAAAAAGAAATTGTAGCACTGACGAAGGGTTATTTTTCTCAAGAACAAATTGCGAAGCCTGACACTTCAAAAAAAGTGACTTTGGCTAATGGCGTTACCTATGAAATGCTTGATGCTGTTGAATATCCTCTTGCCCAAAAAATAATGCAAGGGGCTCAAGATTGTACACAAGTGATTAATGATCCAAAGTCCTCTCTATTACAAAAACAATTTGCTTTGTATACTCTATCTGATTTGGAAAAGACCTCCTTACTCTTTGCGCATAAAGGGGAAGGTTTTTACAGAATTGATGGGCAAAAACTTGAAAAGCCTACAGGGTCGGTAGCCGTTTTATATGTAAATGGAATGTCTAATGTATTAAGTGGAGCTTTAGAAACAGCAAGCTTTATCCATAAACAATTAAAAGGGCATGAAGTCTATGGTTGTTTTTTTGATATGAAAGTCTCAGAACTAGCTGCTATCAAAATGCAAGTCGCTGGTGATAAAATAGCTCTTCTTACTAAAAATGTTAAGATGCTTTTAACTCAATATGAAACTATAGAATTGAACTGCCATAGTCTGGGTGTGGAAATTAGTAAACAAGTTTTAAGCCAATTAGATCTTTCTGAAAAACAAAGGATAACGGTTACGGCATATGGGGGAGCTACAATTATCCCTAAATACTTAGGTGGAAATGTAACCAATTATATCTGCAATACAGATTGGGTTCCTGGCATAGTGGAATCATCCCGAGTTGCTGTTGCAATCCGCACTCACGGTAAAAAAGATGATGTAGAAGTATATAATGTATTGTCTATAATGGCTGAAGAAGAGCTCTTTTCCAATCAAGAGAAAGACCTAGGCGAGCGCTCAGGTTATTCAGAGAGTCAGTTAAAGTTGATAGAAAAACGTACACAAGAGCTTCTTAAAATTCATAAGCAGAACGAAGATGATAAGGTTAAAATCCTTATAGCTGATAGTATATCCCATTCTATTTTAGGAACGGTATATACAGAAAAATTAAAAAAACAATGTGATAATCTTTTGGAAGAAGACATATGAAAAAATTGCATCTAGCTATAAGTTTGATTTGTTGCTTTTCTAGCTGTGCAAAAGATATCAGTGAAAATGTTTTGCCTGACTCAAAGCAAAGAGGATATATCAGTATTAGTTCGGAGCTGGAGAATAAAATAGAATATATCCTATCTGAAAAGCATGCTTTAATGGGAGGCTCGGTCGGGGGCGCAATGCTGCTTGATATTGAAAAAGTTAATTTTGATTTTCAAATTAAGCATGCTCCTATGAAAATTGATGAAGCACGTCTTATCTATGTTGATTGTATACAGGAATTCCTAAAATTTTATAACAATAATGAACAAATTCGCCCCTATTTAGCTAACTATCCATTTACAGTTTCTAATATCAGCTTAAATCTAAACTTTCTCGACGAAAATGGATCGAAAATAGTAGATAATTCTTTTGTCTATTTTATTTTTAATAAGGGAGATAAAATTTTCTACCGAGGTTTTAGTCCTAATGTAGAACCATTTGTCAAATTGCATCACGAAACTTATGAAGAAGCTTTAGCTAAATATCTAGAACATCCAATATCAAGCTTTAAAACTATTAAAGGGGGAAGCTAGGTATAAGAACAGATCCTTTCTTATAAGAGCTTCCTCCCAAGTTTATTTTATTCCCATCTTTCTCCATATACCCCTCAGAATAGCTTTAAAGCCTGGGCTGCTTAAATATTTAACCTTTTGAGTTGCAAAGTTCTACTTAAATCTTAGAAAATAGCTTCTAAAACAGCTATTCTTTCTAGCTAGCGTAACCCTAATTCTTTCCTTTCTAATTATTCAAATATTATGCGTATCTCACTTAGTGAAGCTCAAAAATTACTAGAAGACCAAGGCGTAGTTGCAATTCCGACCGAAACTGTTTATGGACTGGCAGCTTTGCTTAAATTTCCCAGCGCTATTCAAAAAATTTATGCTTTAAAAAATCGCCCAGCAAACAATCCATTAATCATCCATGCAGCCTCTCAAGAACAATTAGAGCCTTTTATCCAAGATCGTCCTGAAGGATTTGATTTACTAGCCCAAGCCTTCTGGCCAGGCCCCTTAACCTTAATTGTTCCAGCACAAATTGAAAATGTGCCAGAAATAGCACGGGCTGGACTCTCTACAATCGCTTGTCGCATCCCTAATCACCCTCTAACGCAGCAACTTTTAAAGCTTGTAGGCCCACTAGTAGCTCCTTCTGCAAATTTATCTGGTCGTCCTTCAGCTACAGCCGCTCCACATGTAGAATTAGACTTTGGGCTCAACTTTCCCGTTCTTGATGCTGGCTATTGTGCCCAGGGGGTAGAATCTACAATTCTAAGTTTTACAGATAATCGGTGGAAAATTGCACGTCTAGGAGCCATTAGTGGGGAACAACTTCAGGATATTTTAGGATATGTGCCTGAATACGAAGCGAAAGGAAAAGCGCAAATAAACCCAATCTGCCCAGGGCAAATGTATCGCCACTATGCTCCACAAGCAAAACTTCACTTAGGAACAACAACTTACACCGGCTCAATCTCTACCGTTGTAGGTTATAAGGATAGAAAATATGAGCTAGCCTCCCAAGTTCTCTGTCTAGGATACTCCTACAATCCAGAAGAAGTCGCATCGCAATTATATGCTATCTTAAGGCAGTTAGATATTTTGCATATTGAAGAAGCTTGGATTGATTTAAACGTTCCTGATAAAGGGTTATGGAAAACAATTCGTGAAAGATTAATAAAAGCTTCGCAAAGGTAAAAATGAATAGCCAAAGGCTGATTACCCTTGAACTTTTTCTATTTCCGCAGTAAGGTTAACTCCTAATTTATATAAAAAATTTTAATAAACCCCCTTTTAAAAGTAATCTTATGGCTCAATATTTAATTACAGGTGTTGCAGGATTTATAGCACAACGTGTTGCTCAAATGTTATTAGAAGAAGGGCATACTGTTGTAGGCTTGGATGAACTCAACCATGCCTACGATATTCGCCTTAAACTTTGGAGATTAGAGCAACTTAAGCAATATCCTAACTTCTCTTTTTACTTGATCAATATTGCAGATACTCATGCTCTATCAGAACTAATCAAAATTATTGTTGAACAACAAAAATACCGATTTGATGCCATTATTAACTTAGCAGCACGAGCTGGGGTTAGGCAATCTGTCATCACTCCCTGGGTCTATATAGAAACAAACGTTACTGGGACTCAAAATCTTCTAGAATTAGCACGGATCTATCAAATTCCTAAATTTGTGTTGGCTTCCACTTCAAGTCTTTATGGTTCGAATAATACAGTTCCTTTTTCAGAAGAAGCTGACACTAGCCGCCCTCTTTCCCCTTATGCAGCATCCAAGAAAGCTGCAGAGGCTTTATGTTACTCTTATCATCACCTTAACCAAATTGATGTAACTATCTTACGTTATTTTACGGTATATGGACCTGCAGGACGCCCTGATATGAGTCCTTTCCGTTTTACACAATTACTGCATGAAGAAAAAAGTTTAACCATTTATGGTGATGGTTCACAACAACGTGACTTTACTTATATTGATGATATTGCTAAAGGAACCATCGCAGGTCTTAAACCTTTAGGTTATGAAATTATTAATTTAGGATCAGATCAACCTATTTTTTTGTCTGATATGATCCATATTTTAGAAAAGTACGTTGGGAAAAAAGCGAAATTACAATATAAAGATTCTCATCCAGCTGATATGCCAAGAACCTGGGCCAATATTGAAAAAGCAAAAAAACTTTTAAATTGGCAACCAAGTGTTAATATTGAAGAGGGGTTGTGCCGATTAAATAAGTGGTATGTCGATCAGTCCGCTTGGGCTAAAAATATTGAACTAGGTAATTGATTTAGTATGTTTTTTATTGAAGATAAAAATAAGAAGTACTAATTATACAATAAAGAGGCGAATTAAATTTTTATTACAAGAAGGCTTAGGCTATGAGCTTTAACCCTATTTTCGCTATGATGTCTGCCGAAGATGTCCAGACAACCTTATACTCAATCACAATTTTTGTGACCATTGGAGTAGGGTTGGCAGCGATGATCCTTTATACTCGTGCTAAGTTGATCGGATCTGCTTTATGCAAAATCTATATCAATGATGATGCTAGTATGACCAAAGAAACGACTGCAGGAAATACGCTCCTTAATACTTTAACGAGTAACGGCGTACCAGTTCCTTCCCCATGTGGAGGAAAAGCAACTTGCAAACAATGTAAGGTGCAAGTCTTTAAAGGTGGCGGAGATGCTTTAGAAACAGAACTTTCTACCTTTTCAAAGAAGCAACTTGAAGCTGGATGGCGCCTTTCCTGTCAATGCAAAGTTAAAAACGATGTACATGTTCATATTGAGCCTCATCTGCTTGGGGTTAAGCAATGGAAATGTAAAGTACTTAAGAACGAAAACGTAGCTACCTATATCAAAGAGTTGGTTATTGAACTCCCTGAAGGGGAAGTTGTAGATTATAAGTCTGGTGGTTACTTGCAGATACATGTTCCGCCTTATAAGACGAATACAACTGATTGGAAGCAAACGATGGATCCCAAGTTTCATCAAGATTGGGAGAAATATGGGCTTTTCAATCGTACTGTCGATTTCAGTCATTTAGGACAAGATGAAGTGATCAGGGCTTACTCGATGGCCTCTTATCCTGCAGAAGGGCGTAAGCTAATGTTTAATATACGTATTGCTACTCCTCCTTTTGTCGATGGGAAATTATCAGAAAGCACTCCTTGGGGGGTATGTTCAACTTATACGTTCTCCTTAAAGCCTGGTGATGATGTAATGATTTCAGGTCCCTATGGCGAGTCATTTATGATTAATGACAATCGTGAGCTGATTTTCTTAATTGGTGGTGCTGGTTCCTCCTTTGGACGCAGCCATATTATGCACCTTTTCCGTACAGAAAATACAAAGCGTAAAGCAACTTTATGGTACGGAGCTCGTTCTGTCAAAGAGAACATCTATCAGGATGAGTATGAGAAATTAGCTAGAGATTTCCCAAACTTCAAGTACAACCTTGTTTTATCAGAACCTTTACCTGAAGACCTTGCAGCAGGGTGGCCAGCTAAAGATCCTGTGAAAACAAACTTTTTGTTCAAAGCCTTTGAAGAAGGTCAGCTAAAGCACATGAAAGAACCTGAGTCTGCACTGTTTTATGTTTGTGGACCTCCTTTACATAATAAGAGTGTGATGAAGCTTCTCGATGACTACGGTGTTCCACGTGAAAATATCGTGCTCGATGACTTTGGAAGTTAAGCAAAAAAATTTCCTCCTCTAAAAGGGGAGGAAAGATACTTTATAGTGCAAATAAGATATACAATAAATCTCTATAGGACAGGTTTCAAGCCAGACCTATTGTCTATCCCTCTAACCAGATCTACTTGATAAGTTTATTTTAATCTTTTATCTCCTATCACTTAGCTAAAAGCTAACTTTTACCTATTCCACAATTGGGGTAATTAGGATGAAGCTTATTTTACTCCCTATATCAATCTTATTCGATGAAATGCATTTAATCAAAAAAAATAGGCTAATATCTCTTTTAAAAGGCCTAAATAGGGGACAAACGATAATACTTGGGGAAAAAGACAAAAGAACCGAGAAAAGGAAAAAATGGGTCAAAAGCAGAGTTTGCTGCTATTTTAGGATCCAAAGAGCTTTCCGCTGCTTGAGTGAGTGCATCTATTAAAAGGTCATCAATAGAACCTTAGACTAACTTGTTGTCTATTTTTTTAAGAATTGCTTGAAAATCCTTATGGGAAATAGTTGTTATCGTTGCTTGCTGAGGTCCTTCCGTAGCTTTAAATGTAGGATTGTCAGAAGTTGGATCTAGAGTCTCATTAGCTTCTACC
>JARBTQ010000050.1 GCA_029240075.1 Chlamydiales bacterium
CAAATTATTGAGAAATAAAACCTTACATCATCTCCTGTATAATATATTTAATATATAAACCTTTCACTCTATCGAATCTAATACCCCTGAACGGTTACGATCAATAAGCGGCCTGAGTATGGTTTTAATTATACAAATTCATGAGCTTTGGAAGAAATATAACGCATATAAGTATCGCTCTTTTCACAAGCAAATTGAAGATTCTTTGCTCCTAAATTTACAATCACCAGAGATATCTATTGAAAATACAGAACTAACAGAAATCATTATAGAAAAATAAGTATTTCACCTTGATTGGCAATGTTAGCCGCAGATTCTAACTTTTAAACTTCTCTAAATAATTATTTCTTAGAGTACTATTAGTCTTTAAATCATACTGCTCTAAAGCTAAAGCACAGAAATCGGATGCATCATATAAGTCGTGCAATAAGATGGCTAACTTAATAAGAGCTTCTGGTAGGAGTTGGTCAAATTTCATAAAGTCTTTTATATAGATGGCATGTTCTGCTGTAAGCCATTGTCTTGTTGCGGGAAAGGGTTCTTTTAAAGAAACAAAAGGACGAAAGAAATTACCCATAATTCCCTCTATTTTAAATAGCTGAAATCCTTTTTTTCTAAGAAAAAGGTCTAGATCACCGAACAAAGGTTGCCCTTCATACATAGGGAGGAATTCAATCTCTGTTTCAACAATCAAAGTGTCATTCAGTAAAGAGCCCATACCTTGTAAGATATCTAATTCAGCCCCTTGTACATCTAATTTAATATAGTCAACTCTTTGAACCTCAGAAATGTTTTCCAGGCGATGGGTTTGAACAGCTTCCTCTTTTATAACCTCAAATCCTGCGATCCCTATAGAAAATTTATTGAGCAAAGCGTAGTTTGGCTTATAAAGGGAACTAAGGAGAGGATTTTTACAGCAATAAAGAGTTTCTTCTGAGCCATTGCCTAATGCATAAGGCAGATAAGTCCTATTTTTTGTAGCATTCGCAACACACTTTTGATATTCCTCAGAATTTGGTTCGAAGCCAATCATGTGAATCAAATTTTGTTCTAACAGGGGCCTATATTTATCTGTATCAAAAAGTGCAGCGCCTGCATCTATAGCTTGAATAGGGGAAATATTTAAATGTTTGATAAGTTCTAAAAAGCTAAACATGGCTACCCTATAAATAATTACTGTTCATTAAGCTTAACAAACAGTAATTGCTATAAGGATGTCAAGTAAATAGAGACCATTTTTATAAGGCTAGTTTATACTAGCTATAAGGATAGGGGAAAAGGCAGAAGCTATTCCCCTTAAAATCGTTTAATTTTTATTTGATGAGCTCTTTAACTTTGGCTAAAGCAGCAGAGATTTGGCTTGGATCTTTTCCTCCAGCTTGCGCACTATCAGACTTTCCACCTCCACTTCCCCCAATTAAAGGAGCAGCTTCTTTAATCAATTGGTTGGCGTGTACCCCTTTATTTACAATCTGTGGGCTTACTTGAATAAACAAGTTAGCTTTACCATCCATACTGTTAGCAAGAGCAATAACTCCAGGTCCCATCTTTGCACTCAGCAGTTGAGCAAAGTTACGTAACTCTCCTGTAGTTACATTGACTTCGGCTGCAATTACTGGGATATTATTAATATTTTCTACTTGCGATAGGAGTTGTTGAGCTATTTGCTCATATTGTGCCTGTTTTGCAACTTTCAAATCAGCATTGAGTTGTCTTGTCTCATCTAACAGTTGCTGCACACGATTAATCAATTGATTAGGATTGCTCTTAACTAGCTCAGATACTTGATAAATAAGCTCCTCTTGCTCTTGATGAAGAAGTTCAGCTGGATGTCCAGTAACCGCTTCAATACGTCTTACACCAGCAGCAATACTACTCTCTTTAGCAATACGAAAGAGTCCAATAAAACCTAACGATTTAACGTGGGTTCCTCCACAAAGCTCTTTAGAAAATTCAATATCGACAATACGTACAACGCTACTATACTTATCTCCAAAGAACTGCTTAACATCAGCTTTTCCTTGTACTTGGGCATATTCCCTTTCATACCAAGCTACAGGGTGATTTGTACGAATTTTATCATTGACCAAATCCTCAATCTGACGAATTTCTTCTCTCGTAAGTGGCTTATGGTGGCTGAAATCAAAACGTAACCGTTGCTCATCTACAACAGATCCTGCTTGTTTGACATGTTCTCCTAACACTTTGCATAGAGCCCAGTGTAACAGATGGGTAGCGGTATGATTGTTTTGAATTAAATGGCGTCTCTCTGCGTTGATTTCAGCAAAAAGAGTATCTCCTACTTGTAGCATTCCACGTGAAACTTCGCCAATATGTGCCGTTACACCTGTAAATGGAGATTTGCAATCAGTAACTTTAAACTCACCATGCGAATGCTTGAAAACTCCTGTATCCCCAATTTGTCCACCCATTTCGGCATAGAAAGGGGTACGATCCAGGATCACCATTCCTAATTCCCCTTGCTCTAACTGTTCTACTTGCTTTCCATCTTTTACAAGGCTAATAATTTTGGCTTCTGTTTTAACTTGATTATACCCTACGAAAAGTGTGTTACCATGGGCAGCGTGAATATCTTGAAATAAGTTTTCATCTACAACTTGTTGAGTTGTTTTATGAGACTGACGTGATCTTTCTTTAGCTTCCTCTTCTAACACTTGATAACGTTCTGTATCAATTTGTAAGTGGCTGTCTTTAGCTAATAACTCAATCTCTTCTAAAGGAAAACCATAAGTATCTTTTAGCTTAAAGGCATCATCCCCACTAATTTTCTTAGAAGCAATTCCCTGTGCTTGAGTAATAATTTGCTGAAGCATATTTCCACCCCGTCTTAAGGTACGCAAAAAACTCTCCTCTTCAATGGTTATGATCTCGGCAATGCGATTATGAGCAATACGTAATTCTGGATAATCTCCTCCCATAGTTTCCATCAATCTAGGCAATACTTGCGCTAAAAAAGGCTCTTGAAAGCCAAGGCTGCGCCCATAACGAACAGCTCGCCGCAAGATTTTGCGTAATACGTATCCACGATCTACGTTACTAGGTTGTGCTCCATCCGCAATTGCAAAGGATAAAGTACGAATATGATCAGCTATTACGTGAAAAGCTGGAGCTTTTGGGTCTTTAAGCTCATACTTAACCCCACTAATATTTTCAATCTGAGCAATTAAAGAACGGAGGATATCTGTTCCAAAAACATTATCTACATCCATTTTTAAGCTTACAACGCGCTCTAATCCAGCTCCAGTATCGATACTCTTTTTAGCTAGAGGAATCATTTGTCCTGACGCATCACGATTGTATTGCATAAAAACAAGGTTCCAGAATTCTAAATAACGCTCTCCCTCTGTATCATCACTATGCTTAGTCGCAGAACCGTAAGCTGGGCCTCGATCATAGTACAGCTCCGAGCATGGGCCACAAGGTCCTGTCTCCCCCATAGCCCAAAAGTTGTCTTTTTCATCAAAGCGAGTAATCCTTTGTACAGGAACATACTTTTTCCAAAGCTCGTAGGCTTCGTCATCCTCGCGGAAAACAGTGACCCAAATTCGTTCAGGATCAAAACCAAATACCTCTGTAGAAACTTCCCAAGCAAACTGCATTGCCTCTTTCTTAAAATAATCTCCAAAAGAAAAATTACCTAACATTTCGAACAAAGTTAAATGACGACGTGTATGGCCTACGTTCTCTAAGTCATTGTGCTTTCCCCCGGCGCGGATACATTTTTGACTAGTGGTTGCACGTGTATAGTCTCGTTGGCTTTTACCTAAAAAGACGTCCTTAAATTGGTTCATTCCTGCATTGGTAAAAAGGAGAGTAGGATCGTCATGAGGAATAACAGCTGAAGAAGGTATGATTTGATGTTTTTGCTTTTCAAAATATTGCAAAAATTTGCGTCTGATCTCTTGTGATAACATAATTTTAGCTAACTCTACTTTAAGTGTTATAGAGGGATAAATGCCTTGGTAGCATAGGATTAAATTGACGTTAAAAAGAATTATCTTATCAGCCTATTGGCCATTTGTGCTATAGCTTTTTCATCTACTTTTTCATTTGAACTTGTTACTAGCTAAAGTTCTTTAATAACTTTCTCTTTTTTGAAATAAATAACTTTATACAACTTGACTTAGCATTGATTTGATTTTTTTTACTATGTGATAGTACTATCAAGGAAAAGCGTAAGTTTGATAAGGAAGGATAGAACTTTTTTAAAATTAGTCTTATACCCAATTTTCTATCCAAAATAAAGAGCTTCCTATGAATCTATTCAGCCAACCTTATACAGGTAGGAATCCTCTAAAAAGATCGTTTATAGCGACAGATACCGATAATGATTCAATAATAAAAGAAGCAAAAGAAGAAATTGCTATTAATTTAGAAAAACTGAAGAATTCTTTAGGCACAACAGGTCGTCATCCAGATCTTTTCTATATACTTGAGGGGATTAAAGCTTAAAAATGCAAAAACATAAAGGCTTGATGGAAGAGAATTATCCTATTGCTCGAAAACGAGGAACCAACTTTCCTTCATGCTCGACCTGGGCCAACCAAACATCTAGATCTCTTACCCAAATAGCTTTATCGCCATATAAAGCTTGATAAATCACGCAAATTTTTTCTGAGGCTTCTTGAATGCCTAAATGCAGAACTTTGTATTGAAGCTCAGGATTGCGATAGTGACAATAGGCCGCACCAACAATAACCTGCTCATGTGCTAACGTTAACTGTTTTTCTAAATCTTTTAATGCGTGCATAGTCTAAGCTCCTAAATCTTCGATAGTTTCGAGAATAAGCTGTACCCCTCTTAACAACTCTTTTGCGGATACTGCTCGCTTCCCTTCTAGTTGTACAGTAAGGAGCTTAACTCCACCTCCTTGCCCACAAATAACAACAGGATGTTCTAATCCATCTTGTAAAATTTGTAATGCTGGACCTGTAATATTCGGGACATATTCGCTCTGTAGAATTTTCAGGCGCTTTCTTTCCCCTTTAATAGTGACATAACACCAAGCTCCAGGTCTAGGTGAAACTCCACGGATGAGGTTATGGATAGTTTGTGCGTTTCTACTCCAATCAATTTGACAGTTTTCAGCTTCAATCTTATCGGCAAATGTCACTTGTGATTCATCTTGCTCAGTATAAGCAATTGTACCTGCTTCAAAACGCCGGATCACTTCTAATAGCGCAGGAGCTCCTAGTTGACATAACTGCTCTTCTAACTCCCCATAAGTAGTATTTTCACCAATAGGGCATTTAGCTACATGGATCATTTCCCCTGCATCCATTTTGCGCACCATTTTCATAATGGTAACACCCGTTTCTTGCTCACCATTCATAATGCAGCGTTGAATAGGCGCTGCTCCGCGGTATTTAGGTAATAGGCTTGCATGTACGTTGACACAAGAAAGGCGTGGAAGGTCTAGTACTGCTTGTCTGATGATCTCTCCATAGGCAACTACTATAAACAAATCTGCTTTGTATTGATCCAAGACTGGAATAAATTCATCTGCTGACGCTTTCACAGGTTGGTATAAAGGAATATGGGGGACATATTGTTGTGCATAAGCCTTTACTGCTGAAGGTTGTGGAGTGCCAGATCTTCCCTTAGGCTTATCTGTACGAGTTACAATAGCAACTACTACAATCCCTTGTTCAATTAGAAAGCGTAAAATGTCTGCAGCAAAAGGGGGAGTGCCAAAAAAGATAATTTTCATATATTCTTATGCCTTTATACCCCACACGGAAGTGCAGGGATAGTTTTGTTGTATCCATTATAGGGATAGTGAACTGACTCTAGAGAATTACAAAATACAGGGTTTAGTTATTTTTAACCGCTTTAAGAGCAGAATAGCTAAGAGTTGCCACCTGCTACTCTTCTAATTCGTCGCCTTGGTTATTAACCCCTTGAAGGCAAATTAATCCCCGAGTGGACTCACGACAAAATTGAACCCATTGTTTAACTTCATGAATGGGGGGCAATTCCTCTTCAATTTTCCTCAAAGCTTCTTCTAAACGTAAGCCAGACCTGTAGACAAGTTTAAATGCTTTTGTAAGATTTTTTCTTGTTTCTAGGGAGAAATTATGTCTTTTGAGTCCGACTAAATTAAGTCCTCCAATTTTATAAGGTATGCCTGCTCCTATTGTGAATGGCGGGATGTCATGAGTAACTCGACTCATTCCTCCAACCATAGCATAACGGCCAACGCGTACAAATTGGTGAACTGGCGTCATTCCTGCAATGATAGCATGATCCTCAACGATAACATGGCCAGCTAAAGTAGCCCCATTGCTCATAATTACATTATTTCCAACTTCACAATTATGCGCGACATGGCAATAGGCCATAATTAGGCAATTATCTCCAACTTTTACAACAGAATTTTCTCCAGTAGAAGAATTAATAGTTACAGATTCCCTGATCTCACAGTTTTGCCCAATAACAACGAATGTCTTTTCGCCTTTAAACTTTAAATCCTGCGTTTTAGTACCAATGCTTGCAAAAGGCCATATTGTAGTACCTTTGCCAATCGTTGTATGCCCATCTATATAGGCATGTGACTTGATATGCACGTGATCTTCTAATACAACATTTGACTTGATAATAGCATAAGGCTCTACCGTTACATTTTCACCTATCTGTGCTCCTGGTTCTATAATAGCTGTAGGGTGTATATGGGACATGTAAGTTACTTGCCTTTCTCTATATGCACTTAATGAGTCTTAAGTACAAATTCTTGGTTCATTTTAATTTAAGTATTATTAAATAGCTTGCTTATCGACCAAAGCAAATCCTATTTCAGCCTCAGCAGCAAGCTTATCATTAATCATAGCTCGAGCCTTAATACGTCCCCCTTTACTGCTGAAATGCAATCCAGTGGCGTGGAGATGTAATATATCACCAGGTTTGACAGGATGACGGAATTTAGCATTATTGACGTTTAAAAATACGGCTATTTTGTCTGTATACCCTTTTTGATGTAACAAAACGGCTCCTGATTGTGCTAAGGCTTCTAAAATGAGTACCCCTGGCATAATAGGAGCTCCGGGGAAATGTCCCTGGAAAAAAGCCTCATTCATTGTCACATTTTTTTGTGCTATAATAGAACCTTTTTCGAGATCTATTTCAAGCACCTTATCTACTAATAGAAAAGGGTAGCGATGTGGCAATATATTAAGGATCTCCTTAATGTCCAATCGGGGAACAGCATTATCAAGCCTACTCGACTCAGTCATCACTGGTTCTCCATGGTTGCAATATAGTTGAAAATAGTTTTAGCAAGTTGAAAGTTTGACGGGTGTCCAGACTTTATAGCAACAATATGTGCAAAAAAGTCAAATCCTATAAGTGATAAGTCCCCAATCAAATCTAGTGCTTTATGTCTAGCAGCTTCATCAGGGAATTTTAAACCCTCTTTACTTAAAAATGCTCCGTCTTTAATCACGACAGCATTATCAAGGCTTCCCCCTTTAATCAATCCTTTTTCGAGAAGTACACTAATCTCCTCATAAAGAGAAAACGTCCTGCACGAAGCAACTTGTTGCTTAAAGTTTTCAGCTGTAACGACAAAAGAAAAATATTGGCAACCCAGGGCCTTATTAGTAGGGTAGTGTAAGGTATAGCTAACTCGATAGCTATCGGAAGGTAAAGCAATTAGATGGATATCTTGAGAGGTCCAATATAAAGGGTGAGTTAAGGTTATAATTGGTTTAGTTTCAGATTGCTCTTTAATACCAGCTTGTTCAATTAATTTTACAAAGACATCAGAGCTACCATTAGCAATAGGAACCTCTATACCAGAAATATCAATAATAAGGTTATCCACTTTATAGGCTTTTAGAGCCGCTAGTAGATGTTCTACCGTATGAATTGTAACATCACCTATCCCAATATTTGTACTACGAGGGGTACTCTGTACATATTCTAATGTTGCTGGAATTTCAGGCTGATTAGGAAGATCAATACGGCGGAAAAGTAAACCTGTTCCTGCTTTTGCAGGATGTAGTGTTAAGGAAACTTCTTTTCCTGTGTGTACTCCTATTCCTGCATAGCTGGCTTTACGCTTTAAAGTATTTTGAGCTCTTTTTAAATGCTTTTCTATCAAGGTATAATTACAAAAAATAGGAGTTAATAGAGATATGATATAGTTATTTAAAATAACTAACTTACCCTACCAAAACTTTTTGAGCAATTAATAATTAAGGAGCTTATGCAGGTAAATCTAATCTACTGTAAAAGGGGTATTTGCCAATCAATAGGAGCTTGTCCCCACTGCTTTAAAATTTCATTTGCTTGTGAGAAATGGTGGCAACCAAAAAAACCGTTAAATGCAGAATAGGGGGAAGGATGGGCTGCTTTCAAAATAATATGCTGTTGTTGCCTTTCTAAAGCCGTAATATGTTCAACTTTTTGTTGAGCAAATTTTCCCCATAACATAAAAATGACTGGATCTTGTCTATGCGCTAAGCGTTGAATAGCTGCATCAGTAAATTGTTCCCACCCTTTTCCCGAGTGAGATGCAGGTTTTCCCTCTCTAACAGTCAGTACAGCGTTGAGTAGTAAAACCCCCTGCTTGGCCCAATGGGCCAAAAAACCATGGTTGGGCGGAGTACAGCCTAAATCATCTTGTAACTCTTTAAAAATATTTTTTAAAGAGGGTGGTTGGCGCACACCAGGCATAACACTAAAGCTTAAACCATGAGCTTGATTTGCCCCATGATAAGGGTCTTGTCCAATGAGAACTACCTTAACCTGATCAAAAGGCGTATAGTTAAATGCATTGAAGATACAAACCTTTGGAGGATATATAGGCAAAGCAGAGCTCCATTCACTTTCTAGAAAATTTAATAATTCACCGATGTAAGGCTTTTTAAATTCATCTTTTAATTGCTCAAGCCAGCTTTTTTCGAGAGGGATTGGAAAAGACTTCATAACTCTTTAAGACTCCTATTCATCCTTTTTAATTGACGAGAATAATAAACTAAAATAAGATTTTGTGATATGAAAAATATAGCAGAAAATAACGTTGTTCGTTTCAAAAACATTTCCCAGAAAAAAGATGGGATGTTTGCCAACTTCAAAGTCAAAGGGATTCGAGGTGGTACTGTTTTCTCAGCTTCGATATCAGTCGATATTGCAGCGGCAGAAGTACACCCAGGCGATACCTTAGAAAGAATTATTGAAGAGTGCGCTCGCATAGGAGTTGCAGAATTCAAGAAGTGTGAATTGCGCTTTGAAGGTCTGACTAACTTTTCTCATGAAGAGTCTAAGTAATATCATTTTGTTTCCAACATATCTGAGTGTAGCGCAGCTTGGCTAGCGCACTTGCATGGGGTGCAAGGGGTCGGAGGTTCGAATCCTCTCACTCAGATTCTTTCCTCTCAAGCACTTAAGTCAATATTTCCCTCTTTAAAAAACTTCAACTTTTGAAAATGTGGCAGGTATGTGCCAGGTAATGTCATTGAAAAAGGAATAACATCTATGCTTTTCAACTTTAGCCCTTTGAGAATGGAAGACTTGGACTTATTGATCAGCTGGCTCATGAGATCCCATGTTATGAATTATTGGGAAGAGAGTCTTGACCAGATCGTACTCAGAAAAAAGTACGAAGATAAAATAGAAGACAAAATATCGCCTTCGTTTATCATCTATCAACAGCAAAATCCTATAGGTTATATCCAATACTATTGGGCCAATAAAGTTGGAAATGGTTGGTGGCCTGATGAAGTAGAGGGAACAGTGGGAATAGACCTATTTATTGGAGAAGAACTATATTAGGAGTTACGCAGTTGATTGACAAAATTTCGAAAATTTATTTTTATAGTAGGCATGAATAAGCCAAAATGTACAGAACTAGATTATATAAACTTCC
>JARBTQ010000023.1 GCA_029240075.1 Chlamydiales bacterium
TAAAAGGTACTCCGGGGATAACAGGCTTATCGCCACCAAGAGTTCATATCGACGTGGCGGTTTGGCACCTCGATGTCGACTCATCGCATCCTGGGGCTGGAGAAGGTCCCAAGGGTTTGGCTGTTCGCCAATTAAAGCGGTACGCGAGTTGGGTTCAAAACGTCGTGAGACAGTTTGGTCCCTATCTGTCGCGGGCGTAGGATACTTGAAAGGAGCTGCTTCTAGTACGAGAGGACCGAAGTGGACAAACCAATGGTGTTCCGGTTGTTCTGCCAAGGGCATAGCCGGGTAGCTAAGTTTGGAAAGGATAAGCGTTGAAAGCATCTAAACGCCAAGCCTCCCTTAAGATAAGGTATCCCTATGAGCTCCCATGAAGACCACATGGTTGATAGGTCGGGTGTGGAAGCACAGCAATGTGTGTAGCTAACCGATACTAATCGAGCCACCGGCTTGATCCTTTTTTTTCATTATCTCCTTGTTGCAAATGCTGCCAACAAGCAGATAATGAAGCGCTGCTCAAAGCTTTTCAAGCGCTTATTTCAGTGAGTCTTTTATAAGGCAATACGACAATTTTCAATATCTTGGTGGTCATAGAGAGGGGGCCACACCTGATCCCATTTCGAACTCAGAAGTAAAGACCCTCATCGCCGATGGTACTGCACACAAGAGTGTGGGAGAGTAGGTCGCCGCCAAGTTTTTCTTTTGCCCTAGCAATCATTGTCTAGGGCCTTTTTTTGCCCTAATTTTTTGGTTAGTAAATTATCTCTTTGCAGAGTTAAAAGCATTTGGTAGTTATAGAGAAGAAGTTTTGCAGCTGATCCCATTGCGAACTCAGAACTTAAGTGCAAAGGGGGCCCCTCATCGCCAATGGACCTGCACGCAAGAGTGTGGGAGAGGAAGTCGCCGCCAAGTTTTTCTTTTGCCCTCGCAATCATAGATTAGAGCTGTTGCCTAACTTTCTGTCGGTTGCTCTGATAGAGCTTTGCAAAAAAGATTTTGCATCAGGTCTATTGTCTAGGGCCTTTTTTTGCCCTCATTTTTTGGTTAGTAAATTATCTCTTTGCAGAGTTAAAAGCATTTAGAAGTTAAAAAAGAAGTTTGACACCTGCTCTCATTGCGAACTCAGAACTTAAGTGCAAAGCGGCCCCCTCATCGCCGATGGACCTGCACGCAAGAGTGTGGGAGAGTAGGTCGCTGCTAAGTTTTTCTTTTGCCCTAAGTTTTTGGTGAATCAATTGTAACTGCTCGGTCTTGAAATCATTAGAAAATATTTCCCATTTTAGAATTAGCTTAAAATTAATTGATACCCCGGTAGGGGAATAACTAAACTAGCCCCGCACTTTAGTGTGGGGACATAGATTACAATATACAAATGCACTAGGGATCTAGTGCTAGAAATAAAATCTCTACACCATTTTAGATACTGAACGATTACGATAAATCATCTTCCTCTAGTGTCAGAAGGATTTAGTAGTTATCAAGAAGAGAGGTTTTACACCTACTCCCATACGAACTCAGAACTTAAGTGCAAAGGGGGCCCCTCATCGCCACTGGACCTGCACGGAAGAGTGTAGGAAAGGAAGTTGCTGCCAAGTTTTTCTTTTGCCCTAGCAATCACAGATTGTCTAGGGCCTTTTTTTGCCCTAATTTTTTGGTAGAGAAATCATCTCTTTGCAGAGTTAAAAGCATTTGGTAGTTATAGAGAAGAAGTTTGACACCTGCTCTCATTGCGAACTCAGAACTTAAGTGCAAAGGGGACCCCTCATCGCCGATGGACC
Organism: Chlamydiales bacterium; assembly: GCA_029240075.1. Lineage (GTDB taxonomy): Bacteria > Chlamydiota > Chlamydiia > Chlamydiales > JARBTQ01 > JARBTQ01. The sequence goes on from JARBTQ010000023.1 coordinate 1,779, forward strand.
TGCACACAAGAGTGTGGGAGAGGAAGTCGCCGCCAAGTTTTTCTTTTGCCCTAGCAATCACAGATTAGAGCTGTTGCCTAACTTTCTGTCGGTTGCTCTGATAGACCTTTGCAAAAAAGATTTTGCATGAGGTCTCTTGTCTAGGGCCTTTTTTTGCCCTCATTTTTTGGTAGAGAAATCATCTCTTTGCAGAGTTAAAAGGATTTGGTCGTTGTTAATGGAAACCATAGCTTTATTTATGGCTTTTGTTAATGCTTCCTCTTTAATATGTTAGTTTTTTATTTGTGATAGGAGCTTGAAGTTTGAAGATTTATTGTCTTTTTAGTAGGTTCTGGTAATACTTGATAAAGTAAATTTTGAAAGTCTGGATCGGACTTCTTAAAACCCACTTGCGTATTATTTGCTAAATTATCACAGTAAAATTCTTTTCTGGGCAGTGTAGAAGAGGTTAGAAACATTGATGAAAAATAAGGGGTGCTTTTTGCGGCTTCAATTACCTCTAAATCTTCTTTCAGTTTAGGACTAGTAAATTCAAAAGCTCCTTTGGATCTTTTAATAGCAGCAAGAACCACCTCCTTATCGTTTTTGAATTTGCTGTCAGCAAATTCTAAGGCAAGCCCATCATTCATCACAGCAGCAAGTACCATTTCTTTATCATTTTTAAAATAAGATGGAAGATATTCTAAATGAGAGCCTGAGATTTTAACAATTGCAAAAGCAACATCGCGATCTCCACCGAATATCTCTAAAGCAGATGATAAGAATTCGTCTAAGACCATAGAACCGAGCTCTTCTAGATAGTAGCGAATATTATTATATAATCTTATTTCAGGATTACGAAAGAACAATCGAAGGTCTATTTCATGCAGTATCTTAAGAAATTTGAGTAAAGAATAAGAGCTCTCAAGCAATTCTGGTTCATCCATCAAATAAATGAATAGAGGCACCCAAATCTTCTTATGCTCCATATCTAGTAAATTAAGGTAAGGGCTATGCTCTATAGTCTCTAAAAAAGAAGTAATCTCTTCATAATCTGGTATGCAAGACGAAGTACTTATCTGTAACCAATCTTGTAAAGCTCTTAATTCTGTGGCATCTTTATGAGGAAAAGTAGCTTGATAAGGTAAGGAAAAAATTTTATCTGCACAAAAGTAGGTAGGACGAAGTTTTATAAATTTACACAGTAAAGCAGCGGATTGCCTTGTGAGTAGAGTAGGTGTTTTAATAAATGGCTTAAGAAGCTGCTCAAAACTTGTATTTGCCTTTTTTAATAGTTTTTTAGCAACTTGCTCCTCAAAGTATTTTAGATAAGGTAAGATTAAATCTTCTTGAGTATTTTCTCCTTCCAAAATAGATGAAATAACAGGGATCTGCTTACAGAATGAGAGTTGTGAAATTCTTTTAGAAGTAAGATTAATTGCTTTATGAGCTTTTAAATCCAAATGTTTAAAAATTTCAATGAGCAACTCATTTGGTAGAGTACCTAACTTTAAGCTCATGTTAGGCTCTTGGACGATAGGGATTACAGAGTTGCTGCTATTATTTGTAGGATACGTTTCAAGGAAATTAGCCATTTTAAATGCTCCATTATTAAATAGTTAGGGTAGATGCAGCGATGTATTTCTTTAGAAGAGGACCTTTTAATCAGCTAATAATTTCTTACTTTATTTGAAGCCTTATATAAAGGTACGATCTTTTTTTAACAATAAATCTCTTTGGCAGCTAATAAATAGCAGAAGGTTAGAACTTCGAGGTAAATTTATTATTGACTAGTTAAGTAGACCATATAGGGAGCATATCGAAAGAGCTGTTTGCTTCAAAAAGAGGTGATGTTTTTTAGAATTTTCATCTAATTTAAAGCGAGTTTTTGTTGGAAATGATTCCATTCTATTAAAATGGATACTGTCCCTTTAAACAATAAGTCAAAAGAGGGATAGCAAGTATAGAGAAGGAAGGGGAGTTGCCCTAATAAACCTTTGTAAAGAGTATCTTACAAAGGTTTATTCTTAGGTTAATCTTTAAGATCGTTCAAAGGCTATTATCAATCTTATGTAGCAAAGATAAATATAGTCTGAAGACATTTTACGACTTTTGAAAAGAAAATTATTATGCCTTTCCATAAGCTTTAACAGCAGCCAATACAACTTCTCTACTATTATTAAGGTTATTATTGGTATATTCTAAAGCTTGCCCATTCAGTTGTACGGCGGCTAAAACAGTATTTAGTCCTGTTCTTAATGAACATGGCCGGTCGGAAAAGGGAGGATGATTTGTTAGAAAATCAAAATGCTTTACAACATTATCAATGGCACTCTGAACAATTTGATCACCTTCAAAAGTATTTATAGCTGATAATAAAAATTGTTCCAAATATTCACGTTGCAATCTATCAAAAATATTTCCCATAGCTTCTGGAGAATAATTTCTTAAAAGGATCTTATCGAAAACTCTGAGAAAATTTAATACAAGGCTGCGGACTTGTAATAATACGGGTTGTGTCATTAGATAAGTAAATAGAGGTATCCAGACCATTTGGTCTTCTGAGTTGTATAGTCTAATATAGTGACTACTTTCTGATATATCTAAAAAACTGACTATTTGCTCGCTACTAAGGCAGGTCTTATTTCTAATAATTTGAGGCCAATTTTCTATAACGGTTAATTCAGCTAAGTCCTTAGGAGGAAACAGATTTTTATATGGTAGCTCAAAGATCTCCTTTTGAGATATATGTTCAGCAAACTTTGTGGGTTGGTTAGTTGTAGGATGTTCTGTTGTAAGAGGCCGTCTATGATTTAACTCTAGAAATCTGCACATTAAAGCTGTAGATTGTTTTTTCAAAAGGTGAGGCTTTTGATGGTTTAAGAGTATAAAATCCTTTAAGCTTCGGTTTGCTTTTAGCTCCAAGTTGTAATCTAAACCATCTTTTATTAATTTCAAATAGGGTAAAGTTAGTTTGGACGGAGTAGCTCCTTCTTGCAAAATAGTTACTATAATGGGGACTTGTCTATAGAAAGAGTATTGAGCAATTTGCCTCGATGTTAGATCAAGGGCCTTATGGTCTTTTAAATCCAAATCTTTGAATATTTAGATAAGTAGTTCACCAGGTAAGCCTTCTAGCCCACTAAGCTGTTTTTTAGATGGCTCAGCACAGCTAACAAGATTTTCCTCTAAACTCATCGGCTTTTTTGGGAAAGAATAGCAACTATTTGTTACGCTTGGTGTTGAAAAAGAAGACATCTTTAAATACCTCATAATTTAAGTTTGCCTACAGTATGTAAAAAGACGCAATAGACCTTTTGCCAAACCCGTTTTTCAGGGGTTTATAAGAATACCCGATAAAGAGGTATACAAGCGGTCTGATGAAAAATTTTCTTAATTTAATATTTTTCAAATCTATGTTCTTCATCTGGTCTACTATAGAATCCTATGGGCTCTCTGTCAAGCTGGTCTTTTTAGCCCTATGCTATTAAGCGCATAACTCCTAAATTTTTCAAAAAAAGCTTTGCTTGTTGTCGCGGTTGTTTTATCTTATTACCATTACTTTTTAACAGAAAAAAGCACTAATTTGAGATAGGTATGAAGCATATAGGATACAAAGCACAAGTTGAAGTAAAGGGATTTGAGGAAGGGGGACTAGGAGTTACCTCTTTGGAGCTGCCAAATAAACAGAAGCCTTCGAAAGTAGTGATTCCAGAATCTATTCCTGGTGAGATTATAGATATCGAGTTGCACCATATTCATAAAAAAGATTATTGGGCTGAAATCAACCAAATGCACCGAGCTTCCCCCTACAGAACAAAACCAGAGTGCAAACATTTTGGGGTTTGTGGAGGATGCCGCTGGCAACATATGTCTTATGAGGGACAATTACGTTATAAACAACAAGGGGTCTATGCTTTATTTCAACCTTTGTTACCATCAGAACAACTTAATCAAGTTTTTCATACTATCGCTCCTTGTGAATCCCCGTGGCACTACCGCAATAAAATGGAGTTCTCATTCAATCATGTTGGTGTGGAAGAGACTCCTGTACTTGGACTTATTGAACTGGGAAGAAAGCAAAGAGTTGGCAATTTAACAATGTGTCCGATTTCACAACCTTGGATGGCTGAAGTTTTAGATGTAGTGAGAGGCTGGTGGGCAGAAAGCGGTTTAAAAGCTTACTCTGTCACACGCAATATAGGGGCTTTAAAAACTTTAACCGTACGTCAGGGGATCCGTACAGGAGATAAAATGTTAATTTTGACAGCCACCAATCAAGGCGGAGTGGAAGTTACAGCTGAGCATAAGGAACGATTCGTCGAAGCTCTTAGAAGTTTCTTTGGTCAAGCCTTTAGTCATGTTAGCATCTATTTTTGCTTACATATCGCACAAAGGGGACAACCTACTCGATGGGATTATCAACATTTAGCTGGTCCGGCTGAAATTCGGGAAACCCTTTATTCTAAAAAAGGGGATGGTTCTATTCAAAATCTTACTTTTTCAATTAGTCCATCAGCTTTTTTCCAGCCAAATACGTTACAAGCAGAAAAGCTTTATACGTTAGCTTTAGAAAAAGCACAAATTAAGCCTGACAATACTGTATATGATCTATATTGTGGAACAGCTACTTTTGGTTTATTTGCGTCTAGTTATGGGAAGCATGTTTATGGAGTAGAGTTGAATGCTCATGCAGTTGCTGACGGCAATAAAAATATTCAAACAAATGGGCTAGGAGATCGGATTCAACTGACTGTTGGAGATGTCGGTGAAGTTCTTAGGACATGGAAAATGCAGGGAAATATTCCTAAACCAGATGTGGTATTAGTCGATCCTCCTAGAGCAGGGTTAAGTCCTCAAGCTTTACAACATCTTACTATGCTTATGGCTGAAAAAATAGTTTATTTATCCTGTAATCCCACAACGCAAGCAGAAAATGTAAAATATCTTCTGCAAGCAGGGTATCAGATTGAGTTCATTCAGCCTGTTGATCAATTTCCTCAAACTCCTCATATTGAGAATATTGTGATCCTGTCGTATAAGGCATGATGTGTAACTAAAAGGCTTCTTCTACTATAAAGGGCTAGCCTTTTTAATTATTTTCTAGATCTTAGTTGTTTATAAATTGAGTTGTTAGCAAGTCGAGAATATGAGAAAAGGGGGAAAATACTCATTATTAGAGCTTATAAAAGGCTATTGTAAAAAGCCCTGTTAGAACGAATCAATCAAAATGGATATAGGAAATATGACTGCAGGAATAAAAGTGCAATTATTTGTAGGATGTTTATTGACATCGGAATTAAAATTGCAACTATCACTTAGTCAAAATTGGAAACAAGATAAACTTTTTCCTGCAAATGACAAAGATTCTATAAAAGAAATTAGATATAAAGAAAAAGAGTATGTAGGATTTTTACTCGACGCTCCCAAAGTCTCGCTCAGAGAGACAGAGGCTAAGTTAAAGAAGTTGCAAATTCAGTTATCTGATTATTGTGAAAGTTTAGAGCCCGAGCAATTTAAGGCATACTTATTACCACAAATATTTTTAGTATAGGTGTCGTAGTGTTTGATGTTATTTTAGGCTCACAGTCACCACGCAGAAAAGATATATTAAACTATTTAAATATTCTTTTTAAGCAGTCAACGCCCCCTTTTGATGAGGAAAAAATTATCTTTGAGGGAGACCCTATAAAGTATGTTAACCAGTTATCACGAGGTAAGTCTGCTTCTCTTGTAAAGGAAAAATCTAATGCCCTGCTCATAACAGCAGATACTATTGTTTATTGCGAGGGTAAAGTTTATAATAAGCCTCATACCTCACAGGAAGCTTTAGAATATTTATTAGCATTACAAGGGCGATGGCATAGTGTATATACGAGTGTTACCGTAAATTTAGAAGGGACTTCAATCACAGAGGTTGAAGAAACTCGCTTACTATTTCACCCATTGTCGGTAGAAAAAATTCAGGCTTATCATAATCTAGTTACTTTCGAAGATAAGGCTGGAGGATATACTATACAAGGCCCCGGCGCTTTGATAGTAAAACAAATTGAGGGGTGCTTTTACAATGTTTTAGGGCTGCCACCTTCAACCTTACAACAATTATTATCTAAGCTTAATATCGATTTATGGGACTATACACTCAAAAAATAAAGCACTCTATATTATTGCTAGTAGTGCATCTAGGACTGGTTGGATGTCATTCAAAAGCTCCTTTGTCTTTAGTTTCTCCTAAGGAGATTCGTGCACAAATTGAATCAAATACACTTCCAGAGTTAGGAAGTAATTTGTCAGAGCAAGAGATCGAGAAAAATAATATAGAAAAACAGATATTGTACCTCATCCAATCCAAAGAGGCAACCCGGGCTATCGAAATTTATTTAGATTATAAAAAAAGAACAGGGGAGTTGCATCTGCCTTTGTTGCAAGAGCTAGCTCTTGCGGAGTTCAAAGTGGACCTTAAGCAGCAAAAATTGGAACAACAATTATCACTGTTATACGGTGCTAGTCTGGTTAAAAATACAGAATTGCTGCCCTTATTATCAAAAGCTTTATCCTCTTATCATCCTATTATACAATTGGTAGCTGTAGATGCACTAGGGCAGATAGATGATGACAGGGCAGAACAACTACTCAACCAAGCAGCATCCTCAGTCTATTTAAGCACTGTTTTTGAAGCGATTTATCAGCTAGCATATAAAAAATCACCTTATGCTTTAGGGCAATTGAATGCTTTGAGCTATAAATTAGAAGGAATAGAACGCAGTTTTCTGCCTGCTTTATTTGCTTTAGAAGGGTCCCCCGAGGCTATCCAAGTTTTGCGACAATTTCTGAATGAACCTAATAGTGAAATTGTATTGGAGAGCATTATTGCAGCTGGGGATTATCAACATGATGAGTTAGTGGAAGATGTGATAAGAGCAGCGCAAAATTTTTCAATTGCTCACCAAGAAGCAAGTGCACTTACTCTTGCAAAATTTAAAGATAAAAAAGCTGTTCCTATACTTGAATCGTTAACGATGTCGTCTGAATTGACTGTAAGGTTAGCAGCCCGCTATGCTTTGTATCAATTAGGGCAATATTCTCAAAAAGGAAGCCTTGAAGAAGAAGCTATTAAGTCAGAAAACCTATTTGCTATCTTCTTACTAGGTAAAATAGAGGGAACAGGAGAGGTATTAAAGATATTTCTAGAAAATGCAAAGCTTTCTGTTCGAGTAAATGCAGCAATGGCTCTATTAGAGCAGCGTGATCCTTCATGTTTAAATGTCTTACTAAATGACATTTTACTTAAAGATGAGCGCGATTTAGCATTCAAAGCGCAGTACTCCTTAGGAAAAGGATTAACAGCTTGGAAAGAGGTCCCTTCAGCGCAAATCAATCTGAAAAAAAATCCAGCATTAGCGGAGGCTTCGCTCAAAATGAGGGAAGCTATTCTTCAAACAAGTGCTCACCTACCAGAAGATAGTTTTACAAAAATCTGTGTTGCATTGTTTGAGAAGCATCAAAATGACCTCATCCCTACTTTGATAGATACAATAGAAAGCTTAAATTCTACCTCTTCCATTAATTTACTGCGACACTACCAACACAAAATTGGGGCGCCTTTCATTAGACAGTATTGTCTATTAGCGTTATTTTGCTTGAATGAAATTAAAGAGCATAGAAATCTGCTATTAGAATGGGTTAAGCAACAACAATCAGAAAGATTGGTGCGTTTTAGACCTATAATTACTTCCAAAGATGAAAAATCGTATACTTCCACAGAAATTACACCTGAAGAAGGTTCACGGCTTTTAATAGAAACGTTTGAAGCTCTTGCTGATCAACAAAATGAAGAGGGGATTGAAACTTTATTGCGGGCAATTGCTTACGGGCATAAAAATAATAGACCTATTTTAGCAGGCTTGTTATTACATGCTATACAATAGAGTGTTAATTAGGCCTAGTAGTCATGATAAGGAGTGATGATGGAAACTTTATTCCGACTTTCTATCCGAACGAAAAGCGCTATATCTATTATATTAATAGCTATAGCGTTAGTAGGGGTATTTACAACCTCTTCAGTGAAAGTCAAGCAACAAATTTCATTAAAACTTACAGATGACACGTTACTTATAGCAGCTTGTTTCGTAAAAAACTATTTAGATGAAGAGTTTCAAAAAATTGGAATTACCGAACCTTCTAAAAATAAGCAAGCTGCTTGCTATGATCAATTATATAATTATATTCAAAGGGTAGGAGTTTACCGGTTAGGATCTGTCATCAATGTTCAAGGCGATTTTCGCTTAACCACGAATGCTATCTTGCTAGATGATCTTAATCAGCAAAACCAGCAATTAACTCCTTATCTGAGTGCATTTGAAAGAAAAAGTAATGCTCTAGATACTGCATGGGCAACAGGTAACATCCAGTATGAATTTATATTAAATGGAGATAAGTATTTTAGGGTAATTTATCTGCCAGCAAAGAATGCGCAAAATAATCCTTATTTAATCATAGCTGAAAAAGAATTTATTCCGCCTGCCAGTATTTTAAGCCCGCAACTTGCAATAGTATTGATCTTAGGAACAATTATCTGCATGTTGGGTGTTTGGGTCAATGATCGTCTCATCAGAAAAGTATCTTATTCAATTCAACAACTTGTTTTTTCAGCTGAAAAGTTAATTTTAGAAAGGTTTGATCATGGTGGGGCTATCCATTCGGGGAGTCATACGCCTCAAATTTCTAAAGAAGATGAAATAGAGTCCCTAGCCTCCTCTTTTGATTGGATGCAAGGGGAGTTGCATCATTACCTTTCTGGTATTGAGCAAGCTACAACGACTAAAGAAAACATTCGGGATGAGTTGAGTGTTGCATGCAATATACAATTAAGCCTAGTTCCCCAGTATTTTCCAGCTTTTCCTGATCGTAAAGAATTTGATATCTATGCTTTTTTGCAACCTGCTAAAGAAATGGGGGGAGATCTCTATGATTTTTATTTTATAGATCATGACCACCTTCTTGTTTCAATAGGGGATGTTTCAGATAAAGGGGTCCCCGCAGCTTTGCTTATGGCTGTTACAAAGATCTTCACCAAAGCTAAAAGTGAAAAGGGGATGACATCAGGTCAAATTCTTGCTTTGGTAAATAAGGAGCTCAACTATAATAATGCATCTTGCATGTTTGTAACCTTTTTCCTAGGTATCTTACACTTACCAACAGGGTATTTACAGTATAGTATTGCTGGGCATAATCCACCGTATATCTTACACAAAAATGGTTCTTTAGAAATGATTGCAACCCCTCCATCTCCAGCGTTGGGTGTGGTCGATGATATAGAATACCCTGTTCATGAAACTTTGCTAATTCCAGGCGATCGTCTATTCCTTTATACAGACGGGGTTAATGAGGCTCTTAATATAGAAGGGGAGTTGTATTCATACGAGCGTTTAGACGCTAGCTTAAAAAAGCTTTATGCAGACCCTCTGAAAGATTTTGTAAAAAAATTAGTAGACGAGATCAAACTTTTTAGGGGTGACGCGCCCCAATCTGACGATATTACAGTAGTGTTACTGGAGTATAAAGGGCCTGCTAACTAATCAGATAACCAAATAGCCATAGCTGTAGCATAATTTCGACAATGACTTATTGATAATAGAATGTTAGGCGAATTAAATATAGCTTGGGCTTTAGGAGATACTATAACGTGGGGCTTGCCCTTATCATCATTGATAATAGAAAGGTCAAGCCAATCGAGTTGTGAACAAATACCGACCCCTAAGGCTTTTGATATAGCCTCTTTAGCACAGAATCTACCTGCTAGCTGAGGTGTTGGATCTCGGTAACGCAAACAGTAAGCTTGCTCATCAAAAGTAAAAATCTTATCTAAAAAATGTTGTTTTTGCGATTGTAAAGCATTAGCTATCCGTTCTATTTCGACAATATCATTGCCAATACCCTTGATCATACTTTTAATGATATATCAGTTTATTTACAGATTTTTAGCATATTCTTCTTCTTTATTTTCAGAACCTACAGACAAAGCAGTCTCTGCAAGTGCTGTATAGTCGTCATGGTCTCGACCATCTAACATCGATCCTCCACTGGTATAAGAGGAATCGTCAATTCCAAGTGAAGAACCATAAAAGTCTTCATTAGCATTGCAGAAAATGATACGTCCAGAAGATGTATGCTTTACAGATAATACACGAGCTTTAATTGTTTTACCTATAAACTCTCCACCACCGTTTACAACGACCATAGTGCCATCTTCAAGGTATCCGACACCTTGTCGAGCCTCTTTCCCATAGCGTTGAATTTTAATCATGAGATGCTCATTAGAATGCATGAGAGGTTTGAGAGCATTTGATAGGCTATGCAGATTAATGACTCTAATATCTTCTAAAGTAGCTGTCTCCAAAGATGTCATATCTGCAGTTAAAATATTTGCGTCCAATAAGCGAGCTAATTTAACAATCTTTTCATGAACTTGTTTAACTTCAGGGAAGTCAGTGTCATGAAAGCGAATATGAAGATAATGCAATGATTCTAGTTTTTTTACGACTTCTAAGCTACGGCGGGCTTTACTTTTTGAAGTTTCCTCTTCAGTATCTACTTGTTTGTAAAGTGCTTCCATTACAAAACGAGGAAGAATTAAATGGTTATCTACCAATCCTGAATTAGCAAAATCTATAATACGAGGATCCGCAAGTGCAGATGCATCGAGTATAATATCTTTTTTACGCTGAGTAACTGGCTTCAAGCGTACAAAAGGGATGCTTAAATAAACTTCTTCAGCTGTTTTCAGAGTAATAATGGCTCCTAAGTAAGCACTGCTTAGAATAATACCAATATGAAATAAATGAAAAGTGTAGGTGCTTGCGAGATGAGGAGAAGTAACAAGTACAATTTGCTCAAATATACTTGATAGCGCTAATCCCATAACATACCCAAATATTAGTCCTAACGTAAGAGTATTGAATGAACGAATGGCTACGCGATAAAATATAGCTTCTAATCCTAGCAAAATAAGGGAGAATAATCCTCCGTAAGCTACTCCTGTCAATAGCTGGGACGAATTAGAGCTAAAGCCAAAATTCGTTGTATAAGTGATCATGAATAACATGCTTAAAGCTAAAAAAAAGAGCCGTGTCGATAGTAATGGCAATTTCATGTATTTCTCCTATGCGCTAAAAAATCGATCTATCTGGTATTTACGGGACTAGCAGTTAAATCTTATACCCTCTATTTTTTACAGTTAGAAACTGTTAAAAAAATTGCTTATTTAAGTGTTTTTCTGAGTATACAAATCTAGCAGTTTATAAAGCTATGTAAAAAAACAAAGCCATAAAAGTAGTTAAAAATACTACTCATGAACCAAATTTCGCAAATTATGAATTCTATTTTCCCACTACTTTTTTGTCGATCTTCTAGTTTAAGATTGAGCCCCTTTCGAATCTTCTCTTTCAGTAATTCGATAGATCTCTGTAAAACAGGTTTTGAAAGAGATCTACTTAAAAGGGTGCTAACAAATCTTACTGTTATCTGTTTGGTTGACTTTGGTTTACTTGTTTAGTGCAGGAACAACAATAAACTTTTTAAATAATCTGACTCTGGATGGAAGATATTAATAGGATGATCTGCAGCGTAACGATGGCGCCCAATGATACTGACCGAGCGTCCTGCATCATGAGCTGCTTGGAAAATCACCGTTTGGAAAAGCTGAGGATCTATATAATAAGAGCAAGAACAGGTCAACAAGAAGCTTTGACTAGGCATCTTCTCAAATGCTAGGCGATTAATCTCTTTGTAACCGCGACAAGCAGCTATAATATCTTGCTTTTTCTTAGTAAATGCAGGAGGATCTAAAATCACTAACTCATACTCTAAGGGTTGTTCTCTAAGAAATTGGAAGACATCCGCTACTTTTAAATCGTGCGTATTTAAGGTAAAATGATTTATGTTCGTATGTTGTTTAGCTAATTCAAGAGCGTTTTGAGAAATGTCAACTGAGGTTACATGCTTAGCTCCTCCAGATAAGGCAGCTAATGAGAACCCCCCGCTATAAGCAAAGCAGTTTAAAATGCGTTTATCTCTAGCTAATTCTTTAATCCACCCTCTCATATCTCGTTGATCTAAGAAAAAACCTGTCTTTTGCCCAGTAGCTGGAGTCGCTACAAATTCCAAACCATTCTCCAGAAATGGAATTTGCTCTAAAGCTTCGCCCCAAAGCCAACCTTCTTTATCAGGTAACCCTTCCTCTCTACGTGCGGGATTTTTTGATTTTTCATAAATTCCTTTCCAACGGTTTTTATTACGCAAATAGTCGATAAGAAATTCGCGTAAACGGTCCATTCCTACAGTAGAAATTTGGATTACTAACCAATCCCCATACTGATCAATAACAAGGCCTGGTAGAGCATCCCCTTCGCCATTCACAAGGCGATATCCTGTAGTATTTTTGTCACTAAATAATATTTGCCTCATGACCAAGGCGTTGTTTAGTGCTTGCAATAGTCCTTCCTCAGGTAGAATATTGCCGAAGCTAATCATGCGACCACGGATCGAGCCTTTCTGACTAAAATAGGCATACCCTAATAGTTTTTGATCCGCACTATAAACAGGTAGAATCTCTCCTTCTGTAAAAGAAGGTAGTTTGGCTATAGCGCCAGAAAAGATCCAATGGTGTTTCTGTAAGATAGCTTTTTCTTTAGAAGGTTTTAAGATAACCTTTCGTTGATCTGTAGAGAAAGAATGTAGAGTCATAAATTCAAATTAAAGTTAGATTAGAAATTTTGTTTATTAGGCCTATTGCGTCAATTTATATCAGTTACTGTGATAAATTTCTAAGAAAGGTCTTTACAAAAGGGGACTATTGATTGTACTTTATTAGACCTTGCCAACGTGGGTAAATATCAAGGTAGATGTTAAGGCTGTCAAGTATACGGCCTACAATCGCTATTTCAACTTCCTCCAGAGATTTAGGCTGACTATACCACGCAGGCATAGGAGGAACTATGGTTGCGCCAAATTTTGCTAGTCGCAGCATATTTTCTAAATGAATTTCACTAAGAGGGGATTCTCTGGGGACAATGATCAACTTTCTCTTCTCTTTCAAGGTTACATCCGCAGCACGACGTAGTAAGTTATCTGAAAGTCCCATTGAAATAGCAGCTAAGCTTGCCATACTACAAGGTACAACCACCATCCCTAATGTATGATAAGAACCACTAGCAATGGTAGCCCCCATATCATTTATGCGGTGGGGTGTAATATAAGATTGCAAATGGGCCTCAAATGACAACATAAATTTTTGTAACGAATTATAAGAGGGGCCAAGCTCCTGGGCTATTGTGCAGAATCCTGCTTGTGAAATAACTAGGTCAACATGGTAGCCTTTTTCGATGAGGATGCCTACCATTCGATGTGCTAAAACGGCTCCAGACCCACCTGAAATTCCTACAATAATACGTTGCTCTTGCATAAGTCCAAATCTGTTTGTAGTAGTTAAAGTATAAAATTAGTCTTTTTGAGCATTTAAAGTCATGAAATTTATAGTGTATTGCATATATTTGACGTTATCGCCAATTTTAAGAGAGTAGGGTCGCGGGTAATTCTCTAACGCAGCGAAATCCTATGTGCCCTTTTCTTTCATGGACAGGGTAGCCTGCCCTAAGGCTGGCTCGACATTGCTCTACAGGGGTAAACCAACACCCACCTTTAACTGTATAAAAGTTATTGCCATAGCTTTTATTACTATAATTTGAGAAAGGGTGAGATTGAAATAGAGACTCAGTCCATTCCCATATATTACCCAGCATACCATATATTCCAAATCTTCCAGCTGGATAACTATCTACAGGAGCAGAGCCTTTAGTCTGTGCTTGTCCACAATGAACTTTTTGTGAGACCATCTGGTTTCCCCAAGGGAATTGTTCGCCAGAAGAGCCCCTTACGGCAGCTTCCCACTCATACTCAGTAGGTAGACGATAAGAATCAGGAGGAAGCCCTTCTTTTTGGCTGCGCCATACACAGTAAGTTTTAGCCATATGCCAAGTAATTAAGGTTGCTGGATGATCTTCACCAGAAGAATAAGTGCTTGGTTGGTAAGTAGGTAAAAACTCTTTAAATTGTTTACAGGTTATAGGATAGATATCTATAAAAAATGGAGCCACTCGTGCTTTGAATCGAGGTTGCTCCTCTAAAGGACCATCATTAGCCCCAAGCTCTACTTTATCTTCGCATGAAACAAGAGTCATTCCTTTAGGAATATCTAGTTTAGGAAGTTGCCGTTTATCGAAAGCGTTAATAGCAAAATTCTGTCTATTTTGCACTACAGGTCTTATAATATGTACGACGTCAGTTAGTCCAGAATATGTTTTTTTATAAATCGCATTGAGGCAATTAAAAATAATCTCATCCCAAAGTGTATTTAAATCTCGCCTTAAGCTCGAGGGTTTATAATATTGCCCTTTGGGAATAAAACCGGTAGCTAAGTAATAGCATAAGGCCCCATAAGCATACTGTGTTGTTACAGGATCTGACGGCAATCCCTGACGAGTTTTATAAGATGTTAAAAATTCTTCATAGAAAAAATTGGTTTCATTACCGCAATTTTCATAAATTGTCCTACTAATTTGTTGCTGCAAGGCGGCATTCGAATTTTCTCCCCAAAACAAGAAAGTTTCAAAAAAGCAATCTAATTTGATAGATCTGTTTGAGTTAAAATGCGTTGAACTTTTGTTATCTTTTATAAGAATTTGATTAAGCTTGAGTCGATCAAAGTTAAAACCTTGATTCATATAGGCTATATCAAGATTTTCTAAATAACTTAAAGCTTCAGCAAGTTGCGAGAATATAAGCTCTAGTTGGCTAGTTGTAGCGTGTTTGAAAGTCTTGAAATAATTTTCCAAAGAAATATATGGGTCATTCGAATCTTCATGGCTTTCTTTGACTATGTAGTAATACCCTTCCCACTCATTCAATTCTAAAATTTTAACAATGTAAGGATGAGTAAGTGTAGATAACAAGTTTTTTAATAGGGAAAATCGAAGAAGCAAACCACTGTCATTATTAACTAAGTCAGGTGATATTATATGTATCTTACGCTCTAAATCAGTAGAAGAGTCCTTGGCTGTATAATAGCATCCACTGTAATCTTGACCTTTTTTCTCTAAAATTTCGTAGGAACCAACTCTTTGTAGCGACTGAGGAATAAGGGGAGATTTTAGTTTCATAATAAAAGAGCTATTTTAACAAAAAAAATTATACTCCTAAGATTTTGTATTAGGAGTGTAAGTTGTTACAGGATTCGTCTTTTGTCCATTTACAACTTCGTTTAAATTTTCTATCGCTATAAAAGCATTAGGGTCTTCACGATGAATAATTTCTTTCAAATCGGCTAATTGTAAACGCTGAATAATAACATATAAAATTTCACGAGCTTCACCTGAAAATCCTCCGCGTCCATACATAACTGTCAATCCTATTCCTAACTCTTTCATGATTGCTTGAGCTATTTTGTTGGGCAGTAGAGATATAATCATTACAGATTTCGTCTCGTCAAAGCCAACAATGATCATATCGATCATTTTCATAGCAACAATATAGGTCATAAAAGAGTTAAGAGCTACATGCCAGTTATTGGAAACATAACCAAATAATGCAAAGATAAAGATGTTAATGAATAGAATAACTTGTCCTACAGTAAAACCCTTCTTTTTGCTAACAATAATAGCTAAGATTTCAGTTCCGTCTAAACAGGCTCCTGTACGAATAATAAGCCCTATTCCTATTCCCATGACGATGCCGCCACCGACGACGACCTCTAGCATCTCTCCGTAGAATGGAAAACGTTCATTAAGAAATTTAGAAAAACCTGCAAAAAATAGAAGGGCAAAAACCATATTAATTACAAAGCCCTTACCTAAATGCTTATATGCTAAATACAAAAAGGGGGCGTTGAATGCTATGAATACTCCAGGCAAGATGTTACCTTGAACTAAAGAATCAACGATCATGGCTAATCCAAGTATACCACCATCAATTAAAGCATTGGGGCGAAAAAAGATTTCGATAGCTATAGCAACTAAGAATGTACCTAAGGCGATATGTAGAAGATTAGATAGGGTGTGCGACAGGGAGTGACTGTGCGATGATGGAGTCGTCTTCATTATCTCTCCTTAAATAGTAGCTGCTGTATCTGAGGTAGGTAAAAATATCTAAAGGTGGGGTGGGTAAGAACGCGGGAGACGGGATTTGAACCCGCAACTTCCGGCGTGACAGGCCGGTGCTCTAACCAATTGAACTACTCCCGCAAACGATAGGATGGGCGCAACAGGACTCGAACCTATGACCACCTGTGTGTAAGACAGGAGCTCTACCAACTGAGCTATACGCCCTTTCGTTTCGTTAAACATGCCGTAATAATACAAATTTTCTTTTTTCTGTGCAAGCTTGATTTAGAAAGTAATTTAAATTTAATGTATTCTATTGTAATTCAGATGGTTGATTCTTATTTAGCAGTTAAAATGATTGTTTGCTAAGTTGCCGTTGAAAAAAAATCCTCCATTGAATACGATGATGTCTACTAAAAATTGCAAACAGCTTATTCTATCTGAGCAGGTCCTTTGCAAAACGTTTTTTTGCTGAGACTTTTCAGAATAATCGATTGAAAAGTTATGCAGGAAATCTAGTAAATTTCCTTCAAAAAGGTAGTTCCAGGGGGCCTAGTCCTGCATTTCATATTGCGTTATGTAAAAAACCAATAAATTGAGTTTATCATAAAAAGTAAGGAGACATTATGGCACAGACACATTCAAACCAGAAAACACGTTTACAACCTTTAGGGAATCGTGTGTTAGCCCAAAGACTCGAAGCAGAAGAAACTGTAAAAGGGGGGATTATTCTTCCTGATACAGCAAAGAAAAAGCAAGAAACAGCACGCATAATCGCTGTTGGTACAGGCAAACTAGACAAGAATGGGCAAAAGGTAGAGATGCCTGTTAAAGTTGGTGATGTAATTTTAATGGATAAGTACTCAGGTCAAGAAGTGACTTTAGATGATCAAGACTATGTGATTGTCCGTTCCGAAGATATTATCGCGATTGTTCAATAAATATTTCACTACATACTAGCATATAAATTTAAGGAGATTTATCTATATGGTTGCTAAAAATATTAAGTATAGAGGCGAAGCTCGTCAAAAGATTTTAAAAGGGGTGGAGACTCTCGCAGATGCGGTAGGAGTGACTTTAGGTCCTAAAGGGCGTCACGTTATCTTAGATCGTTCTTTTGGTGCTCCTCATGTAACCAAAGACGGAGTTACAGTAGCGAAAGATATTGAGCTAGAAGATAAGCATGAAAATATGGGAGCTCAAATGGTTAGGGAAGTTGCCAGCAAAACAGCAGATAAAGCTGGTGATGGAACAACAACAGCCACTATTCTTGCGCGTGCTATTTACAAAGAAGGGCTTAAGAATGTAGCTGCAGGCGCTAATCCAATGGATCTTAAGCGAGGGATTGATAAAGCCGTACACACTGTTGTTAGTGAAATTAAGAAGCTCAGTCGCCCTGTAAAAGATCATAAAGAAGTAGCTCAAGTTGCAACAATTTCTGCTAATAACGATGCTGAAATTGGACAGCTAATAGCAAAAGCTATGGAACAAGTTGGTAAAGATGGGACAATTACTGTAGAAGAAGCTAAAGGGATGGAAACTACACTCGATGTAGTTAAAGGAATGAATTTTGACCGTGGCTACCTTTCTGTTTATTTTACAACTAATGCAGAGACACAAGAAGCTGTATTAGAAGATGCATACATTTTGATTTGCGAAAAGAAAGTATCTGCAATTAAAGAGATTCTTCCTTTATTACAAGCTGTTGCAGAAACAGGAAAGCCTTTACTAATTATTGCGGAAGACGTTGATGGTGAAGCTTTGGCTACGCTAGTCGTTAATAAACTACGGGTAGGCTTGAAGATTTGTGCTGTAAAAGCTCCAGGTTTTGGAGATCGTCGTAAGGCTATCTTGCAAGATATTGCTATTCTTACCGGAGGCCAGCTGATTTCAGAAGAGCTCGGCATGAAGTTAGAAAGTACAAATATAACTATGCTTGGTCGGGCTAAAAAAATAGTTGTACGCAAAGAAGATACAACGATTATTGAAGGTGCAGGGGATAAAAAACTTGTTCAAGATCGTATTGGGCAATTACGTACGCAAATAACAGAAGCTACTTCAGATTATGATCGTGAAAAGCTTCAAGAACGCCTAGCTAAGCTAGCAGGTGGAGTTGCTGTTCTACGTGTTGGTGCTGCCACTGAAGTGGAAATGAAAGAGAAAAAAGATCGTATCGACGATGCAACACATGCGACTAAAGCCGCTGTAGAAGAGGGGATTTTACCTGGCGGAGGAACTGCTCTTGTACGAGCAATTGCAGCTGTTGGGCAATTAGCTACCTCTTTAGAAGGGGATCAAAAAGTTGGAGCACAAATTATAGCTCGTGCTATTTCAGCTCCCTTGATTTGCATTGTAGAAAACGCGGGTCAGGAAGGTGCTATTATTTTACAAAATGTTCTTTCTAAATCTACAAATATGGGCTACAATGCGCTGAATGATGAGTATGTTGACATGTTCGAGGCTGGAATCGTAGATCCAACTAAAGTAACGCGCACAGCACTAGAAAATGCAGCGTCAGTTGCTGGTATGTTATTGACTACAGAAGCAGTTATTGCTGACATTCCAGATGAGAAGGGTGCAGCTTCAATGCCTATGGGCGGCGGGATGGATTACTAGATTTAATTAGTTTTCTTAGTTTACAAAGGGGCAATTTGCTATGGCATTTTGCCTCTTTTTTTTATTTGTGTTTTATTATTTTTTTTAATATAATTATTATTATAAATTAATTTTTTTATTAAAAGGTGAAAATAATGAATTTAATTAATAATAGTTCAGATTGCGTAGTGAGCCGTTGTGAAGCTACTCAATGTTATCAAGTAGCTTTGTCTGAAGCAAAAAAAATGGACCGTTTAAAAAATGTTGTCAAAGATTGCTTCTATAATTTGCATAAGCCTCAGATCAATTTAAAGGTAAAAAATCGTCTAGAAAAGCTCTTAAAAAGCACCCAAATTGAAATTAAAAAGACACAAAAACTTTTCAAAGAAATGCAAAAATTGATGCAAAGTTTTTTTGATATCTGCCACAGAATCTGTAAAAGGTTTTAATCTGTTCAGCAGAGGCTAAAATCTAATAAGCTTTACTTTTTATGTAAGGCTTATTTTTTATTAGTTTCAGAATGTCTTCTTGCAGATCTTTTTCTAGATTTGTTCTTTTCTTATAGAAAGCTTTTTCAAAACCTTTGCTATGCAGTATGCAGCTTAATAAATCTCTGCAAAGTAGATAGCAAAAACCACTTATTTAATGTTTTTAGATAGGTTTTGCTTCTTAATTATTCATAAGCCTCTACTGTGATCGTAATAGTATCTTGATAAACACCAGCAACATAATCAAGGGGATGTACAGTGTTTTTGAATTTTATGAGAAGGTTACTTTCTATCTTGTAGACCTTTTTCTCTTGAAAAGAACCAATTTCTAAAAAATTATGATTACACTCTTCAGCAGCGATATCTTTAGTCTGGTAACCATCAATTAGTAGTGTTAAGTTATAGGGAATTAATTCTAAAAATCCTTGTTGTTTTAATCCTCCGTGCTCAGAAGCAACAGCTATGCGAAAGGAACTATTGCTTTCAGCTATAAAAGGAATTAAAGTCTGTTCTGCAAATTGGTTAATTTTTGTATCAACTTTGATTTCTACGCTCGTGTCATTTTTTAAAAAATTAATATGAGCTTCCGTAGGAATTTTAGTTTTTAAAATAACTTTCTTAGGTTGCGAAATTGAAGCGGTAGTACTTGTAGGCATAGCTTCTACAGTATGCAGATTTAAACCACACTCAAAAAGATAGAAAGATAAAAGAAGAAATTTACTTAATTTCATATTAACCAATATTAAAATTCATGCTAATTTTAAATTTTCTTATGAAAATTTTCAACTTAAATATTTTTTAATTATTCATAATACAATGTATAGGTTAATCGATAATAATTAAATATATGAAGTATAGTGAATTTTATATATCTATCAACTTTTATTTAAAACAAACTTTTGTGCTCGTTTTGAAATCAAAGAACATCCAAATTGATAAGAGAAGTGCATATAGAGGAAGCAATGTAAGGCTGTCATTAGTATGTACAGCACTAAGTAACCCAATGAAAATAGCTATTAAGATATAATAAAGAAGACCAAAAGTAGCTCCAGCTATCCCTAACGATTCTTGGTGGTTAGCAAGTGCTTGGGATAGTGTATTCGGTATAATGAGCCCTATTCCAATAAATATGATAAAAAATGAGGAACAATACACTAAAAAAGGGATAGAAAATAAAGCTGCTTCATAAAAGAAAAAACTGGTCAATACTCCTAGAATAGAGCCAATCAAACAGGTTAAGCAACCGGTATTAATAATTTGATACGGTGATCTATGACTATTCATTTTGTAAGAAATTCTAGCAGCTATAACACTTGCTAAGGCAATTAAGATTCCCAGATATCCATATTCAAACGAATTTAATTTAAATACGGAAATAAAGATAAAAGGAGCTTCAGCATAAAATCCAAACAGGATGCCATTACACCCTCCAATTAAAAGAGCATGACTCCATATTTTGCGATCTAGGAGAATTTTTGTTGCTGTTTTAGCTATTGAAGGTTCTTTGTCATTAGCATTAGCTTGAGATTTTTTAGTTTCGTATAGCCAGCAGAATGCACAGCTCAATAAAGCAACGCTAAGTGTAAGCAAAAAGAGAAAATTAGATTGCCATCCAAATAAAAGGTCTAGTCCGCCCCCCAAAAGAGGCCCTATAGCAGGAGCAAAAGCCAAAACTCCCGATGCCATAGAAAAAAATCTACTCCGCTCTTTACCTTGAAAAAGATCTCTTAAAATAGTCTGAGTCGTTACGGAACCAGTGCTGGCCCCAAAAGCTTGAATGAATCTCCAGCACAAAAGTTCATAAATTGAGGAGGATAGAAAACATCCTAAGCATCCCAAAAAGTAGGTTACAAGCCCGTATAGGATGCTTAATCTCCGTCCTTTTTTATCACAAAAGAGCCCCCAGAAGAATACCCCTAAGGCAAATCCTACAAAGTAGATGCTTAGCGTCCATTCAACTAAGGTTGCAGATGTATGGAGATCACGTGCTATATCGGGTAAGGATGGAGTGTAAATAGTTTCACTGATCTGGGGGAATGCTAGTAAAAGCATTAATAAAATTGAAGGGGGCTTTTTAGTCATTTTTTCAAAAGATCCTGGTTTTACATAGAAGGGATGTTAAAAATCAGCCTTAATTTATCGTTATTTTTACGCGTTTTACCTATTAGCACTTTGCCGTAAAAGGCAAATTCATTACTTAAGTATTAGGGTTCGCGATAAAATGGAAAAAGATTGCTCTGTTTTTACATCCCTTTTTTGAAGTATTTATTAGCTTTGTATTATTTCTTTCGTTAAATACTATCTTACTAAAAGCTAAAGTTGATGAATAGTAGGGTACTGGTTAAAATTAATTAACTTAAAGTTAACAATGGCAGATAATGAGCAAATTGGAAAGGATGTATACATTCACTACTACTGTAGAGAAAAAAAGCTTTATCAAAGCAGCTAAAGCCTTAAATGTTTCAGCAGCAGCAGTAAGTAAGCAAATTAAATTACTAGAAAAAGAGTTGCAAGTTGAACTGATACAACGTTCTACAAAGTCTTTTAAGCTAACAGCAGTTGGTGAAATTTATTATGAGCAGTCTAAGGATATTCTAGCCAAAGTAGAGCTGGCAGAAGAGACCATGTTAGCTTATACAAGCCAAATTAAAGGGGGTCTACATATTGTTTGTCATAGGTATTTTGGAAACTGTTATATTATTCCTTATTTAGCCAAATTTATGAGGCTGTATCCAGAAATTAAGGTCAGTTTGGAGCTAGCAGAAAGGATACCCGATTTTCAAGCAGAGAAAGTAGATCTGTTGCTGGGAATATCCCTGCCTCCCCCCTTAGGAACTATCCAGAAAAAACTATTTTCGACGAAGTATGTGTTGTGTGCATCGCCTGTATACTTAAAAAAGTATGGTACTCCCAAGACCTTAGAAGAATTGCAAAAACATAGATATATGACCCACCTCTGCCGAGATGAAAGAAATAAAATGATTCTTGATGGAGGACAAGTCTTAACTATAGAGCCTTTACTTTTTGCAAACGATACTGAGAGTCTACGAGAGCTTTGCTTGCAAGGGCTCGGAATTATAAAAATTCATGAGTATATGGTAAGGGAAGCTATTGATAAGAATCTTTTAATTCCCATTATGCCTCAATATACTCAAGACCAACTAAGTATCTTTCTCTGTTATCCTGAAAGCCGTTTCAAAAAGCCTGCTATTCGTTGTTTCATAGATTTTTTGATGAAGCATATCAATTCATAAAATCTAAAGGGCTGCTTGAATAGACCTTTGCAAACTTAGACCTATAGAAATTGATTTGATTCTTTGATAAATAATTAGGGCTCTTTCATCAGTTTTTGCCTATTTCGGTCAAGAATAGTAATAAACAATCTCTTCATCTTTTTTTGGGCCGATGACACGCCAATTGAGGCGAAAGCTAGTCTGGTCAAAATAGATTTGCCCCAAATAAGTATCTTCTCCACACAAGTGAGAATCAGCCGATGAAAGCGTTTGGTAGCTTGAAGGTACTAGTTGAAGGAGGAGTACAGGTTGGTCAATCCCTAATCTAAGGTGTTCTAAACAAATCATTCCAATTTCTATATCAAGGGTCCAGCGAAAAATATTACTAAAGCTTAGTTCCTCCCCCTCTTTTCCCTGCCAAGTTCCTTTTTCTCTAAAAATAATAGTATTTTGCCCCTCTTTGTTAATAATAACTTCCCCTTTTCCTTTCCTATTCCAGTTTATCTTGTCTTTTGAACGATTTTTGGCATTCAAGACAAGGCGTGTGGTTGAATTTAATTTTTCCCAAAATGCTAGTAAAATTTGCTTCCTATTTTTAGGAATCGAGAATCCCAAGTTTTCATCATCTTTTGCAACATAATAATCTTTTTTCTCATGGCTAGGGAGTAGGGTATAAACTTTTTTTAGCAAAAGTTCTAGCTCTTCGATAAAGGGATACGCTGGATTAAATTGATAGACTTTAGTTTTGCCTTCAAGATAGTTTAAGATTATTCCCCCTTTTTCTAGTCGATGTAATGCTTTTTGAATAGGTGTAAGAGAAGTATTTAATAAGCGGTGTAATTGAGTTCCATAACATTTGCCATTAACAAATAGGAAGATAAGGATTTTTGCAACGCTTTTATTGCCAAATAAGCTCTCAATCATAAAAAAAATAACCTCCATTAGGAATTTATTAAACTATTTTTAGGTTAATCTCTGAAGCTGGTCTTAGCTTCGATTTGAAAATTCATAGCTGCTATCTTGATCTATTATGTGTTTTTCATAAACTATTTTTTGGTTTTATTTATTTGATTAAAAGGAAAATGTAGTTGCTAAAGGGGAGGAAACGCCATAAAATCTTTAATTTTTAAATGAAAAATCAAACTAGGGAGGAGAAAACAAGAAATGATTTGCTTCAATTGGACATTAAAGCAATTAGAAGAGCTCTATGCTCTACCACTTATGCAGCTCATTTCGAAAGCTACATTTATTCACTCGCAACACTTTGTACCTGGGGAGATTCAAGTTTGTAGTTTAATATCGATTAAAACAGGGGGATGTTCTGAAGATTGCAAATACTGTGCACAATCTTCCCGTTATCAAACCTCTATTAAAGCTCAAGGCT
Source organism: Chlamydiales bacterium (assembly GCA_029240075.1). GTDB lineage: Bacteria > Chlamydiota > Chlamydiia > Chlamydiales > JARBTQ01 > JARBTQ01. Next base: position 25,612 of record JARBTQ010000023.1, read on the forward strand.
TAATGGAATATGATAATGTATTAAGTTTGGCTAAAAAAGCAATAGAACAGGGGGCAACCCGTATTTGTTTGGGGGCAGCCTGGAGAGAACTCAGAAATAGTAAACAGTTCGATGAAATATTACGTATGATTCAAGGAATTACAGATTTAGGGGCTGAAGTATGTTGTACCTTAGGCATGTTAAAAGAGGAGCAAGCCCGTAAGCTTAAAGATGCAGGATTGTATGCTTACAATCATAATCTTGATTCATCTTCAAAATTTTATAAAACAATCATTACAACACGAACTTACGAGGAAAGGCTTGCTACGTTAGACAATGTAGAAAAAGCAGGTTTAAGTGTTTGCTGTGGAGGAATTATAGGGCTAGGAGAAAGTATTGAAGATCGTTTAGAACTTTTATTGATTTTAGCTCAACGCAATCCTCATCCTGAATCTGTCCCAATTAATCAATTGAGTCGAGTCCCTGGAACCCCTTTAGCTTATCGTCCAAAAGTGCCTTTTTGGGATCTTCTTCGCTTAATTGCCGTGGCAAGAATCATTATGCCAAAATCGATGATACGATTGTCTAGTGGACGTCTTGAAATGTCGTATCAAGAGCAAGCTCTTTGTTTTATGGCAGGAGCTAATTCAATTTTTTCAGGGGAGAAATTACTTACTGTTGCGAATACTCCTATCGATAGAGATAAGGAGATGTGGCAAATATTAGGCCTAAAAACACGCTCTGCATTTGCTAATAGGTGTAGCCTATGACTGGAGATTTTGGGAAAAGATTAGTTCAACGTGAGTCAGTGGGAAATCTTCGAAAATTGCAGCTGCCCCTACAGTCAATAGACTTTGCTTCTAACGATTATTTAGGATTAACACACTCTCAAGGCTTTAACGATTTAATAAAGTGGGAACAAGCAAAAGTTCAAAAGATTAGATATGGATATGGTTCAACAGGATCTCGGCTTCTGACAGGGAATACACAGTATGCGCAAGATTTAGAGGATACGATCGCAAAGTTCCATGGTTATGAAGCGGGAGCGCTATTTAATTGTGGCTATATGGCAAATTTAGGTTTGTTAACAGCGGTGGCGACTAAAAATGATACTATCTTATTTGATCTTCATATCCACGCATCGATACATGATGGGATCCGTTTAAGCCAAGCTCAAGCCTACCCTTTTAGACACAATGACTGCCAACATTTAGAGAGAAGATTGCAATCACATCTGAATAAAGGGAACTGCTTCATCTGTATTGAATCTATTTATTCCACAGATGGCTCTATTGCCCCCCTACAGGAGATCTGCCATATAGCATGTAAATATGGGGCTTATCTTATTGTCGATGAAGCTCACGCTACTGGTATATGGGGGCCACAAGGGAAAGGATATATTGCCGAGTACGATCTTATGAAATATGTTTTCGCACAAACTATAACATTTGGAAAAGCTTTAGGTGTTCATGGAGCTATTGTGCTAGGAAGTTCTACTTTAAAGCAGCTCATTATCAACTATGCACGCTCTTTTATCTACACTACAGCTCTTCCTCTTGATTCTTTAGTTGCGATTGCGTGCAGCTATCAATGGTTTCCAAATCTTCATGCAGAGCGATTACATCTAAAAACATTGATTCAAAACATTCAAAAACTACACAGCCAAGCCTCTATAACCCAAATTCAGTCGATGAGTGTTAAAGGTAATCATCAGGTAAAACAAATAGGTACAAGACTTCAAATGTTAGGATTTGATGTGAGACCGCTGACAAGTCCTACAGTTCCAAAAGGGCACGAATGTCTTAGAATTTGCCTGCACGCCTTTAATACAGAGGATGAAGTTGAAGACCTTTTTAAATTTTTTCAAAAGATGAGAGGAAGCGAGAGTGAATAGGATCATAGTGACTGGAATCGGAACAGATGTTGGTAAAACAACTGTATCAGCAATTTTAGCAACTCTTTTTCAAGCTGATTATTGGAAACCCATACAATCAGGTATAGTTCAATCTTCAGATACTGCTGTCATGAGTACCTTAATTGATGTAAGGAAGCATCATATCTATGAGTCTGTTTATTCTTTACAAAGCCCCCTCTCGCCACATCATGCAGCCCGTCTAGAAAATAAAAAGATTGATCCTTGTGTTATTACTCCTCCAAAGTCAAATCGCCCTTTGATTATTGAAACTGCGGGGGGAATTCTAGTTCCTTTTACAAACGAAGTAGTATGCTTAGATTTATTCAAAAATTGGAATTACCCTTGGGTTGTTGTTTCAAAAAATTATTTAGGAAGTATCAATCATACTTTACTAACTATCGAGGTTTTAAGGGGCTATAAACAACATATTCTAGGCCTTGTTTTCAACGGAGAAAGTAATCCAGATAGCGAAGTGGCAATCACAGAACTATCTCAGCTACCAATTTTAGGTCGCCTATTGCCAGAAAAAAACATCAATTCTCAAACTATACAAAAGTACGCAAATTTATGGTCCCATTCGTTAAACCATATTCTGAAATAAGTGAAAAAGATCGAGCTTATATTTGGCACCCTTTCACTCAAATACAGACAGCATTACCACCTATTCCAATTAGGGAAGCAAAGGGAATTTATTTATATACTGAAGAGGGAAAAGTTTATCTCGATGGCATCTCTTCATGGTGGGTCAATTTACATGGACATTCTCATCCGTATATTGCTGAAAAAATTGCAAGTCAGCTTAAAATTTTAGAACATGTCATATTTGCAGATTTTACTCATTCTCCAGCTGTTGAGTTAGCAACAAGGCTTATTCATATTTTGCCAGGAAAATTTCGTAAGGTCTTTTATTCTGATAATGGATCAACAGCCGTAGAAGCAGCTCTTAAAATAGCCTTGCAGTATTGGTATAACAAAAATCCCTTTACTACAAAGAAAAAGGTTGTTTGCTTTAAAGATGGATACCATGGAGACACCTTTGGAGCTATGTCAGCAGCAGGAAAAAACGGATTTAATAAGCCATTTTGGAGCCATTTATTTGAAGTAGATTGCATTGATCCTCCAATCAAAGGGAATGAAGAAACTTCATTGTCACAGCTTCGAACCATTTTACAAAAAGGGGAAACGGCTTGTTTTATTTTTGAGCCCCTTGTTTTAGGGTCAGGGGGCATGCTTATCTATAGTGCAGAGATCTTGAATGAGTTGGTTAAACTGTGTAATGAATATAATACCTTGACGATAGCCGATGAAGTAATGACAGGCTTTGGCCGTACAGAGACCCTTTTTGCTTGTGAATCACTCACGGAGAAAATAGATATAATTTGCTTGTCTAAAGGATTAACTGGAGGTTTCTTGCCCTTAGGAGCAACGATCTGTACACAAGAGATATTTGAGGCTTTTATAGGTAGCAACCTGAGCCAAGCCTTTCTGCATGGGCACTCATATACAGCCAACCCTATAGCATGTTGTAGTGCTCTTGCCAGCTTAGACCTGTTATTGACAAAAAAATGTGATCAACAAAGGAAAATGATAGCGCAACTCCATCAAGGATTTTGCAAAGAGTGGAAGGGGCACCCTTTACTCAAGCGCTGTGAAAGCTTGGGGACAATCTTAGCTTTGGAATACTGTGCACATGATAAATACTCTTACTTTCAGCCATTGCGAGACAAGCTCTATCACTTTTTCCTAGCAAAAGGTATTTTATTAAGGCCTTTGGGTAATGTCCTGTATGTTCTACCTCCCTATTGTATTCAATCACATGAATTAGATTTTATATATAACCATATCATTCAAACTTTAGAGGGGGACCTTTAATGACATTTATTTCGTATGCCGAGCCCTTAAAAGAGTTATTAAGAGTAATTGTAGATAATCCAACCGTTCATGCAAAATGGCTAAATACTCTTTCCTATTTAGAAAATTGTGGAGCTAGAAAAATAGCAGCTTGTGAGCATCCCACATTAGTTAGAAAGGAAGTTTTGAAACATGCCGCGGAAGAGTTTCGTCACGCCTACTATCTCAAACAGCAAATTTCAAGAATTAACGGGCAAATGATCGAAAATTACCTACTTAAAAATCTTCTAGGAGGCCTTTGCTCCCTCCATTATCTAAACATTTTAGACCTTAAAATAACGCGTTATCTAATGAGGGAAAGGGATGCTTCGAAGCAGCAAATCAGAGATCTCGCCTATTTGCTTGTAACTTATGCTATAGAACTAAGAGCTGAAGAGTTATATCCTATTTACGATTCCATGCTTCGTCAAATAAGGTCTAAAGTGAAAGTAAAGTCTATTCTTTTGGACGAAAAAGAACACTTGAATGAGATGAAAATAGAACTTGAAAAACATCCTTTTGCATTCCAGTATGCACAGCAAGCTTGTTTATGGGAGAGTCAGCTATGCAATCAGTGGATTTTAGCTTTAAATAAAGATGCTAAAAGCATATTCTAATAGAGCATCTACAAGGTTATATACAGGGTAATTTCTCATAGAATTTACCCTGAAATAAAAGGAAGAAAATTATGCTTTGCAGGTTTCAAGGAATTTTAAAAAATTTCGACAATCACTATTTTCTGGATCATAACGTAATCCCTCCTTTATGTGTGTTTTAGCAGCTTGGATCTCGTCTATTCTCCAATAAACCTTTGCATAAATGTGGTGTAGCTCAGCTATTTCCTCGTCAGATCTAGCGTCTTTAAGTTCTAATTCTATAACTGAAATTGCTTTACGCTCACAGTTAGCATCAACATAAGTTTGAGCTAATAAATCGCAAATTTTTATTTTTTTGTCTTCTAAATCTAAGTGACACTTAGTTAGTTCTAAGGCTAGGTGGTAATAATTTGCTGCCTTATTGTTCTGAAAACGGCGAAATACAGTTCCTAAAAATGTAAAAACTTTGAAAATATGGCTGTGACTGTAAGCAACTCGATTCTTTACTATAGGAAGTAAGATAGCTTCTAAATCATCCCAAGAAAGTGTAAGGTAATATAGTTTTGCAATTTTAAATCTTGCTTTGGCCTCTAACTTTTTTATAGTTGTATTGTTATTTACCAAATCGTGTAGAAAGTCGAGCTCTCGCCTGGCTGCATTTAGCCTACCTTCCGGTAGTAACTGCTTATTCATTTTTTTCAAAGCAATATTAAAGATACGATCAATATTTTGATTAGTATAGAGGGGATTGGGAGGGGTAGGCGTGTTAATTTGTTTGTTATCAATGGGGTGGAAATTCCTTTGAGCAATATGGCTGATTTGTTGGTGCTCTTGTAATACTGCAGGAGTATAGTCTTGGAAAGAATGCTGAGGGTTAAAGGCAGGGTTCCAACTTAAGTTAAAAAGCCCCATTGTATGTTCAAAATTAGCATTGAGTAGATGAATCAGCTGCTGTTGCTCATTTTGAATGTGTTTTGCTTCACAAAGCTCACTTCTAAGGTTAGCAATTTCCTCTTGTGCTAGCATCGCATATTCCAAGTGCTGTAGCGTTTCGCTATGATTGTTTGTTGGGGGAGTGTAAGGTGTCATAATAATTTACTTAGATTCAATATATTTAGTTTAATTTATAGAAGTGTGGCTCATCACATTAAAATTCAGTTATTAAAAGTTGCTTAAAAGAACGCTTGATCTTCAGCAAATTTTCGATACAAGGTAATAAAGGAGAGGGTAAATTGTCAAGCGAGCACCATTCCCAGACTTCACACTTCTCTGGCTCTTTAACTCCTACTTCCCCCCCTTCATAATAAGCCATCATGAAAATAACGATATAGTGGTAATTTTGCTCTGGAACATACTCATTCACCCAGGGACCGCGAGATACCTCACTAAGCAGTAACCCTGTTTCCTCTTTAGTTTCCCTGATAGCACACTCTTCAGGCGTTTCGCCGAACTCTAAGTGCCCCCCAGGAAAACACCAGTAACCTGGATTATGTTTCCCTTTGCGCAAACCTAGAAGAATTTGGTCATCTTTAAAGATTAATGTCCCAACGCCAACTTTAACTATACTACTCATTCATTCAGGCCCTATTTGAGGTAAAATTGGGAGATCATAAGTTTTCACCGTTACTTTTGCAAGTATATTTTTTGCAAAAATATACTTGCAGTGCTTTATAGATGGGAGCAGCAAAAAGTAAAGATAAGTAAAGAATTAAATAATCTGAAAAGGTCATTAATAAAATAAAGGACTTTTATAGCGGAAGATCTAGGAGAGGGCAGGGTAAGAAAGTTAATAAGAGACAATAGGGCAATTTGAATCTTATGGTAAATTTTAGTTGCAAGGAAAAGGGAAATTATGCTTTTTCTAGCCTATAAAGGGGATTCAATATTTGCTGTGTTTTCCTGTAACTCCCATAGTTTGATTGTATAATACCCTTACGAAAGCTTATTTGGTAACAGATAGCAGATAAGAGATCTAATATAGAAAGAATTATCAACCTAACCTATATATTTGTAACTGAACGAAAAGTTCGCACTTCAAACTTTAGTTTTAGGGCTTTCAAAAAGCTATGAACTATATAAAATATGCGAGCTCTTTTATTTAAAAACTATTTTTTGAGGGCTTAATCATGCCTTGTCCGTTTAAGAAATTTGCGGGTTCATCCGATCACTCCGATAGTAGTAGTAGTTCTCACCATAGCCATACTAAGGTAAATCTAGAGTCAGATCCTTTTTTAGAAAAGTTACCTTGTATTAGGAAGTGTATTCTTGGAAGGATTTCTTTCGTACTATCAACCTTTGTAGTCATTTTTTGTTTAATAGAGCAATTTGTCTTAGGACACACAGTATCCTTTACAGACATCACTATTCTAGTAGTAGAGTTTATACTTGAAATATTCCTCATTTATTTTGTGCTTAGCAATTATATGTTTAAGCCTTTAGATAAAATTGTTAAGCGGATCCCTTTTGTTCCCAAGAGCAGAGAGATTGCTTACTTTAAGCAAGAGTTTGAGCGTATCGATTATGAGCGCATTTACAGTGATTCTATTATTAGAACAAGCATGGATGGAATCATTACGATTTCAGAAACAGGGATCTTAGAGACTTTCAATGCTGGAGCTCAAAGAATTTTCGGTTATACTGAAGCTGAAACCATCGGCAAAAATATTAAAATGTTAATGCCTGAGCCATATCAGAGTGAACATGACAGCTATTTGGCTCACTATGTTGAGACGGGGGAAAAAAAAGTCATAGGCTATGAGCGGGAAGCTATGGGGCGACGTAAGGATGGTTCTACTTTTCCTATTTACCTTTACGTAGGAGAAGTTTATTTCAAAGACAAACGGATTTTTACTGGGATTGTGAGAGACGTTTCAGATTTAAAAAAATCTCAAGAAAAAATAATGCGAACAAGCGAAGCTCAAGCTTCAGGAATCAAGCAGATCAATCATTCGATGCAAACGATAGGTCATAACCAAAGGGGGATCTCTACTAAAATTGAAGAGATCACTAAGTTATCAAATTCCTGCTTCGAACAAGTGGAGTCTGGTTTTAAGCTTGTACAAAACAATTTAGAGAAAATGGAAGCGATCAAGACAGAAAACGAGCAAGCTTTGGTAAAAATTAGAACGCTAAATGACCAAATAGTGAAAATTTCAGATGTTGTGGGGATTATTAATAGCATTGCTGATCAAACCAAAATCATTGCTTTTAACGCTGAGCTAGAAGCTTCTTCAGCGGGGGAAGCGGGCAAGAACTTCCAAATCGTGGCTTCAGAAATTCGTCGTTTAGCAGACAATACTGTAACCTCAACAAAAGAAATTAAAGCTAAAATAGCTGAGATTCAAGGCTCTTCAGATCAACTAGTGTTGGTAGTGGAAAAAGGAACGAAAAATATTACAGAGGGATACTCAATTACTAACTCATTGAAAGACATTTTTGCTACTATTCGACAAACAACAGAAGTTTCTAATCAATCGATGGGAAATATCCAAAAGTCTGTCGAAGAACAGAATATCTCCTCTAACGAGGTTTTGAGCGAATTGGAGCGTATAGCACAGATTTAATGCTATAATTTTACTGCCTATTTTAGGGAGGGATGGGAAGCATGAATGAAAACTCTTTTGCAGTTTTAAGTGGAACTTCCCATCCTCAATTAGCGGAGGCACTTGCAAGACAATTACAAATTCCTCTATTAGATCGGGAAATACAGTATCATCCTGATGGGGAGATTGATGTTCATCTTCTAGATCAAGTAGAAAATAGACAAATTCTTATAGTACAGTCGTTAGCTTATAAACCTAATGACTATCTTATGGAATTATGTATCCTTGCTGATACAGTAAAGCGCAATCGAGCTCAATCTATTGTGGCTGTTATCCCTTATCTCTGTTATGGGCGACAAGACCATAGCCATGATAATGGAGGGTCGCTGACTTCCAAAATAGTGGTCAATTTTTTGGAGATGAGCGGAATTGATGAGGTGATTTTGGTTGCCCCTCATAGTGAGCGTATACCAAGTTTTTTTTCTATCCCAGTCACTTTAGTCCCTTACGAATCCCTCTTTGCAGAAAGCATTGCTTCTTTAAATTGGGATGATCTTACTATAGTCAGTCCTGATAGAGGGAGAATTAGATCAGTACAACAAATTGCACACATCTTAAATTGCGATACAGCTTTTATAAATAAGAGGCGATTACAAAACAATCAGTTGGAAGGGGAGCTGATAGGGGATCTTGTTGATCGTAATGTAGTTATTGTTGACGATATCTGCTGTACAGGCACGACTTTATGTCATGCTATTAAAATTTGCCAACAAGCTGGCGTGCAAAAGATCGCTGTAAAAATATGCCACCCTATTTTTAGTAGACAATTTGATGAAAAGTTTAGCTCTTATCAAAAGCAAATAAACTCCTTTTTTGTAACCAATACAGTGCCTAATAGCACCCATTCACTACATCTTCAGCTACAAGTCATAGATATAACTTCTGCTATTGTTCAAGCATTATGGTCTAAATATCCAGAGATGAGTATTTATAAATAACCTATTGTAAAAAATTTCCAAAGATAAACGCTAAAATACACCCATCTAGCGAGTACAAGGATTACACATTTGAAAGTGTCAAATTTATTGATTTTGGTAGGAATAATCCCCCCTCAAAAAATATTTTAGAGGGGGAGATGTTTTTATTTGCCAGTAGGGGGAAGCTTATATTGATGTACGATTTTATCGAGATCATTTGCAATATTTTGGAGATTTTCAGAGATTTTTGCAGTTCCTCCCACGGCCATGGAGGAATGACTAATCCCTTCTGCGAGTTGTTTCATCGTAAGAACAATCTGTTCAAAAGCTCCCACTTGCTGCTGTACCGATTGTGATACAATACCAGAAGATTTAACAGTCACTTCTGAACCTCGTAGGATAGTGTTAAACACATCTTGCAAGCTTTGCGATAATTGCCACCCCTCTTCAATTTTAGAGCTCCCCGATTCAGCAGTAATGACTAAATGGTCAGAAGACTTTTGTATTTCATGGATTTTCGCTTTAATTTCACTCGTGGAATTGACAGTGTTGTCTGCTAGGCGGCGAATTTCTGTAGCCACAATTTGGAAATTTTTTCCTGCTTCACCAGCAGAGGAGGCCTCTAATTCAGCGTTGAAAGCGATGATCTTAGTTTGGTCAGCGATACCGTTGATCATATTCACAATATCCCAAATGCTATTGATTTGTTGACCTAACTCTTTGATACCATCGATTGTTTGAGTGTTTCCATCTTTGATCTCACTCATTTTGCCCTGATTTTGCTGGATAATATTAAATCCTTTTTGGATCTCACCCTCAGATTGTTGCACAACTTGTGAAACATCCCCTATTTTTTGGGCAATTTGCTTCGAAAGTTGATCTGTGTCTTCCATAGTGCTGACCACCTCTTTAACGCCCGCTGATTGCTGAGCAGATGTGGTTGAAATTTCCTTGGAAGAAGTTGACAAATCTTGTACTACCATTTTGAGCGTACTAACGATCGATATAAGCTGAAAATTGATCTCAGTTAAACTTTTCAGCAATTTATGATTGATAAATCTGGCTAAACGTCCCAGCTCATTGTCGCTATCCAAAGGTATAGACTGGGTTAAATCTCCATTAGCAATATTAGCCAATCCTTGTTCTAAGACTTGAAAACGGTGTTGTATCCCCTTTGTTGTATAAATAACTAAACCAGTTACTAGTGTTAATACGGCTACTAAGATGATCGAATTTTTTACTATCCCTTCTTTCGCTTCAGACCTTAAATGTTCTAAAGTATCATGAAGTTCCTTTAAACCCAAATGTCGCAACTCCTCAAGTATTTCCATTCGTTGGTTTTCCACCCTTCTCCATTCGGCAGAGGTGGGTAACCCTGTTAGTTCTCTGCCTGGTCCAGCTGCAACTGCTCGCTCTACAATTTTTAAAGGCTCTAGAAAAGCGGGCGATTTAACCTTTTTTAAATATTCAGCTTGGACAATCGGGATACATAAGTCATGGAAAACGTCTATATGTACTGCACTTTCAATCGAGTATTTATTAAGATCGTTGTAAATTTCTAAACTAAGCTTCCCTTCATTTAAAGCGGTTGTTAACTCAACTCGTATAAATCCCTCTAAGCCTATGCTATTGCTAAGGTGGGAAAGGGCCAGCATGCGGCGACTAATACCCCCATTTGTAACCCAGCGAGGAAAGGAGGTCATATTATTGATAAGAAGATTGATGAAATGCTTATAATTTTCCACCACTTTCTCGCGTGAGCTCAGTGTTTTGTCTTGCACACCATTTCGCAAAAAGTTTATTTGCTTAAAATATTGCACTAAAGGCAAGAAAAGTTCAGAGATCTCTTCTGTATGCTCAGGATAGATTTTTTTAAAATCTTCAACTTCTAGAGATAATCTACTCATAACAGAGTCTGTAGTTTTAAAAGCTGCTTGCAAGTCCGCTAAGGTTGCACCCGTTCCATTGATAAAAGAATTACTTTTAGACCGTTCTTCTTGAACATCCTCAATCATTTCACCAAGGTCGTTGCATAGTTCAGCAAGTTTTGCTAAATTATCAAAGCCTTCTTTCTGTTTGATATGGTCCCAAACATTATTAGCAAGAAATGCTGCTAGCAAGAGGAGAGGAATCAAGAGAATTAACAAAATCTCCTGTACAATTGAAAGATTTTTTAAACGAGACATAGTAAAGGTGGCTCCCTTATGTAAAAAGATATTCTCGGAATAAATTGAGATAGGATATCAACCTTCATAATTAAAATTTACAAAAGTAAGCATGATAAAAGCGATACCCGATTCAATGAACTTCTAGATTATTCATCAATCGCTCTACTGCTCTCATATACTTTTTGCAAATTCAGTATTGCAAGAGGCCTATTGTTAAAGCCTAAAATCCCATCCTTATTTTATTCTTATTAGATCAAAGGTTGATTTTTGGATAGTAAAAAATGAGCTATAAGTTGTGGTTTAACTTTTAGATAAGGAAATAATAAGCATGAAAGCTATACTTTTTCTATTAATTCTAGGGCTAGTTTTGTCATGTAGCCTTACCAATCGTGTTTATAAAGCTAAAACTGCTGTTCAGGAAAGTTATGACAAATTCCGAAACACGAAAAAAATCTACTCTATGGACAATTATGCTCAGACCTGTAATTTAGGCAGGCTAGATATTCAATTGGTAGCAGAGTCAAATAAGAGCACAGATGATATATATTATAGGCTCATATGTTCTCTATTAAATCACTCCTCTAATAAGTTTTTTCCAAAAGATACTACTTTATTAATCTACTTAGGAGAGGAAAAATTAGAGTTACGGGCGAGAGATTCTTACTACAATTCTTTAACCTATAATATAGACACCCCGGGAATTTATATTGAGGGGGTCTATACCAAAGGCTATACTTACCATTATACCGATTATTATGACTCCTGTAGTTTTGAATTAGACCTTAGCCTGTTAAAGAAAATTGCAGATGCGACATACCCTATCAAAATTTTGCTGGAAACTTCTACTCAAAATTTAGAAGCGACCTTGGGAATGCATAATAGACTTGCTATTAGAAATTTTTTAGACAAAGCCTACCAGCTTCAGGAATAGATCTGTTTCGAAACCTGTTTCGTTGAGATCTATCGAGCCACCGACAATAAAGATTTGAAAGAGGTTCAATATACTCTACTGCCAAGGGAACACACATTTTCCAGAAAGTATTAAGTTCCTTGCTTCCTTTACTGAGTGGCTGCTCAGATAAAATTCTGAAGAAAAAGACTTCATAAAGGAGCTATCAGTTTATGGTACGGCTCAGTAAAGCCCCAGAGATAACAGCTTCCCTTTAAAGAACAGCATAGCTATGCTAATTCTAGCTTAAAATCCTTAGTGGTCTAATTTTTTATTTCTCTCTCAGCAGAAATAAAAGGATTGCTTCTAACTGTTAAACCACATGGTGAGCTTTCAGAAAAATTTCTTAAAAAAGGAGTTTTCACTATGCGTCAATACTTGCTTAAATTTTTATCAGGAATTCTTTGTTTTAGTATGACGATTCCCTATCATGCATTTTCAGAACAGGTAGAAAAGCTTATACCCCCTATTCTAAATCAGAATACTCTATTAGAAAAAGTTGTATGCACTCGTCCTATGCGAGAGGGGAGATTCAATATTTCTTATGAGAAGAAAAACCTTGGGAAAACGCATAAAGAGATTATAAATTGTTATGGACATGGTGGATCTGGCTGGACAACTCTGTTTGGATCTATCAAAAAAGCTATAGAACTATTTCAGGATAAGCATAGAGAGGTTCCGCCCCAAACAATGCCTATTCGCGTTATTGGGACGGGATGTATGGGTTTGACAGCTGCCATTGAGCTTAATCGTTTAGGCTATAAAGTTGCAGGGATCACGACGAAGAATATATACGAAGGTCCATCATGGCAAGCTGCAGGGTACTTTGCATTAGTATCGGTCAAGACTTCGCCAGAAGAGCAAGCTAACCTTAATGAAATAGGAATGGAGACTTTTAAAGTCTACCAACAAATAGAAAGGGGGCAACACCCTTATCTTACTAAAGATGCTGTACGTTTTATGCCTGTTTATTGCAGCGATGATACAGAAGCAGGTGTTGAAGATCTAGAAGCTAGGGGCCTAATTCCGCCAAAACAGAAGGTCACATTAGACTTTGGAAATGGAGTACAACATCCTAACTTTATCAAATATATGACCTACTTTATGGATACGACAGCTCTTATGCGGCAATTGCATAAACAAGTGGGCAGATTATCTATCCCTATACAAACTCAAGAAGTGAAACAATTTTCTGAGATCAAGGAGGAAATTATTTTTAACTGTTCAGGTTTAGGAAGTAGAGAACTCAATGGAGATGACCAAATGATTCCTGTAAGGGGGCACCTTATTCTACTCAATGAAAAGGCAGGTACAGCGCATATGGATTATATGATCTATAGTAAAGTGCTACATGGAGGACTAGATGAATACATTTATATGTTCCCTAAAAAAATGGTTATTGATGCAAATAATCTAGATGGAAGAGTTTGTCAGAGTTCTTTAGGTGGAACCTTTATACCTCATACAGACCTTCTCACACCCGAAAAATTAAAAGAACTCGATGATTACGAGTTTAAAAAAATGCTAGATCGCAATAGTCTATTTTTTCACGGAAAAACCTATGATGACTTAGATGTAATCAAACAGGTTAACTAAATAAAATTTTAGGTTATAGGAGGTAAAAGGGTATATAAAAAGTGAGAACCTATTTACCTCGCTCCTACCTACAACAGCCCCTTACACATATATAAAATTTTACTTTATCCTTTTTCTTTGATAAATTATCATTTTTTCATCTTTATATTTTGGAGTAAAAATGAAAAAAAACGTTTTACGAGCATTATCGGTAGGGGTACTAACCTCTCTAATTTTAGTAACAAGTGGCTGTTCAGTTATAATGGCATCAGCTAAAAGGAAAGAAACAGATCTTTCTGGTGTTCGTGTAGGAGCTCAGCGAGGAGAAATTGAATTGTATTTACACCGACCAGTGCGGACTGAGATTTTGCCCGATGGACAAACTCGATGCTTTTATATGTACAAAGCAGGTGGTAATCCTAGTGCAGGGCGCGCTATAGGCCACGGCGCTTTAGATCTAGTTACATTAGGCTTATGGGAAGTTGCAGGAACTTCAATTGAAGCTGCTAGCAATGGTTCTAGAAGAGCTGTAGCAATTACTTATACAGCAGATGGCGTCGTTTCCCGTATTGAAAGTGCCGTCCCCTCACGCAAAAAAGGAATAAAAGCAGAGTTAGCTCCTTGATTTGCCCTTCTAAAAATTTGGCTAGGATATGCTTACGCGGCTATACCCTAGCTAAATTTAATTGTAATCCTAAAAGCAAACATTCGAGGCTACAGCCTCATTCTTCTATTTTAAATCTCACTTTTGACCTATTCTTTAGGTTCTACTAAGTAACTCCTTCCATTTTTTACAATCCAAACTAATTTTTTACCTGTTTCAGGAGATATACCTCTATCAAACAGTATAGATGCCCGTTCTTGTTTTGCCTCAGTGCTATGATTAGGAGCTATCTGTATAGCTTTTTCAAAACATTTTAGCGCTAATCCTTCCTCCTCTAATGTACCTTTAGATAAAGCCTTACCCTTATAGGTATAAGTTTGTACCAATAATGGTGCGACTAGAGAGTTAAAAGAACGCTCCTTTAATTTTTTAATTAAGTCATCACATTCCTTTATACTATCCTCTAACTTGCTGGAGTTCAGTAAATCCTCAATCGCCCGGAGCTGCTGCTTTGCATAATCAACTAGCACGCTATCGTTTACAATCAGGCGATTCTTTGGTGGAAAACTACAAAAAGATTTGGATGAGAAGTCAGGCAAGAAAAAGAATGAGTTCTTTTTTGTGTTCGAAAAGATGAAAGGCTTTTTCGCAAGTACTCTATCATGCAACGGTAAAGAATATAGTGAGCAAATTTTAGATACTGAAAACATCATGATGAACACCATTCCTTATCTTATGTGGTTATACGATTTCCTCTTATAAATTTTAGCTTTAATTCCCTTTTATTCCAGTCCTATTTTACATCCACATTCATTAAATTGTTAAAATGATTTGGTTTTTTATTATTTATATAAAAGTTTTTTTATTTTTTTTGAATTTGTTAATAAATTATTTAAAATATTGCTGTAAATAATAAGTATAAAAATTATTTTTTTAATGGGGTTTTTATGGTATCGGGAATTTTTAATGATCCATCAAATAATATTGGCGGTAGTCGTGGTTACGAGCCTACGTTAAAGGAATTAGTGGACGAAATTAAGAAAACTAAAGGTTTTGAAACAACTAGTGAATTTAACTTGAAAAATGTTGAAGCTGGAAAAAAGATCTATAACAACATTATAAATGATAGACCGATGATAGATAATCCTTTTTCTGGTGAAGTGTATCATACAAAAGAAAGCGTTCGAAATCTTTATTTATATACACAAACAAACTCAAGAATTGGCAAAAGCATTGCTAACAATTTTAAAATTGTCCGTGATACGCTTGTCTAGGCAACCTTTAATATCTTCTGAA
>JARBTQ010000063.1 GCA_029240075.1 Chlamydiales bacterium
TCAGCTATTTGGTACTTTGTATTTAAATACCTAATTGAAAAAATGGATTTAAAAACACCAGGTAGAGAAACTGATGAAGAAGAAACAAAGCTATATTCTAAAAAAGAATATTTAGATATGAAAGACGGAAACGGTAAAAAATTAAACAAAAATGCTATAAAAGCAACACTTTTCCTAGAACTATTAGGCGGAAAAGAAAACATAGAGGATGTTACTAACTGTGCAACAAGATTAAGACTTACAGTAAAAGATACATCTAAAATTGCTCCACTTGGAGATTTTAAAAAGGCAGGTGCACACGGCCTAGTTAGTAATGGTAAGGCAATTCAAGTTATAGTTGGATTATCTGTTCCTTCTGTAAGAGAAGAGTTTGAAAATTTATTGGCTGTATAATTAATACTATATATTGAAAGAAGGTTAAATTATGAAGAAGAATTCAGTGCTTATTGCAGGTGGGGGAAGTACCTATACACCAGGGATAGTGGCAACTTTGATAGCAAATATGGAACAATTCCCAGTTAGACAAATTAAGTTATATGATAACGATGAAGAAAGACAAAGAGTTCTAGCTGAAGCCTGTAAAGTAATCGTTGCAGAAAGAGCTCCAGAGGTTAACTTTTCTTACTCAACAGATCCTGAAGAAGCATTTACGGATGTAGATTTTGTTATGGCTCAGCTTAGAGTTGGAAAACAAGGAATGCGTGAAATGGATGAAAAAATTCCATTAAAATATGATGTAGTAGGGCAAGAAACCTGTGGACCAGGAGGAATTGCTTACGGTATGAGATCAATCGGTCCTATTATACAGCTGATTGATTATATGGAAAAGTACTCACCAAAGGCATGGATGTTAAACTATTCAAATCCTGCAGCTATTGTAGCAGAAGCAACCAGAAGATTAAGACCAAACTCAAGAATTATCAATATCTGCGATATGCCGGTTTGTCTTGAAGAAATAATGGCAAGAGTATTAAAGCTTAAATCCAGAAAAGATATGGAAGTAAGATACTATGGCTTAAATCATTTCGGCTGGTGGACAAGTATTGTAGATAAAGACGGAAATGATCTAATGGAAAAAATCAAGGAACATGTTAGTAAGCGTGGTTACGAGGAAGACTATCCAGCTGGTCAGCACAAGGAAGAAAGCTGGCTTGAAGCAATGAGAGCTGCAAAGGATCTTCTTCAAATTGAACCAACAACCTTGCCTAACACCTACTTAAAATATTATTTATTGGGCGATGAGACAGTAGAGCATGCCGATAAAGATTATACAAGAGCAAATGAAGTTATGGATAGAAGAGAAGTTGAAGTGGTTTCAACTTGCAGAAAGATTGTTGAAGAGGGAACCGCAAAGGGTTACTATGAGGTAGCAACTGAGCACTCTTCCTATATCATTGACCTTGCTAGAGCTCTTGCATACAACACAAAGGAAAGAATGCTTCTTATAGTTGAAAATAAGGGTGCAATCGAGAACTTTGACAGAACTGCTATGGTTGAAATACCTTGTATTGTAGGAAAGGATGGATATGAACCTTTAGTAATGGGACCTATCCCAACCTTCCAAAAGGGTTTAATGGAGCAGCAAGTTGCATCTGAAAAATTAACAGTTGAAGCTTGGATTGAAGGCTCCTACCAAAAATTATGGCAAGCGATAACAATGTCAAAGTGCGTTCCAAGTACAAAGGTTGCAAAGATGATAAAGGCTACTGGCCAGAATTAAAGTAGGCTCAGTTTAAGGAAAGTGTTGAAATACCGCATGTTATTTGAAGTCTAGGAAACTTTCGCTGCGCAAAGCTGTTCTAAGGTTCTAAAATCTCATAAAACTAAGAATTTTGGTTAATGTCGTACCTCGAACCAATAATTCTAAAGTTTTATGAGATTTTAGAACCAAGAACATCTAATGCTGGCTCAAATGTTTCTACGACTTCAAATAACATGCTGATATCAACACTAACTTGAACTTAGCCTATTTTAATGCAAAGTTTATTAATAAAAATAGGAATAGGTAAAGGAGTATACAGTATGCTTAATTTTTTAAAAAAAACAAGTTCAAATTGTGTAATCAAGGCTCCGGCTAATGGCAGGTGTGTAGCCCTTGAGGATTTGAAGGATGGTATGTTTTCTGAGAAGATGCTTGGTGATGGGGTTGCTATAGATACAACGGGAGATGTGGTATGTGCACCTTGCGATGGTGTGATTACTGCAATTGTTCCTTCTAAGCATGCCTTTGCTATGAAGCTTAAAAATGGCTTGGAGCTTCTAGTTCACATTGGTCTTGAAACTGTTTCTTTAAACGGTGAAGGGTTCACCATACTTGCTGAGGTAGATGAGAAAGTAAAAGTAGGAACTCCCATCATTAAAATGGACCGTGCTTTTATTGAAGGAAAAGGACTATCGCTTATTACACCGGTAATCATAGTAGGAGAGCAGGAGTATGATCTTAATAAATGCGCTATTGGCCAGCAGGTAACTACAGCTGAAAGCAGCATTATGGAAGTTAAGTTGAAATAAATCTAAATAGAGACAGCAGGTAATAAAGTGGAAAACAATAAGCAAAAATATTTATATGCATGTTCATACATACTTCTATATATGGCCTTCTCATTTGCCATGACACAATTTACGCCATTTTTATCTAAGCTTGGCTATGACTCAATGCAAAGGGGAATACTATTATCCTCCTATGCATTTACTACCATTGTATTTCAAATGCTGTTTGGATTTCTTTGTGACAAGTATAGTTCAGTAAAGAAATTTGTGGTAGCGGCTTTGATGATTTATGCGGTTTCAACCTACTTGTTTTACAGCAGAGAAACACAATTTTTTGTATATCATGTGATTGTAATTGCCTTTAGCGGCGGGCTGATAAATACAACCTGCGGCCTGTGTGATGCCTGGGTACTTGGAGCGGATAAAAATTTAAGAAAAAACCTTCCATTTATAAAGACCTTTGGATCAATAGGCTGGGCCACCGGCAGTATAATACTATCCTCCGTTATTTCAAGATTTGGTTACAGCGGTGTAAGTAACGGTATCCTAATTTTATGTATCCTTTCACTGGGACTTTTACATTTTATAAAGGATGTAGACAGACATAAGGATAAAAATACTGAAAAAGCAGGACTAGCTGATGTAAAGGAGCTTATTCTAAATAAAAGGTACAGCTTATTAGTGTTTATACTTTTCTTAATGTACTGTGTTATTATAACCAATAATACAGCGGTTGTAGATAAGATGCTGGCACTTGGTGCTACAAATTTGGAAATTGGCTATAAGTGGTCAATTCAATCTATGATAGAAATTCCTACTTATCTTTTTGGAAGTTATTTTTTAAGAAAGTTTAATCATTACTTTCTGTTAAAAGTTTCGGCTTTGGCTTTGACTGTACAATTTGTTTTATTAGGAATGAGCAGCAGTATAACGCAGATTATTATATTAAGTGCGTTTCAAATGCTAACGACTCCGTTAGTGATGATTACCTCGCAAACCTTAATATATGAGCTCGCCAGTGAAAAAATGAAAGCCACAGGCCAGTTGTTTGCATTAAGCATTTTTATCGGGGTATCCTCACTTTTGGTACCAACTGGTGCAGGAGTTATGACAAGATATTTTAATCCCAGCACCACACTGTTTACGGCAGCGGCGTTGGCAGCTTTAGCATTTGTTTTAATAGATGTTTTAAAAAAAGGTGTTGTTAAAGAATAATGTTGAAAGTCCTACAGAATGAGTTAAAGATTCATTTTGCAGCAGTTTTTTATGCTATAGCAAAAGAAATACCTAGATTTAAATAGTGCTCTAAATCGTATATAATTGAGGATATGGGACAGAGGCAGTTAAAATTAAGATATGATATATTAATTACTGACGGTGATACATAGGATATTGGCATTGCTATAATAATAACTTGAACTGCCCAAGCTAACTAGGAGGAGAATTAAATTGAAATTATGAAAAGATTTAATTTAAATACTGATGAAATATTAGTTCTAGATGATTTAAAACCAGGATTGGATATGGCAAGAAGTTGTAATGTAACA
>JARBTQ010000024.1 GCA_029240075.1 Chlamydiales bacterium
CTACAATATTTTACGCCTGAAGAGATTTATAACCAAAAAAGTAAGGAAGCCGCTTAGGCTATTTCAATACGCCGTTGCACTTGATAGTTGAATCCGCCACCTAAATAATTATACTGAGCGCGGGCTATTTGACCGTTTTCTTCTACTGGCGGAAAAAAGGTAAACCTAGCCGCGCATTGTATAGGTTGAGATAGATTCAAAGCTATAATTACGCCATTAGGATTATTTTGTTTATACCAGTTTAAAAAACCACTTTCATCTGTTGCCAATCCTATTGTTATAACGTATTCGATTTGCTTTAAATCACTAGGGCTAATATTTGTTTTTAGCCAATCCTTTTGATTATGGTTTAATGGTTCAATACCTGTTCTTTGGTGTAGGAGATCAAGATTTTCTGTTAGAACACCCCATTTTTTCAAAAGACTTATATTACGTTCAGCCCAATGAGCTTTGGTTGGTTCTCCATCGATACAACTGTGATAAAATTTATCCATTGCTTGAACAAGTTGTTCTGGATTGTCTAATACTGATTTGAGCAACTTAATCGCACTTTCGCCATTTTTTAAATCGTTAAAGCTTAGCTGCTGCATAAGCTCTGGCATGGTAAGAACAACTCCTGCAGAAATACCTGCTCCTGTGTAAAAAACAACTTTTTTACTTTCTATAAGATGAGCTATATGTTGTAGGCTGCTTGACTGAGGTACTTCCCTTTCAATAATCAAAGGCTTGGCTACTGCCCCCATAATTCCTTGTATATTAGAACCTCCCACTTCTACATTTTGCTCCATAGGTTGTATATCATTATAACTATAAACCCAAATAGGCGATGTAACTCCCTCTATTTTGTTAAAAAGACTTTGCTGCTCAAGATTTAGTTCGTTAGGTAATTCTCCTTGTATCTGAATAGACAGACTTGTTTGTCCTTGTTGAAAGTTGAAACAAAAGGATATGCCAAACTCTTTTACTTTAGAGGCTGTGCTCTACTTCATGGTACTGGTAAAAGTCTTGACATTTTCTTCTAGAGCCGCCCTTGTCATAATTGGTGGGGCTTCCAATAGAGGAGACTGCGCATTTAAGTTTGCATAATTAGTAATCATTATAAGTATCCACAAGTAAATTTTTTTGGGTTTATTGATTTTTTTAAACATCTTGAGAAATTTTCCCTATGTAATTATAGTTATCTTGCTTAGATTCAGATAAAATCTTTGCTTTTAAAATAGCACCTTTAGCATTGATTAGTCCTCTACCAAAGTATTCCTTGGACCTTTGGATCTGTTGAAAAGAAAATTTACTTAGTTCTGAATCATCCTCTATAAGATGAGGACGTAAATATTCATCTAAAATTATTTTTCTAGCACTATCAAGAATGCAGGAACGAATTTCCTCTACTGTAAGATTAGGAAAAGCCCCTGCGATAAGAACTGCAACGCCGGCAACTACAGGGGCTGCAAAAGACGTTCCTGTAACAGATTCGTATAAAATCTCTCCTACTTCGTTTTCTCCTACAGGAAGGATAATATCAGAACCAACTGCACATACGGTCATATCAGCGAAACTAGCCCCAGGTACATTACTACTAGGATGGGGCCATAACTTATTACTATCAAGGTTAACAACAAGGATAGAAGTTTCCTGTATTGTAGGATCTGCCATGTAAAAGTCTTGGCTATTTACTAAATTGCTAAAATAACCACCTTCATTCCCTAAAGATTTGACCATAATCTTATTGTGGTTACATTCTCTTACTTCCTGTAAATATATTCCTAGGATAGCATCTGTAACTCTATTTGCTAAAGATTGAGCCATCATTTTCATATCTTCTAATAAACTTTTGCTATATAGATTCGATACCTCGGCCCATTTTCTAATTATTTCTCTTATTAGATAGGCAAGATCTAGGCATTGTTCTTTGATCTCAAGATCAATTTTTTCATCATTGAGCAAGCTATTGAGCTCTTTAGAAATTGTCTCTTCTTGAAAATAAAATTCTTCTAAATAACTATCCACATCATTTAGATCTAAATTTCCATTCAAAACTTTTTTACAAAAGTTTATGAATTGGACTATAGAACTTCTGTCGATCAGAGCGTAGGTTATTATAGGAGATTGAATGGCCTGATCAGATTCTTTAAATTTAAAATAAGAATTATTACTAAAAGTTCTTTTTTCTATATTACATGCAGGGGCTACACTTATAAAATTTGAATACTTAGGCAGACTAGAGTTAATGATGGTACTCACTAAGAAACCATGCCTATCCTCTATGTTTGAATAGAGGGATTCTTGGAATCCCAAGTCTACAACCGCAACAGAAGCCCCTTTACCCAAATATCCATGCTGATGAGCCCATTCAATGTCCATTAAAGCCCTTGTATCTTTCGTAATATTGAGTTGTTTTACATTGCCTATACTTTCTAATTGTTCCCACCATTTATCAAAACTTTGCTGATGATAGCTCTCTATTGCGGAAAAAGTAGTTTCTTCTGATTCAATTTCACTCGCACTTAGTAAAGCCCTTATCTCTTGCAAGCATAACAAACATTCTTGATGAAGTCGCATCTTCACAGTCACATTATCTATATTAACAATCCCAAAGGATATAGCGGTTTTCAAGGAAAACGACGAAAAGATATGGTTACCTTTAGTGAATCTTTTATAATATTTTTCTATACTATTTTTAATTAAAGAATTGTGCAGCTTTTCTAGGACTAAGAAAGATTTTTCACTCGTATTATTTACCTTATCATCCTCTTGCCGAATTAGGCCTAATGATTTATATTTTGACCAAAATTTTTCTATTAGATCTCTTTTTTGGTTAATCTTTTCCCATTTTTGATCAATTTTTTCTTTTATTTGAAAATCTTCTCTGTTCCAATAAAGATGTTCCCATGAATAAAAAGAATCCATATACTACTCATATAAATTAAATATTATAAAATATAACCGATTTTATAATTTTAAGATAAAAATTATTTTTAATTCAAATATTTAATAAAGATCGCTTATAAGTAAATTTCCTGAAAAGAATAAAAAATTTACTTGCTTACTATGTTGACCCTGATAGATTCATCCAAACAATTTGTACAATGGCCTAGAGAGTGTAGTTTGGCTAAAAATAGTCTATATTAGGCATTGAATCTTATTTTTAGCGTAGTCGCAAAGAGCTGTTATTTTGAAATACACTATTTTCTGTATGTCGAGTTCATTCGTCATTTGTTTTGTAAGAGAACGTAATTATAGCTTCTATAAGATTCCTTTCTGTAATCTTTAAAAGGTTAATTATACAACAATTCTTTTTCACTTCTTTTTTAAAACCTAATATAAGCATATATACAAACTTTCTGATATTTAATATTTTTAACAAAATCATTTTCAATATTATAGAAAAAAAATACAAAAATCTTAAATTAAGATTAATAAATAAAGATTAAAACCATACTAATATGATAATTTATGTAGGTTTTAATATGGATAGCTCGTTTCATACTCAATTAACAACAATTAGTAGATTGGAAGAGAATTTAACTGTAAAAGGCAACAAGCTTGTCTGTAATAAAATCTCAGTAAAAGAAAAGTGCCCTGTATTGAGCAAATTAGGGGCTATCCATGCTTTTCTTGAGGAACACAAACAAGAGCTTAATAACTCAGATAGCTGTCAATTACAAACCTTAAATCGCAAGCTCTGTGCTGAGGCTACGAACGATGGTGAAAAGGAAAAGATACAGAAGGTTTTCCAACAATTCATAGGGATAGCTGAACAAGGAGGTACAAAAAAGGCGCCCTTAGAATCTGCACCATTTATGCATGAAATTGTTATTCCTGTAACAGGCCCAGCTGTAACAGAAGAGGAAAAATTAAAAAATTTATTGCTAGTTCAAGAAAAATTTCCCCGTTATCAGCTTGGAAATGGTTTTATAGTCTACGATACAAATGGCGGAGTCCTACCTTCTGATACTGGTATCGATAAACTAAGAGCAGAGCTCAAGCAACTAAAGCAAACTGCGACATTATCAGAGACAAAGAAAGCAGCGGCAGCTGTTTTTTCACTTATTAAGCTACGAACAGTGGTTCCTATATCTATATTGATAGAAAAAAAGGTTGGAAGAGAAAACGGTGCAGGTCTGATTACTTGTAAGGAAACTATAAAAAATGGTTTGCCTTTAGTTCTGACTAAAGCCTACTTGCACTGCTTCGATAAAGAAGATAAGACATATGCCAAGCAACTCGATGAACTCGCTAAAGACTGTGATATTTATGTGCCACCAAACAATAGCTTCTTTATAATTTTACCAAAAGGAAAAGACCCACAAGCACATGGCTTTAATGTTGATGCCTCTATGAAATGGGATAACGACAGAAGTCTATCTGAAGTGCAATTAGATAACAATCCCCCCTCTATCAGTAATTCATTAAGTGCTTTATTAACAGAAGATTCAGATGAACAAGGCTTTTATAGAATGGTAAGCATTACGGGGCATGGGGGTTACCCTAACTACCCACATAACATTAACGAAGATGGGCAAGGAATGATTCTCAATTTACCCGTAAAAGAGCTGCAAGAAGAGTTCTTACCAGCATTGGCCGATAAAAATATAGCAGCAGCACAATTCAACAGCTGCTATACAGGCGGCTTTAATTCTAATCTCATTGAAACAAGAGATCGACAAGTTCCTTTCCCAATTTTGATAAAGGGAGCTCAGGAGAATGTTGTATATACAAATGACCAATTTGTACCTATTTTACAATCTTTAGAGCAGTCCTTGTTTAAGAAACCTTCTAGTAATTATGCTAACTATATCTTACCGCCTAAACAACTAACGGAAAGAGAGATTGCGAAATGGGATATGCAGAATAGTCATGCTCAAGCCCAAGACCAAATCATAACTTTTATTCCAGCAACAAATAAATCTGAAACAAAAACTTTTTATACCCCAAGCTTTGATGATTCTGTCTATATTGTCGATAAAGAAATAAGAAATTTAAAAAACGAGCCTCTTGCAAATTTTCTTTTACAAAGATCGACCAAAGCAAACGAAACAGAGCTATACAAGAGTCTTGAACAAATAAACCAAGTAGATGACCAGGTTGTAACAGTCTCTGTTCCCTCTTCTTCATATTGTTTTTTTGAAAATCCCATCATTAATGCTCATTTAAAATTTGAACAGGGTTATCCTATAGGCTTGATTGCAAGAGGAAGCACATCCCATCATGTTATTAATGAGATTACAGCTCCTAATATAGATATAGTAAAAATTGCCGATAAAACATTTAACGCTCACTGGAATTTTTTTGCTAAGGAGTCTTCCCCAGAACCTGCAACTAAGGTCTTTGCTATAGGAAAGATCACCTGTAGATTTCAAGCTGAAGCCACGATTTTAGAGCAAGTGGTGATCAGTAAAGGCCCCGAAGGATGTTTCCTATCATTTAGAAAGAGGGAACAATTTTATAAAATACCTTTCAAACGAGAGGAGAAAAAAAATGAGGAAGGGGCACCTCAGTGGATATCTGACCAACCAATAGAGCAGACAGCAGAACAAGCAGCGGCGACTGCTTACCAAGCGGTAGTCGGTTCACCCCCCCACAAAAAAACCTTAAAACAATTATCCAAAGGCAGACAAACTGAAAGCGACTTTTATAAAGCGTTAGAGAGTTCTTTTTGGAACAAGAAGTTATCATCTTCCGACAAATTATTACATCAAGTTGTAGCTCTATGTACAGAGGAAAAAGACTCTGCCGTTTTATCAGATAAACTTGTTCAATTAATCAAAAAAGAGGACCCTAATACCAGAGCAATAATATTACAAAGCTTAATGGAGTTCATCCAATTAGAATCATCTTTAACAGAAAAGGTTAAAGCAGCGCTAACCCCTTTTGCAGAGGAATTTCTTTTGCATCAAGCAATGAATCTAGAGAACATTGAGGAATTCAAAAAAGTCTTAGAAAGTAATCCAGCACTTCTAAACATTATTGACCTTGAAGGGGAGCGCCCTCTAGACTTAGCTCTCCTTAAAGACTGCAATAAGAGTACTATACTACTAAATCATGGAGCTAAGTGTGGACCAAGAGCTGCACCATTTAGAATTGGAATGTTCATCTATATGAGATTAAACTCAAAAGAACAAATTCTAGAACCTTTATCAAAAGAGGCTAAACTGTATATTGTGGATTCATTGTTGGCCCCTTATAACAGCGATCCAGCTTTGCAAGATTTTATGAGAGAAGGGGCTATTGATTCAATCAATAGCTTTTTACAAGGGAAGACTAAGGTCCCACGTTCAAACGGCAATTTATCTGCAGAATTAGTCATTAGTGCTTTGGATAAAGGGGAATTTGAGATTGCAGAACGATTACTTTCATCTCCTTTACTCGATCCTAAGCAGCTTTTACCAAATGGATCTACCCTACTAGAATACTTGGTAGAGAGTGACCATTTTGAATTAGCTGTCCAGCTTGTCAGCAGAAAAGACTATTTAGGAGAGGGTTTAACAAATAATGATACTGCAATACTTGAAAATTTGTTAGTACCTAGATTTAAGGGTAAGCACAAGCAACTATTGGCTACAGCATTTAAACTAAACCCGAACTTACAGTGGCAGGCGGAATGGCCGCTACCTCCTTCTAATATCCTTCTACAGGTAACTTCTTGGATAGAAAGTAAACAAATTGATATGGACGCTTTGCTTTTAATTTTGAATACATTTCAAAATAGTGTTCCTAAGGACAAGTCAATACTATTATTAAGAGAAGCTATATACAAACTTCCTCTAAGTTTTGTAAAAATGACTATAAATAGTGGTAATATTGACTCTTTTGACCACCAGCGAGGGATGAGCTTAATAGATTACGCCAAAGATGCCGATAGACCCGATATTTTAAAATATCTAGAAAATTTAAAGGCTGAAAAAGAGATGAAAAAAGGCTTTTTAAATGATTTTAGTGTAGATTTAAAAGAGCTGAAAGATCTAAAAGGATACAACCAGCTTGCTGCAGAGCAGTTAGCTGATATTAAAAGCCAATTAAACAAATTCCTTAAGTAGCATCTATTCAATAATGTAAGTATTTTTAATCCTTAAGACCTATGCACCAGCATACAGTCTTAAGGATAACCGAATCAAAATTCAAATATGAACTAGCATGCAGCTTTACAATGGGATGCTGCTCTATCACAAGTGCACCTGCAGTATTCAGGAAATTTTTTGCAACAGGGGCACTTGATAATGGGATAGCGGTGAAAGACTGTATGGTTGCGCATTGCTTGAACCACCGCATTTCCCATTTCTGCTGGCGAATTGGCTATAAATACTCGAGATTTTTCTAAGTATTTGATTTTTTCCTCTGCACTCCCTTGCCCTTTTGAGATGATCGCTCCTGCATGCCCCATCCTTCTCCCAATGGGAGCTGATATTCCCGCAATAAAAGCAGCAATAGGTTTAGAACAATGCTCTTTAATCCATTCAGCAGCTTCCTCCTCCGCACTTCCTCCAATCTCACCGATCATCAGAATAGCCTCTGTTTCGGGATCCTCTTCAAATCTTTTTAAGACATCCGTAAAACTCATTCCTTGCAAAGGGTCTCCACCGATTCCCACGCAGGAAGATTGTCCTAAACCTAATTGAGTGGTTTGCCAAACCGCTTCATAAGCTAATGTTCCTGAGCGGGAGACAATCCCGACCTTGCCTGGTTTATGGATATGACCCGGCATAATTCCTAATTTGGATTTTCCTGGGGAAATGATTCCTGGACTATGGGGACCTAAAAGCAAGCTTGTTTTACTATCCCGCATCGTATGTGCCACCTCGATCATATCTTTGATGGGGACTCCATCTGTCACACATACAATCAATTCTATTCCTGCATCTTCCGCTTCTAAGATCGCCTCAGCTGCACGTTGTGGGGGGACAAAAATGATTGTTGCGTTACATTTAAGCTGATGCTTAGCCTCCTGCACCGTATCAAATACAGGTAATCCTAATACAATTTGCCCCCCTTTACCTGGAGTGACCCCACCTACAATCTGTGTCCCATAGTCTAAGCAAAGCTTAGTATGAAATTGTCCTGCATTCCCAGTAATCCCCTGTACAAGAACCTTAGAATCTTGATTGAGTAATATAGCCATACTTATACTTTCCTCATAAAGGGTTGAGAAATTGCAACAGCTCTTATAGCTGCTTCTTCCATACTTTCTGCGATAAAGATGTTAAGCCCTGAACTCTGTAATTTTTGCTTAGCCTCAGTGCTACATGTACCTTCCATGCGTATAATGATCGGAATCTTTGAATCGATCCCTTTAGCGGCAGCAATCACTCCATCAGTCACTGCATTACAATCCATAATACCCCCAAAGATATTTATGAGTCCTGCTGTTACTCGAGGATTGCTCAATACCATTTTAAATCCAGCTTCCACTTGCTCCTTAGAAGCTCCTCCTCCTACATCTAAAAAGTTAGCCGGATGCCCTGAGTAAGATCTAAGTAGGTCCATGGTTGCCATTGCGAGTCCAGCGCCATTCACAAGGCAGCCTATATTACCATCTAGACCTATATAAGTGAGCTCATGTTCCTTTGCTAAATTTTCGCTAGGTAAGTATTGAGTAGGATCGTACAACTTTTGTAATTCTGGTTGTCGATAGAGAGCATTTTCGTCAACACTTAGCTTTGCATCTAAAACTAATAACCTTCCATCAACAGTTTCTGCCAGCGGATTGATCTCTAGTAGGTAGGCATCATTTTCCATAAATGCCTGAATCAGATTTTTGATGTAAGTGATCCCCTGTTTTGCCAAATTTCCTTCCCAGCCCAAAAATTTTACAATGCTTAGCAGCTGAAAAGGTTTAAGATTTCCATCCAAGGCAATCTTTTGCATTAATATTTTTTCTGGATTTCGGTTTGCCACTTCTTCAATATCAGCGCCTCCCTCACGTGAGACAATCAATATCGGAGCAGCAAGGGAACGATTGATTGAGATCCCTATGTAATATTCTTGCTTGATTTGCTCTAAGGTAGTAATCAATACCTTATTTGCAACAACTCCATCCAAAGTAGTTTGTTTGTTGATAAGCTTCATTCCCAATAGCTGCTCTACAGTTTTTAAAATCTCTGTGCAACCATGAGCTATTTTGACTCCTCCCGCTTTTCCTCGCCCTCCAGCATGAACTTGAATTTTAACAACTGCAGCGTCAAGGCTTAGCAGATCTATGATTTTTTTAGCTTCCTCCAAAGAGGAAGCTACCCCATAGGGAGGAATTGGAATCTCATATTTTTTTAAGATTTCTTTAGCTTGGTACTCGTGGATATGCATGAAATTCTTCTCCTTGAAAAGTCAAACTAGACCTATGGGACCCTGACCTAAGAATAATCCCCTCTAGACCCTGCAAATTTGAGTATTGTAAAATGAGCGATCTAAATTCCCATATGAATTAAAACTGAATTAATGTATAATTAAATTTTAATTAACTATATTCATAAGGCGATAGACTTCGATGTTTGGAATATTAAAAGCTCAATATCAAAAAATTAAGTCCGCTTTTCAAAAGGCGGGAGCCTCTCTCGGATCAAAAATTCGTTACTTATTTAATCGGCAACTTGATGACAATATTTTAGAGGAACTCGAAGAGCTACTTTATCAATCAGACTTAGGGGTCAGTACCGTACAAGATTTAACAACTAAAATTCAAAAATTTTATCGCCAAAACCCTTATGCTAATGTAGAAGAACTAATTCAGTATATTAAAAATGAAGTCCTTGGTTATTTTCCTCCCTTATCGCAAGAGCTTCCTTTGAAAACAGACCTTCCTCATGTCATTCTAGTCGTTGGATCAAACGGCTATGGTAAGACGACAACTATTGCAAAATTAGCACGTCGCTATAAGTCCCAAGGATTACAAGTTTTACTAGTCGCAGCTGATACGTTTCGTGCTGCTGCAACAGAGCAACTAACCTTGTGGGCTGAGCAAATTGGGGTGGATATTGTTAAAGGTCAGCTAAATAGTGACCCCTCCGCCGTAGTTTTTGATGGGCTACAAGCTGCTAAAGCTCGTCATGCAGATATAGTAATCATTGATACAGCTGGTAGGCTTCATACTAAAGCCCATTTAATGCAGGAACTTGAAAAACTTCGCCGTGTTGCACAAAAAAATATAGTAGGGGCTCCTCACGAAACACTCCTAGTTCTAGATGCAACTACAGGACAGATTGCAGTTGACCAGGCTAAGCAATTTAATCAATATACCCCTATTGACGGCATTGTTCTTACAAAATTAGATGGTTCTGCTAAGGGGGGAATTGTAATTGCTATTCAACAAGAGGCCAAATTACCTGTTAAATGGATTGGAGTCGGTGAAGGGGTTGAAGATTTAGAAACTTTTGATAGAGAACAATTTATTGAAGCTTTATTTCAGTAGATATATATTTATAAAGCAGCAAAAACTAAAAAAGGCAATTTCATAATTTTTAAAAATAGGGTAGCAAAACAGCTAAAGCTTGGAGCATTCCCTATTTAAAATACTATCTAGGCAATCATATTTTTTTCAAAAAATTAGCTCTAGTAAAGTTTTTTTTATTTAGCTGCCTCCTTTCTTATGACCTAAAAATAGTCCTGTATCTTGTTTCTTACACTTTTTTAGATAAGGAATTCAGCCTGATAAAATATTACATTCATTCTATAAAATTAAAAGCTAATAACATTTGCTGTCTCGATAGCTGTGCTTTCTAAAAATTTTAAAGAGTCAGAACTAGAGATTTTAGGAATAATTCTGTAAAATACGAAGCTGCAACCTATACTGCTAGCCCTCAATCAAAAATGTAACATAAAACTCCTTCTCATATTCATTAAATTTCCTTATCTTAGAGAAAAAAGAGCTACGGAGCAAACCTTGCGTAATATGGACTACCAACTTCCTCTCGATCACCCTTTATTTTTTCAACATGTGTATGCAACCATCACTAAATCAAAAAATGTTATTACCAATCCCTTGTCTGCATTGGGCATAGAGCCCAGCTTTTTAGAAAAGGCGACTTGGCTTGACTATACGGAAATTCAAGATGGAGCCTCTATCCGTAATGTTTACCAAGCTAGAAAATTAGCTCAACTTCTTATTAATGACCAAGGTGATCTTGACGAAGTTAAACTTCAAGAAGCGATTAAGGCTTACCAAAATTATCTTTACATTTTAGCACCTGAACACCATCTTGATGCTTTACGCCACAAACATATTCTTAAAATTCTAGAAACCCTATACTCTAACAAGCAGATAGTACGCTTCTTAAAATCGATTTCTAGACCTTACGCTCAACAAATTTCTGATAAACTGATCTTAGCAACACTTATGCTTCCTGCAACGACAACGGTTACAGAAGCTCATACAAGACGGGCTGTTCTATCAGCCTGGCTTACTTACCTAAGACAAAATGTAGGTTCTTGCTTTGCTACAGCTCCTGCTATTATGGTACAAGCTGAGCAACCACTGCAATTCCTGACCGATATGAATGACCTATTACAAACAGGACGGTTAAAAAGAGTTTTTGGAGGGATTGAACATACAGTTCCTCTTAGCAGAAGTACAGGAATTGGTGATCTTAAGAAACCCTTTTACTTCGATCGTACTGCTAACCACTTATGGTATGCTCCGGGTCTTATTTCAGCCTTCGAAGCTATCCAGCTTATAGATCCCAAACTTCCTTTCAAAAAAAAGGGACTAACACTTAAAAGCCTTGTTGATCCCATTTTGGATAAACTTTCTAAAGGTCACAGCAGCTTTTTAACTACGGTAGAGGATATTATTCACGCTGCCCTTATTTGTCATCTCAAGCTAACACAGAAAGATCTCGAGGATTACGATAATCGACCTAGAGAGATTGCCCCAACAGGATGGTTAACTTTTCAGGCTACTAGCAAAATGACTGCGCCTAAAAATAAGGAACAACTTTGTAAACTTTTTTATGAAAAATTCAAACTAGCAAAGAATGCTTTCACCTCTTTAACTGATAATGCTTTGCTAAAGGCCTGGGAGTTTTCCTTAGCATCCTTTGCCGAGACTAAATCTGATTTTACAAAGTGGAATCTCTACTCAAGCCTAGGCCTAAGTTCTAATGAACCTAATGGAATTGGAAATAATCTCTATCAAAATATTCAAAATAAATTAGACCAATACAACAATGAAGTTCGTTATCTCGATAGCAAATATGAACCATTGTATGCACAATCGAAAATGTTAGAAACTCGTATGCAACGTGCTTCTGAAAGGGAAATTACATGGCTTCGGGCTGAGTATCAAAATTTACGGGTTGAACTTAATGCTCTAGCAAAAGAGCGTGACAAAGCTTATCATAAGGCCTCGGTCTATACTCACTTATTCCCTTTTCTCCTAAATATTTATTATGAAAAGTTTCAACGCTATTTTCAAGAGGTCTACGATGCAGATATGCATGACGATGTTAAAGCCCATCCTTATGATGATAGCCCTGCTGGTTTTAGGCTTGTGTATAAATATGGAAGAGATAATTCTGCCATGTGGACCACAATCCACAGTCCTAACGAATATATTGAGGCTCTCGATAAGTTTTTTACAGCTACTGAACACGAAATTGCTGCACTACCAGAATTAGAAGGACTCTCCCAAGAGTTTAATGAGCTGATCACCGATGTTGTCAAATTTATTAAAAATCCTGAGTTTTTAGAAGGGGCTTTGCATCGCATGGCAAAAGCTCATAATTTGCCACTTGTTAAAGATCCACTCAAGCATTTGGACAAGATTCCTAAGAAGCCTTGGGCTTATACTTCTGGCGGTAGTATGAGTAACCTAATCAGTAGCTACTACCGTTTAGAATCGCCTCCAACAGAACAAGCCAAATGGTTTGAATCCCCTACAGAGTTTCTAGTCTTTTTGCTCGATACGATGAAAGGATTGCCCCATAACATTACTAAACCTTATTTAGAAGATGAAAATCGTTCCATGCTCATGTTCTCCCCTACACACGCTTTCATCTTTAAACCTGGACAGCGTTGTTTCAGAAAAGGATGGCAAGAAGATAAGATCAATACTTACACTTGGGTAAGAGACCAGATCATTATTCCTCGTCAAAAGTTTCTGAACGAGCAACATTTAAGTAGTGATATGCAGCAGCGTTTACTGATTATGCTATCTAAACACTTACCCCAAAGCTACCGCCGTCTATATCTACAAGCTGCTACGAAATCGATGTTTACACCAGGAAGCAACCCTATCTTATTTCGAAAACAATTTTTAGGAGCTATGGAGCAGCATATGCAAGGTTTTGATTATCTACGAGAGCATATCACTGATGAAATTGACAGCTTGCTCTACTCGCAGCTACCTATGCTACCCCAGTATAAACTTAAAGATGCAATCGCTACGATTGTAGATCTCTTGCCAGAGACCTCACCACAGTTAAAAAAGAAGATGTTAGACTATTATCAACGACTAGAACCTACTGTCTTCAGGCACCCCATCATTACCTCTCAACAATTACTATCAATAGTCAAGGCTCTGATTGTAACCAGTCTAGAACAGACTGCTACTCCGGTTGATTACCATAAACAGGTTTATTATGCTGCACAAGAAGCTAAATTAGCTTCCCCTTCCCCTGTTATCTTTGCTGACACAAACTGGATTAAGGATTACTTTGCTTTCATTATTAATCCGGGAACCAACGAACTAGAGCTATGGCGAATGGATGAACTAGGGATTGAAGCTAAGCCAATGTCGATGTGGCGTCATCACCTTAATGGAATGGATCGCACAGAATGGGGTATTTACACCCAACCCCATCAATATGGGCAAGGATAAATTTATTTAACCCTCCCAATAATAATTATTTATTTTATTACTTTTACAAAATCCTTAATATATGATATTATTTGTACTAAAACAATTTTATAATATAGATAAGGAGATTTTATGACTAGTTTATCCACTAGTGCAACGCAGCGTACCCCCCAAGAAATAGAACATACTATACAAATTACGAGTCAGTATTTAAACAGTATAGATCAAGCTATAACTCATTACGATAATGAAATAAAGCTTTGCTCTGAAAAAATCCAAGAAGTTTCAACCAATATTTTTAATTTAAAAAATAATGTACTAACAGAACAAGATCCACCTTCACTTAAAGAAAGAGTTTCGGTATTACAGAAGGACTTAGAAAATTGTTATAAATCTATGGACACGACAAATACGAAAGTAATAGAAATTTCAAAATACCTTACTGAAGGTGTACCACATCCTCAAGGCAAAATAGATCTTAAGCTCTATGCTATTGTTAGGGAAGAAGGATCTGACGAACAGAAGCAAGCTCAGCACAGATTAAATACAGCATATGATAGTTTAAAGGATCTTTATCAAAGAAGTCATCATATGATGAATAAAGTTGCTGAACTAGATGAAGAGTTACAAAAAATAGTTTAAAAGAACCCTGTTGTTAGGGAAATTGCATGAAAAATACTGAATTACTGAATAGCGGTAAGAGTTTCTTTTTTTAAAGCTTTGTTTCAATGGCTTTTAAAAAGCTTAAAAGATTCATGCGTTTTCCCTATCTTTTAAATACAATCTTATTTAATAACTTTTATTCAAATTCTTATTTTTATGAAATTTATTTTCGATTAAGTAAAAAAAATAAGTACAATTTAATTTATTAAATATTAAATATAGATATGTCATTATTTATAAGCCAAAAGTCAAGTCAAGCTGGCGATATAAATTCAAACTCCTCTTCTATAGATCAATGTTATAAAGTTGTATCTAATTTAGAAATAG
The DNA here is from genome assembly GCA_029240075.1 of Chlamydiales bacterium. Classification (GTDB taxonomy): domain Bacteria; phylum Chlamydiota; class Chlamydiia; order Chlamydiales; family JARBTQ01; genus JARBTQ01. The sequence goes on from JARBTQ010000024.1 coordinate 14,774, forward strand.
CCACTAACAACATAAAAATTCAGATAGCTGCAATTTCTCAAGAAAGACGAAAAACAAAAGATGCTCTTATCAATTGGCACCGATCTAGCTCCCTTGATCACGTAGAAGCTGAAGGACTAGAGTCAAGAATTAATAGAAGATTGGATAAGCTACAAAATCAATATAAATATAGATGTGCCTTAAAAACTTTAAATCAAAAGATACAAGTTGATGCATATCAAAGTACCTGGAAAAGCCGAGTTCGAAAAATTGAGTCCCAATATATAGGGATTAATTTAGACAAACTCATCATTAATCCTTACAAAAAGCAACCAAAGATCCTAGAGGAACTTGATCAATTAACTTTGCAAATATTCGAAAAATGGAAAGAACATTATGATAAAAATTTAGTAAAGTCACAATTTGAATCTGACCTAGCCTTAGAAATTGAAGAGCTTGCCAAAAAAACATTTTCAAACTGGCAGCAACAAGGGAGCCTTTCACAATTTGAGGGTAATAAAAAAATTATCGCCATAACACAATATGGTAGAATAAAGCGTAAAGAAAAAGCCTTACAAGTAGCTACATTGCGTTTAGAAGGACAGATCAGATCTACAGAACTGGAAATAGAAGATCTAAAACAGATCTTAAGCAATTTATCTATACAAAAAAATCCCCTTCCTCCTAGTCAAATAAGCTCTGTTGCAGAAATTCAAGACAGAGTCAATCGTGCATTAAAGTCTATCCGTACTTCTAATTTGGATCTCGAAAAGCAAAAAACAAGAGATGAAGTGGAAATGAACGAATTATTAAATAAATACCATCCTTTCCCTAATTCAGAATCTCAAAAAATAGAAGTAAACGATGAACTAGAAATAACCAAATTACTAGAAGAATGCCGTCCATTTAAAAATTAATTCTTTTCTTAAAAGCTATACAGCACATGTCCAGGTTAATCTTTTTGCATCAGTAAAAGACATCAGATTGTTTGTACTCAGTATAGCTTCAGTACCGCACTTGGTACCATTCTTGCAACTTTGGTAGTCCATTTCAGCCAATATATTCAAGAATAGGGGTGACCATATGCAGCATTACGAGCCAATCGCTTATGCCTATAAGACATTTAATGAGCTTTATCACTTTTGCTATGAAAGCATAAATAACAGTAATTCTGACTTTGATAGCTTAGCCGATAAAAGAGATCCTCTATTAAAGCAATTAACTAACCTATTTATCCAAAAAGTATTGACTCCAGTAGAAGATTCTTCCCTTCACCATCTGAAGCATACTCTTCAAACCTTTGAAATTTCAAACACATTGCAAGTACAAAACGGTTCAGTGCTCCTTTTAGAAAAGCTAAAAAATTTTCCTAAAAATTATATTTGGGAACCAAAAATTTTAGAAGAAGAACTGATTGAAGCACGTGCAACTTTTTTACGGAAACACCGCTCTTATGACAAGCAATCGTTTTACAGAAATAAGTTGTCAAATTACTTAATGAAAAAATGTTTTTCATACCTTTCTGTGCATGATGTGGCTAAGGTTAGTCAAGTAAACCGTTATTTTGAGGCCTTAACAGATGAAATCAAGGCGCAATATCATGCTTTAGACCTTTTTCATCTACCTCTAAATGATGGTAACTTTAAATATATAGTACAACAATGCCCCAATCTAACTGCAATGTCTTTTCCACCTAATTTTCCTTCTAGTGATTCACTTCACTATATTAACTATTTCCCTAAGCTGACAGAGCTGCGCCTAAAGGACAATTTATTAATCGAAGATGGGGCTTTTGAGATGCTGCATCCCTCACCAACTCTAAAAGTTCTAGATTTAGAGAATACTGCTATACAAACTCCTACAATCAAAAATTTATTGGCAGAGCTTTCAGAACTAAGATTTTTAAACTTATCTTATTTGTCCATTTTAGATAGTGGAGACCTTATTAGCTCTATCAACAAAGCTTCTAAACTAGTTTCATTGAACTTAGCAGGTTGTCAATGGATTATGTCCCAGAGCTTTTTTTCATTTGAAACCAACCCTAATCTCCAATCGTTAAACTTATCCAAGACTAAAATTGAAAAGCAATTTCTCAAAAAATTGGAAGGACTCTTCCCTAACCTCATATCTCTCAATCTAGCTTATTGTTCCCAATTAAATTTAGATGATTTAGAGCCTTTAAAAAATTTAAAACGTTTAATGACAATCAGCTCATTTGGAATTCGACCAACCACAACTCCTTCCTCCGTAGTGAGTAAACAAGTTACTGTACGTGCTAGCTTAGCAAATATTAACGGAAAAACTCCAGAATTACTACTTCAAGCTTCCAAGTACTCTCGCTTTATAGAATTTAAATTTTGCTCAGATTTGCAAAAAGAGACTCTACTTTCACTAAAATATTTGAATCATATTGATTTTTCATTTGCAACTATAGAGAATCACGATCTGAAAGCCTTAAATCAGCTTCCTAGCTTAGAGATCTTAGTACTTAATAGATGCTTGAAATTGACAGATGAAGCATGTGCTTATATCGCTCAATATAAAAAATTGGTTTATTTAGACTTAAGCGGCTGTTATAGGTTAACTAATCGAGCTGTAAAAAATCTTAGTGTAGCTCAGACTTTAGAGGGTCTTGACCTCTCCTATTGCACTGATTTGACAGATTATAGCCCTCTTTCCAAGCTAAGTAGGTTACGCACCCTCTATCTGAAAAATTGTGCACAATTAGACGATCAAGCAATTTCCACTTTAGAAAAACTTACTTATTTAAATACCTTGATCCTACAAGAGTGCCCTAAAGCTACCAGTAAAAGTTTGGAAAGCCTTAATAGATTAAAATATGTGCATGTGCTTGGCTTGGTTAATTTACCACTTTTGAAGCAGGAGGATGTCATGAAGTATGACTTACATCATCCCCAATCAATCCTTATCTTGACCAATTCTCTATACACCGTGCCTAATAATGTGAGGATTATGTTGCATCCACCCGCATTACGCCAATTTCAAGAAAGATTATTAGCCTAAATTTTTATATGCAAAGCTCTTTGCCATGCTCAGTAGTCCCTACCAAAGATCAAAAAGGAATTCAGCTAAACAAATTATCATTCAAACAAATAGATGTGCCTATGCCCTGTTAAGTGGCATAGGATTTTACTATAAATAAAGGTGTAGTACAATTCCTCTATAGATTCTGAGCTTACTCAAAATCTTTAGAAAATTTGCTTATTGCCTAAGCTACTATTAGAGATTTTGCTTCTTCATTTTGATTAAGTTGATTACTGAGTACCACAGATATTCGATAGAGTCATTTCAAATTTATTTCGTAGATATTTATCAAGCCTCCAACAGTACAGATTCTAAAGAAGTTTTGTTAAATTTATTCCTCTCTTTCATATCTGTTTATTTTTCAAAAGTTTATAGAAAAATTCATAAGAAATTCAAACAAGCAATTTAAAACATAAAAAACCATTTTATTTACAAAATAAAATAAAAAATATTGAATTTTTCAATAAAAAGTTATTTAATATTCAATTATTAGAGATTACAAATAAATCAAAAAAATGATTAATAACCTATAATTAAAAATCTGGATGAATCATGCAACCTTATAAACCGATCGACTGTATTCATAAAACATTCGATGACCTTTATGGTTTTTGCCAGGAAAGTATAATTCTGAGCAATAATGTGGATAACAATAGTTTAGCCAAAAGAAGAGCTCTTTTATTAAAACAGCTCACTACTTTCTTTATCCAAAAGGTATTAGCTCCTGTTGAAGCATTATCCTCCCCTGACTTAAAAAATACTATTCGTACTTTTGCTGTCTTAAATATAGATCAAGTAGAAAAAGGTTTTAATCTCATTTCAGAAAAATTAAAAAATTTTCCTAAAGAGTATATTCAAAACCCACCTAACACAGAATTAACAGAAGAATTGAATGAGGCTTGTAAAAGCTTTTTACGGAGACATCATCCTTATGAAAAGCAATCTTTTTACGGTAATAAACTACCCTATGAATTAATGAAGAAATGTTTTTCCTACCTTTCTATATATGACTTAGCCAGGCTGAGCCGAGTTTCCCATTATTTTGAAACCTTAGCAAGTGAAGTTAAAAAGAGCTATAATACACTCGATCTTTTCCACCTTTCTTTGAGAGATAATAATTTTAAATACATTATACAGCAGTGCCCCGATCTAACAGAATTATCATTCCCTCCAAATTTTCCTTCAAGCTTCTATCTCCATTATATCAATTATTTTTCTAAGCTCACTAAGTTACACTTAAAGAATCATTTACTTGTAAAGGATGATTTTTTTGATACATTGAATCCATCTAAAACTTTGAATACTTTGGATCTAGAAAATACAGCTATCTCAGCTTCTAGAATTAAGAATCGATTAGCAAAATTACCGAACTTGACCTGCTTGAACTTATCTTATTTGCCTATTTCAAATAATGATAGTATAGAGTTGATTAACGCTATAAATAACTGTTCTAAGTTAATCTCTTTAAACTTAGAAGGTAATATGGGGATCATCTCAAGCAGCTTCTCTTTGTTCGAAATGAACTCTCATTTAAAATTTCTTAATTTATCTAAAACTACAGTTCAAAGAGATTTCCTTGAAAAACTGGAGCTAATTTTTCCAAATCTAATATCAATTAATTTAATGCATTGTTCCCAGTTCAAAGAAAGAGATTTAGAAACTCTAAATAATATGAAAAGCTTACAAAAAATTGGCGCTTATGGGATTAATTTTGATTCAATAGTCTCCCCTGTATCGCGTAAACAAATCATCGCAACAGATAACTTAGGAAACATTTTTGAAGCTGATTTACAACTATTTCTTCAAGTTTTAAACTTTTCTCGTTTTCTTGATTTTGAATTTCATTCAAATATTCAAAACCCTAGATTGATTTCTGCTGACTATCTAAACCACATCGACTTTTCACTTTCAAATATACAAGACCAAGATGTAAAGTTTTTAAAGCAACTTCCAAACTTGGAGATTTTACAATTTAATAGATGTCAAAAATTAACAGATGAAGCGTGCAGTTATCTTGCTCAATGCAAAAAATTAGTCTATTTGAACCTGCACGGTTGCGATAAATTAAGTAATCAAGCTTTAGAGAATCTTAGTGTTAGCCCCTCTCTAGAAGAACTTGACCTCTCATGGTGTGAGAACTTGACTGACTATAGTTCTCTTTCTAAGCTAAGCAAACTTCACAGTTTGTATCTAAAAAATTGCTCTCAATTAGATGATCAAATCATTTCTACTCTAGAAAACCTATCCTATTTAAATGTTTTAGTCTTACAACAGCCACATCTAAATGAAAATTTTCCAACTTTTAAAATTACTAATAAAAGTTTAGAAAGTATCAGTAAGCTTTGCTATTTGAAAATAATGGGGTTAATTAATTTTCCTCAATTAGAACCTCAATCTTTATCAAATTCTTTTCAAGTAAATCCTAATTTAATAATTATCTCAGCAGATTCTATATATACAATTAAGGAGGATTTAAAAATTATGTTACATTCACCTAGGATACGCCAATCTGAAAAAATGTTAACCCGTCGATTTTTTAAATATTAAATCTTTTAGCTAGGCTCGACGCTCTCGTTTCCAAGGAATAAAGAGGTATTCAATCCAGTCGAGGAGAAGGAAGAAGCTAAGACCCATTAGGCTAATTGCAATGACACCAGAATAAACAGAGCAATAATCAAAGCAAGACATTGCCTCAAAAATAAAAAAACCTATGCCTTGTTGAGTGGCATAGGTTTCCGCCATAAATAGCACAGCAATAGCAGTTCCGATAGATACTCTAAGGTTATTGATAATCTCTGGGAAACATGCTGGCCATACGACATGTCGATACAGATGTTTCCTCTCCCCCCCTAATGATACAATCGAATCTATTAATTTCGGATCAATTCGAATAGCTGCATTACGTGTTGTTACAATAATTTGAAAAAAGATAATTACGGCAATCAGTAAAATTTTAGAAAAATCGCCAATTCCTAGCAGAACAAGAAACAAAGGTAAGAAGACAATTTTTGGAATAGGATAGATAAGGTAGATGAAAGGTGCAATGTATTTATCTATAGCAGGTTCCCTTCCTAAAACCATGCCTAAAGGAATAGCTATAATGCTGCCTATTATAACTCCTGATAAAACCCGATACAAACTTATGGCGACATGCTGCCCTAACTTTAAACCTAGATCATCAAAAAATTGTATAAATACTTTTTCAGGCACAGGCACTATACTAGAGTGCATAAGCCACGATACTAAAGACCAGATAATTGTAATAACAACAGCCGCTAAAGCGACTCTCCATGCAGTAATACGTGTTGGCACCTTCATAACGCTAGGGGGGTTAAATATTGTCGTAACGTTGAATACAAATTATAAAAAGCAGGGGTCAATCTAAAGTGGTAATCGCCTGCCTTGGGGTTTTTTATTTCATGTATGACTTTTCCAGGGTTTGCGTCTAATACAACAATTTTCTGGGCTAGTAAAATCGCCTCTTCAATATTATGTGTAACTAAAAGCATGCTAAAAGGGCGTTCGTGATACAGATCAAGCAGTAAACGTTGTAAAGATTCTCTTGTAAAAATATCTAAAGCTGAAAAAGGTTCATCCATTAGTAAAAGTTCCGGCTCTAAAATTAATGCCCTTGCTATAGCGACTCGTTGCTGCTGTCCACCGCTTAATTGGTGAGGATAGCGATCTTCCAATCCTTGTAATGAGACTTTTTGGATCATTACAGCAACTCTATTTTCTATTTCATCTATAGAATACTTTCTAATGACAAGACCTAAAGCTATATTTTCCCAAACAGTTTTCCAAGGCAATAGACCATGATCTTGAAGTATAATAGCCACTTTTTGTTTAGCAATACAATGATTGTGGTGATAAATCAAATGAGCTCCCCCTAGCTGGTTAGTCAAACCCGCTAGAATATAAAGAAGGCTTGTTTTACCTGCACCGGAAGCTCCAATCATTGAGCATAGTTCACCCTGTCCTAAACTAAAATGAGCTATATCTAAAATAGGAATTGTCTGATTATCCTTATCTGGGTAACTCAATATGAGTTTATCAATATCAATAGCTAAATTTTTCGAGACATGCATCTGTTACTAAATCCTCATAAGATAGTTTATCATCGATCAATTGCTTAGTTTTTAACCACTCTAATACTCCATTAATATTTTCAATACTTGGAATCTTATTTACAGAATAGGTTGCAAGCCTGAATCGATCCTCTATCTCTTTAGGCATGTGAACGTACTCTACAGCCTGCATACGATATTGGTCAGGATTTTCATTAATTAATTTAGCTATACGGTTTACAGCTCTTGTAAAACGCTGCATCGTGTCTTTTTCTTTATCTATAGTCGATTGGTGAAAAACAAGGGCTGCTTGTGATACATTTAGCTTTTTATCATCAGCTATAACGCGGGCTCCGTTGAATTCAGCTAGAGTGCTATAAGGCTCTGGTAATGTGGCTGCAGCTATTTTATTCTCGAGCAACATACTCAGTCTTATGGCAATTTTAGCAACAATTGCTTTGTCCACTTCTTCAGCTTTTATCTCATAGCTCTGCAAGATTTTATCGGTAATATATTCAATAACAGAATTACTAGAGATTCCTATTTTTTTACCTTTAAGCTCTTCAATTGACTGTAAATTTGATTGAGGAGGAACTAAGATGGCAACTCTTCCATCACCCATCTTTTCACCAACGGTTAAATAAGTAATACGGGCATCTATACCTGCATTTTTCATCAAAGCTGTAGAGATCAAATCTGATGTCATTCCATCACATTGTTTAGCTTGAAAAGCACTATCTCGTTCCATTGCACTCTGAAAAGGGATTAATTCTACTTCTATACCTTCATCCTTAAAAAATCCTTGTTGTTGTGCCAATGTTAAAGGAAAGGCATCCAAACTAGGTAACACTGCAATTGAAATTTTGGGAGAATCTATAGAAGAGCTTTTTTGGGGAGATAGGAGATTGGCAAAGAATTGAAATGCGAAAAAAAGGATAAGAGCACAAAGCCCTAATTTGAGTCCTGTTTTTAGAAATTTAGCTAAAAAACTTGTTTTATGCGTCATAGACAACCACCTTTTGCATAGTCTTTAAATTCGGTAAAATAGTTGTTTCCCTAACATAACCGATTTGTTCTTAAATAGGAAAAGACTTTTCTTTTGACTTTATAAACATTATCCTAAGATGCAATATAATCATTATAAATAAGCAACTTAAGAAAACACCCCCCTTTTCATAGGTTCAACTTTTCCCTTTTCCAAATATTCAGGCTTATGTATTATGTTTAATGAATATTTATTATCTATTTAAAGTCACAATCAAGGGATAACACCGTGAAACGTACTTATCAACCCAGTAAGATCCGCCGTAAAAGGGAACATGGCTTTCGTAAGCGCATGAGCACTGCGAACGGAAGAAAAATTATTAATCGTAGACGCCGCCAAGGAAGATTTGCTCTTACTAGAGTATAATGTATTCTTTTCCTAAATCTGCGCGTCTTCTCAAAAGAAAGCAGTTTCAAAAAGTTCAATCTGCTAAATGTTCTATTGTGGGATCGCGCATGATTATTCAATATTATATCGATCCCCACAATGCTCAATCCAAACTGGGGATAGCAGCCTCCCGTCATTTTGGTAATTCAGTTCAACGTAATCGTTTTAAGCGTTTATGTCGTGAAGCATTTCGTCTATTACAAAGATACTTTCCATCTGGTTCTCAAGTTATTATCAAGCCAAGACCCTATGCACTATCAGCCAAATTATGCCATATTACAGCTGAACTTTCATGGTTCATCAAGCAACTAAGCTCTGCAATATCCAAGAGTAATTAATACACATAAAATCTGGTATTTAATATCAATCATTGGCTATAAGACGATCTTATTAAACTATATATTTAATAGGGGTCTACGTCTTTCATGGAAAACAAGAAAATAGCTATTATAGGAGCTACCGGATATATTGGAGGTCGCCTTATATTGCACCTTTTAGATGAAGGATACCATATCACTGCGGTGGGTCGTTCAATCACAAAATTACAAGGGAAACAATGGGCTAAACATCCCTTAGTAACAGTTAAAGCCGCTGATGTACTAGATTTAGACTCCTTAAAGCAAGCTTTAGAAGGTTGTTCCGTAGCTTACTATCTTGTACATTCTATGTTCCCTGAGCACAGTGATTTTTCTGCTGTTGACCGGCAGGCCGCAATTTACATGCAAAAAGCCTGTGAGGAACTAGCTGTAGAACGTATTATTTATCTTGGTGCACTAGGTGATATTGACGATGTTCACTTAAGCAAGCATTTACGTTCACGCTCGGAAGTTGCACAAATTCTTGCATCTGGCAGGACTCCTGTTACAGTTCTACGTGCTGCTATGATTATAGGTTCGGGCAGTGCCTCATTTGAGATGCTACGTTATCTAGTAGAACGCCTTCCTATTATGGTTGCTCCAAGATGGCTACATACACTTAGCCAGCCAATAGCCATACGTAATGTACTGGAGTACTTAGTCGGTTGCTTGAATTCTACCGAAACAATAGGGCGTTCTTTTGATATAGGTGGCCCCGAAGCTCTTAGTTATCTCAATCTTATAGAAATTTATGCTGAAGAGGCACACCTTCTAAAAAGATGGGTATTTACTCTACCATGGCTTTCGCTTAGGCTGAGTTGCTGGTGGATTAAGTTATTTACCCCATTGCCAATGCATCTCATTGAGCCTTTAGTAGACGGTTTACGTAACCCCGTGTTATGTCAGAACAATAATATTCAACATCTTATTCCTCAAACCTTATTGTCATCACAACAAGCAATTAAGATAGCAATTGACCGAGTAAATGAAAACTATATCGAAACTAGCTGGAGTGATGCTGGCAAAATCCCAACTGCTGAATGGTCAAATTCTGACGACCCCCATTGGTCTGGGGGTACAATTTATGAAGATCGACGCTCTATTACAATCAAAGCTCCAATCATGCAAGTTTGGGAGACAATCAACAAAATTGGTGGTAGGCATGGCTTTTACTATGGGAATTGGTTGTGGCATTTGCGTAGTTGGCTTGATACTTTTGTTGGCGGCGTAGGTTATGGACGACCAAGACGCGATGAGTCCCAATTACGCCCTGGTGATAGTGTACAACTGTGGCGAGTGCAAAGTATTACGGAGCTTTCTCGTTTAGTTCTTGTTGCAGAAATGAAACTTCCTGGTCAGGCGATTCTAGATTTTCGCATTAAAACTCTTGATGACGCTACGGTGGAAATTACACAAATTGCCCGTTTTCTACCTTATGGAACATTAGGCATTTTATATTGGTATGGAATTTCCCCCCTACACTCCATTATATTCGGAGGGATGCTACGTTCCCTGGCGACTTTTACTTTGAATCGTAAATTTGACTCCCTATAACAAAGCTTTTATCCTATGCACAAATTCAACCGTGCATAGGATAAAACATTTGATCTAATTCATAGATTTTTCTAGCTCTAAGCTTCCCCCTAATGCTTTATAAAGAGAAACCGTTGCTGCTAAAAGTTGATTATTAGCTTGAATATTTTCTATTTCACTATTCAAAAGTAGTTCACGTGCACTGAGCAAATTAGAATAATTTGAATAACCCGCATCATATCTCTGCTGCGCAATCATATAAGCTTCTTGACAAGCTTGAAGCTGATTTTGCTTAGCATTGTAATACGTATTAGAATTTGCTTGAGCATTAAGGGCATCTATAACTTCTTGGAATGCTATCCTTACTGTTTTTTTATAATTTTCCAGTGTCTCTTCCCTATATGCCGTAGCCTTGTCTAAATTTGATCGAGTTCGCCCAAAATCAAGCAAAGGTAAACCTATATCAGCCCCAGCACTCCAACTCTTAGAGTTATTTCTAAATAAATGATCAACTTTATCGGAAGTCAGGCCAATAAGCCCTGTAAGTGATAATTGTGGAAAGTAGGCAGCCTTAGCGACTGCAATATCAGCGCAGGAAGCTTTTAGATTCAATTCAGCAGCTACAATATCGGCTCTATTTTCTAGCAGTTTCGAGGGTAGTATATTAGGTACAGGACATACCTTAGGTATACAAGAGAGCTCTTGTATTATAACCTCTTCCTCAAAGATCTCCCTAGGCGTGGCACCTACTAACACACTTAAAGCAGATTGGTACTGAATTTTTTGTTGTTGTAATTGAGGGATCTGTGCTTGGGCTGCTTCTAACTCTATCTTCCCCTGTTGCCACTCTAACCTTGACAGAGCCTCTAATTTAAGTAATGCGGCCTTTAATTTTATTTGCTGATGTTGAATGGCTACTGTTTGCTGCAAACATTTGATCTGATTATCAATTGCAAGGAAATTAAAGTAACTTATAATAACATCACAGACAAGACATAACTTAATAGCCTCTTGATTTTTTTCAAGAGCTAACAAACGTTGACGTTCTGCTTCTTCCGCATTAGCTAGTTTTTTCCATAAATCTAACTCAAAGTCTAAAACTACAGCTAGATTAAATTGATTGCTTATTCGATTAGCACGAGAGGTAGCTAAGTCCTTATTTGTTGCTGTTCTCCCCCCTGATCCTTTTAAGTTTAACTCTGGAAACTTATCACTTTTCGCCAAATTTAATGCAGCCCTAGCCTGCTCTAGACGGGCAGTAGCTATTAATAGGTCACTATTATTTTGAAGAGCTTTTTCGATTAGTTTAGACAAAGTATGATCTTTAAATCCTTCCCACCAAATCTCTTTAGAGTCACTCGTAGCGACCTGTAATCTCCCAGACCATTCTTTAGGCAAATCCATAGCCACAGGTTTATAAGGAGTACTTATATTGCAGCTATGAGTGCATAAAGCATAAACTAAAAGCATAATTTTACGTTTCATGGCGAATCTCCTTCCCTTTGGCGATACTTGCAGTCCTTCCCTCTTCAAACTGAACAATTAATTTAAAGAATAAGGGCACAAAGAAAATTGCTAGACAAGTAGCTCCTAACATCCCTCCTACAATACCAGTTCCAAGGGAATGCCTACTAGCAGCTCCAGCCCCAGTACTAATTGCAAGGGGAAGGCAACCGAAAATGAAAGCCATGGATGTCATGATTATAGGTCTAAAACGCAGCTGGCAGGCTTTTAATACTGCATCTTCTATTGAAAGCCCCTCTTTTCTCTTAATAAGAGCAAATTCTACGATAAGGATAGCATTTTTAGCAGCTAAACCTATTAGAGTCACCAAACTAACCTGAAAATAGACGTCATTGTTTAATCCTCGTATCCATACAGCAAGCAAAGCTCCTAGCACAGCAAATGGCACAGCTGTTAATACAGCTATTGGTAAACTCCAACGTTCATACAATGCGGCAAGGATCAAGAATACCACAATCAAGCCAAATATAAACGCTTGATTCCCTGAACCTTCCGTAACTTTTTCTTGATAAGAAGAACCAACCCAGCCAATTGTGTAGTCGTTTGCTAAGAGTTGGCGTGCGACCGATTCGGCTGCTATCATAGCTTCACCAGAACTATACCCTGGTGCAGCATTTCCCATGATCTTAACTGCAGGAAAACCATTAAATCGTTCAATTAAATCAGGTCCAACAGTATGTTTTAGTTTAATGAGAGAGCTCAAAGGAATCATTGCTCCCTTTTCTGATCTGACAAAAACGTATCTTAAATCTTCAGGTCCTTCTCTAAACTGATGATCCGATTGTATATTTATTTGGTAAGACTTTCCAAATAAAGTGAAGTCATTTACATAATAATTACCAAAAGTACTCTGCATTGTTGAGAAGATAGAAGCAATCGGAACATCAAGTGCTTTGGCCTTTATTCGATCTAATTCGATTTCAAATTGGGGAGTTGCAATAGAAATCATACTACGAAGGCTTGTAATTTCAGGGCGCTGTCTTGCAGCTTGCATATATTGCTCAGCTACCTCAGCGATATTCTCAATGCTTGCTCCCGAGCGATTTCCTAGGTAAAATTCAAAACCTCCTGTCATACCCATGCCCATTATGGGGGGAGGACATAATGCTATTATCCATGCGTCTTTCATAGTTGCATTGAGCCCCATTGTTTTGCCAGCTAAAGCTTGTGCTGATTGTTGAAACCCCTTACGTTGCTTCCAATCTTTCAACTTGACAAAACTTACACCAGCATTTGTCTTTGCTCCTCCTGAGAGCAAGTCAAATCCTGTAAGTGTTAAAACTTGTTCAGAATTTGGTTCTATCTCCAAGCTTTGACTGACTTCTCTAGTCGTTGCCTGGGTCTTTTTTAAAGATGTACCGGGTAAAAGAGCTGAAACTACAAATACAAATCCTTGATCCTCTTCAGGGACAAGGCTAGTTGGAACACGCATATACAAAAAGGCACAGATAGATATGATTACTAAGAAAACAGCTATACTTGTTTTGGCGTATTTTATAACTTTTTGGACACCATCTACATATAAGCTTTTTGACTTCTCAAAGAACTGATTAAAAGCGTTAAAAAATTTAGTAGGAGGTAAATGCTGATTTTTTAATAACCTTGCACACAAAGCAGGTGTCAATGTTAATGCAACAAAACCAGATATCGTTACAGAAATAGCAATTGTAATTGCAAACTGTCTGTACATCTCCCCAGCTAGCCCTCCCATAAAACTTACAGGGACAAAGACTGCACATAATACTAAAACGATTGCAATTACAGGGCTTGCTACTTGTCGCATAGAACTAACTGCAGCCTCGTAGGGAGAAAGCTTTTCTTCCGCCATCAATCTTTCAATATTTTCAAGGACAACAATTGCATCGTCTACAACGATTCCAATTGCTAAAACTAACCCAAACAAAGTTAATAAATTAATTGAAAACCCTAATACGTACATCCCAGCAAATGTTCCTATTAAGGAGATAGGGACGGCAACCAATGGAATTAGAGTTGCTCTACCGCTTTGTAAAAATAGGTATACAATAGCGATGACTAAGAGTAATGCTTCTCCTAGTGTTACCAAGACTTCCTGAATAGATGCTCTTACAAATAGAGTTGTATCGAAGGGAATATAATAAAAAATGCCTTCAGGAAAATGACTTGTAAGCTCTTGCATTTTCTGTTGAATAAGAGCTGTGACAGCTAAACCATTCGCTCCAGGCTGAAGATAAATTCCGATTGGAACGGCTGGTTTATCATCTTGCACGGCCTCAAAAGCATAATCCTGAGCTCCTAATTCTACTCTAGCTACATCTTTTAGTTTCAGTACAGAGGCGTTTTCATTTGAACGTAATATGATCTCTTCAAAATCTTCGACAGTCACACGTTGCCCAGGTGTTGTCGTTGTATATGTATAAGCTAGGGCATGTAAAGTAGGCTCTTGCCCAAAACTTCCACCTGCATAGGGAGAATTTTGCTCTCGTATAGCATTTGCAATATCATCCGTTGTGAGACTATATTGAGCTAGCTGGTCTGGTTTTAACCAGATACGCATCGAGTAATTTTTAGCCCCAAATAGAGAAGCATCCCCAACACCAGGCAATCGCTTAAGCTCCTCTATTACATGTAGTAAAGCATAATTACTAAGGTAAGTCGCATCGTGATTATTATTATGCGAAGACAATGTAATTACCTGTAAAATAGAACTTGAACGCTTGCTTACTGTAACACCTTGTTTTCTTACCTCTTCGGGTAAACGTCGAGAAGCTATTTGTACACGATTGTTTACATCTATGGCAGCTTGATCTGGATCAGTACCCACTTCAAAGGTTACTGTTAGTTTCAAACTTCCATTATTATTGCAGCTTGATTTCATGTAAATCATGCCGCCAACACCATTAATTTGGTCTTCAAGCGGAGATGCTACAGTAGAAGCAACGACCTCTGCACTTGCTCCTGAATAGGTTGCAGAGACAACGATCTCTGGAGGAACGATATCTGGATATTGTGAAACCGGTAGAATTCCCAGCGAAAGAATACCAGCCAAAACTATCAGTAGTGAGATTACAGATGATAAGACGGGACGATCTATAAAAAAACGAGCCATGAAGATGTCCTTTTCTATTTAATATTTTTACAAGAGCAAGACTGGCAGCAGTGAGATGCTACAGAAGCTATTTGAGCTGCATTTTCTACTTTTACACCTTGTCCAGGTCGAACCTTAATCATACCCTGCGTAATCACTCGATCGTTTATATTAAGTCCTGCATCTATGATACGTCCTTTTGTAGTCAAAGAGCCTAAGACTACAGATCTTACTTCAACTTTATCCTCCGCGGTTAAAGCATAAACAAAGGGTCCCTTTGTACTGTACATAATAGCATTTTCAGGCAGAGTAAATGCTTTAGGCTTAACGATGCCATGCAATGTTAATCTTACAAATTGACCAGGCAAAAGAACTGCTTTTGGATTGTCGAATACAGCCCGTGCATTTAAAGTCCCGGTAGATAAGTCAAGAGAACTATCTGTAAAGTCAACACAGCCTTCTTGATCATACATGCTCCCATCTGGCAGCTCTATCGTTACGGTAAGGCGTTCTGGCAATATAACGTTACCTTTTAATGCGTCTTGGCGCCATTTAAGCCATTCACTGTCTGAATAGGCAAATTGCACATTAATAGGGTCAATTTGTGTGATCGTTGTGATCAACCCCCTATCTGTGCCTGCCTCTATAAGGCTGCCTTCAGAGCAAGATTCTAATCCCGTTATTCCTGAAATAGGTGCAGTAATTGTTGTATAATCACAGTTAATCTGGGCATTCCATAGATCTGACTTAGCTTGTTCATAAGCAAATAGAGCGTCATCACGTTCTTGACCACTGATAGCATTTTCTGAATGAAGTTCTAAAGCTCTTTTCCAATCCTTTTCAGCTTTACGAAATACAGCAGCAGCTTTATCAAAGCTTGCCTTATAGGGCTCTGCATCTAATTGAACTAGTAAATCCCCTTTATTAATGAATGCCCCTTCAATATAAAATCGCTCTAAAAGAATCCCACTAGCCCTAGCATATACACTTACTTCTTTAGATCCTGCAGCTCGCCCTGAGTAGCTGCAGGTTAATGCTTCATCTCTAGTCTCCATTCTTTGCACAACCACAGTAGGCAATGGTTGTTCACTACCGAAGTTTGCTGCTCTTTGCGGATGTTCACTCTTACAGCCTATCGTGGAATTAAGTAAAATCATAAAATATAGGATACATATCCCTGCTTTTCTATAAGTTCCCATAGGGAAAGCTCCTTATGTACATGCCTTTATAACAATTAATTTCTGTTAAACTGTGAATTTGTTATGGGAAAGCACAGTAAATAACAATCGAAAGCAAGCTTGATGCCAAATCGCGCCTGTAGATTACATAGGACCACGCTCGCTTATGACAAATTTTTAACTAAAGATTGTTTTAAAGTTTTTTGAAGAAGCTATAATTCTCCAAAATTTTCTAGGACAAGGGTTACAAAATAGATCTATATGGTAGAGGGAAGGGAGAACTAAGTGGGAAAAGTTAGATTAATTGAATAATTTTTTACATTAATAGCCGTGATAGTCCTTTGTAAAAAGAGTTTTGCAAAAGGTCTATCAGGCTAAGCTCACTTCAATTAAAAAGAATTTTACAAGTTTCTATAACTAAACTATCTTACAAGTTAAGTGGACCTCTGTACTTGGTCCTATTTGAAAAAGTTTAGTTAAGCATTTCAAATTTTAGCAAGATACACTCTTTTCCATGATTAATTTCTGTCTCCAGTTTATTGCTTTCACTAGAGAGAAAATAGGCTAATTGTGATGAACCTAAGAAAAAATATAATCCTAGTCTTGTATCGTATACAAAATATTGCGTAGGACTTTTTTTGATGATAGCAATGGCTGATTCCTCGACAGAAGGGATATTGCTTTGATATTTTAAAATGAAAGCTGCTACTTCTGAACTATTGAAATAACTGTTTACTGTTGATCTATCCTGAATATTAAACTCTATTGGATCTTTATAGCTTAGATTCAAAAATTGTTTAACCCTATCAGCAAAGAACTGATCAGAAGCAATATTTTTAAAAGAGGTCATTTCTTGTTGCTCATGACCATTATTAGTCTTCATTTGTAAATATAGCCAACGAAAGTAAGCTGCATCCTGTCGGTCAAACAAGTCTACCAACCAATCCTTGTCAACTTCTAATCCATTTTCAAGACGTGCGTGTAGACAGGCAGCTTTTCTATGAAAATTTTTTACAAAGGAAAAAACTTGACCAATACTATTACCTTGGAGTGTAAAATGGTAATTTCCATTAAAGCGACATACGACTTGTTTCAACATGAAAGCCTCAGCCAAATCTGCTTTATATCTTTCATTCAATCCTTCATAAGTAATATTAGCTAAATCCATTTTTACAGAGCTACATAACTTATAGTCTTGGTATAGATCAGGGAAAGGAATAGCTGTATTACAACATTTTTTACTATTACTGAGAACTGCAGATCCTTGAGGGAAATCTTCATAATTATTAAAAATACCATTAGCTACACTTTTGGTATGCAATTGTGATTCTTTATTGATATCTTCTGCTTTAAATGAAGAGGGTTTTGGAACATCTCCGCAGAGCTGTCCATCACATATCATATTGTTAAAGTCCATATAAATTTTAATTTAATTTTAAATTATTTTTATTTTAATTTTATTTTTAATTGAGAATTAACTTCCAACATCGATGTATTTTTGGATCATGAAAATCTATGGGCAAAGTTTTATGAGATATTTCTATAATAGAACAACTTTGAAAAGGGGCCTCGTCAAAGACAAATCTACGCGAATTAGTGCTAAAAAAAATTGTTCCCCCTTTTGTAAGCAATTGAATTGCCCTCAAAAGGATAGAAATATAATCAACTTGAATATCGAAAAGTTGGTCCATCTTCTTTGAGCGAGACAGCGTGGGCGGATCAATAATGATAAGATCATATTTAACACCAGACACAACTTCTTCATCCAAAAATTTTAAGCAATCCTCTCGTATAATCTCATTATTTTTAAGGGAAAGAGAATTAAGGATAAAATTTTCTTTTCCCCACGCTGTATAAGTATTAGATAGATCTACGCTTTTAGTAAAACTGGCTCCTGCTACTGCTGCATGTACACTAAATGCGCATGTATAAGCAAATAAGTTTAGAACTTTTTTGCCGTTTGCCGCTGCAGCTACAATTTTGCGGGTTTCACGGTGGTCTAAGAAAAGTCCTGTATCCAAATAATCAACTAAATTAATTCTAAATTTAATTCCGTATTCCAATACCGTAAAAAAATCTTTTGATTCCCCTACTTTTTCATATTGCTGTTCTCTTTTCCTTCTAATTCGAGTACGCCAAAAGATATGACTAGGGTCTGTTTCAAAAATAGAACACAACGTTTCTGTTACTTCATTAATGCGTTCTTCACTAGGATCTACTTCTTCACGGGAGCTTGAAAAATAGTGTACACAAAATCGTCCTGCGTAAAAATCTATTGCTAGAGGATACTCTTTGATATCACGGTCATAAATTCGAAAACAATTTGTGAATGTGCGTTTAGCCCATTTTCGAATGTGGCGGTAGTTTTTCCTAATGCGATTTTTGAAATGGGAAGTTTTATCTTCTCCATCAGAAATGTTAGGAAGCCCTAGTTGTGTTTCATCCATATATGATTACGTAATCCTAAATCAAACAAATAAAATTGGTATTGGTTTAATAGAAAGTCGACACAAGTAATTTACTATGAAATTGAATTATTCTCAACAATTGTATTTAGAAAAAAAGAATTTATTTTAGATAGTTTAAGACAGCCCTCACATAACAACCTAGAGAAGCTTTACCACATAAGTAGGATATATATTTTTTCTAAACTAATTTGAAAAATGGCTTAACTTTCTCCCAAATAACTATATGAAGAGGTTGCTCAAAGGAGTTTTCTGATCTTTTTCATTGATATATCAGCTTTGTATTACTCTAATTCTATTCCATAATTAAGGAATTACGCTTATCTACTAGCAGTAGTTCTTAGACAACTTCTGATGAGTTGTTCACTATCGATGCATAGTATCTAAAGAAAATTCTAAAAAATATTTGTTTCTAAAGTTTGAAGATACATACCCCTTTAACGTGGTAGTACTAGTTTGAAAATTTAGGCAATTAATCTAAATTACTATGCTAGCTGATAGTCTCAAATATTTAGACTCTTTGCATCTAAATTTTACTCAGGAAATTCCGTGAGCAGACTTACGTATTTATTAGGGAGAAAAACAACTCAACAAAGTTAATTGTAGATTGGCATACGCCTTAGAATCTAGGACACATTACTGTTAGAAGCTCAGTATACTTTACCTGCATCAAGAAAAATGATCACTTTTATTCAAAGCAACGATAATTAACCTTTTGAACTTTTCACAATTCAAAAGGCCTTTGCAAACAATTACTTATAAATTTTCAAAAAAAGAAACAAGCAGTCTTACCCCTACGCCTGTTGCTAAGGTTGTATGGTAAGTTCTAGGTTTAGGTAAAAAAGCTGTTCCCGCAATATCAATGTGAGCCCAAGGAATTTCCCCTATAAATTCTTGCAGAAAAAGACCAGCGGTAATTGATCCACCAGGACGTCCACCTGTATTTTTTAAATCGGCAATATCTGATTTAATCTGTTCTTTGTATTCCTCATAAAGAGGTAAACGCCAAACTCGATCAAAACTTTGCTCTCCAGCTTCAAAAAGACCCTGTACAAGCTTATCATTATTTGACATAATTCCTGAAGCTTCATGCCCTAAGGCTATGACCATAGCTCCGGTTAAGGTTGCTAAATCGATGATCCTACTTGGTTTTAATTCCTTACAAGAATAAGCCAAAGCGTCTGCTAATGTGAGGCGCCCTTCTGCATCTGTATTTCCTATTTCTACCGACTTTCCTGAATATCCTGTGTAAACATCACCTGGCTTATAACTTTTAGCATCAATTGCATTCTCGGTAGCTGCAATGACTGCCGTAACATTTACTTTAACTTTCAAATGAGCCAAGGCTAAAATAGTCCCTAAAACAGCAGCAGCTCCAGACATATCGCATTTCATTGTTTCCATCGATCCTGTAGGCTTTAAATTCAATCCCCCAGTATCGTATGTAACCCCCTTCCCAACAATAACAGTATGATCCTTTGATTTAGAATTACCCTTATATTCAAGTACAATAAAAGCTGGATCTTGCATAGAGCCTTGATTTACAGCTAAAAATAGGCCCATCTTTTGTTGCTCAATCCAACGCTTATCGTATATATGAGCTTTTACATTTCCCTTGAATTGTGCCGCAATGTCTTTGGCTGTTTGTGCCAAATATTGTGGTGTAACCTCGCAAGCATTCGTATTAATCAAATTTCTTGCTAAGTCAACCCCTTGAGAAATATATGCAGAACGTGCTACTTGATCATGATCTTTGCGATTGAAACCAATAAAGTTAAGATGTGTGATTAGCTTAGGCGTACTTTCAGCACTGCTAGCATTATTTTGTTGCTTGTAGTGATCAAAACGATAATTAGTAAAAAAAATTCCTTCGCTAACTCCTTGCATAACAGAAGATTCATCTATGTTAGAAAGACTAGGTGATAGCAAATTAAGATTACCCCAACCTTTGGTATGACAAAACTTAACTACACACGCATAGGCGCGGCGTAAACCTTCTACAGTTATCTTATCCTGATGGCCTAGTCCAACTAAAAGCCAACGCTTTTCTTTTTCTTTGTTTGGATAAGCAACTAGAATTTCCCCCTCTTTCCCTTTATGATCAGATAGCGGCAGATCGATAACTGGAAGAATAGATAGGGATGGGCTTTTGAATGCTAATTGAACTTTCTTTTCATACTGTATGACAGGGATAACTAAAATATCGGCAGCCTTACGTTTGTCGAATTGAGCTGTAAATGAAAAATCTACCATATCTTAACTCGGATAAGGGGTGTTTGTATAAAGATTTAAACTATAACTTTAAGTTAAAAGGGTAATTTACAATCGGTCATTAACCTTATTTACTTCAAAGTATCCCCTTGCTAAGTTGATTATCTGCAAGGGGAAACCTTATTGTCTAGAGTATCCTTCAATCTTTAAAATGTACAGAAGTTATGCTCAGTATTTAATCAAGGCTTTAGGAAATATAAAATTTAGAAGGGGATATCGTCAGCTGTAACAGAGCCTTTATTAGAACTACGTCCGGACTGAACTTGTTCAGATTCATCATATCCCATATCTGGATAGTTCATATCACTATTTGGATAGCCCATATCTTGCATTGGATTCATTGAAAACGGATTAGCAATCGCAGCTTGCCCCATGCCTGTTTGCGCATAAGGAGGTTGCATATTATTAGCCCCAGACGTATGACCATTTGACTGTTGATCTGTTTTACCAGAACCAAAAGGACTGAAACGAATTACTTCTGCAGTAATTTCTAGAGATACTTGTGCTGCACCATTCTTATCCGTATAAACTTCTGGCTTACGCAGTTCTCCCATAACTACTACAGCGCTGCCTTTCTTAAGATAAGGCAACATTTTATCGAAACGATCACCCCAAATAGTTACTCGCCACCATACGGTTTCATCTTGTCCGTTCTTTCCCCTAGTATTTGTGGCGACACGAAAGGTAGTAATTTTTTGTCCTGTAGGAGAATGACGTGTTTCAGGATCAGATCCTAAACGTCCCATAACTTCAATAAAATTCATATTTTTTCCTTAGTAAAAGGTTCTTTTTATTTCCAAAAAAAGAAATGCTCAATAATAAAACTAAAAAACTTAAATCTGCTTAAAATAAAATACAAATCCCATTATATATCAAAACTTAAATTAATTGAAAAAAATTAATTTAAAAAACAAATATTATTTTTTTATAAAAACTGCTTATATCTTTGACCCATCTAAAATTAGTCAAAAAAGCAAATGAAACCTAGCAATTTATGACTATTTTACCATATAATACCCTAAGCTGGAAATGGTTTTTATAAAATATTTTATTCTTAATACCACAATTACATGGCACAATCTAAGCTTCAATACATTCCTGTTAATGCAATAGTCGCAAATCCAGCGCAACCTCGACGATACTTTACAGAGGATGAGCTACAAGAACTTGCAGAGTCTCTGCGATATGCAGGATTCATTCATCCTCCTACAGTGCGTCCTCTTAAAGATTCTAACAAATATGAATTAATAGCTGGAGAAAGACGCTGGAGAGCAGCGCAACTTGCTAAACTTGAAATAATTCCAGTCTTTATTATTGAAACCTCATCATTGATCTCTGCTGAGCTGGCTCTTATTGAAAATGTACAGAGAGTTGATCTTAATCCTTTAGAAATTGCGTTAGCTTTAAAGGCGCTTTCTGAAGAACAGGGTTTAGATCAGCAAGAACTTGCGAAAAGAATTGGTAAAAGTCGTTCAACTATTGCTAACTATTTAAGACTACTTGCTTTGCCACTACCAATTCAAGAAAAATTACAAGCAAATACTATTACTATGGGTCATGCGAAAGCGATCCTTAGCATTTCTGGAGAGCAAGAACAATATTTAATGATGACACAAATTATTAACAATGGACTCTCTGTACGACAAGCTGAAAAATTAGCTAACCAAATAAATCAGAATCAACAAAATTCTTTACCAAATACTCGTCCTTTCACTCTGAATAGATGGGAAACCGATACATCGATCTTACAAGAATACGCAAAAAAAATAGAATATGCTTTAGGTACAAAAGTAGAAATTCGTCCTCTCGATAAAGAGAAAGGAACCATTTATATCGATTATTACAGTTTAGACGATTTCGAGCATATTTTAAGCAAAATAGGCATAAACCATGAAGACTAGTTTTTCCAAATTACCAGTTATTCACTATCATTTTAAAGAGATTGATTCAACACATACCTGGGCTCGTGAAAATGTAGAAAAATTTTCAAAGAATAGTTGGGTCTTGATTACTGCAGGTTTTCAATCTGCTGGGAAGGGTACTGGAGGACGTATTTGGTGGTCTCCTGCCCAAGTTAACATTTATGCAACATTTGTGTTCTTCATCCCTACTAAATTCAAAGATTGCACAGGTTACATACCTCAAATTACAGCGGTAAGTGCTGCACAAGTTCTAGAGAAAAAAGGGGTCTCATGTCAAATCAAATGGGTTAATGATATTTTTCTACATAATAAAAAACTTGGTGGAATTTTAACTCAAACAATTCCCATGGAAAATGAGGGACAGATTGCTATTCTCCTTAGCATAGGATTGAATGTCAATATGGCTGAAAAAATTTGTCAATTAGATCAACCTATTACCTCATTATTACTAGAGACTGGCCATACTTGGGATGAAAAAGAGCTTATAGCACTGATCCAAAATAGGCTGCAACACAATTTAGCTCTTTTATTGGAAGAAGGATTTCAATCATTTGCCAAAGAATTAAATGCCCATTTAGCATTTCTAAAAAGCTCTGTTCATTTTGAAAACAGAGGACGTATATTATCAGGAATAGTTGAAGGAGTGAATGACAATGGAGCTCTACGCCTTCGATTACCTGACGGATCTTTGCGGGATTATATAGAAGGGAGAATTCTTCCTCGCCCCCCTATTGCTCCACAGGAAGTCCTAGAATCTGCTTTACCGTCTTAAAATGAGTTTTAGCAATGTCTGTTAAGATAGCAGGGCCATACTGCTCTACAGCTTTTTTACCAAAATCTATGGTTATACTTGCAGCCCCTTTAGGCAAAGGATAACCTAGACGATCTCCTAACTGCTTTAGCCCTTCTAAAAATGCAGCTCGTGCTAAGATTGAAGCTGCGGCCACTACTATATCTTCTTCCGCACGGTGTCTTTGCGTCAACTGCACTTGCATTTTTTTTCTTTTTAAAGCGTTTTCAACAACATATTCTGAAGCAAACTGGTCAATAGTTACATTATTGCAACCTGTTTTTTGTATTAACTGTTCAGCAACAGAGGCATGCCCCCACCCTAACATATGGTTTAAATTAGGAAATTTAGGGTAAAGTTCATTATATTTTCTGGGGAATAAAATAATCACATGATGTGGATAGTTTTCCCTTATCTTTTGTGATAGCAGGAGAACTTTTTGATCACTAAGATGCTTACTATCTTTTACACCCATATCTAAAAGTTTTAAAGATCCAGCTCCTTCAGCATAAACTCCAGCAATACATAAAGGGCCAAACACATCCCCCTTTCCAGCTTCATCAATGCCAATATGAGGAGTTTGATCTACTGTAAGCTCTTTATATGTAAAATTAAATTCTTTTAGAATTTGGGGTTCTAAGTAAAATTCTATGAATTGTTGTGCTTCTTTACCTTGAACAACTAATTTACCTGATTCATAAAGAGTGCAAGAGATTCCCTTTTTTTTACCTGATACCAGAGAATAAGGAACGGAATTAAATTCAAAATTATGATCTGAAAGAAGTTTCTGAAGATCTGAAGCATGAGAAACATCTAATTTAGTAACAAACATGAAGAATAGAGAGGAGAGAGAAGGAAATAAAGTATTTTATTTAACGAATAAATCAAACCAAAGTGAATTGGGTAAGGTTTGTCTCAACCAGAAAAGCTGTGCTTTTCTTGTCCTTAA
>JARBTQ010000025.1 GCA_029240075.1 Chlamydiales bacterium
TGGATTTGCGCTAAATCCCAGTTGATAAGAAATGCTGTCGCAAGTTTTTTAGATAAACCTACTTATGAAAAGTATCTTAATCCAACTGCGTAACTCCTAGCCATATAATTCTTACCTTTTTTGTGTTCTAACACACTTAACATCATTTCTTCCGAAATTCCATTGCTCATACTTAAGGTAAAAAGATCAGATCATGATACCAGATAAATGCAATGAAAATCTGGAAAATAAAATTGCCTAGGTTGCAGAGGATAAAAATTATTGGGTACTAAAATAAGGGTATCATATCTAAATGGGATGTTTCAAAAGTGAGCATCAAATTTCTTTTAAAGTAATTAATAGGGGTTAAAAGATTTAAGTTTAAAAAGCTCTGTTGCAAATGTCTCTCTAATTTCTTCATCATCACAATTGTTTAGTCGTTTTTTTATAAATTGGCACGCATTTGGCTTTCTCTATAAGGTTTCTTTTAACGACAAATTAGCTTTTAAATTGCTGGCTCCTGTTTTGCAATAGACTCGTGTAATCGATCTATGATTAAAACAAAGGGATAGATTCATAGAAAGCTTACCCTAGAAGCAATTTTAAATAAAAAGAGCCGAAAGCTTGCAACTTTGAAGCAATTTCTTTATGATAACCCTTTTTATAAAAGAATTTTAAATGTTTGTTGGTCTTTACATAATCTTCTGGAAGTTCTATATATATTTTTTACTGAATATTTCAGAGCATTATAGCCACACGATTCACACTATTCCTGAGGTAATATGACAAAAGCTTTAGCTTATTTATTCTCTGTCATAGCTTTGCTTACATCTCCTTTACTTATGGCAGATTTGCCACAGTATGAAGATAAGCAAGTTGAGCGTATAGAGATAGAACCCTTAAACTCATCTGCTGGATCTGCAGCCTTCGACAGTAACGCCATTCGCACTCATCTAAGAACTCAGGTTGGTTCCCTATTTTCTCAAGAAAACTTTGATGCAGATTTAAAAAGTTTGTCAGAACAATTTGATCGTGTAGAACCAACTTTGAAAGTAGTAAACAATGCTGTGCATGTAAAGTTGCAACTAGCTACCAAACCTACTATTCGCAATATAGTTTGGAAAGGTAATGAAATTATTAAAGAAAAAGATCTACAGAAAAAATTAGAAATTGCAACTAATAAACCTTTTGATCGACAAGCTTTTAATAAAGCTTTTTATAAAGTAAAAGACCACTATATAAAACAAGGTTTTTTTGAAGCGCAATTAGAGTATAAAATTATACCTGTAATGCAAACGAACCAAGTAGACATTGAAATCTCAATTATAGAAGGGCGCTCAGGTCGCATAAAAACCATTGATTTAGTTGGTTTTACTGCTGATGAAGAGAGCGAATTATTAAAACTCATTTCTACAAAATCCTATTTTTTCTTAACTAGCTGGATTACAGGAGCAGGAACTTACAGAGAAGAAGAGGTTGAAAAAGACAAACTTCGAGTATTAGATTATTTAAGAAATAAAGGTTATCTAGACAGTAAAGTAGATATAATTATTCACGAGACAGCTGAGAAGAAAAGAATTATTCTGGAGATCAAAGCTGAAAAGGGTACCCGCTATTCATTTGGCGATTTTACAATCTCTGGCAATTCCCTTTTTACTGAAGAACAAGTTCGAAACCAATTTACAATTGCTAAAGGTCAATTTTTTACTTCAGAAGGCTTAAATGAGACTCAGGAAAAAATAAAAGAGTTGTATGGCCGTAAAGGGTATATCGATGCTATTGTCGGTTACCAGATGAAATTGAATCCTCAAGCTCCTGAGTATTCGATTCATTTTAATATTATGGAAGGAAAGCAATACCACGTTGGATTAATTAAGATTTTTGGGAATCACCGTACACAAGATCGTGTTATCCGTAATGAAACTCTCTTAACTCCAGGTAATGTATTTGACTCACGTAAACTTAAACTTACAGAAAGAAGATTACTGGAGACAGAGTATTTCAAAACGGTAAATGTCTATCCGGTAGCTCTTGAAAAAGGGGAGCAAGGCGATGTGCTTTACAGAGACGTCCATATTGAAGTAGAAGAAAAAGATACTGGGAAACTTTATTTCGGTTTAGGAGTAAGTAGCCAAGAGGGGGTTTTTGGTACCGTACGTCTTACAGAAGAAAATTTTAACTATCAAGGTTTACCTCGTGTTTTTAAAGATGGCATCTCAGCTGTACGTGGTGGTGGTGAAAATGCGAGTGTATTTACTCGAATTAGTAAAGGGGGACAAACCTATGGTCTATCTTGGTCGAAACCATACGTCAATGATACTCCGTGGACTGTAGGATTTGATGTAACTCAATCCAGATTAGAAAGTCATACAGAAAAATACCGCACTAGAAATTTTGGATTTAATTTACATGCCACCTATCCTATCAATGAGTTTTTATATTGGAGACTTCATTATCGATTTGCTAGTCCCAAAATGCGCATCATAGATAGAGAAAAGGCGCCAAAAGAGATGCTAAGAGATGAGAAGATCAAAGGGCGTGTCTCTGCCGTCGGTTCCTCCCTTATGTATAATTCGACCGATTCATTCTATCGTCCTACTAAAGGTTTTAGCTCAGAACTAATGGCGGAATGTTCTCATAGAGGATTAGGTGCGAGACAGGATTTTATACACACAAACTATATCAATACTTACTACCAGCCTGTAAGTAAGAAAGGAACATTGATTTACCGCTTGGATCTAGACTTTGTTAATCCAATAGGACGTACAAAGTATGATACCCTTGCTGTAAATGAACGTTTATTCTTAGGGGGTGCTGGATCAGTGCGTGGTTTTGAAGAGGATTCGCTTGGTCCTAAATATATAGAGAAAGGGAAAAAAACAAAAGATGCCAAAGGGGGGCTTTCCTCCAATCTCTTATCGGTTGCTTATAGATATACTATGTATGATCAGCTAGATGGATTCCTATTTTTTGATGCAGGACATGTTTCTTCTAAAAAATATTATGTTCAGCTTGCTCCTAAACGATATTCAAAATCTGTTGGCTTTGGTTTTGTTTTTGAAATTTTCCCTCGTATGCCGATTACTTTGGGATTTGGCTTTCCTATCAAACCTAATAAGAAGGAAGATGATACTAAAAAATTCTTTTTCTCATTGGGTCTAAATTTTTAAAATTTAAAATAGTTGTTTTAAGGAGATAATGATCATATGAAACGTTCCATTTTAGTAGCAGCACTTATGCTATTACTGCCTTTATCACTGTTTGCAGCTAACAATGATGTTGGGGTCTTTAATGTAGAAGAACTACAAGCAAATGTTACTGTGTTGAAAGAGCAATTAGCTGAGGTTGAGAATTTAGATAACCAATTTAGGGTGGCACTTGATAAAAAACAGATTGAGATTGAAGAGATCGATACGAAGTTAAATGATCCAGATTATCGTGATGGTTTGTCTCCAAGTGCAGAAGCTGAATTAACTAAAAAAAGAGAAGATTTGCAACAAGAAATGATGCAATACTATCTCCGTGCATCTGAAATGTCTGAACAACAAAGAAGTGGTATTTCTAATCGTTTTAGGCAGATTTTGCGGACAGCTTGTAAAGAAATTGCTCAAGAAAAGCGTTTAAAATACATTTTAAGTAGTGAAAGTTGCTATTACTATGAGCCAGGAATAGATGTCACTAAGCCACTGATAGATAAAATTTCTCAAAAATATAATGAAGAGAAATTGAATCAAGCAGCTATTGAAGCAGAAAGTGACCTATCAACAGGGGAATAAATAGTAATGAATAATTCTCATTTGCAAACAGTAACTTTAGCAGAGCTTGCAGCCATGACTGATTCAAAACTGCAGGGTCCTTCCGAATATGTTATAACTGGCATCGACGAATTAAGTTCTGCTACTGCAAATGAGGTGTCTTTCTTAGCTAACCCTCGTTATATAAAGGCAATGCAAACTTCAGAAGCTGGGGCTATCTTTATAGCCCCAGAAAATGCTGTAGGTTTAGATCGCAATTTACTCATTACTGCTAATCCCTCAGCTGCTTTTCAAAAAGCTATAGAGATATTTTGCCATCTTGATAAAAAAAAGAGCCATTTTGAAGGCATTCATCCTAGCGCTGTCATAGACTCATCTGTCAAATTAGGAAAAAATGTAACTATTTATCCCTATGCAGTTATTGACCAAGGCGTAAATATAGAAGATGAATCTATCATTGGAATGGGTGTTTTTGTAGGGGCTGGATCTCAAATAGGTAAAAATTGTACAATTCATGCTCACGTAACTATACGAGAAGGAACGATTATTGGTAATCGTGTGATCATACAGCCGGGAGCTGTTATTGGTTCGTGTGGTTTTGGGTATATTCCGCAAGCAAATGGAACTCACTTAAAATTAGAACAGTTTGGATGTGTTATCATCGAAGATGATGTTGAAATCGGTGCTAATACAACCGTCGATCGGGCTCGGTTCAAAGCTACTATAATTTCTAAGGGTACAAAAATTGATAACTTAGTGCAAATTGCTCATGGCGTTTTCATAGGAAAAAATAATGTGATCATAGCCCAAACAGGATTTGCGGGTTCTTCTGAAACTGGAGATCAAGTATTAGTTGCTGGACAATCAGCAGTCACCGGACATATTAATATTTGTGCTGGAGCTCAGATTGCAGGAAGAAGTGCTGTTACTAAAAATATTACAGAACCAGGGCAATACAAGGGCGAGCCTGCTATACCTTTAAAGGAACATCAGCGTCAACAAGTGCATGTAAGATGGTTATCGAAATATACTCAACGTATCGAAGAATTAGAAAAAAGATTAAGTATGTTGGAGCAAAGTCATCCAAGCAATTAATAAAATATCCTACACCGTTTTTATTATATTGGCAGTATCATTAATCACTGCTATCTTTACCTTTTTTTGTCACAATAATTTTTTTGTTCCCTATGTTATTTATCCAGATCAACAAAATCTTATTATAAAATTTGATATTAAGTTAAAGCAGCTTAAAGAAAATAAAGATTTAAATTCTTCTAATGATGTGTCCTGTGTTAAAGGATGTTTGCGTGGTAAAAAACAGAGCCAAATTAATGAAAAAGTTATATACGATTGCCTATTGGATGAATTGCAAATTTTAACAGAGCATAACCAATTATTTTTATATTTTCATCGAGATGGTTTTTATAATCAAACTTATAAGATAGATCCAAAATGGAATGAGAAAGAGCGTTTAGAAATTTACCAACTCTTTCATATTAATTGGAGTAATCGATCAGCTTTTGAAGACCAGTCACTTCTACAGCAACCTTTTCGTCTTATTTTGACATCTCATGCACAATTTGAGCAGCTAGTCTTACCCCCTTTATTACAAAAAGAGATACATTCCATCACAAGAAAACTAATGGGAGACAATATAAGCAAGTTTTTTGCCTATTTTTTTCCTAATTTCCCCCCTTTTTTACCTCAATCTTATCCACTTACTGAGCAATGGACCACAAGTCAAGAGAGAACTCTTGAATTTTACCATAAAATCGTAGAGAAAAAGCACGGTTACTGGTATATTCATTCTCAATCCCATTCTAATATTGAAAAGTATCGTACCCTCAATCAGGTTAAAGTAGGACCAATTAACTGGGTTTACGATTCTATACAACATTGGATTAAGCAAGTGCATTTTGAGATCTCAATTGATACAGGTAAAAAACTATTAGGGAACATTCAATCTCAATCAACTTCACTAGCAGCAGAATTACAAATTTCAGTAGAGCCAGAAATGCCTATCACAGATGATATTTTTTCTTCTTAAAAATTTTTTAACCCGAATTTAAGAATTTAAAGTAGTTCAAATTTCCTTAAATGTTAGGACTTCCCAAGGTTTTACTTTTATTTTGAAAAAAATGACAAAGCAAAATTTTAACCCAATAACATGATATAATTTATGACCAATACTGTTCGTGACCCTAGCCGTATCCGTAATGTAGCAATTATTGCCCACATCGACCACGGCAAGACCACTATGCTAGATAGCTTGCTAAAACAATCGCAAGTATTTAGAGATAACGAAAAGATCCCAGAACGTGCAATGGATTCCTATGATCAAGAAAAAGAAAGGGGAATCACTATATTTGCAAAGCATACCGGGGTTTACTTCAATGATTACAAAATTAACATCATCGATACTCCTGGCCACGCTGACTTTTCTGGAGAAGTTGAACGGATCTTAGGGATGGTAAACTGCGTATTGCTATTAGTAGACGCACAAGAAGGCCCAATGCCTCAGACCCGTTTTGTATTGTCAAAATCACTAAAAATGGGACTAAAACCTATTGTTGTGATCAACAAGATTGACCGTCCTCATGCTAATCCAGATGCAGTATTAGACAAAACGTTTGACCTCTTTACAGAGCTCGGAGCGAATGATGAGCAGTTAGACTTTAAATATTGCTATGCTTCAGGACTCTCAGGATTTGCTACAAAGAATGTAAATGATCCAAGAATCGATATGACTCCTCTTTTTGAATTGATCATTGAAGCCGTCGAAGCTCCCAAAGGTAGTTTAGATGCTCCATTTCTTATGCAGGCCGCAACTATAGGTTACGATGATTTCGTTGGTCGTCAGGCTGGAGGACGGATTCTAGAAGGTACAGTTAAGAAAGGGCAAACTGTTGTTAAGGTCGATAAAGAAAAGAACCAAACTCGCTACCGCATTACTCGTGTAGAAGGTTATTTAGGGCTTGAAAAAGTGGAAATGGAAGAGGCTGGAGTTGGCGATATCGTTAGTTTATCGGGCGTTCCAGATATTATGATTGGAGACTCTCTTTGCGATCCAGATCATATCGTAGAACTTCCTCCTATTACTCTTGATGAGCCTACAGTATCGATCGATATCATGGTCAATAGTAGCCCCTTTGCAGGACGTGATGGAAAACACGTTACTATGTACAAATTAAGAGATCGTTTAGAGCATGAAAAAAAGGCTAACATTTCTCTTAAAATTGAAGATTCAACAACAAGACAAGATGCGATTACTATTTCAGGAAGAGGGGAGTTACACCTATCTGTTCTGATCGAAGCTATGCGTCGTGAAGGTTATGAACTAACAATTTCTAAACCTCAAGTTATTCTCAAACAAATTGATGGCGAAAAGTGTGAACCTTTTGAAAGGGCTTATATTGAAGTTCCTCAAGAATACTCAGGAGCAGTCATTGAAGAGTTATCTCGTCGCAAAGGGGAGATGCAATCTTTAGATACGAATGAGCATAACATTACTAACTTAGAATTCATAATCCCAACTCGTGGTCTTATGGGATACCGTAACGAGTTCTTAAACGTGACCCGTGGATTAGGAATCTTAACAACAACATTTGATAAGTTTGCTCCTTGGAAAGGGGAGATCCCTGGTCGTAAGAAAGGTGTACTTGTATCAATGTGTAGTGGTAAAACTAGCGGCTATGCTTGTTTTAGCTTACAAGAGCGTGGTATTCTATTCGTGGCACCGGGCGATGAAGTTTATGAAGGAATGATCGTTGGTGAAAATAGTCGCGATAACGATTTAGAAGTTAATGTGACCAAAGCTAAACAATTGACAAACGTACGTGCTTCAGGGTCTGATGAAAATATTATCTTAACTCCAGCTCGTAAGTTTACTCTTGAGCAAGCGATCGACTATATCGAAAATGATGAACTAGTCGAAGTTACTCCTCATTTTATTCGTATGCGTAAAGGCGCTAAGAAATAAAATCAATAAAAGGCTACTCACTCGAGTAGCCTTTTTTTATAATAAGGCATTATTTTCGATTTCAAATCTTTCATTGCTACGAAGCCTATAGCAAGATAATTTCTTATTTATCTCCCTCTTCTAAAAAATATCCAAAAATACAGCTATAAGTGTATTTGAAAAAAAATTAATTTCTTAGCCTACCTATGTCGATAGAATTAGGGTTATAAAAGTTCCTTTAATAGATCCTTTTCGAGACTTGTTTCGTACAGATCTATCGAGCCACCGATAATAAAGACTGGAAAGGTACTTTAAGAATATTAGACTTGGAGGATCCATGCACAGGCTATCTCTTATAAAATTAGAGGAGCGGATTGTACTTGATGGTGCAGGACTTAATAACATTTTGGATAATACCTCTTGCAACGATACTTTTTATGTAGATAGGTCACTCCCATATGTGGAGGCAGAGTCTCATGTATCACCACAACCTGTAGTTTTAGTAGTGTCTTCTGATATTTCAGACCATGAACAGCTTGAGTTAGCTGCAGATGAAAATACAATCGTAGTAAGCTACGATGCACAAGAGACAACTTTAGAACAGTTAATAGATCAGATTGAAGAAGCTCTACATGGGGATAAAGCAAGTAGCATTGCTTTTGCTAACCATGGAACAGAAAAAGGTAGCTTTTACCTTACAGCCAATGAACAGGTTTCATTAAAGTCTTTGCTAAAAGATAGACAAATCGAACGATTTTGGCAGCAAGTCGGGGATCTTATTGAAGAAGATGGACGGATTGATCTATTAGCCTGCGACCTCGGAAAATCCCCAGATAAAATAGAATTTGCAGCGCAGCTAGAATTATTGACCAAAAAAGCGATTGCCTTTTCAGACAATAAAATAGGGAGCTCCGATTTAGGTGGAAATTGGGTTTTAGAAGGGATCTTTACTCATGGAAAATTGACCAAAGCTGATTTAGATGTCTCCAAAACTTACTTCAATGTCACTCGTTTAAAAGGATGGTTCGGAGAACTGGCAACTCCTATTGATGGGTCTGTATCGGATAACTCTGTCGATAATGTTCTGACAAATCAACCCATTTTAACTTTTATCGATGCGCCCCAAGCTCTTTATAGTTCTGATGCTACTAAAACTGCTTTTGGTAGAGCTACAGCTGCTGATGATAAAGGAATGGTTATAGCAGGGCAGAGTGTGGTGGAATTCTTTGACCCTGCAGGAAGTGGCTGGGCACGTACAAGCTCATTTACCTCTGCCAATACAGGATACGGTATAGCTGTTGCTATTAGTGGAGATTGGGCTGTTGTAGGAGATAACAGTGCGTCTACTAATAGTGGAGAAATCAAAATATACAAGAGAACAAATACGGCTTGGGCTCTTTCACAGACAATCATTAATCCTGGTGGTACAGGACAGGCTGCTCAATTTGGTTCTGCTGTAGCTATTTATAGCGATTCGACTACCTCTACTAACAATAAAATCTTAGTAGGGGCTCCTGCATATAGTTCAAATACAGGAGGAATCTACTTTTATAAATATAATGGTAGTACTTGGAGTATATCGGGCTCAATCATAAACCCTACTGACGGAACTTCAAGTACTAACGACTATTTTGGTTGTTCGATCTCAATGTCGGCAACTCGTGCTGTTGTTGGTGCTTATGGCGATAATACAAATGGAGCGGCTTACATCTTTGATTACTCTTCCTCTTGGGATCAGTCCCAACGATTAATAGCATCCGGTTTATCTGGTACAGCAAAATTTGGCAGTCAATTGGCTCTTGATGGCGATCGAATAGCTGTAGGGGCTTATAGCCAGGCAGGGCAAGGAGCTGTTTATATTTTTGAAAAAGGGTCAACAGCAGGTAGCTGGACCCAGACAGCTCAAATTACCTCAGCCGATCTGGCAAGTACAGATCAGTTTGGTTATTCAGTTGCACTTAAAGGAAATGCCTTGCTTATTGGAGCTAACTTAAATGATACAGCAGCGACAGATGCCGGCAGTGCTTATTTGTACGAAAAGAAAACTAATGGGTGGGCTCAAATCAAACACTTTACCGATACAAATTCTTCTGCTTCACAAGGAATTGGAGCAGCAGCAGCTTTGAATAGCCAATACGCTGTCGTTGGAATTACAGCTGATGATACATTAGCCACTAATGCAGGAAAAGCTTCTATTTATAGAATAAAAGATAATTCAATTGGTCTTAATCATTATAAAAGCTACACTTTTGAAGTTGATCAAACTGCACGTATTGTCGATGGATCAGGAATTTCTACTTTGCTTGCGGGAGCTTTAGATGTTAAAGTTTCTGGCAATTATGCCTATGTCATCTCAACTACAGATCAAGGGTTAACTATATTTGATATCTCTAATCCTAATAGTCCTGTTCATAAAGGACAACTCACTCTAGGTGTGACCCCTTCAGCTTTTGATATTTATAAAAATTGTCTCTACATTGCAAGTAGTGGAGGAAATCAGTTCAATGTGGTCGATATTTCTATCCCCACAAATCCTTCTATATTTACTTCAATCCCCGCTAATGGGGTAGATATGCTTAAAGTATCTGGTAATTATTTATATGTCCATACAGCTACGGATACCTCTTTAAGAAGTTATGATATAAGCGCAGCAAATAGTCCTACTTTGACAGGAGTTTTGATAGATGGATTTCATTTAGCAGCTTCTACAGGCCCTAATGGGATCTATATTGAGGGGAACTATCTTTACATTACAAATTCTGGAAATACGATTTCGATCATTAATATCTCAATACCTGCTAGCCTAAGCTATGCAGCTCAGATCACAGGTGTAACAGCAACTCCACAAGCGGTGGCCGTTAAAAACAACTATCTTTACGTACTAGGGAACACAGGAAATTCAATTCAAATATACGATATTTCTACACCAACTAGCCCTAGCTTAGCTAAGGCGTTAAGCAATAACATAGATGGAAATTACCTTTCGGGATTAGCCTCAATTCAAATTGAAGGGAATTACGCTTATGTGAGTAGCCTCACACAAAATGGGGTGTCTGTAATTGATATAACCAACCCGCTATCAGCGAAAATAGTTAAAGAAATTGTAACAGGTACTCATGGTGTAACAGGATTAAACGGTGTCAAGGGATTATATATCAATAATGGCTATCTTTATACAGCAGACAGCGTCGGAAATGCTTTAAGTGTATATAAATTAAATGTTCCTGATAAGGATAACTTTGCATTGCGTGGTCTTCGATTTGACGGTTCTTTGAGTGCTGTTTTATTTAATAATTTTACAGGAATTAATGGAAACGCTTACACAATTGAATTTTGGATGAAAGCACCGCCTCTAGTTACAGGCCGTTTTCCTGGTATCTTTTCTTATGCTGTAAGTGCTGCTTCTTCCAATCAACTTTTCATTGGATTTCAAGAAAGCTCTTCTAATATGGTCGTTATCCTCAATGAGAACTACTTAAATATAACTAGCGGAACAACTGCTTTTCTAGACGATAGTTTTCACCATCTCGCCTTTACTTATAACCAAACTACGAGCGCTTGGATTGTTTATAGAGATGGAGTGGTGTTCAGGTCAGGAACATTTTCCTGCCCTCCGCTTGTTGATGGGGGGGTAATGGTTTTAGGGCAAGATCAAGATAATTTGGGAGGAGGATTTGACTCTACTCAATGTTATAATGGGACCTTGGATGAATTAAGGGTATGGAATACTGTACGTACACAAAGTCAAATTATGGCTAATATGCGTACTAAATTAACTGGTAATGAAACTGGTCTTAAGGCTTATTACAGGTTTGATGAAGAAAGTGGGCAAAGAGTATATGATATGTCTCAGAACAAGCAAAATGGCTGGATAGGGACAAACTCAAGTGTCGAATCAAGGGATGCCAGTAGAGTAGTTTCCATGATCCCTATGCAAACTCAATCAATTTATTTTGATGGAGCTAACAATATAGTCTCCGTTGCCCATAGTGGTCCCTTAGACGCTTACCCACTAACGATTTCCGCTTGGGTTAAAACCACAACAAATACCACAGTTGAAAGTGTTATTCTTAATAAATGTGTAGAGGCATCATCAAATGGTTATAATTTTTATGTTTATAACGGGAATATCTGTGCCTATTATTATAAAGACAGTAGTAACTACATTTTTGGTGCAAGTGGAAGCTTTAATGGAGGCTATATAGCAGACGGTACTTGGCACTATGTCTGCTTTTCGATAGATTCGACAGGGGGTAAACTCTATGTAGATGGGACTTTAAAAAATAGTCTTGCGTGGATTGGAACAGGTGCCGCAACGACAACAAATTCTAGTTTAACTATTGGTGGATATGCAAATCAAACTAAAACATTTGCGGGAGAGATATCACAAGTAAGTGTATGGAATACGGCTTTGACTCAATCCAACATTCAAAATTATATGAAAGTAGGCTTGACAGGAGCAGAATCGAACTTACTTGCTTACTATAGTTTTAATGAGGGAGCTGGGTCAACTCTAAGGGATGTGAGTGTAAATGGTTTTAATGGAACGTTATATGGAGGAACTTGGAGAGACGCTCCTAATTTTGCAAGAGCAGTCAATACAGCTCTCTACTTCGATGGAGTCAATGACCTAGCAACTATTAACCATAACACTAATTTTGATACTTATCCTATAACCATCTCATTCTGGATTAATACTAAAACATCAGATGCTACTGCCAGGGGTATTGTAAATAAATATGCTGTATCTTCAAACAATGGTTACCAACTTTACCTCTATAATGGGACTATTGTTGCAAATTACTATAAAGATGCTTCTAATTATGTAGCCAATGGGAACTCATTCTGTACCGGAGCCGTAGCCGATGGGCGGTGGCATTATATAAGCTTTACTGTTGAAACAAATGGAGGTAAACTTTATGTAGATGGAGCTTTA
Source organism: Chlamydiales bacterium (assembly GCA_029240075.1). GTDB lineage: Bacteria > Chlamydiota > Chlamydiia > Chlamydiales > JARBTQ01 > JARBTQ01. The sequence goes on from JARBTQ010000025.1 coordinate 12,629, forward strand.
GCTCTATCACAAAGCTGGAGTGGGATGCCAGGAGCAACGACTACAATTCAAAATATTTTACTGGGATCTTATAATGGAGCCTATTTTAATGGCTCATTAGATGAACTAGCATTTTGGAATACTGCTTTAACACAGCAGCAGATTCAAGATTTTATGTTTAACCCTATTCCTAATTACCAAACAGGATTAGTCGCTTATTATAAATTTGATGAGGGATCAGGACAGTACATTTATGATAACTCGGGTAATGGTTATAATGGCCACTTGGGAGCATCTACTAGTGTAGGCTCAGACGATCCACAATATATCATGTCTAATGCTCGAATTCATAATAATCGTTATTTAATAGGTAATCGCGATGTTATTCTAACAATTGGTGGTTATGATCCTGACAGTATGACAGCTTCAGGAATTATCAAAACCTTACCAAATCAGGGAACACTTTATCAGTACAGTAGCGTGGCATCTAATTTGCGTGGAGCCGCCATAACAGCCAATACAACTATTTCAGATAGCCTTCGACGTGTAGTCTATTCGCCCTCTATGACTGGAGCTAGTAGCTACTCGACCGTCTCCTTTAGCTATAGTCTAAGTGATGGGACCAATAGTACTGCTCCTTCAAATGTTTATATTAATCTTTTACCTCCAAGTACAATTACTGGTACAGCAGTAGCAACCAGCCCTATTAACGATACAACAACAACAACCCCATTTACAGGTGTGTCCTTTACCAACACAGATCAAAGTAAACAGTATACTTACAGTATAACATTGGATAACGCGGCTAAAGGGATATTTACAACAGCATCTTTAACAACTGGCGGTTTTACCTCTGCCGGTAGTGGAGTTTATACCCTTACTGCAACACCGACTGTTGCACAGGCTGCAATTAAACAATTAGTATTCGATCCTACTGATAATCGAGTTGCTTTTGGAAAAACAGAAACTACAACATTTACAATTACTTCTACAGATGGATCAGTGTTGGATTCTATAACGACTGTAGTAGCCACAACAGTTAATGACCCTTGCGATATTACCACTTCGAGTAGTACGACCCCCTATATTCTTGGAACTGTAGTAACAGAAATCGACTTTGCTGCTACATTTACCGATTCTGATGTGACTTCGTCAGGTGCTAAACTTATAGTCCAAATTACTAGTGGAGCTAGTCCAAAAGATAATTTGGTCGTTAAAAGCATAGGTACAGGGGCAGGTCAGATCAATGTAGTGGGTAATACAGTAAAATATGGTTCAATTATCATTGGTACTCACTCAGGAAGTGTTTCAGGAAATGCTCAATTGACAATTGTACTTAATAATAATGCTACTGCAGCTGCGATCACTGCCTTGATACGAAGTATTGCTTTTTATAATGGAGATAAAACATCTTTAGTAGGTAACCGCATTGTTACGTATACTTATAACGATAATGCTGGTTCTATAGATACAGCTACAAAGACAGTTAATGTGACAGCAACGGCTACAACTCCGTGGGGCCCTCCAACTTCTAGCATTTTAAATAGCTCGGCAGTTACTTCTGTCTACAACTCCCTTATGTATGCTAACCAATACAGTCCGTCAATGAAAAGAATTGCTTCTTACCTGCAAAGTTATTTCTTCTACAGGTGAATTATGTAATTGAAGGGACATATTCTCAAGGGCTAATTGAAATAGTATAAAAATTAAAGTTTTTTATTGAATTTTGTCTTAGCTATTTGAACGTGTCCCTACAAGTATGAATTTGCAAAGATCTAGGAGGATTTTTTAAATTTTTTTTCCAGTTCACCCAGACTCAGATAAGCAAAAGTAGGTTTTCCAAATGGGCTTTCATAGGGAGAATTAGTTTTTAAAAGCTGCAATATGAGTGTAGTTGCCTCCCCTTGTTGCAACAGTTTAGGTTGCTGTGATGCTGCGCGACTGATTGCAATCGCAACCTGTTTTTCTCTTTGTAAAATCTTTTTATTAGGAGTATGCACCCCTAAATTTAATGCTTCCAATGTATCAGCTATAATGGCTTGCATATCTTGTGATCTTATGCTGGTAGGTAGAGCTTCTACTAAAAAAGTCCTTTCTCCAAAAGGACGCAATATAATTCCCATTTTCCCTAAATCATCTAGGTACTGTTCAAGCAGTATGCTTTCTGTTTGTGAAAGCTCAATAGTCAAGGGTAACAATAAAGATTGAGTGTGTAACCTGTTATTTTCCAAATCGCTTTGATGCTGCCATGTTTGTAGAAATTGCTCAAATAAGATTCGACTTCTAGCAGCAGCAGTATCCAATAATAACATGCCTCCTTGCTCATGTTCTATTTCTGCTGTACAATAAGGAGGCAATGGATAAATGCTCTTTGCTTCAATCAGAATCAGAGTTGGTAAAATTCCTATAATATGAGGTTTAAACAGTATCTGCTCTTTATCTGTATGAAATAATTCTTGTTGAGTTAATTCCTGCGGGGAGGATTTTAGTACATTAGCTATTGTCTGAGGGCCAAGGCTTTCTTTATCATCCCTATCTAGTAGTTTATTGCTAAAGTCAGGAACCGATATCGGTAATTTTGCGGTAGGACTAGTAGGAGACAGTGTAGAAGAAATATGGAGCTTTCGTGCCGTTAAAATTTCCTTGTTTTCAAAGGGGTTGATATGAGTATTGACATAGCTAAATTGCTGTGCACGTTCCTCTTTTTCAATAAAGTTGAAATCTGAAAATTCCTGTAAATTCTCCCCATTTTTCGAGATATCAGCAGGAGTTTGATGCTGAGGATCACAATGACTTCTATCTATAGAGTAAGTATTAGAGACCCCTAAATTAGCACGTAAAGCTTTTTCAACACCTCTTATGACCATCTGATACACAAATGATTCTTCTCTCAATCGAACTTCACGTTTTTGTGGGTGAACATTAACGTCAACCTGATCGCTTGGAATTTCTAGGTAAAGGATACAAACTGGGTACTTTTGTGTAGGTAAACGAGTTCCATAGCCAGCTTTTAAAGCTGATGATATTAAAGGGACAAGAACAGGCCTCCTGTTGATAAATAAGTATTGTCCAGTTCGGTTATGCTTTACAAAGTGGGGATGTCCAATATAGCCATGAAAACGATATTTGCCATCTCTTATATCAAAAGGGCGCAGTTCTTTAAAAAAGTCTATTCCCATAACATCTAAAACGCGCGTAGACAAAAGTTTGTCTGGTGTAGTATTTGTTTGAAACGAAACTTTTAAAAGGGATTTATCCTCATTAATAAGATGAAATTTAACTCCTGGATTACCCAAAGCTAAAAGAGTTATAATTTTTTGAATTTCGGCGTTATCAAAATTGATTGATTTCTGAAATTTTTTCCGCACTGGAACATTAAAGAATAGGGATTTAACTTCAATAGTAGTTCCACGAGGTCTTGTTGCCTTCGTATGCTGGACAAGCTTGCCCCCATCGACGCAGACTAAAGTACCAGTTGTATCTTCTGATGAAGTTTCTTGAGCTGTTAATATAGTAAATTTTGAGACAGATGCTATAGAAGGAATAGCTTCGCCCCTAAAACCCATGGTTGCTAAAATATTTAAATCATCTAAAGAACTAATTTTAGAAGTGGCATGTCTCTGTAGACACAAAACAGCATCCTCAAATGACATTCCGCAACCATTATCTGTAATTCGAATAAGTTGCCTTCCTCCAGCTTTAACCTCTATAGTGATCTCTGAAGCTCCAGCATCGAGGGCATTTTCGACTAGTTCCTTAACAATGGAGCCTGGATTTTCGATCACTTCACCAGCAGCGATTTGATTAATTGCTTGCTCACTTAAAACGTGGATTACAGAAGCCATAAATGATAAAGGGGTTGAGTTTTATCTAAATTAATACTTTTACTAATTTTATATTTTGTCTCGCTAATATTTTCGATTGTATAGTATTCTCTGATTTTAACTTTTAATCAATATTTTTTCATTTAAAACTTAAATTAAAATTTTTTAGAAATGAAGCAACGAGCATTTCAACAGCATATTCATTTAGCACGACGTTACTGGCTGGAAATACTTCAAGAAGGGGATCAAGTAATTGATGCCACTTGTGGAAATGGACATGATACACTGTTTTTATTGCAAAGAGTGGGATTAAAAGGGCTAGTGATCTCTTACGATATACAAGAGCAAGCAATTCTCAGTGCAAAAGAATTGCTAGCAAAGCATGGAATTCTAGCTGGCAACTCTCAGATTCGTTTTATTCAGGGTAATCATGCTCAATTTGCACCTGAAATTTTACCACAAACAATCAAATTAATTGTCTATAATCTAGGTTACTTACCTGGAGGAAATAAGGGGATTACCACCTCTTGGAATTCCACTATAGATAGTCTGAATTCTGCTTTACAGCTGCTTACCGCTGATGGAATGATCAGTGTCACTTTGTATCCTGGACATGCAGAGGGGAAGATAGAGCAAGAAAAAGTATTAGAATGGGTTACAGGACTAGATCCAAAAAAGTGGATTTGTTGTCATCACCAGTGGCCTAATCGTACTTTAGCACCTAGCTTACTACTAATAAGTAAACATGAAGTTACTTAAACGGAATTTTATATCTTTGCAGTTTAAATAAGTGGACTAGATGTTTTTTTGTATCTGTGCTAATCTACAAAGCAACTTTAAAAAAAGATTTGTGAAATATGCTTAAAGAATTGTGCATCAATAATGTGGCTTTGGTCGAGTCATTGCGTATTGCATTTGAACCAGGACTCAATGTTTTAACAGGGGAAACAGGAGCGGGTAAATCCGCTATTATGGAATCTTTAGCTGTTGTTCTGGGGAAGCGTGCCAGCGCGAGTCTGATCCGACATGAGACAACACGCGCGACTATAGAAGCCAGTTTCGATATTGAAAGACTTGAAGAAGTAAAAAATTTATTAGAAAAAGCAGGCATTGATCATCAACCAGATGAACTTCTTATCATTCGCAGGGAAATCACAACAGGTGAAAAAAATCGTTGTTTCATAAATAATCAAGCAGCTCAAATTAGCTTATTACAGGAGTTAGGGCAGCAATTAGTTAATATTTCAGGCCAACATGCTTATCAACGCCTTTTTTCATTAGAACAACAACGTTTATTTGTAGATCTATATGGTGAATTACAGCCTTTAGTTACTGAAGTCAAAGAGGCATGGGAGCTTTGCCAGTCTAAAAATCGACAATTATCACAATTGATGCAAAGCACCGCACAGCAGCAACGCGATATAGATATGTTTCAAAGACAGTTGGAAGAGATTGATGAATTTCGACTAAAGCCGGGTGAAGAAAACGATTTATTTGAGGAATATACGAAATTAGTTCACTCAGAGGATCTATCTAGTAAGATTGAATCAATCTGTGGAAAATTAACAGAAGGGAATTTTCCTATTTTGACTAGTCTTTCTCGCTGTAAAAATGACCTTATGCAGCTTAAATCGTATGATTCATCGCTAGAAGATACAGCTGAAGCTTTTCAAAGGGCATTTATTGAATTACAAGAGGCCAGCTATACTCTTAGGTCTTACCTTAATGGATTAGAGATCGATCCCAACAGATTGAGCAAAGTAGATGAACGGCTAAAGGTAATTGCTAAATTAAAAAAGAAATATGGCGATAGTGTTGAGGCAATCTTAGAGTATCGGGAACTGACAGCTAAAAAATTACAAAGTTTAAGCTCTATGGATGAACAGATAGATACATTGAATAATGAAATTGCTCTTTTAGAGCAAAGATTTATGGAGTTTTGTAACCAACTTACAGCAAAGAGGAAGTCTGCTGCTAAAAAGCTTGCAGCCTCTATCAGTGAGCATTTAAAAGTACTTAATATGCCTCGAGCTGAATTCAGCATCGAATGCAAAATGGTTGATCGGCAAAGTACAGGACAAGATCAGATCGACTTTTATCTAGCACCTAATAGGGGAGAGCGCTCAATTCCTTTAAGAGAGTGTGCTAGCGGGGGGGAATTATCTAGAGTTATGCTAGCTCTACAAACAGTGTTATCAGGAAAAGAAAAATACCCCACAATTGTATTCGATGAAATTGATGCTAATATTGGAGGGGAGACGGCTGTTACTATCGGGAAAAAACTTGCACATATAGCAGAGCAACATCAGGTATTGTGTATTACTCACTTACCCCAGGTTGCATGTCAAGCTAACCATCATCTATGTATCAAGAAAATTGAGCGTAAAGGGCGTACTTATTCAGAAGTTAAAGTTTTAGATAAGCAAGGGCGCACTTTAGAGTTAGCGCGACTTATGGGAGGCGAGACATTTAGTACAGCCACTACAGAGCTAGCTGAGAAGCTTCTTAAAACTTATTAAAGGGTAGCAGAGCACAATAATCGGATGCTCTGCTCTTTATTAGATGGCTCTGAATAAGAAACTCAAATCCTCCTCAGCTGGTAAAGAAGCTATAGCTTATTCGAGGTATGCCTTTAAGGTTTGTAAAGACTACTCATGAAAAAGACCCAAAGGGGCTATATATGGCTTATCTTAACTGCTGTGCTAAGATATATTTTAGTTCTTCTAACATCTCTTTGCGAATAGCGTCCGTTGTAGAAACTACAGAGTAAAAAGTTTTACACATGATATCTTGTATACCGCAAAATTGCAGAGTTCCCTCTTTCATGGTACTATGCACTACACGCTCGCTACCACTCTCCTGGTAAGATTTTTGATCGGCTCCAGCAGTTTGAAATATGAGCACTTTATGTTGCAACATTCCTGTTAGTCCTTGGGATGTCATTTCAAAAGCAAAACCATAATGAAATACACGATCAATCCATCCTTTTAAAATAGCAGGACGGTCAGACCACCAGATAGGATAGATAAAAATTAGAGCATTAGCCCAACTAATCCATTTTTGCTCTTCTGCTATATCTGGTGGAGTTACTCCCTGACGTAGACTAATAAAATCTGTAGCGCTAAGGACTGGTTGAAATTGCATAGCATACAAATCTCTGATATGTACTTCATGTCCCATTGCTGATAAAGTTTGTTGTGCAGTTTCTAGAATAGCATGATTAAAACTTTTAGGATTTGGATGAGTATAAATAATTAATATTTTCATAAAGCTATTCGGTTTGGTTTCTAATAAAGGATTTCACTTAATCTCTTCCATCACTTTTTACCAATCGCTCTATTAACCTATGCAAAAAAGCTTCACAAAAGGGTTCTCTGGTTTTGAAGAGTAAATTGGAAAAAGGATTCGTTTAAAAATAATTTTGGTATTTCAACAGATATGCCATAGAAATTTATAAATATCAAATATCAAATGCCAGAAAAGAGAGGAAATCCTATGCTCTAACTTATATGATTTGCATCATTTAGATCATCTATTTTTTATAATATTGTATTTTTTTTAGTTATTGTTTAAATTAATTTGTTTATTTTAAATTTTATATTTCTTATAATATAAGTATAATTTAAACAAATGGAGGTTGTATGATAAACTATAGTAATTTTAAAGCGGATTCTTCATTAAATACGAACATAGCTTCAGAGCAAGAAAATCTTTCAAATATAGAGACAGAACTTAAACAGAAGATAAAAAAAATACTTGCCGCTAGTTCGGAAGACTTAGGAAATTTAAAAAGTTCTGCACAATCTAACTTGCGTGATACAGATATAGCAGCGGAATCGCAGAAATTTACCAAACAACTAATTGCGCAAAGTGTAGAGGCTAGCTATAAACAACAAACGATCCATTCTAAATGGGAGTTGTATAAGATGTTTAGTTTTCCAGAAGATAGAGAGCCTAAAGCCTAAAGAAAAATAAATACGAGCTCTAAAAATATTGTAACTTTACGAGTCAGCTACCCATCAATTATTATTAATGGGTAGCTGGTAACCGAAGTAAGCAACCTTCGTTTCAAATTTTCTTAGTCATCTCAATGTTTTTGTCTGTCACAAAACTGTGAGCTCTTCTTTCTCCCATTTTTTATTAAATACTTAGTTTTTGTACCAATTTAAATGCTAATGCGCTAATTGAATTGTAAATTGCAGTACAAAAAACTATAGTGAATCTATCTTTATCTTTTCATTATCAGTGCTTTAAATATATTTTTATACAGAGGGATGTGTAGTAAAGAGAGCTGCATCTCTGTATTCTATTGGAATTTGTCTGCACATGTATTGAAGAACTCAAAAGATTGTCGAGGGTGAAACAAGATGCTTGTAAGAATGAAACAATTATCCGTTCGAACTAAGTTAATCGTACTTACCATATTTTGTAGCTTAGTACTTGGACTGGCCCTCAGTTTTATGGCTTTGTACAATGTACGAAACTTTTCTATCAGAACACAGCAACAAATTTTGCAACAGACTGCAAATTCTGTTAATGGAAATTTAAAAGACTTTTTTCAAGGTATGCAAAGTTTAATTTTGACTGTAGCTGAAAATAGGGCTGTTCAAGAGGGGCTACCTAATTTAAAAGAAGGTTTTAATCGCCTCTCACAGGACTTATCACTAGATCCTAAAGATTTGGAAGCACAGCTCAGAGATCACTACCTTAAAGAATATCTACCTAGAATTAATGAGCAAATACCTGGGGCGGAGCCTAAAAAGATTGTTGATAATTACCTCCCATTAGAAATTGAAGGAAGACTAGCCCAGTATCTTTTTATTCTAGAAAATCCCAACCCTGTAGGCGCAAAAGAGCAGCTTATAACTAATGAAAAATATAAAGATTCTCCTTACGTTAGAACTCATACCCTCGTTCATCCTTCTCTAGCTGCAGTGCTAAAAAATTTTGAATTGTATGATATTTTTTTAGTCGACTTAGAGGGAAATGTTATCTATACAGCTTACAAAGAGAAAGATTATGCTACCAACCTCAAAACAGGCATATACAGAAATACAGGATTAGGTAAAGCGTATGCAGATACTTTGCGCCTTGCAAAAGGGCAAGTCGCTTTTCAAGACTTAATGCCGTATGAACCTAGTTATAATGCACCAGCAGCATTTATTGGTACACCCCTATTTATACAGGAAGAACGTGCTGGTAGCTTAATTTTTCAAATTCCCGTTGATAAGCAAATACAGGACATTATCTCCTTTGATAATCAATATGAAAAAGTGGGATTAGGTTTAACAGGAGAAGCTTTTCTCATCGGAACAGACCTTAAAATGCGCAGTAATAGTCGCTTCTTAGAATCTATAAATGATCCTGTAATTAAAAGTTATAAATCAACGGTAGGGGTTATGAGCGCTGCAACTCCTGCTTTGAAAACAGCCATACAAGGAACTTCGTCTGCTTTAGTCACTCAAAACTATTTAGGAAAATTAGTTTTAGGTTCATATATGCCTATCGATGTATTGGGGGTTAAATGGGCTTTAGGAGTTGAAATAGAGGAGGATGAAGCTTTAAAAGATCTCTATAAACTGCAATTTTCAATTATTATTATCTCTTTATTATTGACAACACTATGCGTTCTATTCTCATTATTAGCTGTCAATAGGCTAGTAAATCGTCCCTTATCCTCTTTTGCAAAATATTTAAAGGAAAAAGCTGTTGTTATTCAAGATGGAGGTGATGTTGCTAGTGGAAAGATCGCTGTAGAACAAAAGGATGAATTTGAAGATCTTGCGACTTGTTTGAATACATTTATTGCAAAAGTTGCTGAGATGATTCATACAACAAAAGAGGTCGTTCAGAAAGTAAGTGAATCAACTAAAGATCTTTTAAATATAGCACATACTGGAAATCAAACTTCAGCAGAGCAAACTATGGCGGTGAAGGAAGTCACAGGCACGATGGAAGATAGTGAGAAATTGGCAAGGCAAATTGCTTCAAAGATAGAGTCAATTGCTCTTCAAGCAAACGATACGACTAAGCAAGTAGAACAAGGTTTCAAATACTTGGAAGAAAATCTAACTAATATCAATAATATTCAAGCCACTAGCCTTGAATCGATCGATAGCATTAAGAAACTAGGGGAACAGATTGCAAGTATTTGGGATATTGTCAATATCATCAACTCAATTGCGGACCAAACTAAAATTATAGCCTTCAATGCTGAATTAGAAGCGTCCTCCGCAGGAGATGCAGGAAAAAATTTTCAAATTGTAGCTACTGAAATTCGACGTCTTGCAGATCACACTGTGAGTTCTACAGGAGCTATTAAGAAAAAGATAACTGAAATACAAGCGTCTTCTGATGTTTTAGTAATTTCTGCTGAAAAAGCTATGAAACAAGTTGAAGCAGGATGTGAATCATCTCAAGCTTTAAAGAAGGTTTTTGGGATGATTCGCTCTTCTGCAGATGATAACTCTACAGCTTCTCAATCAATCACTATCTCCATTCAGCAGCAAGCCCAGGCTTCAGAACAAGTTTTGATAACTCTGAAGCTATTAGCTGATGGAATAGAGCATTTAAGTCGACTTACACAGTCCACGACTACGACTTCAGAATCAGTTAATACTATTATCGGCCAACTAAGTGAGTTGGTGGACAAATACAAGATCTTAGATAGGCGATAAAAATGTGTTAATCTAACTTAGGTATTTGGTTATGAGAAGATTATTGTTTATGATTGCTTGAATAAAAGGGATAAGGTAATAGCCTTCTTTATCAAGCAAATCTTATAAAAGAGGATAAAATGAACTTTATTTCATCTATGGCTAATAGCATAACAAATAGTGCAACAACAACTTTGTCATATATACCAGTAGCTAACCGGCTTGTTAGGTCTAGACGAGAAGATCTAGAAAACCAAGCAGGAAGAGTTGCAACTATTGCACAAGAATCTCTTAATAGCTTAAATGCCCCCGTTACAGGTAGTCTAGGCTCCAGATCAATTGCGTGGGGAGCTTGTGGCTCTATCGGCGGATGCGTAGGAGGTATTGTTATCGGTGCTGTTCTCGCTGCTTTAAGCTGTGTTGTATTGTGGGGAACAGGTGCAGGGCTATGGGTTGAAGGGGAAAAAAATAACAATGAAGGGTTGATTTTAGCTGGTCGCATTCTAGTACTTTATGTATCTATTCCTTTAATTGCTTTGACATCAGCGGTGACATGTTGTTATGGGGGAGTTGCTGGTGGAATGGGTGGAGTAAGCCTTGCAGATTAAAGTCAATATACATCTTATTCCACCTCTTTAGCAGTAGCTTTAAGTTGTAAATAAAGTAGTTAAACTATTGCAAATTTATTGATTACAGTGATATAGTCCATTCTCTTTAACACAAGACCCTGCGTAAAATTCATTTACGCAAGGTCTAAAGGCTTATTTGATAAAAAGATTATCACAAAATAAGATTAATTAATTTTAAAGAATCTAATTTAGCAATGGAGAAATAGAATGGTACTTCCAATTACAACAACACAATTTCAAGATATTTCCTCTCTTTCCGAAGAAAACAAACCTGAACTTAGTACTCTGCAAATCAAAGTAAACAAGACAGCTGAAAATGCTTTGAATGAGCTCACAGCTCCAGTTACAGGGGGAGTGACCTCAATTTGTTCAGGGCTTGTTTGTGGGTTTACTAAAGGAGCTATTAAAGGCGCAATCTGCGGGGCCTTATGTACTGTAGCTCTAGGAGGCGCATCAGCAGGAGTATGGATAGCAGGGGAAAAGTTAAATAATGAGGATATGGTTTTTGTTGGACGCGTGGGTGTGCTATTTTCTGCTCTTCCTATCATTATAGCAGCTTTATGTGGTGGGATTCGACGAGCAGCAACTGGGGCAGCAGCAGGCGTAGTCTAACATATGAAGAGGTAGAGGTTTATCATGAATCCCATAACTTTAGGGCGTCATAATCCACAAGATTGGGATCAAAGGTACCAAGGCTATCTAGGCCCATCAATCTGTCCTCTATCCTCTTACCAAAAATTATTTAAAGATACTATTACTGAGCCTAGCCGGAAAGTATCAGATCTTCTAGATTTATGGCTGGAGTTGGGTTATAAAGATAAATACTCAGTACTCAAATATATGATCGGACCCTGCTATGGTATATGTATGTCCCTTGCGAGGTACTACGAAAAGACAACAGATTCAAAGCTAGGCATCGTTATTTTTAAAGAAGATTTAGCACAAAAGGCTCTGTTGTTTTCTTTATACGATATAGTAAGGCTAAAAGTGGAATCCGCTAATTATATAGTGGATAATAATAGAACCTATCAAAAGTTATATGACTACACAAATAATTTTAGACGGGTAACAGTTCTTTCGGGTAAGAACAAAAGAGATTTTAAAAATAAAATTTCAGAATTTTTATTAGAAAAAAGACAGGAATTAATTATCCTCCGTGTATGGCCCTATAAAAGAAAAAGATTTTTCTTTTCAGTAAAACCTCACGCCATGTTTCTGTATTTTAACTCCTCTCAGCAAAATTTTTGCTTTTATGATACAGCTGTTAATGCACTATGTTCAGCTAAGTCAGCTACAGAACTAACCATATTGTTCTGTAACTTAATAGAAAAAAAACATCCTCACTATCTAGACTCTAATATTGTTTGGCGCTGGGAGACTAAAACGCTCGATTCTCAATCCTTAGGATAAGACTTGGGTTGAAAGCGGAGTGTAATTGAAAACCTATCTTCAATGGGTCTAAAAAATTGAAATAGAGAGTTACATGGAATCTAACTCAGAATTTAAAAATGCTTTAAAATCTCTTGCGCAATTTCTTCAGGGGAGGATTGAGAAGAGTTAAATTCTAAGTCGTAATGAACTCCTTGGTGAACGACCATACTTTGAGCGCGAGCTGATCCTAAAATACGATCTCCCCTTTCCTTCTCACGCTGTTCTAGTATTGAAAGAGGAGTCTTGATTCCAACATAAAGGGTATTGAATCCTTTAAGCTTCTCTTTCCAAACACCGATAGCTTGAGCTCCAAATGCAACTTCATCAATTACAAGATAGTGCCCCAACCTAGCTAGGGAAACGACAATTTCATAATAGGTTTCATTTATCTTCTTAGCAAAGGGCCCTACGTGTAGCTTTTGAATAGAGTGTCCTTCAGCGTCAATTGCGCCTTCCCAACAGAATCCTTCTGGAGCAAATCCTCCTTCCCAGTTGTTCAGCTTTGCAGGCATCATCCCAATCATTTTGTCAATTCCAATATGTAAAAAAGGCTGTTGTGCCTGTTCTTGGATTGCTTTAGCAATTGACGATTTACCTGAGCTAGAGGGGCCATTAAGTAATATCATTTGTTTTACCAACTGAAATCTCCTTATTTTAGATTTAAACTAGAATGTTAATGGTAATCTAATTATTATGATGTGTAATTTTTTTATTAATCTCATTTGTAAGGTTTTTTGTATGAGTCCTTTTCATAATATAGTTAATAATCAAATTTATCTTTCTTCAAGAGAAAGAGATGCTTCTCAGGGCAAAAAAGGACAAAGATTTATAAATAATAGGATTGCCCAGAATATTTTGAAAGATAGTTTTTCGTCTATAGAGCTTTCGACAAAATTGGTTAAACCTCGGTATGGGAAAATAGCACGAACGGGTGACTATGCTGCTACGCTGCAGGGAAAAGTTACAATCCTTTGGGACTTGCGTTTGGGCAAAAAAGACTGGGAATCCCCTTCAGACTTGTCTTTTCCCTATACGCAAGAGGAATTGTGTTATCAAGATACATTAGTTGATGATACAGGACTTGTCGTGCAAATTTATGATTTAAAAACAGCCTCGCAAAATAGCCATACTCACGCAAAATATATAGAGACTTTTTTTAAAGGTAATAGATTAGGAAGTTTTAACTGCCAAGAAGGCCTAAATCATTTTACTCTCGTACATGGAAATATTTTTGCTATTTTGCACGAAGTTGAAATTACCGAAGATTCAGAGACAAAATATAAAGCTACTCTTCACTCTTGGAATAAGGTAGGGGAAAAAGCAGAGGATATCCCATTGGAAGGATTAGAAAAGGGTAATATTATAAACGATATAGCTGGTTCTAAAGATTATCTCATCATCAGTACAAATAGTATTAATAATCCCCACGCAATCGTTAGCTTATTCGCTTTTAATTTTGCAGAAAATTCTTTTCAAACTTTTGCTCTGGATAGTTCTAAGCCAGGTAAATATGATATAAGGCACAGTGTAAATCAATATATCTCAGCAAAATACTTATCTCAGGGTTATCTGTATTTAGGGCGTTACGAAATAGAATCACACCTTTTCGGGAGCAGGGACAATTTTATAAGCTCGAAAATTTCTTTATTGAATCTTACAACCGGTAAAATTGAAAAAGAGTACTCTCTTAAGTTGCCAGAAGCTAAAATTACAGATTTGATTATAGATAGGCAAAAAGCTTTCTTTGTCGCTTGTACTAGTGCTAGCCCTGAGTATGACCAATTATATTCGTTAGATCTTATAAATAGGGTTGAGCGAAAAATTTTAGATTTACCTCGATCAGAAGGGCTTCTTAAAAAGAAGTCAAACCTTTCAATTACACAAAACCTTTTGACAATCTGTTACGCTGATGATCCATCACGTAATGGCTGGGGATCGCAGACCCGTATTACTATCGATACGCAAACAGAAGAAATACAAAGTCACGTTCAATATAAATGTTTAGGCATGCCTACTTATTCTTTACAATCTGAAGCTTCAGATATACTTCTAATCCCATATGTTAGAGATGGTCAGTTAACTCTTTATCTAGAAAATTTTAATTCAACTTATGCTGATGAACATAAAGTAGATTTTAGGATTCAAAAATTTAATAAAGATAAAAACGCCAATTAAGATTGCCCTTACTTTAAGGGAATAATAAAAAACATAGAACGATTAATAATTTTAAAGTGATTTATTTTAGGAAGCTAACATGAATTTTACAGCATTACACCCAGATTTAATAAAACGTACAATTTCATTTATCGAAGACGGTAAAGATTATGTACATGTTAGACAATCTTGCAAGCAGTTGTATGGTATAGCCAACGCATATCAATCGGATTGGTGCCAGCAAAATATTAAGCAAATTTTTCATACTGCTATTTCTAATTTTACTTGTGATCTAGGTAAAAAGGAGATTGTTTCAATTAAACATAAGATTTGTTGCCTGCACCAAGTAGGTAAAGCATTCAATTTTTTAAATACTCTAAAATTGCAAGGTATTTTTGATAAAATTATAAAAAGAGTTTTTGAATTAGAGGGCTATATATTACCAGAAGGTAACCATGATCAAACTTTAACTAAAGAGCAGTTAAAAGCTATAGGGTATGAGATCCAATACTTAGCTGCTATTTTTAATACTTTAATTGAAGATTGTTTTTCAAAGGATAAGGTTTTTTCGCAAGAAATAGTAGAAGCTTCAAATGCCCAAAAAGATTTAGCGAATGAAATAGAACAAGCTAAAGAGAGTATAAAGAAATCTATAGGAAAGTTCATGTCGTCTTCAAACTCCTTTCCAAAATTGGCTTTTTGGTCTGGTAGGTTACTTTTTCTTAAAGAGGCTTACACGCTTCAATCTTTTGGAAAATTTAAGGATTTTATGAATTCTGATGAGATGCTCAAAGTATATTCAGAGTTAGAAACAAAATTGCAAGCATACGATAAAAGTAAAATAAAACTACAAGAAAAGATCCAAAGAGAAAAAGCAATTACACAGGGCACTGGAGCAGATGCTAGTTTAAGGCAGCAGCATTTAAGCCAAATTCAACAAGATGAAGATATCTTGAAATTATTGAATATGAATATCAAAATTATAACGGATTATCTCAGATTTTTTAGGTTGTAAATCCTTATATGAATAGCATGACAGACTTTAACTCAATTTGAAGAGATCAATTTTTTATATGGGATCAAAGACTGATTTTCTAAATTTATTGGATTCTAGATGAGCTTGCCGAGTTGGTTCTGGCAGGCGGTAACCTCTTAGGCATTCGTTAACTATTTGCAAGCTTGTTTCGAAGCTTATTCTATGTCCAGGTGCAATAATCAAGGGATTGCACCTTTTTTTAGTTTTTAACATAAATCCGATAGTCTTCCCTTTCCACTCCAGCTCTGTTATATCACCTGGTTGGTCTTCTAAACTGCGTTTTGGTTTACCTACCAAGATTGATTTAGCTACTCCAATTGTAGGGATATCGAGCAAGACACCAATATGACTAGCAATCCCTAAGCCTCGAGGATGGCTGATTCCATGACCATCGACTAATATAAGATCGGGCTTTTTATTCAATTTCTGAATGGCTTTAACTAAAGCGGGCGCTTCGCGGAATCCTAAGTAACCTGGTATATAAGGAAAGCTGTCAGAATGGGAGGCATTGGAGACTGTCTGTACAGCCAAAGAATTTTTGTCTAAAAGAACGCAAGTGGCATACACGCTTTTTTGTTCATCATAAGGATTATTGCTGACATCCGTCCCTGCTACAATATTTATGGGGCCTAAACAATCTTCTATAACAACTTGCTGAGATAGCTGTCGTTGTAAATTAGCCGCTTTTTCTAAATTTTCAGGATAGAGCCATTGTGATAAATCTGGCATAGGGGATCCCCCACAGCATATATTTCATATTTTGTATTATTGCAACTGCTTGTCTTATCAACACGTTATAATATAGAAGGTTGTCTGAATTAAAGCAACTGATGTAAATTGTAAATTTGATTAGCATTTTTGCAATAGCTTACTGCGAGATAATAGGATAGATCTCTAAACATGATCTTACAAGAGATCTGTTGAAGAGGTTTCTTATTTCAAGTATGATCTCAATTTTTAATCTTTATTTCATTCAGGAGATTCATGTGCAACCCTATATAGTTAGCTCTATACAAGATAGTATTCGGGCAAAAGAGCAACTTTTGAAAGCCAGTAGTTTGGTATTTATGGAAGAGGCTGCTGCAATGATCGCGAATTGCTTCCGTACTGGACACAAAATCATTATTGCTGGAAATGGTGGAAGCCTTTGTGATGCAAACCATTTTGCAGAAGAATTTACAGGGCAATTTCGTAAGAGAAGACCAGCACTTCCTGCCATTTCACTATCGGAAGGGGGGCATATTACTTGTGTTGCTAACGATTTTGGTTACGAAGAAGTTTTTGCTCGTGGCGTTGAAGCTTACGGCAAGCCTGGCGATATCTTTATAGGCATAACAACTAGTGGAAATTCTGCAAATATCATTAAAGCTTTTGAGCAGGCTAAAGTAATGAAACTTCATACAGTTGCTTTTTTAGGGAAAGGTGGTGGTAAATTGAAGGGGAAATGTGATCTAGAGATTATTATAGATGGATTTGTTACATCAGATCGGATTCAAGAAGCTCATATGACTGCTATTCATACGATTATTGAAATTGTAGAATACCATCTTTATGGAAGAGAACAGGTCTAGAAGAGATGAGAAATAGACTAAAATTAGTAGCTTTGCAATTAATAAAGCGTAAGGATAGTCGTTTGACTACACATGCTATGCATGCCATCCTCCACTTCTTTTCATGGGGTTATACCTTTGCGGTTTTTATACGCAACTACTTATTTGATATAAAGTTTATTAAAACAACTAAAATTTCAATCCCTGTAGTGAGCATAGGTAACATTACAGTGGGGGGAACGGGTAAGACACCATTAACAATATTTTTGGCAAAGCAACTATCTCAAAATATAAAAGTTGCTATACTGTCGAGGGGATATGGCTCGCAAACTGAAAACAGTAAAATGCCTTTTTGCATAGAAAATTCTAGCTTAGAGGGCATTAGTCCAAAGGATTGTGGTGATGAACCCTATTTGATGGTCAAATTACTTTCTTCCGTAAAGGTTTTTATCAATAAAAATCGTAGCCTATCTGCTATAGCAGCAAAGGATGCTGGAATGGGTCTCTTAATTTTAGATGACGGCTTTCAGCATCGACACCTTGATAGAGACGTCGATATTGTTATTATTGATGCTACTGATCCTATAGGGCAAGGATACTGCCTTCCACGTGGATTATTACGAGAACCGCTTAAAAATCTAAAACGTGCAAACTTAATTATTTTAAATCATTCTTTGCATAGAGGGGTTGACTTAGACGCAGTGCAGAATACAATCAGAGAGTATGCCCAAGCGCCTATCATCCAAACAGATATAGTAATAGAGGGTATTACAGATTTAGAAGGGAATAAAGTGAACTTGCCCAGAAATACTCGCGTAGGAGTTTTCAGTGGGATTGGACAGCCAGAGCATTTTTATAAAACTTTAGAGCAACTAGGAGTAGAAATCGTCCTACAGCTCAATTTAACGGATCACGAAGCTATATCTGCGACTTTATTGCAAACCTTTACTAAAAATGCACAAGTCTTGGGAGCAGAATATATTCTATGCACACAAAAAGACTTGGTAAAAATTCCAAAGAATATCAAACTACCTTTAATTCTGGCTTCAGTTAATATCGGCCTTAAAATTTTCAAAGGACAGGAACATTGGGATCTTCTTATACGCAACCTGACTTCTAATACTGAGCACCATGTCTAACGAGATCTTATTTATTATCTATATTGTAATAACTGCTTGTGGAGCATTAGGTGCATTGAGGCTCGGTAAAGAAGCGCTTATTGCTCTTATCTGCGCTCAGTTTATTCTAGTTAATCTTTTTGTAATCAAACAAATTCAAATTTTTAGTCTAGAAGCAACAGCTGCTGAAGCTTTAGCAGTGGGTACAACCTTAGCTCTAAACCTTCTACAGGAGTATTATGGGAGAGCAACCACACAAAAAGCAATAGGTCTTAGCTTTTTTATTGGCTTCTTTTATCTGTTTGTTGCCCAGTTGCACCTAGCCTATAAGCCTAGCCCTTCAGATTTTTCGCAATCCCATTTTTTAACGCTGTTATCGCCAACGCCCCGCTTATTAATAGCTTCTCTTGTAGTCTTTTTTATAGTACAGCAATTTGATATTAGGATTTATGAATTTTTACGCAGAAGATGGAATACAAACTACTACGTACTTAGAAATATGCTTTCTGCTGCTGCTACCCAGCTCCTAGATACAATACTTTTTACTTTTCTAGGGCTTTATGGTGTACTTAATCATCTATTCGAAATCGTGATTTTCAGTTATATTATTAAAATTTTTGTCATTGTAGTGATGACCCCTTTTTTAGCTTTATCTAAACAAAAATTATTCAGAAGTTCTTAAAAATTATTTATGTTCCGATTTGAAATTATTTATAAATCCAAAAGAAGTGCTGCTCGTGTAGGTCGTATTCACACACCACACGGAATTATAGACACTCCTAACTTTGTTCCAGTAGGAACACATGCAACACTTAAAGCTATAGATAGCTGTATGGTCAATCAGCTTGATGTACAACTAATGTTTTGCAATACGTACCATTTGCTTCTTCACCCTGGTCCCGAGGTTATAGAAAATGCAGGGGGATTACACCGTTTTATGAATCGTAATCAGCCGATCATTACAGATTCTGGTGGTTTTCAAGTCTTTAGCTTAGCTTCAGGGGTCGTCAATGATGAAATGAAAAGTCGCGGGCAAAATAGAAATGAAGGGTCTGTAGTAAAAGTGTCTGAGGAAGGGGTTGTTTTTCGTTCTTATCGAGATGGCGCTAAGATCACTTTAACTCCAGAATCAGCTGTGCAAATACAAAAATCTTTAGGAGCAGATATAATCATTCCTCTTGATGAATTGTTACCGCATCACGTTAATGAAAAAAAACTTAAAAAGTCTTTTGATCGGACACATCGTTGGGAAAAACGCTCCTTAGAAGAACATTTACGCAATCCTAAACAGCAGGCTATGTATGCTGTAATTCATGGAGGTATCGATGCTGATTTGCGAAGACAAAGCTGCGAAATTTTAACACAGCTACCCTTTGATGGGTTTGGAATAGGGGGTAGTCTAGGTCGTAATCGAGAGGAGATGGTTGAAATGTTAAAAATGATGACCCCTTTCCTACCTACAGATAAACCCAATCATTTATTAGGTATTGGTGATTTAGCTTCGATTGAAGCCTGTATTCCTTTAGGAATCGATACTTTTGACAGTTCTTATCCCACTAGGAGCGCACGGCATGCTGTTCTACTAAGTCAACAAGGGCAAGTAAAAGTAGATCAAAATCGTTATAAATCTTGTTTAGAGCCAATTGAACACGATTGCTGTTGCTATACTTGTAAAAATTATACTCTGGCTTACATCCACCATCTTTTTAAAGCTAAAGAAACTGTAGGACTGACATTAGCTACAATACATAATGTTCATTATATGATGAAATTAATGAAGCAGTACCGCAACCAGATCCTATCTGAATAGATCTATTGCAAAATTCTTTCAACACTAGATTATCAAAATAGGCGATAGACCTCTTTCGAAACCTATTTCGCGGAGATCTATCGAGTCACCAATAATAAAGGCTCGAAAGAGGATCAATAAAGGATTGTGCAATAAATTTAAGGAATTTTTTAAAAGTAAATTTCATAAAAACTTTTATTAAAATTGAAAAAAATATTTGAAACAGAGCTAATAAAATTAACCAAATACAAAACCTTAAAATTTATCAAAATTAGAGCCTATTTTTAAAAGGGGTATAAAAAAAGTTGGCTAACTATGGATTGCGATAAAACAAACGAACAAGTATATTTTAGATTACATTAACACTATATTTCTTAAATATTTACTTAGAGCGTTCTGGTAACTATACAGACTTATTTATCAAGAATCATAGGAATCATTTATATGTCTTCATCTATCTTAACAAGTCCCTCTAAAAAAGCTAAGATTGACCTATCAGACTATAATTTTCGTAGAGATATCAACAGTCGTTTATTAATGAATCACTTTAACGCCGAAGATGTTGAGGTCCTTAATGAAATTTTATCTAGCTCATTAAATATTCCTATGCGACGTCTAGTTTCTTCTGTGAATGTTGAGGAAGAACAACTTAACGCTGCTCTAGAAAAGTTAAGTCGTGCTGGTTTGTTGGCGCGACATGGAGAAAGTATTGTAGTTGATAAAGAGACACGTAAACACTATGAAATTGAAGCCTCTAAGTTTGATGAGGATTTTAGACCAGACATGGAATACTTTCAGCAATTACTAAAGAAAGTTCCTATCCATGTTCTACCTGTTTGGTATGCTATATCTAAAACAGCGGATAATATATTTGATTCTATCATAGAAAAATACTTAGCGACTCCCCAAGTTTATGGTCGCTATTTGCAAGAGCTTCAGTTTGAAAAAGATATTTTGAATCGGATTGTAGAAGACCTTTTCAAAGCTCCTATGTACACTATCTCTGCAAAATCTTTGAAGGAAAAATACAGCCTCTCAGAAGAGGAGTTTATTAAAAATATCTTGATTTTAGAGTTTCACTGCGTTTGCTTTTCTAGTTATAGAAAACAGGGACACGAGTGGCAAGAGGTCATTACTCCCTTTTATGAGTGGCGTGAATATCTGGACTTTTTAGAAGATACTGAAAATCGCCCTATCGATGAGTCTAAAGGGGATATAGATCGTAAATGGGGTGCTCCTTTTTGTTTTATTTTAACAATAACAGAGTTATTAAAAGCTGCAAATGAAGTTCCTTTAGTCCTTGAAGAGCAAGAACAATTACCTCAAGCTCTTATCGATCGCTTATTACCTGCAGTTAATTTAATCCCTGAATATCAGGCAGCTAATTATTCTGCTAGCATAGTGCGAGCTCATTTCCAGGCTGCTATGTACAAATCATGCTTTATCAAATTGATGGAGATAGACAACAACCGACTAAAAGTATTACCTGCTTCACAAAACTGGTTGAGCCTTTCATCAGAGGATCAAGCTATGTATCTTTACCGCCATCCTCTAAATCGTATTTCTCCAAAGCAGATTCCTGCGGAGTTATATACAGATAGAAACATTAGAGAGATTGAAAAAAGTTTAAAAAAGGTTCTTAATGCAGGCTGGGTCTATTATGATGATTTCGTACGCTCACTCACAATTGGAATTGGTGATATTAAGCCAATCAGTTTAGTAAAACAAGGTTTGAGATGGAAATATAAAATACCCCAGTATTCAGATAGGGAGTTAGCTTTAATTAAAGCAATTATATTTGAAAGACTATCAGAAGTTGGTTTTGTACAAATAGGAAAGCATAATGATAAACCTTGCTTTTGTGTCACCCCTTTTGGTGGTTTAAGTGTTGGGAAGTAAAGAATAAGGTTTATATGAATCAAAATATATCGCAAGATGAACGAAAACAAATAGGGGAAGCTTTTAGGATAAGGCGCACAGAGTTAAGCCTTTCCTTAAAAGAAATAGAAAATGCAACTTCCATAAGAATAAATTACCTACAAGCTATAGAAGATGGACAAATACACAAGTTCTTGTCTCCTATTTACGTGATAGGCTTTATCAAACAATATGCCTCCTATATTAACATTGATGGCGAAAAATTACTGCATGAGTACCCTAATGCTTTTGGACATCTGGAAAACCAAGAGTTTGATTATGGTATAGGCACTTTAGAAGTGCGTAATACTCCCGGCAGTGGGGTTAAAGGGCTCCCCAATGTTTTATGGATCATTGCCTTTCTTGGAGTTATAGCTTTAGCTTGGTGGCTTGCTAGATATCTTGAACTTATCTAATAACTCAACTGTCAAACCAGGTTCTTAGTAATTCACGCCACTGTCAACATAGAGATAATAAATTAGCTAGATGTCAAATCCAAGGTCAAGAACCTCCTCACAAAATAATAGCCAAATAGATATCATTTTTTACGATGGTATCTGCGGCTTGTGCCATCACTTCGTTAAGTTTGTTTTAGCTCATAGGCATCCTTCATATATTTTTTATTTTGCACCTCAGCAAGGACTTACTTTTCAAGCTATTAAGGCTAGTAGGCAAGATATAATAGTGAAGCAAGATAGTATCGTTGTTTTAACTAAAGAAAGGCAATTTTTAATTTATAGTGATGCTATCTTGTATGTTTGTGCAAGATTAACAGGTATCTGGCCAACTCTAGAAAAAGTAGGAAAATTTTTACCTAAAGTTCTTAGAGATACACTTTATAAAATGATCTCACATGTACGTGCGAGGTTATTTGAACCTCCAAAAGCTCTTTGCCCTACAGATATACCAGCTGAGTGGAAGCAGCTATTTCTAGATTAAAAATCCTAAATGCAATATCCTTAATACTCGACTGAATACTGGAAAAAGTTGGATTTAGCTTTCTAAGTTTGATTTTACTATTTCATAAGTGAAAGAGTCATTAAGAAGGCTAAACCCAATTTTCTTAGAATTTTGTTTTCTTTAAAAAACACACTAATAGGAGGTTATTTTATGGAACAAACGCCAAGAAAATGGGTATTAGTTGCTGATGGAGAAAGGGCTAAAGTCTTTAAAAGAGAGGGCAGAACTCTTGTTCATATTGGCTCTACTCACCATATGGAAGAGGATGTTACTTTGCACAAAGATAAAGGAAAGCATCGTCCAGGGCGCACACTACAGCGTGTAAGTGCGGTTCCTCATACTTATGCAACACATACAGACTGGCATAGGTTTGAAAAAGCAGCTTTTGCAAAAGAAATTGCAAAAATCATTAACCATTCTTCTAGCGATTTTGAACGTCTAACCGTAATTGCTCCCCCTCAAACCTTAGGTGAATTGCGCCAACACTTAGATGATATGGTCATGAAAAAGGTAGATAAACAGATTCCTCGAGATGTCACAAAAATGGCTACAGATGATATTTTGGAATATATTGAAAACTACTAGTGTGTTAAAAAGGGGGGCATTTTGGCCCCCTTTAAATTATAAAGAAACTTGCTTACGTAAAACATCCCATGCAGAGTCTATGATTTCTTGAGTTTCTATATCATAAAGCTCAATTTGCATACGATAGTCAACGATATCAAATTTTTTCTGCATCGTAGAAGCCTTTGTAATTTTGACTTTTGCTAAAAATTGTGGCGCTGTTGCATTACCTATTTTAGGCTTAGCACTGTAAGCATACTTAGGATGATTTTCAAACTTTGATAACATGCTATCCATCTCTTTTTCATGCTTATCATCCCCAACAACTATAGTAAAACGCCCATCATTGACCGCTACACCTTCGAAAATATCTCGAATCATATGGGGATCAATATATTCATCTGTACGGTTATCGATTTGGGAAATGATAATCTTAGGTCTACCATTTGATTGAATGTCATAACTTGTTTTTCTTAACCAACGCTCCATTAAAACATTAGTTAACTTAGTCGTTTGAATACGAATATCATTTGCTCCATATTTCCAGTCGAGTTGCTTTTCAACCACATTGCCAGGAGTAATATCTTGAGCTGTACGTATATTGCGCCCACCACCACAAGAAGTTGTAGTTATTGCTAAAGCGAGCAAACTTGTTATGAAAGGAAATTTCATATAATAAGATCTCCAAAATAAATTATGAAGGATTAATTGCAAATGTTACATGTACTACAGAAAGTACATTTTTTTCTAAGGAAGAGGTATCATTCATACCATAATCAGATATGTCAGTTGAATTAATAGGGGTGATTTGAAATACACCCATTTTAGCACCTCTTATAGTTCCTAACTTTGATCCGGATGCTTCGACCATGGTTGTAGCTCTTCGCTTCGCTTCCTCTGTGGCCTCTGCTAATAATTTGAGCTTTAATTCAGGCAATTTTGTATAGAGATAACGAGGGCTATCAACGAAAAATAAAAGTCCTTGTTGAATGAGCTCGCTAGCAGAGTTAGCAATTTTATCGATTTTTTCAATATCGTGAGAGCGAAGTTCTATCTCTTGAGTAAGGAGGTAATAATCGATTTCATTCGTACTGTATCCTTTAAGGTCGCGTACATATAGACTAGTTGCGTCTACCGGGGCTATAAATAGATCTTTTGGGTCAATGCCTTTAGACTCTAAGTAGGTATTTACCTTCTGCAAATCTGCTTGAATCTGCTCGAAAGCTGAAGGTAAATCTTTTGCTTGCCGTTTGAATCTAGCCTTCCAAATCACATAGTCAGAAGTCACTTGTTGCTTAGAAGAACCTGTTACTGTGATCACTTGATTTGTAAATTCTTTTACAGCGACTATTCCTTTAGATAAGATCCAAGTTCCACTAATCATCCCAATAGCTATGCAAATACCCAATATAGTAATTTGGGAATCTTTGAACCAATATTTCTCCTTATCCACAACCTATCCTCACTAGAGAGCTTAAATCATATAAGGTTACCAGGGATAAAATTTTTGAATCAATTAATATTTCTAACATGAAATATTTTTATTTATTGTAATAAAAAAATGTATTTTCCTTAGACTGCAAATTTGAAAAGTTAATTAAATCAAATCAGAATCAATAAATTGAGGTACAAACTAAAGGCCTGAAAATTTGCATTGCTAAGATCGTTAGAACTTAAGAGAAAGTTTAATTTACTAGATTTAACCCAAGTTAGGCTGTAGAAAGTAGAGTTATTGGCTGGCTCTGTAAGCTCTCTCCACTTTCCTGTATTATTTAAGAATGCTTTTGTAGATATTGTTGCACAACTTCATGTACCCGTTTTCCCATCTCTAAAATATTGCTATTGCTAATAACTAACTGTCTACCAGAAAATTCTGGATTTTTAAGATAATTGACTATGCCTTCTCGAAATCCTTCATTGACTGATTCAGCTTCAACTTTAGCAAGTTCAGGGATACAATATTGCCAAGCAGTTCTTTTAAGAGCAGCTTCCAATACTTCATCAAAAGAGTAATACGTGGTTAAATAATTACAGTATTGAATGGTATCTTCTCCTAATTGGGGATCGCTCAAAAGATCCTCGATCTCCTCCATTTTTTGACTTTCAGATAAAGATTTGCAAATTCTACTGTCATTTCCAAATAAAGCAAGGAGTCTGCTGAGATTTGGGGAAAATTTTGTGGCAGCATCCACTTGTTGTTGAAGAAAACGCCACTTGCAGCCCCCATTTGCAACATCTTCATAAAGGTATAATTTGCAGCGTGCACACCATGCTTCTACTGCACTATTATCTCCAGTTGCAAGTAACCGCTCTGAAGCTAATTGTATTTGATTCATATCATTAGGAGTAAATGAAGGGCGCACAATAACAGTCAAAGAGCGTGTGGTATGAGAATAATTTGTTTGCTGTAAGAAGCTTAGCTTTTGCTCTTCACCTTTGAATAATATATTCTCATATCCTTTACTTTTTAAGAAATTAAGTCTCTTTGTATCAAAAATTTGTTCCTGAAACTCTGTAGATGATAGACGCGCAAATTCCCCTAAATGGTTCAATACAATAACGACCTGTTTTTCTTTTTCGTGTACAGCTACACAATCAATGAAATTTCCCCAAGATTTAACTTTATGCGCATAGCCAGAGTTAAATGAATAAAGGTCATAATTTGGTTGTGATTCCAAATCATGAACATTCATTGCTTCCATAATGTCTGCATAGAGTCCTTTATCTTTAATCTTAGCAAGATAGGAAGGGCAGCAATATTGCTTGGATAATGTTTTACTAATTAATTCTTTATTTAAAAAGACCCCAGTTCCTGTCTGAATACCCATTGGCAGACTTGCTAGTTTTAGTTCTGTTTGAGTTGGAAATAACTTAGGGTGAATTTTATAATAAATTTCTTTGAAATTTTCATCTAAATTTTCGTTAGAAATAGGTATAGGAGTTACGCAGTTGGATTAAGATACTTTTCATAAGTAGGGTTATCTAAAAAACTTGCGACAGCATTTCTTATCAACTGGGATTTAGCGCAAATC
>JARBTQ010000001.1 GCA_029240075.1 Chlamydiales bacterium
ACCGGCATTCTTCAAGAATTTGTTCTAGATAAGATTCTTTATTCATAAGACGAAATTATACTACACATAGACAAGCTTTACAAGTACGTAGGTAGTTACACTGAAAGATGTAATATAGCTAACTTCAGCTAGTTTTAATGGTTGGAAAGAATACTATAAGATATTGGAATTCAAAAACAATTTTTGTTGTTTAGGAAAAAGCACATAGAAGAGTTTTTACATGAAAAGATGAGCTTGTGATTTAGACACGACAAATCTAGATAGAAAATAATCTTTTTTTGGAGAAAGGTAGTATTTTACTACATTTGTATTCGTTAACTTTACCTAGAAGACAGGATATTAATTAAAGAATCAACGATACCAAATTAGCTACCCTTTAGAAAATATAATTTACAAAGGGTAGCTAACTATAACAGCTTTATAGATTAGATACGGATAAATCCACCAGGGCCGCCCATTCCAGGTTTTCCAGGCATTGGAGCAGAACCTTTTTGTTTTCCATCTTTAGAATCAGACTCTTCACGTCCTTCTATAACATCGTTTACAATCTTTCTCCATTTCTCTACAGTTTCAACAAATAGCGGAGCAAAAGCTCTTAGAGCTGAAGAAATAGCATGAGCCATATCAATTGTGCAATGGATAAGAATGAGTTCTTCTTGTACAGCAACTCCAACACCGCCGCCAGCCATTTGTCCACCTAGCATTGATCCTTCTAGTAATTTTTCGTAAAGCTTGAGCTTTATCTTGTCATCCTTTGGAAGCCCATCTAATAAGGGAGAGTAAAGATAGAGGCGATCTGTATTAGGTTCGTAGGTAAGGTGCATTGAAAAAGCATCATCGATGCCTAAGATACACGTATTATTTTCATCAAACTCTAGGTCATTTAATCCTAGTTCCTTTCCAAATTCCTTTAGATTATCAATAGCATGTTGTAGTGACATAAAACTCTCCTCGAGTGGTTTCCTGCTTTTTTGCTTAAAATATTTACTTTTTAACCTTTTGCCTGATTGTTTGGCAATGATTATTTAGACTAAAATAACCTACATAGATCTCTTGAAAAACTATTTTGTAAGGATATTTGGCTCCACGCCTAGTTTATATAAAAAGTCTAATATAAGTGTCCTCTATTAGGAAAATCTAGAAAATCTAACTTCCCCAATTAGCTGACAATCAGTAGGGACTAATTACAATAAATAAACGAGTATTATAAACCTCCTTTTTAGTATAATCAAGCTTATTTAACAACTAGCAGCTTGCAAAGGCTGTATTCTATATAAGAGATGTTAACCTTAGGTTATAAGTTCATATGACTTTTAAAATCGCTTTAATCTGTGGTGGGCCTTCGCTTGAACGGGGAATTTCCTTAAATTCTGCCAGATCACTTCTAGACCATATTGCTGATCATTCTATCGAGGTTATTCCCCTTTATGTTGACCAGTATAAAAACTTTTATTTATTGTCTGCTTCACAACTTTACTCTAACACTCCGAGTGATTTCGACTTTAAATTGGCTCAGACAGGAAAAAAGCTTGATGAAAGTTCTATCATAGAAAACCTTAAAAAGGCTGACCTTGTATTCCCTGCTATCCACGGAGAGTTTGGTGAGACAGGGGAACTTCAGCTTTTCCTAGAAAAGCATAATATCCCTTATATAGGTTGTAGTAGTGATGTTTGTAAAACCATGTTCAATAAATATGAGGCTATACAAAATTTAGAAAAGAATAAATATCCTATTATAGAGACACAACTGCTAGAAAGCCATCATAACTATCGAGAATCAATAAATTGTTTTTGGGATAAGCTTCATTTAAAAAGGGGAATCATTAAGCCAACTACTGAAGGTTCTAGCATTAATGTATTTTCAGTCACTTCTCCATCCGAGGCTATAGAAAAAGCAGAAAATTATTTTAAAATAAACCCACGAAGCCAGTTAATTTTGCAACCATTTTGTGAGGGTATAGAATTTACTGTTTATGTGATTCAAAGCCATGCAGGAGAGCCCGTAGCTTTTATACCAACGGAAGTTGAAACTAGTTATAGCAATAACCAAATATTAGATTTTAGACGTAAATATTTAGCCACAGGGCAAGCTAGGTATCATTGTCCACCTCGTTTTCCTTTTAATACTGTAGAAATGATTCAAAAACAAACAGAGAAAGTTTTTAAACTTTTTGGGATGAGGGATTTTGCTCGTATTGATGGATGGTTACTTGCAGATGGGACTTGTTGTTTTTCTGATTTTAATCCTATTAGTGGGATGGAACAAAATAGCTTCATGTTTCAACAAGCCGCGACACTAGGGTTGACTCATCGAGACCTACTTTACTATTTGATATCACAAGCTTCAAGAAGGTATAAAAATAGATTCATTCCGCCTATTAAAAACGAATCTTTAGCTAAAAAACCTGTTTTTGTGCTTTTTGGAGGGCAAACTGCTGAAAGACAAGTTTCTTTAATGAGTGGGACTAATATCTGGTTGAAACTCAGGCAATCAGATCATTATTCTCCTGAACCTTTTCTATGGGATTCTAATGGAAAAATATGGCAATTAACTTACCCATTTACCTTACATCATACAGTCGAAGAGATCACTGAATGTTGTCATATTGCGGATCAAATGTTTGAAAAGTTCAAGACTGATATTCAAAAAATCAGACATTTATTAGATCTACCAAAACAAACTTCAGAAGCTTTAAAGTATCCAGTATGCATGGATATGGCTGCTTTTGTGGAAAAAGTAAAAAAATTGGATGCATTTGTATTTATTGCCTTACATGGTGGCGAGGGAGAGGATGGTACTCTTCAATCTTTATTTGACCAGCATAATATCCTGTATAACGGGTCTGGTTTCAAAGCATCTTCTATTTGTATGGATAAATTTAAAACCACACAAAAATTAAGAGAATTAGATCTACCTCATTTAATTTGGATGTCTCAAAAAACTATTTCAATAGATGATCTAAAAAGTTTAAGCCTCAATGAATATAAAATTTTTTGGGATTTGTTAAAACAAGAGTTAGGATATTCTAGTTATATTATTAAACCTCGCAGAGATGGTTGCTCTGCTGGTGTAATACGAATTCAAAATTATGAGGATTTGAAACTTTATGTAGATTTAGTGCAGCAAAACATTTCAGCCATCCCCCCAAATACATTTAAATCGCAACATACGATTGTAGAAATGCCACAATGGAAAGACCGTGATTTACTGCTTGAAGGATTTGTAGAAGTCGATAAATTGAGTATAGAGAACAATCAAATCATTCACAAACCAATTAACGGCTGGCTAGAAATGACTATTGGAGTAATTGAAAAAAAGGGTTTTTATAGAGCCCTCTCCCCTAGTATTACCATAGCTGAGGGGGAAACGCTCAGTTTAGAAGAGAAATTTCAAGGAGGGACGGGAATTAATATTACACCGCCGCCTATTGAATTAGTGTCATCCACACTAGTTGGTCTAGTAAAGCTACTTATTGAAAAAATAGCAAAGCACCTTAGCATAGAAAACTATGCTCGAATAGACTTATTTGTTAATAGACTATCGAATAAAGTACTCATTATTGAGGTAAATACTTTGCCTGGAATGACTGCATCAACCGTTATATTTCATCAAGCGTTAGCTGAAGTACCACCCCTAACACCTTTACAATTTCTTGAAACTTTAATTGAAAATAAACTTAATAGTGCTGCTACGATAAAAGCAGGCTAAAAATTGAAAAGCAATAACGTACATACGTAGTAAATGAATATAGTTATTATAGGAGCTGGAGAAGTAGGACTCCATTTAGCAAGCCTACTATCAAATACAGACTACAATATTACCTTAATAGACAAAGATCCACGTAAATTAAACGATGCAGCACAGCAATTAGATATTGCGACTGAGCATGGATCTGGAACTGATTGGGCACTATTAAAAAAAGTGATCGAAGTCAATTCCCCCAGTAATATTCTGATAGCAGCCACAGATGATGACGAAACCAATTTAGTCTGTTGCACAGCAGCCAAACATATAGGTTATACAAAGACTATAGCTCGAATACGTCAAAACAGCTATTTTAAAAATACAGAAATTGATTGGAATAGAACCTTTCAAGTTGATCATATCTTTTCTCCAGAACAACTTGTTGCTTATGAGTTATTTCAATCTGTACTTAGCCCTGCTTCTACCTCAGTTGCTAGCTTCTCAGATGGCGCTATTCAAATGCGAACATTCATTATTCCAAAAGCATGGGATAGGGCTCATATTCCTCTACATTCTCTAGCATTACCCAAAGGGGTAGTTATAGCCCTTATCCATCGAAGAAAAGGTAATAAGCAAACTAATGAATATGAAATGATTTTTCCTCATGGTAGTGATTACATTTTAGCAGAAGATGAAGTAACTTTCATCGGACAACAAAAAGCTGTACTAGCAATACACAATTTTTTTCATATCGAACAAAAGAAAGTTAATTCTGCAGTAGTTATGGGAGGGTCACTTATAGGGTCTCAATTAGCAAGGTACTTAGTTGAGGCTAACATTCATGTTAAGTTAATTGATAAAGACTATAAAAAGTGCTGTGAAATAGCCCATGAACTCCCCTCTGTGACAGTGCTCCACCATGATGGCAGAAATCAAGAAATTTTTATGTCTGAACGACTTGATATGAGTGATATACTGATTGCTAGCACAAAGAATGATGATACAAACATTTTAACAGGTATGATTGCAAAAGAAAGTGGCATTAAAAATGTGCTAGTACTATTGTCAAATACACAGTATCAGCCATTATTAAAAAAATGGGGTTTAAATCATACAGTTTCCCCCTTATACTGTGCTGCGAATTACATCTTACCCTTATTACAAACTAAAAGTATTCTTTCTATAGCTTCGTTGTATAACAATAGCGCTGAAATCATTGAATTAAGCATTACAGACAATGCAAAAGTTGCTAATATTCCTCTATCCTTATTAGGTCCACGATTGCCTCCTAATTTGCTTATCGCTATCATTGAGCATAATAATGAAAGAAAAGTAGCAAATGGAAACTCAATCTTACAATCTGGAGATTCAGTAGTCTTAATTACCGATCCCAAATACTTTCCGTATATACAAGCAAATTTTTAATCTAAATTTTTATGCTATACAAAGAGATCTACCGTATTCTAGCCCGTTATTTGTATGTGTTGTCTGCAACTTTAATGATACCTTTCTCTATTGCGACTTATTATGAGTTTTTAGCTCCTTCTCATATACATCCGCAGCCTCATAGTACCTATGCGTTTCTGCTATCTACTATCATTTGCCTGATAATAGCAGGTTTCATGCATTACTTAGGAAGAAAAGCTTGCGGTCAATTATATCAAAGGGAAAGTATAGCAATAGCTGTCTTAGTGTGGTTTATTACCGCTGCTATAGCTGCATTACCATTCTATCTATCAAACACAATAGGATTTTTAGACTCTTATTTTGAAGCTGTTTCTGGTTTAACTACAACCGGAGCTACTATCATGGAGCCAAAGGTCTATGATGAAGTAACTGGTACTGAAATTTTAATCAGTGCATCTACACAGTCAGCTCAAACACTAGGGCTACCTTACTATGGCACTATAAATCCTGTAAGAGATAAAGTAACTGGTGTAGAAATTTTTCATGGGATAGAAGCTGTGGGGAAAGCTCTATTGTTTTGGCGCAGTTTTCTACAGTGGCTGGGTGGAATGGGAATCCTCATGCTTTTTATAGCACTAATATCTCGTCCTGGCATTGGGGGTAAACTTTTGTATCAAGCTGAGATACCAGGTCCTGTTAAAGAAAGTTTAACCCCCCGTATTACGGAAACAGTCTCTAATCTCTGGAAAATTTACCTTATACTATCTTTTATCCTAGTTACTCTACTTTACATCACTAATAAGCAAATCTCTCTGTTTGACTCCATTACTTTAGCTTTTTCTACTATATCTACAGGGGGATTCAGCAATTATAATTATAGCCTTTTTTCTTTTAAAAATGAATTAACAGAGTGGATTGTTATCATATTCATGTTTTTGGGGGGAATAAATTTTGCATTTTATTTTTATTATTTGAAAGGCAAATTCAATAAATTATTAAGTCCCGAGCTTTTTATCTATCTAACTACTTTATTTATAGGGAGCATTATCATTGCTTATAATATTAGAGGGATTCAAAAAGTCTATTTAGATAGCTCTTTAGGTGTTTTTTCAACTTACGAAGCAATTCGATACGGATTACTACATTATATCTCGGCTCAAACCTCAACAGGTTTTGCTATCATAAACTATGAAACATGGCCCGATATTTGTAAATTGACAATGTTTTTAGGAATGTATCTAGGGGGGATGGCGGGTTCGACATCAGGGGGGATTAAAATAGCACGTTTTTATATGCTTTATCATATCTTAAAAGGGTTCTTTCGCAAATTAATACATCCTAAGGCCGTATACTTTCATAGAGCTAACTCTGATACAGAGACTAATCAAAGCGATTTAACTATTCTAACCTTCTTTGTCTTATTTCTATCTATCTCAGCTATCAGCACCTTTGTATTTGTAATAGATCGTGTAGATATCAACACAGCGGTAAGTATTGTAGCTTGCATGATCAATAATACAGGGCTTTCATTTGGCAGCGCAGGCCCAACGGAGTCTTGTGCATTTCTATCCCCACTTTCAAAAATGCTCTGCATTTTTTTAATGATCTTTGGGCGGTTAGAATGCTTTGCATTGCTAATAACTTGTATGCCTTCCTTTTGGTCTGGAAAATAAATTAAAAAGTTTTGTAAAAAGATTCTCTGTAAGGGATATGGCAAATTGAATATGCTGTCTTTGGTTTATAAAGCCATTACTGGTTGGTTCTTGAAAGTTTTAATAAAGGCAGTTCTTAAAAAATCACAATCTTATAATAGTTAACTAACGTAATAATCAAAAGGACGAATAATGATGTTAAAGAATTTATTTGAGGAACAAAAAGGTTATATTAATAATTTTTTTGAATTTCTTGATTTTAATAAGGCAGAGGAAATCTTAGAAGCTTTTCTGTGCTGCAAAGGCACTATCTTTTTTACAGGAATAGGGAAAAGTAGCTTTGTCGCAAACAAAATTGCGGCTACTCTTTGTTCTACCGGGACGAAGGCTTATTATATTCCGACTACAGATGCGATGCATGGCGATTTAGGAATTGTTTCAGCCAATGATATTGTTGTAATGATCAGCAAAAGTGGTGAAAGTGATGAGCTACTTAATTTAGCACCCTATATAAGAAATAAAGGGGCCAGAATAATAGCTTTTGTATCAAATCCACGAAGCCGTTTGTCTAAAGCATGTGATTTGTTTATTTACTTACCCCTTGAAAAGGAATTATGTCCATTTAACCTTGCTCCTACGACCTCTGTAGCAATACACCTTATCTTTGGAGATATCCTGGCGGTCGCTCTTATGAGAGCCAAAGGTTTTAGCTTGGATGCCTATGCTAAAAATCACCCGGCTGGTCGCATAGGCAAAAGAATTTCTCTTAAAGTAGGGGATCTTATGCTAAAGGATGATAAACTTCCCTTATGTGGGCCTCAAGATAAGTTAGTGGATATTTTAGTAGAGTTATCACAGAAACAATGCGGTTGTATTCTCATAGTTGATACAAACCAAAGACTACTAGGTATATTCACTGATGGTGATTTAAGACGTGCTTTACAAAAACATAAAGAATCTGTTTTACAAGAAACTATGGATAAATTAATGAATCCTACCCCCCGTTATCTGAAAAATGAAGCCTTAGCATGGGATGCTGTAAAGTTTATGGAAGAGGATCATAAAAAACCTATTACTGTATTACCAATATTAGATGGGGAGAAAGTAATTGGGCTAATTCGTATGCATGACATTGTACAATCTGGATTATAATGCACGGCATACAGTTAATGTATAAAGCGCTTTAGGACAAAGATCTAATAGCGCATTTCCACAGCGTTCTAAAGTTGTTCCTGTAGTCACAACATCATCGACAACTAAAACTATTTTATCGCTAAGATCTATCTTACGATTAGCAATAATCTGAGATTTATTATGTAAGTTCTTACGCTGTCTTAAGCTTAATGCTGCTTGTGGATAATCCCCACTTTGTTTAATTAATGCTTGTTGCACAGGTACATTCAAAATCTTTCCTAACTGTTCAGCCAATAAAAAACTTTGATTATACCCTCTATCTAAACGCCGTAGCCAGGATTGAGGTACAGGTACGATAGTATCAATAGTAGGCCAATTCAACTTTAAATACTGTAGAGCCATATATCCTGCTAAACTTTGTGATAAATAGGGTTTATTAGAATATTTAAATTTTTTTACTAAACTAGAGGCTGGACCTGTATAATCAAATACAGCAGCCTTCCTACAATATACAGACAACTCTTGCCTGCAAGAGCATTTTACCAAATCAGAAAAATCTTCTAATTCAGTAAAACAGTACTCACAGCAGGATAAAGGATTAATAGGAACAAGCTCTTGAATACAAGTTTTACAGAGAAAAGGGCCCTCTACAGCTTCTAAATTCTGGTTACAATGTAAGCAACAGGCAGGATAAATAAAATGTAAGCATTGAGCATAAGCTTGGTACAGTATTTTAATAGCTAGATTACATGCTTTAAAAACTCTTGAATTATGGATCAGCTTCATACATTTTTGCTCGTGTTTCCTTTTTTAATGATCTCACTTGGTAGCTAGGATGGTTTAAATCTCCTCTTATATAAAAAATAAATAATTCGCCAAACTTAAACATGACACGTTGCTTAACTTTTACAGCTATATTAAGCTTTCCATCAAATCCTACACTTGAAGGCATATATTCCTGAGCCAAAAAGAATTGAGATTTTTTTGATTGGCTATAACAATTTGATAAATTAGTTAAGTCCATTCGATTGCTTTGTATTTTATAGTGCAGCGAACCTTTAACAGGAATTAATAATTCAGGGGATATTCCCATCTGGGCTACCATCTCAGATGGTATAGCAAAAAAAGGCTTCAACCAATGATTTTTAGGTTTGTTTTCAAAATTAATATAACCTTCTCCCGCAAATGTATTGGCCTCCCCAATAATTCCTTTTAAGGAATTTAATTCTCCATATGAGATTTCAAAGCTACTATTTATCTTTTTCCCTTCTACAGCTGTCAAATTTTTAGGTCTTACATTATGGATTAGAATTTGAGGAATTTCTAGTTTCCATAACTGCTTGTTATTGACTTTTAAAAGGACAGAATCTGCTTTAAGGGATGCATCCCCTGTTTTTAATTTCAGGTGAGAAATCTTCATTTTTTTTGAAACATACTCTATTTTAGCAGAGGCTAAGTCAATAGGTGTATTATATATTTTATTATCTTTACCCTCTAAAGACCCTTTAAAAACACTTTGGGATATATTGTTTTTCGATAATTTAAAATCACCCTTAAACTCATAATATGAATTAGATGAAGATTGCTTAAAGATAGGTTTAACCATCGTCGGTAAATAGGGATAAAATTCGGCAAGACTGCAGTACAAAGAGCCTTTAAAAGGCAAAAACTCTAAGGTTTCCCCTTCTTCTAACTCGTATGCGGTTAGGTCAACTTTCCAACCTGCTATTTCTCCTACAATACAGGGTACCAATAACCCATACTTATTATCTCTTTCCCAGTACAATATTACGTTAGATTTATCAGCATTAGGTTGCACTGGCCATTCAAAAGTATTTGAAGTTGCTAATTTTAGCGTTCCAGCTTTAATAGTTGAATCATTACTTTGAAAAGATGCTACAAGATTATTTTTAGAGTTTAAGGGGATTGCAGTTTGTACTTGTAATCCTTCGAATGGAGTATACTTGATATTGATTGCATCTAACTGTAGGTCTTTCCCTGAAAGAAAATACGTATTTGGAGCTACCTTTAACTGCCATTTATACTCATTATTCCGTCCCGTAATGTCAAGTGAGCCTGTAATAGGGTTTTTGAAACAAGAATTATCTAGAATAAATTTTGATTTGAATTCGGTGTTAAAATAGTAACCTAGCCTTTCTGCTATCTTTGTTGGAGCCTTTGTAGCAATTTGGAATTGACCTTTTTCTAAATTCCAAGTTCGTTTATAAGCTCGATAAGTAATTTTATCAAAATCTAGCACTACATCTGGGCCCATAAAGCTACTTAATTCTTCTGAAGGTTTAGAAGATTTAATTGTTTTTTCTGAATCTTCAATAAAATCTAAATGAAATAAAGCTTTGGTAATACTAACTAGCTCTTCTTCCGAATCAATAGATAATTGTATAGGTTGAGGGGTATTTATTTTGGTATTGTTTATGATAAGATCTGTAGTTTCTATACTCAACTGACCATTTATTTTCTGTGGAACAAAATCTTCGTTAAAGCAATCTAGCTCTAATACCCCTTTTCCCTTTAATTTTCCTTGGTAAGAATTTACTTGATTTAAGTGGGCTGCAAATTTTTGTGCCAATATCTCTATATCAATACTAGCATCTCGCACACTGAACTGAGCACTCTGATTCAAATAATCATATTGACCTTGTAAATCAACATATAATTGATCTTTACTGTTACAACGAAGAGAGTTAATCCCCAAAACTCCTTTTTTAAGTTGATAAGCGTCTAAAGAAGATTCGGTATGGTTCCATATTAATTGATTAATAACCCAATGTTTTGAGCTAAAAGCACTGTCAATTTTGAAATTTTCACAAGAGTAGTTTCCTAAAGCAATTTCTTCACTCTCTGCTGTAAAATGGTAAATTTGCCTTAGTGGGTCAGACAATTCTATATGAGATGAAATTATCCCTTTGTATTGCCCTAATTCTTGTATTCGATTAAATAACGGGTTAAGATCCTCAAGCCATGCAAAAGGCAAGATTAAGGGAAGATCTTCTGCTAATGCTTTTAAAGAGAATGTCGGAAATGCTGATATGTGCGTTGGTAAGCCTTCTTCGTTAAAGCGCATCTCTTTTATCCCGAAATAAAAGTTATCCGCAAGTTTTGAATCTTCATCTAAGTACAAACTATATTCACTTAAATTACCTTTAGTTTGATCTGCCTTAATTATTGAGCCCTTTAAATGAGCTTTAGATGCTAGTCCTTCAGACATAGCGAAATCGAAGGTAGCACACAGCTTATCTGTTAGGCATTCGACAGTTAAATAGGGAATTTTCCAGTTATACTTATGCTTTTTGCATAAACTATTATTAAAGTATTCGCCCTCACAATCTGCTATTTTCAAAGTATCTAGTGGATAGTCATATGAAAAGCTTAATTCCCCTCTTTCTATCCCAGCCTTGTAAGAGCTTAAAGTTCGGATTTGTTCAGCTTTTCCCTCTGCATGAATAACCCATTGGTTTCGTTCCGGTTGATCGGGGTACAAAGTAGCATGTATAGAAAGTGGTTCTTGTTTCAAGTTTAACTTCCCTTCAATAGGAATATCCCATACTTTCGACTTTCCTAAGTAAGCTAAGAATTTTTGCAAATTGGATAACTTTCCCCCAATAGAGTGAGCGTTTAATGAAATATCTATCGAATCATCCATAGTTAGGTCTATAAATAAATCTGCATCTATAGCTAACCCTTCTGAAGTTGCTTTCAAATGTTTAAAACTTAAAATTTCATTTTCAATCTCTAAATTTCCCGAGATAGATTCAAAATACCAGCCAAATTGCCTATTTTGGTATCTAGCTCCACTTACAGGAACAGAGCCCCAATGCTTTTCTTTGGACAAATCCACATAATAATTGCTCCAAATTGGCTTCTCTTTATGATCATAATTATTTTCTATTTTAAGATATGGAGTGTCTAGCACTAAATCTGTTGGGCAGTAACGGAAGGTCAATAAAGATGCTTCGATAACTCCCTGTACATCACATTTTCCAGTTAGTTTAGAATCTGCTTCAATGAAAATAAAAGGGGCAATATACTTTTCTATAGCAATTTTCTGTGCGCTAAAGGAACCTTGACAATCTTGTATTGAAAGCTCTTTGCCTGTAAAGTCTATATCCAGTAAACACTCAAAAGGGATATCATCTTTATTAATGGAATCTTGAACCTGTAAATCTCCTTTGACATAAAGCTTGGAATTTGGTTTGAATCCAATCGTAGTTTCTATGCAAATATCAGAGTCTGTAAAAGCTTGAATTATTGCATTGGAAGATCGTACTGGTAGTGGGAGTAGATTTAGTAATCCCAACATTTGCCCTTTAAGACAAATAAACGTATCCAAATCTTTAGAATCTTGCCTCTGCCAAGTTGTTGAAATTTGCAAGCCGTTACAAACGGCTTCCAAATTGGCTTGCTGAATCAGACCTTTATCAAGAAATAGCGAAGCTTCTATATTGTGAACATTCCACCATCGATATGAGGGCTCCAAGTACTGTACTGTACCCCCATCTATTTGAAAAGCACCCTCCATTATAGACAAAAGATTATCTTTTACAGCACTAATTGCTCCCACTCCATTGATTTTATCTATCCCTATTTTTAGATTCAAAGGCATGTAAGTTGCCTGCAAATTACGACCTGTCAAATTAACTATCTGCACGGACTGTAACTTATCGAATATAAGTTCTGCCCTAAGGCTAATATCTATACTGCCTTTTTCAACTAAAAGGTGGTCTACGTCTGGAAAAATATTTCCTATAACACCTTGTGCTGTTCCTACTTCCTGTGGAGAAATATTAGACAACTCCATCTCAATGATACTTTTATCTGCTGCATAATTATCTACCAAAAGATGAATACTAGCATTTTCTCTTTTTTCAGGAGCTAAAGCTATACTTAAATCGAAATAATTTGATTTCTGCCCTATAATTAGGGACCCCTCCGCTTTAAACGGAGTATCCTCATCTATCTTATCTAAAAAGCCGCTTAACATAAATCTAGGTACATACCAAGGCTCAAGAAAGCATTCTCCTAGTAATTGGTGCATATGCCAGTTTACAAAGCCTTCCTTAACTAAGGTAACTGCACCTGGCTTCTGAATTTTGGCTTGTAAGAAAGTTTGAGAAGCGATTTTTTGCCATAAGGGCGATAATTTTTTAACAGCCCCTAAATCCTTATGAGGATGATGGTAGACGCTGATTTCACTTAAAGGCAATTCTACCTCCAATCCTATGGCAGGATATTCCATCCTAAAATCTAATAAATTTAGATTTCCAACTAAAAGGGGCTCTTCTTTTTTATCGACGTGAGAAAATGATAGTAGGCCGTCTAAAAAACCTCTTGAACAACTAAAAGCATACTTTGTATTATCCCCTGCTTTACCGGTCGTCTTTGGAAAAAACTGCTTAAGCTCTACTATATCAACTTTATTAAATTCGAATACGAATTGGTTTGAATGAGGGATAGGACCATTTATTGATTCCTTAAGCCACCGCATATTAATACTGTTCGTATGGTCTAAAAAGTTGTTTTTACTGTGGATTTGCAACTGACCATTCCCAAGCTTACTATCATATTCAAAAGTAGCGCAACTCAGAGGAATTGGTGGGTTAAAGTCTAAGTTTGTCGTTAAAGGATAGATCAAGCCTTGTTCGATCTTATAATCAATAGTAAACCAGTTGTAATTTGTCGTATTTTCTGTAGCTTTAAAGAATTGCGCAGAAAGTAAAAGTTCATCATAGTATGCTTCTGGTTTTAAAACATTTAAGTCAAAATACAGATGAGCTCGCCGCCAATCTACTTTAAAACTTAAAGATAGTTTTTCAGCCTGTAAACAAGAATAAGTATCATTTAATTTTGATTGAATAAGGCTTTCATTTAGTTTAAGACTAGGTTGCTGAATGATAATACTGTTTTTTTCCCAGACAAAACTTTTGTATGTTAACGGCACGCCAAAATAATAGCGGCATAACGCTTGAGTCTGCCATTCACTTATAGCTGTTAACCAGGCTGTATATGATAGCAAGCACCAGATACTTAAAACGCCTATAAATAAGAGGATACCATTCTTTTTCTTAGAAAGCATAAGATAATTTATAAATACTATTAGATAAAAATTTAGGAAGAAAATACACGTATTTAATTTTAATTTGAATGGTTTTATCTTAGCTATAATTAAATAATAAATTCCACTCATTACTAAAAAAAAGATCTATAACAAAGCTTTTTTTCTATAATAGAAACAGCAGCCCTTCTTACCTAGTGTAGAGGATTGCGCAGTTTTATCGCAATAATAGCTATTTTCACCTATTTTTTATTTTCCTTATTCTATCAAATTTGTTAGGTTCTGGGTTATAAGGAAAAACTATATAACTAGGTGCAACTCTCAGCTATGCTACGCAAGTTTTTAGATTGGCAATTGTCCTTGATGGAAAAAGGTAAACCTTTACATAGGTTACGCCCGCTAGTAGGTGCCATGGACACCTTCTTTTATGAACCTCCTTGCCGTACAAACTCTGGCCCTCATATTCGAGATGCTGTAGATCTCAAGCGCTGGATGAGTATTGTAGTGGGAGCTCTGATTCCCTGTATTTTAATGGCTATTTGGAATACAGGAATACAAAAATTAGTTTATGCAAGTGGGAACTACCATTTAATGGATGAATTCCTCACTGCTTCTAATTCGCTGCAAGGCTACATTGATTTTGCTACGAAGGATCAACGTTGGTTTGAAATCCTCAAGCTAGGTCTAATGGCATTTCTTCCCCTTGTTATTATTTCCTATACGGTGGGGGGATTATGGGAAGTTTTATTTGCTTGTGTCCGTGGGCATGAAGTAGCTGAAGGATTTCTAGTAACAGGAATGCTTTATGCTTTGATTCTTCCACCAACAATTCCTTATTGGATGGCTGCAATAGGGGTAAGTGCTGGTGTTATTTTAGGAAAAGAAGTTTTTGGCGGTACAGGAATGAATATATTTAACCCTGCACTTGTATGCCGTTGTTTCCTATTTTTTACATTCCCAAGCCAGATGAGTGGTGATATTTGGGTAGGAACTAACCCGACTACAATTTCAGAAAGTTTAGCTACTATGAATCAAGAAGCTCAAAAACCAACATTTGACGCTTATAGTCAAGCTACTAATTGTAGTCTATTTAATATCTCTACGGATATAAAGCGTGTACACGTTGATGCCATTACAGCTCATCACCTAAATAATGAGGTGGGAACTATTGATGTCATTCAAAACCAATTGAATCATTGGGGATCAAACAACTCAGGATTAAGCACATTACAAAAACTCGACAGTGAACAATTACGTTCATTTGTTACAGGGACTTTAGATAATGGCGGTCTAGGATTATCACCAGAATATTACGATGCTGCTTATCGCTTTGCTAACATGCAAGCTGGGCATGGCATTTTTTCTGATATGAATTTCTTTTTAGGTAATAAGCTTGGTTGTTTAGGAGAAACCTCCGTCCTAGCTTGTTTGATTGGAGCCATTATACTAATAGCTGCAAGAATTGCTTCTTGGAGAACAATCTTTGGAACAATTTTAGGAGCCTTTGGTGTAGCTTACCTATTCCAGATAGGAGCTTCGAGTTTAGGAGCAGACCATGGAGCTTGGAATGCAGCAAAATATGCTTTTCCAGCTTATAAACATTTACTTATCGGTGGACTGGCTTTCGGCGCTGCTTTTATGGCTACCGATCCTGTAACTGCACCTGGTAATAATTTAGGACGTTGGATCTATGGAATATTTATAGGAGCAGTTGCTATCATCATCCGTATCATTAATCCTGCGTACCCTGAAGGAGTTATGCTAGCGATTTTATTAGGAAATGCTTTTGCACCTTTAATAGATCGTATCTGTGTTTCATATAGCAGGAGGGCTCACCGTGTCGGGACAACCTAATACTTCAAGTAATAGCTATACAGTCGCATTCATTGTCATTTTATGTACAATTTGCGGTACTCTTTTAGCATTATTAGCAACAGGGTTAAAAGATAAACAAGATCATGCTCAAGAGCTGGATCGTAGCAAACAATTACTTATCGCTGCTCGTATGTTTCATCGAGATGGCTACTTTCTAATGACACAGGATGGAAAAAATTATATCCCAGCAAAAATGGATAAAGGGATTCAGTTAGTTCCTGGCTCAGTAAATGATAAAGCTACTTCTGAGCAAATAACACAATTATCACAAGGGCGTATTAAACCTTTATTGGTAGATATTGCAGGAGAAGCTAAAACTTTTGCAGAAGCAAAAGTTCAAATGGAAGAATATCTGTCTGCGAACAAGAAAGCAGGATATGCTAACCTTCCATTAAAGCTAATATATGCTGTACTACCCAATAAAGCACAAGTCTCTAGCTCAGACAAACCAGAGTCTTACATCATACCCATTAATGGGCGAGCTTTATGGGATTCTGTTTACGGCTATTTAGCTATAGAAAATAATGGAAACACCGTTATAGGAACTTCTTGGTATAAGCATGCTGAAACTCCAGGTTTGGGTGCTAATATTACAGAAGAATCTTGGCAATCACAGTTTTCAGGAAAAGTGATTTTTCAGCCAGATGTAACTGGTAAAACAGACTTCGCTACAGCCCCTATTGGATTAACTGTGATTAAAGGAAAAGTAAAAGATATCATGGGCAACAATCCTAAAGGGATGGCTTGCATTGACGGAATGGCTGGAGCTACTTTAACCGGTAATGGTATAACAAAAGCTTATAAAGACAGCTTAACACCTTATAAGCCTTTCTTCTTGAAGCTACATGCTGCGCACGGAGGGCAATCATAAACTATGAGTAAAAAAGAAGTTTCTTCCAAAAGATTATTTCTAAATCAATTATGGAATGAGAATCCAATCCTTCTCTCCATTTTAGGAATTTGCTCTGCATTGGCTGTTACTAGCAGTGTCAAAGTCTCATTGACCATGGGTATTTCAGTAACCTTAGTGACAGCTTTTTCATCTTTTTTTGTATCTCTTATTCGTAACTATACTCCTGATAGTGTACGTATGATCACGCAACTAGCTGTAATCTCGTCATTTGTGATTACTGTTGATCAATTCCTACGGGCCTATATGTATGATATCTCTAAAGTTCTATCAGTATTTGTAGGTTTAATCATTACAAACTGTATTGTAATGGGTCGTGCGGAAGCAATGGCTAAGAACGTTCCTCCTGTACCTGCTTTTTTTGATGGTTTAGGTGCTGGAGCCAGTTATGGCATCGTTCTATTGATTGTTGCTGTTATCCGTGAACTATTTGGATTTGGAACTCTCTACAATATTAGAGTTATTCCTTT
Organism: Chlamydiales bacterium; assembly: GCA_029240075.1. Lineage (GTDB taxonomy): Bacteria > Chlamydiota > Chlamydiia > Chlamydiales > JARBTQ01 > JARBTQ01. The sequence goes on from JARBTQ010000001.1 coordinate 17,207, forward strand.
AGAGTGGTATGCTACCCCACAGAATCCAGATGGATATCAAAACTTTGGTTTAATGGTGCTCTCCCCTGCCGCTTTCTTCATCTTAGCTGGTATGATCTGGGTAGTAAACATTATAAACAGCAAGAAAGCTAGTCACTGATTGCGGAGAAATTAGGAGTACAATTATGGAATGGATGGGACCTTATACCCCGCTAAATCTTTTAGGGTTATTGATACAGTCGGTATTTGTCGATAACGTCTTACTAGTAAATTTTCTAGGGATGTGTACATTTTTAGCATGCTCTAATAAATTAAAGACTGCCAATGGACTAGGAATAGCTGTAATTGGAGTAATGATTATTGCGGGCTCTCTTAACTGGGTAGCCAATCAATACCTTTTAGTCCCAGGGGCTCTCAAATGGCTAAATGTATTTGGAATTGATGCTTCTAACATCGATTTAAGCTTTTTGCAATTCATTATGTTTATCTCTATCATTGCAGGCTTTGTGCAAGTGCTTGAAATCGTTATGGAAAAGTTTACTCCTGCGCTTTACAATGCGTTGGGAATATTCCTACCATTAATTACAGTAAACTGCGCAATCTTAGGGGGCTGCTTAATTGCAACCCCTCGTGAATATCCTTTTATTCCTCATGTAGTTTACATGACAGGATCTGGGATCGGTTGGTGGTTAGCAATTGTTCTCATGGCAGCTATCCGTGAAAAACTTAGTTACTCACATGTAGTTCCAGGACTTAAAGGAATGGGAATTACATTTGTGGCGGCAGGTTTGATGGCAATGGCTTTCATGGGATTGGGTGGTATTCAACTTTCAGCCCCTACCGGGCAGAAAGCAGCTGCTCAAACAGAGCAAGCCAAAGCTACAGCAGCATTGGCAAACTCCAGCAAATCATTTACTAGATAGGCCTACAAGGCTCTAATCACACGATTAGAGCCTTATCAAAAATAGATTTGCAATTTTAATCTATTACAATAGACCTATTGCAAGATGATGGTTGAATCTTTTATGAAAGTTGATATGATTTTCAATAAAAAGAGGTGAAACAATAATATCACAATCTAAAAAAATGAAGACTTCTCCTTTTGCAATGCTCATGCCTCGATTACGAGCATAAGCAGCTCCTCGATGTTCCGAATAAAGGATATGCATAGAGGGGTGCTCGATATCTAACTTTTGCCCATTACTCCCATCATCTACAACAATAATTTCAAATTTCTCTAAAGTTATACTCTGTTGAATTAATGACCTTAAAACTAAGCTAAGATGATCAATTCGATTATGATGTGGAATAATTACACTTGCTAGCAAAGCTGTACCTCTAATAAATCGATCTCACTGACTGGATTGGGAGTATTCGCAAAATAATGCTCATGGATATGACGCATAGTATCTTTTTGATTAGCGAATCCCAAAAGATCACAAGCTTGTTCCAAGGAACACCATCGGCATTCTGAATGCTCTCTAGGAGATAATTTAATCTCTGAGTTTTGCGAAAGAAAAGCACAAAAGTTAGCACTATAAGCTATCTTATCTTTTTGTCGGTCATAAAACATAGTAACATTTACGCTATATCCTTTATGCACATGCTGCCCTGTTTCTTCGAAGACCTCACGACCTGCTGCAAAAGCTACATTTTCATCCCCTTCAATTTTTCCTGTAACAATTTGCCAAATTCCTGGTAAGTAAACCTCTTGGGATCTCTTTATAAGTAAATATTTAACTTCTGAAGAGGTTTTATTATCTGCCAAATAAACTGCTAGAAATTGAGGACGCATCATCTTTATCCTATTTAAGTTTGAAGTAAACTAATTCCTTCTGTAATTAGTTATTTGATTAAAAATATGCTCTAAGCCGAGACTAACTGCTGTAAGTGTTTTTCTGAATGCTTTGAATTTATGATACTTTTTGCATAACCTAGCTTTGCATAATCTGCTAAGTCCCTGTCGTTATCTTTTGATAAGCGATCTATTTTAAATCGAGTAGATGAACAGTTATGACATCTTTGTCGTGCAATAAGGATTATTCCTCTCTTTTATCTCGTAAGCTTAACAGCTATGCACTTGTATACTCAGCAGTAGGATTGTTCTTATCTTCTTTGTCATATATTCGGTAATCACAAGGAATAATTCGATCGCCGTTTGTCCATAATAAAGCGCCACGGTTGATTTCCTTAACTATTGCATGATGTTTACCTAACCAATGATAAGCAACAAGCTCTATCTTATGTGCGTACAACTTATCTAAAGTTGAATCATCATAGACCAAGATCCCTTGATTTAGCTCTACAAATACCTTAGCCTCTTCCCATAAAGAATTTAAATTAGAATTTAAACGGTATAGAAGCCTGTTAATACTATCATGTGAAGCTGGTTCTGAAGTGTAGCTCAAAACTTTTTCAGCTTCACTGCAGCTGTATAGCTTTTGGCAAGCAATTAAGAAGTTAATGTAATCGATTTCAGAGCATTTGGGTTTATTCATTATCAACATTAATATAATTAAAACTAGATATCTACTATAGCATCTCTAGTTTAAATTTTGTCGACTGCGTAACTCCTGTAAATAAGCCTATTAATATTAAGTCATTTAGTCAATTTCACTGTTAACCATCTAGATAAAATTCTTACAAAAAACTTTTTATAGAAATCAATCAGGTCGATCTGAAGAGAGTGATATAAGAGTTCTAGAGCTTAAGGTTCTATCTAAATAATTTTCATAAAGTATGTGTGAGCTATAAAAATGTTTTATTAACCCTTTCCCTATAGAAAAGATTACCCAATTATTACGAAGTTCTACATGGTTTTAACGGGGGAAGCTGTTCCTTTACATCCTTGCGAGCATAATATAAACCTATCAGCCCTAATTTTAAGAGTTATAGTTGCTCATTTTCTAGCTAGCAAAATTTCAAACTTATGTTCTATCTTAGATAGCGAACTTTTCACAAAAACTATAAGAGCAGTTTATAATTGCCCAGTTTTTAGGTGTTTAAAAGCCTGCAAACAAAGCAAAAAAGGTATTTTTTTAAATTAACTCGTTGATGTTCAGCAAACTACGTGTAGACCCGTATTTTATACGGTATTTTCTTTGATAACTTTCAAGCATAGTAGCTCCATATAAATTAATTCTTCGTACCTACAAGGGAAAATTAAAGGTTGAATATGCTTATAGAAAGAACATCCACACTCTCTAACCCATTAGAACAAGCTTTAATCCAGAATAGTCCTGTAAACTCAAATTTATCCCGCTTTATTTATGAAGTAGTAGTAGATCAGCAGATCCCTAATCAGAAAAAATGGAAGCAAGTAGCCAAAATAATTGGTTATACTTTTGCATGCACTATTGGGTATGGCACTTGTATTCCATTCATCAATTCCTCTTTAGCTTATGATAAGGATCATACTTTAAGGAGTAAGTCTTTAGCTTATATTGGAGCGGTTGGTTCATTTGCTGCTTTTGGAACAGCAGCTACTTGGGGCTTAGCAAATATGGTAAATGAGAGCCTACGCTCTAGGTCTGAACTAGAAGAAAAGCTCAGCACTAAATCCTCCTCTATACTCTTACGCGTTATTCATATTGGCTCTAGTATCATTTTCGGAGTTGCCGCCAGAATTCCTGCGGGAGAGGTAGCTCTAAAATTTAATGGAAATGTTCCTTTAGCGATCGCTTGTATATTGGGAGAAGCAGGAGTACCTATTTATTCAATGTACTGCTTATTGAATGAAATCAGTAATGTACTAGCAAAAAAATTGAGGAAGCAAAAAAACTTCGATAAACAATTTGAAAGACAATTGCTATTGGTTAAAAATAAAATATGTTCTAGTATTCAAACTTCGATTACACAGGGAATTAAATTACCTTTAAATGAGCGGCAAAGGCATTTTCAGTGCTTTTATTCTGCAAAACAAATTAAAGGAAATACCACTATCAATAGCCTAGTAAAGGAATTACTGGCTTTTCACCTTTCGGATACAATCCAACCCTTTAGACAGCGATATAGAATGTCCTCTAACTTAAAGAGGTTTATTCAAATTATGATGTTAGTTCCAGGGACTTTTTTGCTACTTGAAAACGCACTAATGACTGATGAAGCTTGCCGTTCACTTTCTCATAATCTAGCTATAAGGATTACGACAGTAGCTCTAGCCGTTTTACCAATGATTTGGGTCTCTTTAAAGGTTCCTGGGATGGCTGTAGTTAATATGATGGAGCAATTCTTTGGCCTATGTGGATTTGAAAGATCTGAAAGCTTTGCAGAGAGTTTCTATCCTAAATTATACAAGTCACTAAAGCTTCTATCAATTTGTATAGCTGTAATGCCTTTTGCTGAAATTGATGCTGTAGCAGAGCAGTATGCTTCCTGGAATACAACTTATGGAAAACTATTTATAGCTTCAAATATTGTTGCTCTAACACTTTTAATAATAAACGCCGCTAATGATCTTATTGAAAATGCCATTCAAAAATTTGCCGGTAGCCAATGGGCTGATCGAGAAATACGAGAGGCTTTAGTATTTAAGCAAAGGTTAGAACAACTTCAATCAGCTATCTTACAAAGTTCTCCAGTGGAGTTCGCTAAATTTGTACAGGGTTCTATAAGTTGCGATGAGGAATTAAAGTCTAGCCTTTTAAAAGGAGTTCTAAGCAAAGATGAGCTCTCAGAATACATTGAAAACCACTTAAATGAGACAACTTCTCTACTAGCTTAGAAAATTGAGAAGAACAAAAAAAGGTGCAATATGATAGATGGTAGCTACGAAAATGCAAATCGTAATTTTTGGGATGAACTAGCTGATCTGCATTTTAGTTCCAAGTACTACGACGTTAATTTGTTTAAAAAGAATAGATGTTCCCTCTTATCAATTGAAAAAGAGGAACTAGGGAGTATTTGTGGTAAAAAGCTTTTACATCTTCAATGTCACTTTGGAATGGATTCTCTTTCTTTAACACAATTAGGAGCTAATGTGACAGCAGCCGATTTTTCAGAAAGGGCTATTTCATTGGCAAAGCGACTTAGTTTAGAAATGAATATAGATGCAAAATTCATCCTTTCTTCTGTAGAGGAATTACCAAAAAATCTTGAGGGAAAGTTTGATATTATCTTTACATCTTATGGTGTTTTAACATGGTTAGAAAGTTTGCAAAAATGGGCCAAGACAATCAGCCATTTTTTAAAAAAAGGTGGATTTTTTTACATTATTGATGAACACCCATTTGCAAGAACATTCTCCAACCCTACTATAGATGGAGTTAATATAGGACCAACTCCAACCTTTCCCTATGCCTCCTCAGGAACTCCTTATCAAGCCAATTACAAGCACTCTTATGCAGATTCTAAAAGTGAGATAAGACATCAAAACCAGTACATTTGGCCACATAGCATGGCTGAAATTATTAATAGTTTAGTGATGAGTGGATTGGAGATAACGTTCTTACATGAATTCCATAAGAGCTTTTATCCTATGTTTGCAAACATGCAACAAGATAAAGAAGGGTGGTGGCATTTAAAACAATATGCAGAAGTCATTCCTTTAGTATTTTCACTTAAGGCTTATAAAAAGTAACCTTTAAATCAGAAAAAACCACCTAAAAATACATCTAAAACACCTCTATATTAAATATTAGATTAGGAAATCTCTAGCATGAAAAAAGATTTGGTCGTAGCGATTAATTGCCCTGTATTAGCAGATGGTACATTCACATATGATGGTAATATAGCTCTATTTAAAAATGGATGCCTTACTCTTGCTTTGGCAGAAGAACGGATATCTAGAAAAAAATATGATGGTCATTTCCAAAAAAGCTTTGAATTTGCACTAACTCGCATGGGAGCTTCCCTGCTAGATATAGAAGCGATAGCTTTGTGTAGCTTTGGGCAACCACTGCTTAATGATAATAGTTTTGAAGGGTCATTAAAAGCAGCAGTTCAAAATTTTATTGATCAAAACATACCTATTCATTATTTAACGTCGCATCATGAAGCTCATGCTCTAGCTGCAGCGTCTCAATGCCCATTTGAAGAAGCTATTATAGTTGTAGTCGATCATACTGGCAATCTTTTAAGCCCTTTAAGGTCCCTAAAGTTAGAAGATAATAGCGCAGAACAAACTAGCTATTATTTATTACGCAATAAACAATTGACCTTGATTGCTAGAGATCATGATCAACCTAGAGATGCTGGATATGGAAGGGCGTATGGGGATATTACTTGTTATTTAGGATTTGAAAGCTATCGAGAGTCAGGAAAGACAATGGGATTAGCAGCTTTTGGTAATCCTAATATACTTTCCAACTACGGTCTATATCGACAAGCTCCAGATGGAAGCATGATAACTGATTTAGTTGAAATTGGTTACTGTGAAGATGATACTAAGGATATTGCTCAATGGTTTGCTAACCATGGTCTGAAGATACCTCCTCGCAGATCATCCAAAGCTACAATTCGTCCTTTTGACATGCATTTGGCTGCTTGGATACAAGACCAAATGCAAAACTCCATTAAAAATAGACTTAAATTACTCTTGGACAAATATGGAATAAATAATGTTTGTATGTCAGGAGGTGTCGCTATGAATTCTGTGCTTAATAGTTATTTAGAATCATCGTTAGATATTTGTATTTACATTCCCCCTTCCCCTGGAGATGCCGGAATTGCTATAGGAGCAGGAGCCTCTTATTTTCTAAAGAGGAACAAAGAAATCCCTTTTTTTGGTTCGAATCCCTATTTAGGACCTCTTTACACTCAGAAAGAAATTCAAAATGCTATCAGTGAAATTGGGCAAGGACTGATTGTTAACTATTATTATAATATTACTGATGTAACCGCCCAAGCTTTAAATTCTGGAAAAATTGTAGGGTGGTTTCAAGGGTGTAGCGAATATGGCCCCCGAGCTCTAGGGAATAGAAGTATATTAGCGTCTCCTCGCAATAGTTGGACGAAAGAAATATTGAATAGTCAGGTTAAGCTGAGAGAATGGTTTAGACCATATGCACCTGCAGCTCAAATAGAGCATGCTTCAATTTACTTCAAAGGGAAAGCAGAAGATCCCTATATGATGAAAACGGCCTTCGTTACAGAAAAAGCTTACACAGATATTCCTGCTTGTATCCATGCTGATGGAAGTGCCCGCCTGCAAACTGTTACAAAAGAATCAAATCCTCTATTCTATGAATTAATCGGTAGCTTTGCAAAATTATCTGGTATTCCTGTTATTCTAAATACAAGTTTTAATTTAGCTGGTATGCCTATTGTAGAGCATCCAAAAGATGCTATTGATTGCTTTAAACAGTCGATAGGTATTGATCTTTTAGTTATAGGAAATTACGTCTTAACTAAGGAACAATCTTTATAAACAATTTTTAGGCATCAAAGATTAGTACACATATGAATAAAAAAAATATTTTATTGATTGGTTTTGGCCCACATTCAAAAAGGATTTACTACCCAGTAATCTGTAGGTTTGCAGAAGAAATGGATTTTAATTTAGCTATGGTTGTTGAATTAGAAGAGAAAAGGGAAGATATCTATGAATATTTCAAATCAAATAAACCTCCATTTGAATTATGTTTTATCCCCCCTGAATATCAAACTTTTGATAAGTTGCACCCTATAATAGAGTCCAAGCTCGATTTGGCTATTCAAACCTATAAAATAGATGGGGTCATTATCGCAACAGAACCATTAGTACATATGATGTATGCTAAATGGGCTCTTAAAAGTCGTTTATCAATCTTAATGGATAAACCTATATCTACTTATCAAAATATTTCCACAGATATAAAGCTAGCTAAAAAGCTTCTTTCTGATTTTGAAGAGTTAAAAACGCTTTATTTAGATGCTAAAAAAGACAGCCCTTTGTTGAGCTTTTCTTTAATGGCTCAGAGGAGATTCCAAACATCTTTTCAATTAATTAAACAATTTATAAATACATGTACAGAAAAGACAAATTGCCCTGTAACATCTATACAAAGTTACCATTCAGATGGACAATGGAGAATGCCTACTGAAATAGTTGATCAACTTTATCATCCTTATATGCAGGGGTATGGAAAATGCTCGCATAGCGGATATCATTACTTTGATATAGTCCCTTTTTTGCTTGAAGCTGGGTTAAAGGGGGAAAAATACTACGATAATTTAGAGATCAATACGACCTTTACCCGTCCTTTAGATCTACTAGAACAATTGAGTTTGGAAGATTATGAAAATTTGTTTGGAAGTACTGAATTCCAAAAACACAATAAATATAGCAGAAATCAACTTGAAGCAATTATGACTCATTTTGGAGAAGTAGATGCCTTTACAAATATAGCATTCAAAAAAGGTTCTAAGATCATGACCTTAGCATCAATTAACTTACTCCATAATGGATTTGGAAAAAGAGATTGGGTTACAGCTAGGGGTAGGGATTTATACCGAGGAAATGGCCGTGTGGGACATGAAGCTCATATAATTCAACAAGGGCCATTTCAAGCTATTTACTTCCAATCTTACAAATCAAAATCTTTTAACAATATAGATGAACAGATGCTTCATTCCGATATGGAAGTGGGTAGTGAAAGCCATTTGCAGATTTATGTTTTCAGAAATAGCAGTATGATTGGGGGAAAAGAGGTTGAAGTTTTTAATATAAAAGAATTAGATCGACTAGGAAACAGGGCGCCAGGTTTGGATGGAAAAGCAAAAACACAAGCTATCTTAGAATTTATCCAGGCTTTACATGGTTTAAAAACTAGTGAAGAAATGACTTCCGATTTTTTAACTCACGAAGCTGCTTCTGTGATTATTTCTGGTATTTATCAATCAGCAGCAATGCGAGATAGCAATCAAAATGCTTGTATAAATCTACCTTACCAGACTCGTTCATTTAAGGGAGCTCCTATGAGATGCTTTGAGGTTTTACAAAATGAGAATATTTTTGCTGCTTCATTCTAAACCTTAGGATTAAATAAAAATGTTGCCCCAAACTTGTGTAGAACCCTATGCCATCAAAATGGTGGAACATATCAAAAATTCTAACTTAGAAGATCGTTCTAAATGGATAGAGGAAGCAAACTATAATCTCTTTCGTTTGAAAAGCGATCAGGTCTTTATAGATTTGTTAACAGATTCAGGCACTACAGCAATGAGTGACCAGCAGTGGGCTAAAATGATTTTAGCTACCGAGAGTTATGCAGGATCAAATGCTTACTATGAATTACAAAATGTAGTCCATTCTATATTTCAAATGCCCTATTTCTTGCCTGCTCATCAAGGTCGTGCTGCTGAGCATATTCTATTTTCCGTACTGGTTAATAACGGAGATTTGATACCAGGTAATACCCATTTCGATACGACTAAAGGATTGATTGAATGCCGAGGAGGCCAGGTCATTGACTGTACGATTAAGGAAGGCTTTGACCCTACAGAAAACCATCCCTTTAAAGGAAATATTGATTTAGACGTATTGGAAGAGCACTTAAAAATACATTCTAGCAAAATTCCCTTTATTCTTTTGACTATCACCTGTAATTCAATTGGTGGGCATCCAGTATCTATGGAAAATATTCGGCGTACTTCAGAACTATGCTCTAAATATGAAAAACTTCTATTCTTTGATGCTGCTCGTTTTGCAGAAAATGCTTATTTTATCAAAACTAGGGAAGCCTGTTATCAACATAAATCTATTCCAGAAATTATAGGAGAAATGTTTGCTTATGTAGATGGGTTTATGATGAGTGGTAAAAAAGATGGCCTGGTCAATATGGGAGGATTAATTGGTTTAAAAAACGAGCAAATCTTCCAGCAAGCCTGTATCTTTACAGCTAGATATGAGGGTTTTTTGACCTATGGTGGGCTTGCAGCTCGGGATCTTGCAGCCCTTGCACAAGGATTAGTAGAGAGTACAGATTTTTACTATTTAGAGTCTCGAATAGAACAAGTAGCCTATCTAGGGAAACAATTAAAACTCTTTGGTATTCCTATTTATGAACCATTTGGAGGGCATGCTATTTTTATTGATGCAAAAAAGGTTTACCCCCATATAGCCCCTTCCGAATATCCTGCTCAAGTTTTAGCTATAGAACTTTATCGAAAGTCTGGGATAAGGAGTGTAGGTATTGGAACATTAATGCTTGACCGAGACGCCGCAACGCAAGAAGAGAGATTCTCTAAGGTAGAACTAGTACGGTTGGCAATTCCTAGGCGTAGATATACATATAGTCATTTAAATTATATTTCAGAAGCAGTTAAGACTACATATAACTGTGCAAGTATGGTTAAAAGAGGGTTTAAAATAACAAAAGAAACGCCGATATTACGCTACTGTAATGTTGAGCTTTCACCTATCTCATATTAGACCGAAGCATATTGATAATTATGAAAAAGGAAAAAGCTATATTAGTATTACAAAATGGAACAGTTTTTCATGGGATATCTGTAGGTAAAGAAGGAATAGTTTGCGGAGAGGTTGTATTTAATACCTCTATGACAGGGTACCAAGAAGTATTAACTGATCCTTCATATGCAGGTCAGATAATTGCCTTTACTAGTCCCCATATAGGCAACGTAGGTATCAATAAGGAAGACATGGAATCAAGTCAACCTTGGCTATCGGGACTTATAGTCAGGGAGATGTCTCAAATTTACAGCAATTGGCGAGGAGCGCAATCCTTACAGGACTTTTTAATTCAATATGGAGTAGTTGGAATTACTGGTATAGATACACGTAAATTAACACATATTTTGAGAGATAGTGGTGTACAGAATGGTTGTATTATGAATGCAAATATTGACGAAAAGATAGCTTTAGATCTAGCTCGGGCATCCCCTAAGATAGAGAATGGCAATTGGATACAACAAGTCTCGACTAAGCAAACGTATAATTGGAATATGCAGGACAATTTTTTTAGTGATTATCTTAAAAAAAAGACCAAAACGAATCATCAAAAACACATTATCGTCTATGACTGTGGTGTGAAATATAGTATCTTGCAATTTTTTGCCTCCAGAAACTGTAAGATCACAGTAGTGCCGGCATTAACAGATGTAGATGAAGTATTAAAACTTAATCCAGATGGCATTGTCTTATCAAACGGTCCCGGTGACCCTAGATTTGCTAGTGAATTGGTAACTATTGTTAAAAAGCTTCTTTTCACTAATTTACCAATTTTAGGAGTTTGCTTAGGTTGCCAACTTATAGGGATAGCTTTAGGATGCTCTATTGAAAAACTTAAATTTGGACACCATGGAACTAATCACCCTGTATGGGATATGGTTTCTAAAAAAGTCGTTATTAGTAGCCAAAACCACAACTATGCCGTACTAGAAAGTTCCTTGCCTGAAAATTACTCCCCTACACACCGTTCTGCAATTGATCAAACGTTACAAGGGTTTAAGAGTAAAGATGGAAAAGTTATTGCTTTTCAGGGCCATCCGGAAGGAAATTCAGGCCCTAGTGATCTAGATTATATCTTTGATGAATTCATACTTAAGCTTTCCAACCGCTATGTAAAATAATTGGAGATTACGGAGAAATATGATCTATCGTAACATAAAAAGTGTATTAGTCATTGGGTCTGGCCCTATTATAGTAGGACAAGCTTGTGAGTTTGACTATTCAGGAGCTCAAGCTTGTAAGGCTTTAAGAGAAGAGGGTTGTCGAGTTATTTTAGTTAATTCTAATCCAGCAACTATCATGACAGATCCAAACTTAGCCGATGTCACATATATTGAACCTATCCAGGCTGACATTTTAGAAAAAATTATTATTAAGGAGCGTCCTGAGGCTCTATTGCCTACTATGGGAGGACAGACCGCTTTAAATAGTTGCTTAGAGTTAGCTAGATTGGGCATATTAGAAAAATACCAAATTCAAGTCATAGGAGCGTCTCTAAAAACTATTGAAACTGCTGAAAATAGGGAAATTTTTAAAAATACTATACAGCAAATTGGCCTTGAAATCCCTTACTCTGTCATAGCTTATTCTTTAATAGAAGCTTTAGATTCTTTAAAGTTATTCAACTTCCCTATCATCATAAGGACTTCTTTTACTTTGGGTGGGAGTGGCGGTGGGATTGCTTACTCGGAATTAGAATTTGAAAGACTCTGTAGAAATGCTTTAGAGATTTCCCCTACAGGAATCTTAATAGAAGAAACTGTTATTGGCTGGAAAGAGTATGAGCTAGAGCTAATGAGGGATTATAAAGGGAATTGTGTTGTTGTCTGTTCTATTGAAAATTTTGATCCTATGGGAGTTCACACGGGAGATTCCATTACAGTTGCACCTGCCCAAACTTTGACTGATAAGGAATATCAAGTCATGCGTAAACAGGCTTTTGCTGTTATGGAAACTGTAGGGATTACTTCGGGAGGTTGCAATGTGCAATTTGCAGTTAATCCGACCGATGGTCGTATACTAGTTATTGAAATTAATCCCCGAGTATCTCGTTCCTCGGCTCTAGCCTCAAAAGCCACTGGGTTTCCTATTGCTAAAGTCTCTGCTAAACTAGCTTTAGGATATAGTTTAGATGAGATAAAATCAGATATTACTAAAAATATCATCCCTGCGGCCTTTGAACCTTCACTAGATTATGTAGTGGTTAAGATTCCCCGTTTTAATTTTGAAAAATTTCGACACGAAAGGGATGAATTGACTACCTATATGAAGTCAATAGGTGAAGTTATGGCTATTGGAAAAACATTTCAAGAAGCTTTGCAAAAAGCCATCTGTTCTTTAGAGATAGGATATACAGGATTAAATTCTCAATTAGACTCTATAAATACTTCAAATCCTATAGAAGTAATAGAGCAGAATTTAAAAGTTGCTAACTCTAGACGCCTATTTTTCATTGCCGATGCTCTTCGTTATGGGTATACCATTTCTCAGATCCATTCTCTAACCCATATAGATCCTTGGTTTATTTATCAACTAAAAGAGCTTCTTGATTTGGAAAAGAAGTTAGTTAGTAAAGAAATCTCTATCTTGCAGAAAGAGGAGTTTTTACATATCAAGCAAAAGGGATTTAGCGATGATTATATAGCTGAACTTTTAGATCTCTCTAGGGAAGCGATTCGAGCCGTAAAAGAAAAATACTCTATTCTACCCGCTTACAAGCGTATTGACACATGTGCTGGAGAATATACTACTAATACATCTTATCTGTATTCTACATATGAACAGGAGTGTGAAGCTAAACCGACGACGCAACCAAAAATTATTGTAATAGGTAGTGGCCCCAATAGAATAGGGCAAGGTATAGAATTTGACTACTGTTGCGTGCATGCAATAATGGCTGTACGTGCTTTAAACTATGAAGCTATTATGGTGAATTGTAACCCAGAGACAGTTTCTACAGACTATGATGTATCAAATCGCCTATATTTTGAGCCGTTAACTATTGAGCATATCATTTCTATAGTTAATCTAGAAAAACCGAAAGGTGTTCTTGTACAGTTTGGTGGGCAAACACCTTTATCTCTAACATCGCAACTTCACAAGTTGAAAGTTCCTATTTTAGGGACTTCACCTACCGATATAGATAAGGCAGAAAATAGATTATCTTTTAAACAAATGATCGATAAATTAGGTCTATTGCAACCTACGAGTTGTATTTGCTCTAGTACAGAGGAAGTTTTCAATTTTATAGAGCACATAAACTATCCAGTTTTGTTGCGCCCCTCCTATATTATTGGTGGTTCTCAGATAGCTCTTATAAAAGATAGCCATGAACTTCAACTTTATTTTGATGCTAAGCCTATCAAACAAGAACCAATCTTAGTAGAGAAATTTATAAACAGTGCTTTAGAGATTGAAGTTGAAGCTATTTGTGATCGTAAGAGTATTCTAATAGTTAGTATTCTAGAACAATTTGAAGAAGTGGGAATACATTCTGGAGATTCTTCTGCAATTATGCCATCTGTAAACTTATCTGAAGAGATTTTGGAGCAGATACAGGAAATAACGTATACATTGGCACTGTCATTAAATATATTAGGTATAATAAATATTCAATTAGCAGTTAAAGGCAGATCTGTCTATGTACTAGAAGTTAATCCTAGAGCATCTAGAATGACCCCTTTTGTTGCAAAAGCAACAGGGGTGCCAATGATTCAAATAGCAGTTAATTGTATTCTAGGTAAAAGCTTAGCTATACAGGGATATAAACAGAGAATAAATAAGTGTTTTTCTGCACTCTATGCTGTCAAAATGCCTATTTTTTCTTATAATAAATTCCCAAATGCAGAGCAAAATCTTGGCCCCGAAATGAAATCTACAGGTGAAATTATGGGGCTAGGAAAGACACCAGCAGAAGCAATTTCAAAAGTTAAACAAGATAGTAAAAAATTTCATTCAGCATTACTTCAGCAAAATTATAAATTTGAAGGGGTTCCAAAAGACTTTGTGCAGCATGATCTTGTTGACATTTATAGTCTACAAACGCATCAGGTCAATTAATTTTAAAGTTTACGATATCAATTTGTAGTTAGCTGCCATTTAAATACCTATAAAAAAATCAAAAACCCTCAGATTCATATTTGAATAGGATTAGTTTTAAACTTTTGTAAAAATAGGTTGGAACCCTTTAATAATTTGGATAGATTTAAAATTTACTTTTATTATTACAAACCATACAAGGAGCGGTCTAATTTATCTTTTTTACTAGCCAGATGTTTTAGAAAGCTTCATCATAAGTGAAAATACGACGAATGCGGGGACCGAGGCAAGTTAAAAGTTGGTAGACGTGGGTTCCCCCTGCCTCAGCTAATTGTGCGGGATCGATAAAATGACCAAATAGGTCCTTGCCAAAAATAAGGGCTGAATCCCCTATTGAAGCTTCTGGAATATCGGTAATATCTACCATCATAAAATCCATACAGATACGCCCTACAAATGGAGCCTTTTTATCTCGAATTACAGCATATCCTCTGCCGCTATACTGTGTATGTAGGCCATCACAATAGCCAAGTGGCAAGACCGCTATTTTTTCCAAGTCTCTAGCCACGGTGTAAGTTCCTGCATAACTGACAGTTTCTCCTTTCAACATCGTATTGATTCCAACAATGCGAGAAGTTAGCGATACTGCAGGTTTTAGATCTAAATTTGGCAATAGGCCGAATAAGCCTAAACCGATCCGCACCATATTAAAGTCTGCTTGTGGAAATCGGAGTGAACCATAAGAATTGGCTGCATGAACCCATGGAAGCTTATAGCCTGCAGCTTCAAGGATTCGTATACAATCTGTAAATTTTTCCAACTGCTGCAGAGTTAAGTAATCATGTTGAGGGTTATCAGCTGAAAAGAAATGGGTCATTACCCCCATTAATTGTATATGACTACAATTGTGAATAGTACGAGCTATAGTTAAGGCCTGTTCTGGGCGGCAACCAAATCGTCCCATCCCTGTGTCTATGTGCAGATGCACTTTAATCAGTTTATCAAACTTACAAGCAACCCTCTGGAAGCTTTCTACTTGAGTTACTGAACTAACTCCCACTTCGAAATCGTTTTGAATGATAAGTTCCGCCTCATCCTCTGTTGCGTGGATCGCAAAGATAGGTAGGTCTATACCTGCTTGTTTGAGGATAATTCCCTCATCAACATGAGCTACTCCAAAAATATCAATTCCACATCCCTCTAAAAAACGAGCAAGCGAAAGGCTATCAGTTCCATAGCCAAAAGCCTTTACCATAGCCATAAAACGTACATTGCTAGGCCACTTAGAGCGCATCATCGCAATATTACTCTCTATAGCTGCTAAGTTAATTGTGAGGATATTATCGTAGGTGTTTTTATCCAGAGATGCAGCTATATCCCAGATTGAAGACTTATTAGCACCTTTTACCAAAACAAAATCATCTGCTTTGACATAGCTTTGCATAAATTGTAATGCAGAAGTATAGTCTTTAAAGGTCTCAATTTGGACAAACGGGGCCAATCTTTCCGCATAAGGGATAAAGGTGTCTATTGTGCGCTTTTCTACTAATAATAAACGGTCTACTTTATATTTGATGAGCATCTTAAGGACATGAGAAATTTCAGCCATTGACAAGGACTGTTCCCGTCGTACTCCTCCAAAAACAAACCATTTACGCCCATTTTTAGCTTCTCGCTGCAATGATTGCAAAGCAGATTCCAGAGAAGAAAGGTCTGCACAATACCGCTCATTAATAATAGTTGTTCCTGTAGCTAACTTCCAGCGCTCAGATCCTGTTTCCTGAAAGGAATATTCATGTAATGTTTTAGCTATTGCATCTGCTGACAAGCCTAATAACCAGGCAGCCTTGGTTGCAATCTGAACTAGTTCAATACAATAAGCTTGTGATTTCGCTAACTGACCTGAAAAGATAAAATGATTTGGAAAATTTATTTGGTAGCTTAGTTTATCACGGGGTAGATCATTAACTATGACCTTAGGCAGGTTTTCATAATCATAATCCCAAGCTAGAGTAAATTGTCTACTAAAAGAGATGGAACTACCTGGCTGCAAAGTCCAATGTTCAACAGGAACAGCTTGTAATAATTTTAATTTTTCTTGGGTTACTACTACTGTATTAGGCATCAAGCCTAAATGAGAGCTATCCACCTTTGTCAAAATAGCATAATCAGGTTGAATCATTTGTGCCAAATGATCCATTTCGCCAACTTTTGAGATTCCGGCCTCTATAATTGCATACTGATGGGTTGAATCTATTAAAAATAGGCTCATAGCGACGCCAATTTGGCTATTGAAGCTTTCAGGAGAGGAAGCAACTGATCTTTCTTGTTTTAACATTTCATGCAAAAGATCTTTTAGCATAGTTTTCCCAACTGATCCTGTAATCGCAATAACGTTTACATTGAGAAATTTCCTATAAGCAGCAGCAATCTCTTGCATTGCCCTTAGAGGACTTGGCACGTACAATAGAGTTATAGATTGGGGGAGATCTGAAGAGGCTATATAATCTTCTTCAACTAGAATGTATCGCGCACCCTGTTCTATAGCTGTTTTAACAAATTCATGTCCATGTCGAAAGCGCCCAGGTAAAGCTACAAATAGAGCTTTGAGAGAAGTGATTAATCGAGAATCTATTGCTACTTGATCGATCCATGCAGGGAAATTGCCGTTTCCCCCCGCTACGATAAAGTTTTTCCATAACCTCAGATCAAATAGCTCCATTTACACCTCTATAAATTTAAGTTTATACTTTATAAAATGAATAAAAGCGCCACATGCTAGGAGCAAAGAATAGAAACATAGTTCCTCCTAATGCGATCAAAGGGGAAATAACACCGCTTTGTCCTAGAATAACTGCAGAGTTAAAAGCGGTAAAGAAGAATACTAATAAGAATAGAGCCCAACAATAGATTTTAAATATTGACACCTGTCGATCAAAAATAAAACACTCTGGAACAGTCGTAATGACAACCCAAAGGGAAATCAAAGGGATCAATATTTTGAAATACCACATTGTCCACTCTTCTGGATTCATACGAGCAATTTTTCCCTCTTTGTTTGTCTGCAGTGTTTGCCATAACTCAGACAATGCATAATTTTCTAATGGTTTTAGCACCTTTTTCAAATCTTTATGCTTAAATTTTATTTGAGGGAAAATCTTTTCATTTTCTGACGTCATACGTATAAAGCGTCCTTCTTGGTTACGTGTAAACTGATCGACATAACTTCCCAAAGGAGGGATTTGGTCTGGCTTGAAATATTTCATATGGATCACAGCATCCGGGGAAAGAACCCAAAAGACATCGAATAATGCTTGCTTTTGCATATCGTATTTCTGGTAGATCATTTTGCTCCCATCTTCAAGGTAAAGGGTGCTTAATTTATCAATTTGGTTTCCTTTTCTCTCTGCTGAATGAAAATACTTCACTTCAAATTGATCGATGTAAGGTAAAGTATAAGGCTCTAAGTACTCAAAATTAAGATAAATAGAACCGCTACTTAGCAATGCTATCACCAAGAAAGGTCTAAAGATCTGTTTTTTAGATATACCTCCTACAAGCAAGGCTAAGAGTTCTCTTCTTAAACTCATTTGGCATAAGACTGTCAAAGTGCTTAGTAACAAAGCAAAAGGAACTAAAAATTGTAAGCGACGTATAAAATGTGCAAAGTAATAGAGGGTTACTTCTGTAAATCCAATTGTATTCCTCTGGAAAACTCGCATATGTGATGAGTAATCGATCAGTACGTATAAGAAATAAATAGCAATAAGGAATAGAGCAAATACTTTAAAAATTTCCTTAAAAAGGTACCTTTCCCAACGTCGAAATAAGATCATGATAGATCTCCTCGGTTCAGCTTACGTAAGGTCCATAACCCAGCGACTCCTATTAATGTATGGGGTACAGTATAGAGTGCCAGCGTGAGCAAGACAGAATGCTCAAATGCTTTAGCTACAAAGAAGGCTGTTATAAATAAACTTGCTAATAAAATTACTGTAATTAGCTTTGCTCTATGTCTTTGTCGTCCTATTTCAATTCCCAAAGTAGCGCCTAACCATGTAAAAGATAAGGGAGCAATTGCAATGTATATACGTCTAAGCATTTCAGCAATTACTTTCGAATTTCTTTTATGATAATGGGGTTGCATCGATTCTAACTCTGAAAAATTCGTAGTGCTCGATTCAAGCTTTTTATAATTGTCCCTATAATCCTTTAATCGGGCTGCAAGCATATTCCAATTAAGCTGATTGTTTGAGGGAATTTTTTGTGAACTAGAGGAGCCAATCACTGCGGAAAACTCTGCCGAAGAAGAATACATTTTTTGCTGATTTTCAATTAAAAGGTGATCATACCCCTGCTCTTGATTTGTATCTACGGTAGATACGATAGTCACCTGATTTCCTATAACTTGTTCTGACTCCGATAAAATCTCTTTAGCCATTATAAGAGCTAGCCTATCATTTCGTTTATTCTTAAAAACTATAGCTACGTCCTTAGCTAATCTACCGGCTTCCAGATAACCTACAGATATATCGATATTTTTTAAATTTAACTGTTCACTACTTTTTAGTAGAGATAATGGATTAACTTTACTTAAGTCTCCTTTCATTTCTTGTAAAGCATAGTAAGCATGAGTTCCCCACTCTGAAGTAGTGTAAAAATTAAAAAAACTTAAGTATAGAGCAACCGTAAGTATAGGTCCTAATAATTGCATAAGAGAGAGGCCAGAAGCTTGCCATGCAATGATTTCATATGAATGGGACAAACGTTGGAAAAGAATCCAGGATGCCAGCAAACATGAAACGGGAATAGCTAGAGAGGACATATAAATGATTTGGTAACTTGTAAAAAGACCAATCTCTGATAAAGGAGCGCCTAGAGCTGCTATCTTTGCGATCTCTTTAAAACGAATAATCACTAAAATAGCTAAAAAAGAGCATAAGGTTAGTAAAAAAACCTTGGAATACAACGATATAAAATATCGCCAACGTATAGGTATAAAACGTTTAGGCTGCTGGATTAACCATGTTAGAGGTGACATTCCATTCCTTTAATTTTTCTATTTTTGTTTAGCTTCAAGTTCACTCCAACGGGCATACAGTCTATCTATTTCCTCTTGAACTTGTTGCATTTGTTCACAGAGAGTGCTTAGAGTGGCTATTTGGTTAACAATAGCAGGGTCTTGGCTTTTTATCTTTAGACTATCTAGTTGCTCTTCAGCTTGCATAATCTTGCCTTCCATTTGATCCCATTCTAATTTTTCTTTATAGGAAAGCTTCTTAGATTTTGGAGGATTATCTGGGGTGCTTAATTTTTCGCTTCCTTTCTTTTTTGCTGCTTCAATTTGTACCGTTGACTTTTCCTGCTCCTTTTGAAACTGTTCCCATTGTAGATAATCTGCGTAAAGATTATGTTCTCCTTGGTTATCTAAAGCTAGAATTTCGGTTGATAAACGATCCAATAGGTAACGATCATGGGTAACCAACACAACAGCTCCTTGGAAATTTTCTAGGCTTTCTTCTAGAATTTCTAAAGTTGCAATATCTAAGTCATTAGTCGGTTCATCCAGTAACAATAAATCTGCAGGTTCAAGCATTAACTTAGCAATGACTAAGCGAGCTCTTTCTCCTCCAGAAAGATTGTATAATGGCATGTTGATCTTATCAGCTCCAAATAAAAAACGTTTAGCCCATGAAGCAACATGTATCGATTGTCCTTGGTAAAAGACTGTTTCTCCATTTGTAGCTAGCGTTTCTCTAATAGTCGATTTAAGGTCGAGCTTAGCACGATGTTGATCGAAATAGACAATTTTAAGTGCATCAGCTTTTTCAATAGATCCTGCAGTAGGCTTAAGCTCACCTGCAATGACTTTTAAAAGGCTACTTTTTCCACTTCCATTAAGACCTAAAACCCCAAGGCATGTACCTGGAGCAAGCTCTAAATTTAATTCAGTAAAAATCTTTTTGTCTCCGATCTTAAGATCCAATCCTTCCCCTACAAATAATTTCTTAGTTTTACGTCCGGAAGCATTAAAATCAATCTGAGCCGTCTGTTGTGTATTCCTTGATTTAACATTTGCATGTTCCTGTATGACTCGGTGAGCTTCCTTAATACGAGATTCTGCTTTAGTTGTACGAGCTTTAGGTCCTCTGCGGAGCCATTCAACCTCTCTACGCATTCGATTTGCTAAAGAACGTTCATATTGTTGCTGTCCTTCTAGAAATGTTTCACGCCTTTCTAAAAATGTACTATAGTTACCACTAGTTGAAAAAGTCCCTTCGGGGAAGATCCGGTTAATTTCAACTACACGAGTGGTTACGTTCTCCAGAAAATAGCGATCGTGGGTGATAATTAAACAGGTCCAGGACCCTTTTTTAACTAGCTTTTCCAACCATATGATTCCTTCCACATCCAAATGGTTAGTTGGTTCATCCATTAAAATAAGATCTGGTTCTTTTGACAAAGCAATTGCTATCGCAAGGCGCTTTTTCCAGCCCCCGGACAATTTTTGCACTGTTCTATCCAAATCATAAATTCCACACTTCCCTGCCGAAGTTTGAATAGCAGCATCCCTAACAAATTCATCATCAATAAAATTTGCTAATTCTTTATCAAATATCTGCTTAATTGTGAGATTTGGGTCAAATAAGCTCTCTTGGGGAATATATTCTACTTGAATTCCTGATTGATAAGATACAGCGCCTTCGTCAGGGCTATCTATCCCAGATAATAGCTTAAGGAAAGTAGATTTACCAGAACCATTAGGCCCAATCAACCCTACCCTTTCCCCTTTGAAGATCGAAAAAGATACATGTTTAAACAGAGGTTCAGCCCCATAAGTTTTACTTAAAGCCTGCCCATTCAATAAAGGTGTCATATAACTACTTATTAATAAGATTTAGAAAAATAGAATAAAAGATTACAAATTCAACATTTCTAAGAAAATAATCGATTTTGAGTTATCTAGAAAGCATTTTTTTAAGGGAAGATTCTAAATTAATAACTAAATCTATGCTAAAAGCTTGCATATCATTCTAGATAGTTGGTAGAATTTTCCTACTGTTTTATAAAGTGAGGCATAGAATGTTAAAAAAATTGATATTTCAACGAAGAGTATTGGCTATAGCTGCTATTACAGGGTTTTCTATCAGCTGTTCGCAAACAAATCATTATCCACTAGAAGAAGCTCAATCTTCTGTAAACAACTCGGTTAATGAAACCAATAGATTTCCCTCTGTGCAAAGTTATCGCCACAAAATTTGGAATCAATCCCAACAAAAACCTCAACCAATTATCATCGAACTTTTAAAACTGAGTCATATAAACCCTGTGCAAATCCAAAATTATACAGATTTAGTAAAGATAACGCAGGATTCTTGGTTAAGAAAAGCTGGTACTGAAAGATGGCATATTGAATCTAAGAAAGAATTAGAAGATAAAAGGAAGGAATTTATTGCATGCTTTAAAAAACTAGGCATGCTGGACGAAATACTTCCAACGAATACAAATTACGATGGACAAGGTATACTAGGTGCTACAGCAAAAAATGTTGATCGCAGAGCGCAGTTTGCACTCAAACTATTAGATAACAAGCATGTCAATGTTCCTTTTACAGATATGATAGAAGGGGAACGAGACTTACAGCTTAATGAAAAAGAGTATCTAGCAAAAAATTTTAACGCTGCTGCCGATACAATTAATACAGAACCGCAAATGATGAAATATCTAGGCGAGCACTATTTTAAAGATAAAAAATGGACTCAGATTGAAGCATCTAAAGGGCCTGGTGCTATTCGAGCTAATACTGAGGATACTATTGTGGTTCTAGTAAAAGAACGTTTTGGAGAAAAAGTCAACCAGCCTCAAAAAATTTATACCTACAATCTGATTTCTCACCAACCTCTTTGCTATTATCAACTTTTTGCAGCTGAAGTCGCTCTTAAAAAACACCATTTTAGCCATATCAAATTTGACATTTCCGGATGTATA
This sequence comes from Chlamydiales bacterium, assembly GCA_029240075.1. GTDB lineage: Bacteria > Chlamydiota > Chlamydiia > Chlamydiales > JARBTQ01 > JARBTQ01. Next base: position 39,603 of record JARBTQ010000001.1, read on the forward strand.
ACTTCAAATACATTTGAAGAAGAGATCGGTCTTTATTTAGATACTTTAGCACGTATGATTTACTGTATCGACCAATATGAAAAATTTTCTTAGACTTGGGAAATAAGCAGATAATGAAATTTTTTTCAGAATTGAATTTTAAAGACTTAACTCATAAAGATTAATATTTAGCAGTCAACTAACTAAACTGCTAGATTCTTATTGTAAGAGTTTGTAGAATAAAGGTTAGAAAGAGTCATCCTAGAGATATACTATATTGTTGCATTACTTTAGATTTAAATTAGATAATAAAGAATTAGGCAAAAATTTAAGCTTATTTAACTACAAACCAGTATCATAGGAGAGAGCATTAGTATGAATCCTAACTTTACAGAAGCTGTAGCCCGTGCTTTAGAAACTGCTGTTAATGAGGCACAACAACGCAACCATACCGAAGTTACTGATAACCACCTCCTCTTAGCATTCTTGTCTGATCGGGAAGGGTATTTTCCTAGTGTTATTTCTGCTCTTAATCTGAATAGCCAAGCGCTAAAAGATCTCGTTGAAAATGCTCTTAATAAAGTTCCTTCTTATAGCGGTTCTCCTCAAGCACCAACTACAGGACGTTCTCTACAAAATCGGCTTATGCATGCCCAATCTATTGCAAAGCAATGGCAAGATAGTTATTTGAGTTCCGATCATTTCTTTTATACATTTTGGAAAAGTGAGGCAGAACCTTTTAGTACTTGGAAGAAAGGAAGCAAATATAATCTCACGCAAGTTGAACAGAAGATTAAAGAGCTGCGAGCTGGACGCCATGTTGACTCGCCTACTGCTGAGTCAAGCTTTCAAGCTTTGGAAAAATTTTGCAAAAATCTTACCCAGTTAGCAAAAGACGGTAAGTTAGATCCAGTTATAGGGCGCGACGAAGAGATTAGACGTACCATCCAAGTATTAAGTCGTAGAACTAAAAATAACCCTTTACTGATTGGAGACCCAGGGGTTGGAAAAACTGCAATTGCAGAAGGGCTAGCGCTAAGAATTGTGCAAGGGGATATCCCAGAATCGCTCCGCGATAAGCAATTATTTACGTTGGACATGGGTAGTCTAGTAGCGGGAACTAAATTTAGAGGGGAATTTGAAGAACGGCTTAAAGGGATCTTGCAACAGATTGAGCAAAGTGAAGGAAAAGTAATTCTTTTCATTGATGAAGTGCATACACTTGTTGGTGCTGGAGCTGCTGAAGGATCGATGGATGCAGCCAATTTATTGAAGCCAGCTTTAGCTCGAGGTACGCTACACTGTATTGGAGCAACAACTCTCAATGAATACCAAAAATATATTGAAAGAGACCCCGCTTTAGAACGCCGTTTTCAAACGGTATTAGTTGCAGAGCCTTCCTTAGAAGATGCTATCGCTATTTTACGTGGGTTAAAAGAACGTTACGAAATTTTCCACGGTGTCAGAATTACAGAAAGTGCTTTACATGCTGCTGTTTTTCTTTCACACCGCTACATTACAGATCGTCGCTTACCCGATAAAGCCATTGATTTGATAGATGAAGCAGCTAGCCTTATCCGCATGCAGCTTGGTAGTCGTCCGCTTCCTATCGATACCAAGGAGCGGGAATTATCTACTTTGATTGTTAAACAAGAAGCTTTAAAACGGGAAGATACTCCTAGTGCCAAGTCTGAAGCACAAAATCTTGAAAAAACGATTGCGGAGATCAAAGAACAGCTTTCCGTCTTAAAACAACGCTGGGACAAGGAAAAAGGATTACTCCAAAAAGTAAAAGACAAAAAGAATGAGCTAGAGCGTCTTAAGTTTCAGGAGGAAGAAGCTGAGCGTGCGCTTGATTACAATCGTGTAGCAGAATTAAGATATAGTATTACTCCTAAGGTTGAAAAAGAATTAGAAACAGTTCAACAGGATTTAAACAATCAACCATCCCGTATGTTACAGGAAGAAGTTGATGAGCAATTGATTGCTCATATTGTTTCTAGATGGACTGGAGTTCCTGTTCAGAAAATGTTAACGGGAGAAGCTGAAAAATTACTACATTTAGAGGAAAATCTAGAAAAAAGAGTTGTCGGTCAGTCCATGGCTATCAAAGCTATAGCTGAAGCCATAAGAAGGTCACGCGCAGGATTACAAGACCCTAACAGGCCTTTAGGTACATTCCTTTTTTTAGGTCCAACAGGAGTTGGTAAGACTGAATTGGCTAAAGCTCTTGCAGAACAATTGTTTAACCAAGAGACTGCTTTATTACGAATTGACATGTCTGAATATATGGAAAAACATGCTGTTGCGCGCCTCATTGGAGCTCCTCCCGGATATGTCGGCTATGAAGAAGGGGGGCAGCTAACAGAAGCTCTACGTCGCAGGCCCTATTCTGTAGTTTTACTAGATGAAGTAGAAAAAGCGCATCCTGACGTTTTCAATATTTTGCTGCAAGTTTTTGATGATGGGCGCTTAACAGATAGTAAAGGACGAGTTGTTAATTGCCGTAATGCTCTTTTTATTATGACTTCCAATATAGGCTCCCAGCAGCTATTAGAACAAGCAGAGACTGCTCTTAGTACTTTATCAAAAGAATCGATTTTGAATATTGTCGAGCCTCTTCTTAAAGTACACTTTAGACCAGAATTTATTAATCGTTTAGATGATATTTTACCATTCATGCCTTTACGTCAAGCTGATATGGGCAAAGTAGTTAATATTCAATTGCGTGGAGTACAAGATCGCCTTTCTGATCGCCATATCAGTTTCGAGTGGGATGATGCTTTAGTTGCTTATTTAGCACGCGAAGGTTATGACTCCGCTTATGGAGCTCGTCCTCTTAAAAGACTCATTCAACAAGAGGTTGTTAACTTACTATCAAGAGCTATATTGGAGGGTAAAATAAAGAATCATCAATTAATTAAGATGACTTATAATAACAGAGTTATTACTTACACTCTACAAGACCTTAAAGATACTGAGAGTTCTTAATTAATGAATCTATTTAAATCCTCTATTTGTGTTCCTATAATTGGCCCTACATCTGCTGCTATCGAGCAGCAGATGATTTTAGCCGTGGCTAAAGGAGATATTATCGAATGGCGTATTGATCGCTTTGATGATCTCTCGTTTGCTGACCTTCCCCGATTCATTCCTAAGAATCATCCTTTATTAATTACTGCATTACCCGCATGTTTTCATAGATTATTTGAATCCCCTCTTTCTGAAATTTTACAAGAAAATGTAGTTAAATGGGTTGACTTTCCATGGGAGGCTAATTGTAATAGTGTAATAGAACGCTTTCGTAGCTTATATCCTCATATACAAATACTTATTTCTCATCACAATTTTGAGCAAACTCCAGACCATTTAGAGAAGCTATTTCAAACTTTATTTGATAATCAAGCCTCTGTTGCAAAGTTAGCAACTTTTTCTAACTCAACTTTAGATTCATTGCGCATGTTACAAGCTGTAAGAAGCTATAGTCATGAACGTCAGATAATCGGGGTTTGTATGGGAGAACTAGGCCCTATTACAAGGATTTTAGCCCCTCGTTTTGGCGACATCTGGACCTATGCAGCGCTAAGCCCTCAGCATCAAAGTGCACCTGGGCAAACTCCTATCGACGAACTAATAGAAATTTATAGATATCGTCAACTAAGTTCTAAAACCACAATGTTAGGATTAATTGGTAATCCTGTTGATAAGAGCCCTAGCCATCTAACTCATAACCATGTATTCGATAAATTAAATTTAGATGCTGTTTATGTTAAGATGGCCTTAAAAGATTTTGAATTACCTGACTTTTTGAAGTTATCAAAAGAACTAGGGTTTAGAGGGTTTAGTGTAACGATGCCCTTTAAACAAAGGATTATCCCTTACTTGGATCGTATAGCCCCTTGTTCTCAAGCTATAGGCTCCATAAATACTCTTCATATTACGAGCAATGAATTAGTTGGTTACAATACTGATGGTAAAGCCGCAATCCGATGCTTAGAAAAACAGATCTCTTTAGCTGGTAAAAGAGCTATAATTTTAGGGAATGGAGGTACCGCACGCGCAATAGCCTATGAACTTCAAAGAAATGGAGTCCAAGTCATTTTATTAGGAAGAGATTTAGTTAAGTTACAAACTGTAGCTACAGATATTAAATGTCAAATAGGCCTTTTAAAAGATTTAGCTAGATATCTGAAAAATCCTGTTGATATTATAATTCAAGCTACCCCTGTAGGGATGAGTCCTGATGTTAACCATTCATTAATAGATCTAAATGATTTATCGTCTAAACATCTCGTTATGGATGTTGTATCAAATCCACGTGAGACTAAGCTTTTAGCAGGTGCTAAATCCAAAGGTTGTACAATCATTACAGGATTAGAACTGTTCATGGAACAAGCCCTGCTACAATTTAAGATTTGGTTTGGAGACAGTATTGACCTCCTAAATGCTCGTAAACAGATGGAGTTAGACCTTACCAGCTAATAATTCTCTTTTCTAACTTAAGCTCGGCATCTTTTTTGCATGTAATAAGTCCCATTTAGTGCAAAAAGGAGGCTGATATAATGAATCCCATAAGTACACCCATTAGCATCAAAATAGAGGATCAAGACGATTCTTATTGCTTTTGTTTCCCAGAATTTGAAGAAAATAGCGCAGAAAAGATCAACGTCCTTAAGACAATAATAGATTCTAAAAGCTTGTATTTATCCACCAAGATCAAAGATACCTTAAACGGCCTAGCTCAAACAGCTATTCAGCAAAAGCGCAAAGAGGAACTTGAAAAAAATCTGGTTTTACAAGGTTTGGGAGTAAACCATTTAAATGATCCTAATGATAATAAGTACAGCAGCACGATTTCTGCTGAAATGAGTATTATAAAAGAATGTGAAATTCCACTTCCCAAAGATTCACCTAAGCCATTAAAAACGCTCAAACAAATCTTATTTTATCTTCAAGATGAAAAAGACCAAGCTGAAGAAAAGCTAAAACTTTCTGAAAAGAATTATGCTCGTTTCTTTGTTGCAGCAGAAGCTTATAAAATTGAAGAATTAGTATCTAAAATAAAAGCTTTTTGTAGACCGTTGATTTCTCGTGAACAAGCTATAGAACTTATAAGAGATCGATCATTCCAAAATTTAGGAGCTTTCATTCTGATAGCAGAAGCTGAAGAGCTTCTAGACCAAGATCTTATAAATGAAGCTAGAGGTATAATAAATAGTGTTCCTTCTACACATACAAACATAATTTCAACTAAGTTTCGTATTAAAACAAACGATTATAAACTTGCTATAGCCAATGCTATAAACATACAAGATGCAAAAGAAAAAGCAGAACTCATTAAGACTATTGCTGAGGGCTTAACTAAACGAGAAGATTATAAAAAAGCAAAAGAAATTATTGACGGCATTACTCTTAATGATAAGCAACAAGAGCAAACTTTGAAAGATTCTTTACTAGAAAAATTGGCTATTAGTCTTATTGAATGTGATAAATTAGAAGATGCGACTCAAGCAGCTGACTTCATACGAGATATTGAAAAAAGACATATTTGTTACCAAAAATTATACGAAGCTTACGAAAATAAAAATGATTTAGATAAACAACTTGAAATAACTAGCAAAATCGTAAAACCAGACCTTAAAACAGCCGCTCTTGAAAAAATATTCAACTATTGGTTGGAACAAACTGAGTATGAGAAATTAATTTCACACATCCATAATATGCATAATATTGACAGACGCTGTTACTTTATAGAAAAGGTCGTATTAATATATTTAGAGCAAAATGAAATTGAGAAGGCAATGAATGCTTTGCAAAGAATGGATAGTTCTGACTCTAGAAGAAAAGACATCAAAGACCAACTTTACATGAAATTATTCACAATCCTACTGCATAACCATCAGGAATTTAGCAACGAAAATTATACTCAATTAAAAAACAATTTAAAGAGCGTTACAAATTTAATGCGTAGAGAGACTTTAGTAGAACAATTAGTTGAATGGCTGGTGAAACATCAGAAAGGCAAAGAAGCTATGGAACTTTATGAAGCCTCTGAAAGTAATTGGGTAAGGGGGCGCTTAGAAGCAATAATTCCTGCAGAAGAACTTCAAAAACATAAAGATGGCATCAAAGCTAAAAAAGAGGCTGAAGAAAAAATGAAAGAAGAAAGGGAAAAGATGAAGAATCTCCCCACTCCTAGAGATAATAAATTACGTGCTCATATACCTCCAACGCTAAATACAAGCCGCAGATTTGTTGGAGGTAAACGCTAGAATACTAGCACAGAAAAAGCGCCCTATTAGATAGAACTAATCTCATAGGGTGTGGTAATAGTAGTACACAGCTTTTCATTTTCTGCCAGCAATAGATCCTTTCCTGCAAAAGTCGCCCGACTCCGGTGCTGTCGGTTTTCAACAAGATGTTTACGGACCGCGGCTTGAATATCCTTAGTTGTAGCCCTTAAAATTTTTTCTCTAAAAGATTGTCTTAATTCTTGGGTCTTCCCCTCTCTATTCCAGCAAAAAGCAATAAAGCCTCTCGAACCTGGAGCTATTGGGCTGTCCATATGTTGTAATAAACCTAGCTGAGCCTCCTCAATATCCTCCTCATCAAAATCTCCATTTGCAATTGTGTCAATAGCTTGATCAAAAGCCACTAGCGTAGAGGCTATATTAGGATCTCGGTAAGAGTACAAATAAAATAAACCTAGTGCAGCCTGATGAGCAGCACCACAACCATAAGCCCCCCCTTGTTCTCTGATAAATGCATGTAAAATAATGTTATCCATAATCTGTGCAGCGAGACTGAGGTAAGGAGCATCTGAATGGGTATATGGAAGTCCCGGTAAATACTGCGCTGTGAATGCTACAGGGGAAGCTATTGCAATACCTTGAGGCGTTAGCAAATCTAGACCTGAATGATTATTAGAATGCCAAGTTGAAAAAAACCCTTCGTTAAAGGTTTTACTCAATATATTTAATTGATCCCTTATCAAAGTTAAATAAGTATCTGAGTCCGCGGCAATAATTATAGAAGCTTTTTGACCAAATATAAGCTTACTATAATTAGATAATCTTTCTTGAATTAAAGACCATTTAGCGTCCCAATTTTGCATGAGATCTCTTATAAAGTAAAAATAGTCAAGGCCATACCATTGCTGCTGAATCATGCTGCTAGTAGTAAGCCTGCTTGCTGCAAGATGCATTGCATAACGCATTGCATTGGAGGAAAGTTTTTGCTCTAAATCAGTATAATGCTGAGCCATAATTTCTTTCATTCTTTCTTGCTGGCTGAAATTAGGCTGTGTTATAAGTTCTTGCAATATTGAAAATAATTGTGTTGTATTCCTTTTTAGAGCTTTTACTGACAAATTAAAGCTTGGCTTGAGACTGTTAGCATCATGAGCTTGTGCGTGTAAGCTTAGACTTGCTGTAACTCCCCCTGTATAAGCTTGCATGTCATTTAAGATTTGTTCATAAGAACGGTTTGCAGTGCCGACTTCAGTCAATACGATTGACAACAACCTTAGCCAGGGTAGTTCTGCCTGTTTAATTTCAGGCAATTCAAAAACCAAGTCTGTATAAACAATGTGATTTGTAAACGTATCATGGTAAAATACATTTAATGCCCCAAATTGTTCTTCTTTGAGCGAATAGTCCTTTGCTTCTTTAGGAACTTCAGATAATTGTATTTTTGGTAGAACTGAAAGGTCATTTTCCTCTTGCTCTGTTTGGAACTGTGTTAACTTTTCAGCTTGAATAACTAATTCTGTTTTTTGCTCAGGAGTCATTCCAGCTGTTATTGCTTGCAATCTTTGCTGCTCTTCTTCCAACTCTTTCTTGCTAAGTTGCTGATCAGGAACCATTGTTACACAGACAAAATGGTTATTATTAAGGAAATATTTATCGATAAGGCTGGAAAAATAACGTTGATCTTGCAACAGTTCATGTAATCTTTTGAAAAGTGAATGTACCTTCAATCCATCTTCTGCTTCAGCCCCTTGCTGCTTGAGCAAGCCTGCACGGAAAAATAGAGTTAATCCAAAAGGATCTGAATCACCTGTAATTTCACACCGTTGGAATTCAATTTGGTGAAGGGCTGCTTCTATAAGTTCCACAGCAAATCCTTCTTTTGCTATCTGCGCAAGTGTAGACCGTACTAATCGGTCTAGAGGCTCTGTGCTAGATTGATTAGCCCCCTTGAAAATTAAAGATACCATCATCTCAGTCATTTCCGATTCTAAATGCATTTCAGCCTGTGTGCATAAGCCAGATGCTAGCAAAACCTTTTTTAAAGGGGAAGCATCTGTATCCATTAGAATTAATTCTAGCAATTCTAATCCTAGAATGTCTTCCTGATTAGTAATAGGGCATGTTAACCAACTCATTCCAATGATTGTCTTGTTTTCAGAAGTTTCATCCGGTGCAATAGGATAATTTCGATATTCATAGATAGGCTTAGTGAAACGCATTTGTCTAGGCATTTCAGATAAGGGTGCAATGGGAGTGGTTTTATCTAACACACGCTCACTGATAAAATCGAGGTGCTGCTTTAAAGGCAAATTTCCGTAGAAGTAAAACAAGCAACGACTAGGATGATAATAGTTTTTATGAAATTGCTTAAGTTGTTCATAGGTTAAAGTCGGAATAATCTGAGGATCGCCTCCTGAGTTATATTTATACGTGAGATCGGGGCATAATAATTCTAGCATAGCATGCCACAATCTGGAATCTCCAGAGACTAAAGCCCCTTTCATCTCATTATAAACAATTCCTTTATATTCTAAAGAAGAAGTAGGATCTTCAGATATTGCAAATTCGAGGCGATGCCCCTCTTGTAAAAAGCTTTTTTCGTTTAATAAAGGGTTGAAAACAGCATCCAAATACACATCCAATAAATTATAGAAATCTTTTGGAACTTGAGAAGCTGCTGGATAGCAAGTAAAATCGGCGCCGGTAAAAGCATTCATAAAAGTGTTAAGGCTACGCCGATTCATTGAGAAAAAAGGATCTTTAACCGGAAATCGTTTGGAGCCACATAATACAGTGTGTTCTAAAATATGAGCGACCCCATTTGAGCTATCTGGCCATGTACGAAATGAAAGGCAAAATAGATTCTCAGGATCTTTATTACCAATATAAAGTACCTGAGCGCCTGTAGGTCCATGTACTAGCTCGTACAGTTCACATTGCAGCTCACTAATGGTTGTTTTTTTAACAACCTGAAATCCTCTATATTTTGCTCCCACCTGATTAAAAAGCATACCGTTCTCCATAACCTATTTCCTTTTCTGCTCTACATAGCTGAATAGGTCCCTTGTAAAACTTTTTTCACGATGGTCCATTAGAACAACCGCTGGAAAGCTGTGCAAGAGATCTAATTTTTAAAAATTTATTTAGCTTAAATCTTTTAGACTAAAGCTCGATTTTACCTAGCCAGTTAGGAATCAAGCAATAGAAAATTGTGGTACTATTTGCAAAGAGTTAAAATAATTCTAAGAGCTATAGTATAGGTATTACAAGTTAGCTACTAAAGATCTTCATAAATTGCTTAATAGCTAAAACTTGCACTTTAGAAAGACCTTTGAACCATACTATTTGTAAACTTTTAGTTTTTATCCGATTGGCATGACCTATTTGACTATGAGCTAGGTACGGAATTAAAGTTTGTGCAAAAGGACTATTCACAATATCCCTTGTAAACAAAGGGCTGTCTAAACCAATTTCTAGAACAAAGCAACATGCAATCATTTTTTTAGAGCAAGTCTTAGGCTGTTCTATCGTGAAATCTTTAAAAGTTTGAAATAGTCGATAAGAAGCTGGGATTGATTCTAATTTGCTCTGAGAAGATTGTTCTGAATATTGGCCGGAATTATTTAATTGGCACAAGTCATCAACTGTAACTGTATTGTGATAGATGTAACCTTCAGTAGGAAATACCTCTTGATTTGCTAAGTGCAACTTAAAATTTACCCCCTCTCTCTCCCCTAAAATAAATTTACCTTTAAACTGGTTTGAAACAGAGTATTGAGGCTCAATTAGACGCTTAAATTGCGAATATAATCTTTTGATAATTTCTCCATATTCCTCATCTTCCCAAATTTCTTTATTTAAGGCCTGCCATTTTTTGCATACTTGCATGCATGCTAAATTTTCTTTGATATCTAAATAGCTAAAAATCTTTAATAACAGACCCAAAGGAAGATCATTAATAGTCTTTTCTTGATTTAACTGCGGTTTTTTCCACCATATTAATGCAAATAGCTTTGTGGGTAGCCCAAATAACATAAGTTTACCTATTTTTAAGTCGCCTTTAAATTTGCTTTTATAAGGTAAACGTTTTTTCTAAAAAAGGATTTTGCAAGAAGTCATGAGAATTAAGAGTAAAGATGAAATGCTTGTAAATTATCTTTCAATAAGCATGTATTGGAGCGACTAGTAAAAAATTGTACGCCATATGTACTGGATTTATACTGAGCAGCTTTTTTTACTGCTCAGTCCAGTTCCGATAATGTTAACTATAAAATGAAGATTTTTGGTTAACTCTATTACATTTTTTCTGCATTTTTAAAATAATCATTATGGTATGCTTCAAGAAATGACTGTCGTATGATTTTTTCTGTTTGATAAGCGTAGATTCCTTTTTTAGCATACTCTTCATACGATTTTCTTTCTGCTGCTTCATTACACTCTTGCTCATCACACTTATGATAGATTATTTGTACCTGTTCCTTTAATTTAGTCTGGAAGATTTTTTTGAGTTTTTCAAGCTCCTCTTGATTAAGACAGGAAAATTTAGCTGCATCATCAACTTCCTTCTCATCTTTCGGAAGAAATAATTCTACATAACTAGAAATATAAGAATATTTTCTGGGCTCTTGAGGTAAAAGCTCATTATTGTTTGATTTTAGGATAGAGGTTAACTTCTCATAATTTTGGTAAGTGTTCATAAATTGTGCAACATTACGTCTGTAATTTGCACAATGCTGCATATGATCTAACATATCTATATTTGACTTTGCTGTTTCAAATGTTAAATTGGTTGAATGAATCATAAATTATTCTCTTTTAAAAGTTTATTTTAACATTTTTCACCTTAATTAGCATGAAATATAATAAATAAAAAACCTAATTTCAAATTAAGGTAAAAAATGTTCCATATATTGAATCTTCCCCTATTGTAAGAGAGTTTACTTCACGTCATGGGATCTATAAAAAGCTTGTTTTTTGAACCAACTTCACTGTAGTATACTAAAGTTTATAAGAAAAATAGGCTACTCTTTTTATTCTGACTTAAAAACTTATGCACAACTTCAAGAAGAACTTAAAGATGTGTAGATCAAGTTTCTAAACCTATTTAAGAAGAATATATAGCTTATTGACAAAAACAAAAGACTGTTTTTTTGGTCTTATCAAAGGCGTATAACTTATTTTAGAGGATCGAATGTCGATAGATGCTTTTATTCATAAGCTAGTTGAACAGATATGGGGTTGGCCCCTACTCGGATTATTAGCAGTCGTCTCAATAGTCTTTACTATATTACTAGGCGGGGTACAATTTAAATATTTTTTTACGAGCTGGAAACTAGCTTTTTCAAATGAGAATCCCAAAAGCTCTGATGAGTCGGGTGAAAAACAGATCACTGTTTTTCAAGCCTTTATTAATTCTCTTGGGGCTAGTATTGGCAATGGAAACATAGCAGGTATTCCAGCTGCTGTCCACCAAGGAGGTCCCGGAGCTATTTTTTGGATGGTCGTCTTTGGTTTTATATGCCTTTCGATTCGATACGCTGAAGTTTACTTAGGAACTCTTTTCACAAATAATGCTTCTGCAAAAGATAAAGCACCAATCGGTGGTCCGATGCTTTATTTAGCCAAAATTCCAGGTGGTAGATATCTTCCTCATATCTATGCTTTTTTCTGCTTTTTCTATACTCTTGTTGCTGGAAATGCCATTCAATGCAACTCAATAGCTGTAGGTTTTGTGCGCACTATGCCTGATACCTCACCTATGACAGTTGCTATAATTCTTACTGCTTTTGTCATGTATGTATTATTAGGGGGTGCTAATCGTATTATCGCAGCCTCAGAAAAATTAGTACCTTTAAAAGTGGGAGTTTTTCTAATCTGTTCAACTATACTTTTAGGTTACCATAGTGATAAAATTTTAGAGGCTTTACAGCTCATATGGCATCACGCTTTTCATCCTGTAGCTATTGCAGGGGGGGCTGTTGGAATTGCAGTCAGTAGTGCTATTAGCTACGGCGTTTCATTTGGCATGAATGCTAGCGAAGTTGGTGTAGGTACAGCTTCGGTCATTTTTGGACGCACTGAGAAACAAGATCCTGTAAAAAAAGGGATCATCTCCATGCTAAGTGCTTTTATTACTACACACGTTGTCTGCTTTATAGTGGGACTGTCAGTAATTGTCAGCGGCGTTTGGAATAATGGTGAAACCAGCACAGCACTTAATGTTTCAGCCTATGAAACTGTTTTTGGGTTAAAAGGTGGTTGGATTGTAAATTTTTACACAATTGTATTTGGATTAAGTGTGGTTGTGGCGTATGCTTATATTGCGCAAGAATGTTGGCTATTTGTAACTAGGCAACGTGGTAAAGTTGTATTTCTAGTACTTTATACTCTAGCAACTATTTGGGGGACCTTAGGTTCTGTAGATTTTGTGTGGGATACAATCCGTATTATCTTAGCAACAATGCTGCTTATTAACTTATACGGAATCATGTATCTTCTGCCTTCAGTTCGCAAAGGATTACAAGAAACGAAAATTTAATAAAGATTTTTTTTCATATGCAGTACCGTACATCGGAGTACAAGCAATCAAGCGAAGCTGTCAATTCAAAAGAAGCTATGCATAGCCAGGAGGTAGAAAACTCTATCTCCAAGCTAGAGCACTGCCACAGTCTACAATTTTTAGAAAAACAAGTGCTTGACCCTGCTAAAATCCCCAATCATGTAGCCATTATTATGGACGGTAACCGCCGCTGGGCTAAACAGCATGGAATGTTGCCAATTATGGGACATTTTTATGGTTCTGAAACATTGCAGGAGATTACCGAAATTGCAGCAGATTTAGGTATAAAAGCCTTAACAGTTTATTCTTTTTCTACTGAAAATTGGAAAAGATCAACAGAAGAAGTTCAATCTTTATTTGCTTTATTCACCCATGTCCTGCGTCAGAAGTGCCAAAGGATGGTAGAAAAAGGGATTAGACTCAATACTATTGGTGACATTTCTCGCTTACCAGACCATCTGCAAGAAGCTATCGCAGAAACCAAAGCAGCTACTAGTAAATGTACAAAAATAGACTTAGTCCTTGCGCTCAATTATGGTGGACGTGATGACATCAAGCGTGCTGTTTTGAATATTATGGACGATTACGGATCTGGTAAAATAAAAAAAGAAGCAGTTACAGAGACATTTTTTTCTACTTACTTAGATACTGCTGCATGGCAAGATCCAGATCTCGTGATACGTACTAGTGGCGAGATGCGCTTAAGCAACTTTTTGTTGTGGCAAATTTGTTATAGCGAAATTCACGTTACTGATGTATTATGGCCCGATTTTAGTAAAGAGCACCTGGTTGCAGCTTTACTTGATTATCAAAAGCGCGATCGCCGCATGGGACAAAGATAATTCTCTTAAATCAAGGAACATAAAATTGTGCAACATCTACTAGATAATATAAGAAAACTGCCCGAGCTATACCAGCGTTGTATTGTGGGAGGTTTTTTCATAGCAATTCTCACAGGCGTCTTTGTATCTTTACACCTCCCCCTATTTAACTGGGTATTCGCACTTTTTCTAGTTACCTTTACAATTAAAGCTTATAGTGAGTATGCATCATTAGCTACTATCAAAGGAACCTATGTTGCGATTAAGACAGCCTCTTTATGCATCATCACTTATACTTTAGGACTCCTTGTATTTCCTAATTACTCTTTATTGCCGTCTTTAGTTACAATTTTTACTCTTATAGCTCTATTTATTCGCTATGGAATGAGTGACCATTCCCCCATTACAGGTACAGCTGTTACATTATTTGGGTTAGTCTATGTAGCTTGGCCTCTATCTTGCATCTACAATTTAGCTTATATACTACCTCCGCAAGGAATAGATCAAGGACGCTGGCTAATTTTATACACACTTTGTACAACTAAGGTCGTCGACATGGGCGGATACTTCATAGGTAGAACAATGGGTAAACATTTATTAGCTCCTAAGATTAGTCCTAAAAAGACTATAGAAGGTGCTATTGGAGGTATTATAGCCGCAGCCTTAGTAAGTTACTTATTTTATAGTATTGATAAAATTAGCTTACACCCTTATCTTAATCTTACTCCTTTAAAAGCTGCTGTTTGGGGAGTTATTATCGCAATTTTAGCACAAGGGGGAGACTTAGCAGAATCCCTTTTAAAAAGAGATGCTGGGGTTAAAGATAGTCATAGATTGCCGGGACTTGGAGGATTGCTAGACATGGTTGATTCTCTCCTATTCACAATCCCTTGCGTTTGGAGCTTTTGGCAATTTTGATTAACTTATAATAAATTAAGTAAAGATTAAAAAAATAAGCAAATACAGTTTATGATTATCACACTAGATGGACCTGCCGGTACAGGAAAGAGCACAGTAGCTAAAGAGCTAGCTAGAGTTATAGGCTTTACACACATTGATACAGGAGCTATGTATCGCTCTGTAACGTACGCTTTTATGAAACACCATATCCCTTTAGATGATACAATATCTATTAAAAACTTACTGGATACATTTGACTTAACTCTACACAGAGAAGGTGATTCTCTACATTATTTTTTGGAAGGTGAAGAGATTACTCAAGTGATACGCTCGCGCGAAGTTAATGATTATGTATCCGATGTCGCACAACTTGAAGAAGTGCGTGCTTCTATGGTCTCAATCCAGAGAAAGCTAGCAGAAGGTAACAATGTTGTATGTGAAGGACGTGATTTGGGTACTGTTGTCTTTCCCCAAGCTGAAATGAAAATTTTCTTAACCGCGCGCTCCGAAGTTTGTGCGAAACGGCGTTATATAGAATTATATCAGAAGCATGGAGCAAATCTTACAACGACAGAAGAAATGATTAAAGAGAACTTAGAAAAGCGAAACCAGCTCGATTCATCCCGTAAAATTTCGCCTTTAAAACAGCCTGAAGGAGCCATTGTCATCGATACTTCCGATCTTAGTATTACACAAGTATTAGAAACTATTTTGCTCCATTATGAACAAATTAAAGCGCCTACCTAATTTACAATCTATTGTTCGAGCTCTGGCAACCTTTTACTTTCGCACTTTTTTTCGTCTGAAAGTTTATGGCAGAGCTCCAGAATCAAAAAAATTATTGCTCGCAGCAAACCACTCTTCTTTTTTTGATCCCCCTATTTTAACAGCTTCCTATCCAGACGAAGTCCATTTTCTAGCTCGCGACAATCTCTTCAAAATTCCAGTACTTGGTAAACTTATCACTAAATTACATGCTCATCCTATTCAGAGAGGCAAAAGCGATCTAAACGCTTTAAAAACAGCTTGTCAATTAATTAAGAATGAAAAAACGGTTGTTCTTTTTCCTGAAGGTACTCGCTCTTCTAATGGTCAAATCTCAAACATCAAAGGGGGAGTTGCTTTCATTGCTTCCCATACAGAGTGTGACATCATTCCCGTCTATATTCATGGTTCATATGACGCTTGGAATAGACATCGTAAACTTCCTAAACTTAAAGGAAATATTACCTGCGTAATTGGTTCCCCCATTACTTGGAGTTCTGTTGCTCATCTTGATAAAAAAATGGCTCAAACTGAGATTGCTAAACGATTAGAACAAGCTTTGCACGATCTACACTCATGGTTATTATCGGGAGCTCAAGGTACTCCCCCTTAATAGTACAAGCATTGTTTGAATCAAATTAAATAATGGGAAGCAGCTAACAAAATTAATATGATTTAGCATGTAACCTAGTTCTATTTTACATATCTAGTTTTGCAATACTTCACATTCACAAGGAGCCATTAAAATTTTTGCTCTAACGTGCTTTCATATTAACTTAAATATAAACTCTGAATGTTTGGATGAATTTGATGTTTTCACCTATTTTGGTATGGTGCATTTTAACTTTAATTTACAGCAAAGATTATCAATTTTTGTTATTACAACTTTCAATTTTTCAGTACAAGGTAAGACCTTTACTCATTTCAAATAAGCAGGACCCACTCTATTGACAATAGACGAAATATTAATTCAAACTATAAATTAATTTAATAACATTAAATAATTAATAAATTAATGAAAAATTAATTTAGAAAGTATACAACCAAATCAAATATCAATTTGGTTGTAATATGGATTTTAAACACATAATTGCTAAGTATGATGCAAAACAGCTTGATGAACTTTTAGAGCAAGTTACTTATAAAGATAAAAATTTTGAGCTTTTCCAAACAAATCAGTCAAAAATAAAAGTTAAAGTTTCTGATTTTATTAAATGGGAAATTATCCACAGCATATGTCAGCATATTTTGGAAAATTCTGATTTACAGAATAATTTACAGTTTTCTGCTAAAGAGATCGATTCATTAAGTCACAAATTAGAAAAAGCTTTAATCAGTATAGAAGAGAAAAGCAAGAATCAACGCCTTAATGCTAAATCGACATCCATCTTCAAGAAAGTATTCTCTAAACAGGAAAAAGCAGAGCTTAAACAGGAGGCTATATTAAAGGAGTCGGTGCAACAGCAGCTTATTTTGTTAGCAGATAAAAATGAAGCATTGCTCAAAAAAGAATTAACAAAGATTACAACATCTCAGGAAGTCATTAATTATTTAGAATCCAAAATGACTCAAGGAGTATTGCATTTCTCCCCTAAAAATACGAACCAGGCTATAACACGTATTTTAGAGAAAACTTCAGAAGGAAAGGCTCTTATTTATTTTGATGAAGATGGTCAACTCAGTATAGCTCGCAAAGGACTTAATTCAATGAGGTCTTTTCCAATTACGGTTGATGTTAATGGATCTTTTCGATTTAGAGATGATGGGTTAATTTATGATACTTTTGAAGACCTTTTAGCAAGTAGAAGTTTTAAATCTGAACAGAACTCTGTTCAATTTACACTATTAAGCAAAAATGAGATCGATGCTCTACAATCACAGATCCACACCACCTCAAAAGAGGAATTGGAATTCCTGGATCAATTGAAACTATGGGAAGCTGGGGCAAAGAAAACAAACCAAATAGCTACGACCATTATGCAAAATAGTGAACTTAAGAACCTCTACAATTCTGAAGAATACCACAAAAGGACACTTAAGAGTGCAGTCCACCTTTCTGTAGAATATATGGCACAAGGTGCCATGGCGGGTAATAAAGGGGTTGGATTTGCTGTAGACCAAATCCTAAATGTCATAGTATATAAGAAATCTGAAAACTTTCAAAAACTAAAGTCGTTATTAGAAGGTACTCATCAACTAAGTAAGCTCTACCATGACATTACATCTAAAAATGATCAGCATGAAAAATCTGCCCAAGATCTTTCTGAATTATTGAAGTCTAAAATTATGGGTTTAACTCCTGGTGAATCTTTATTTTTCCCTGTCTATACTGCTAAACATGCTATGATGGCTGTAGTCACTAAAAATAAAGATAATCCTAATTTTATATTTAGACTCCACAATGAAGGAGAAGGGCTTAGGTATCACGAATATGATCTTATCGACGGAGTAAAAAAATTCCAATCTACATACCGTGTCGATGACCTTTCTTTAGAGCAACTTTGTGGAGAACAATCACAATTTATATATGAGCTAGTACATGAATCTGCTACTCCTCAATCTTCTACTAAAAATATCTATGAAAATGTCCTAAAAGCTCCCTTAAATCGTTCAGATAATTATTCTGAATGGGAAGATCCTGGAGAGAAACAGTATCAAACAAGTGGACAAGTAGGTGGATCGTGCACTGCTCAATGTGTTTTATCTGCTGTTAAAACATTTTTAACACCAGAGGAAACTGCCGAGCTAAAACGGGAATTAAGATTACAAGCTTTAGAGCTTTTCTACTCTAAAATCAAAAGGGGTATAGCCACTACAGATGAAAAACTGATATGCCTAGAAATTAGTAGAAAATTACAACATAGTTACCAGAAAAAGTCACAAGAAACTCCCTATATACTTAATCAGATCGAGTACAATGTTAAAAATTTATTAAAAAGTTCTGAACCTACTTCTTTAGACATAAAGGACAAACCACTAAAAGACAAATTTCAATTTAGTTTCTTGGAACAGTCCCCAAAAATAGATCGTAAAGGAGAGCCTAAATATAAAAATAGTAATCATAACACAAGTCAAGAACAACTTAATACCGTAGAACAGCAGCTTATCTTATTCAAACAGGCTCTAAACAGCTACGATTTTGACCTAGCTAGAGGTCTATTAAAAAACATTGGAGAAGATACTAACATCTTTACAAAAAAAGTTTTAAATGCGACTCAAGAAGAGCTAGAACCATTAGTACAATTTATCATTAAGCTATATAAGGAGTATCACACTACAAATAAGAACAGCTTAAGACACCATACTTTAGAAGAGATTGACTTACTACACCAGCTCTATAATAAGTTCAAGGCCACTCTTTCCAGTTATATAGAGAAAATTGAAGACGAAGAGCAAAGGAAAATAGTTGACGATGAAATATACTACTACTGTGAAGCAATCCGTACAGACTATACAAGATTACATGTAAAAAATTATTTTAGAGATAAGAGTTAACAAGTACAACAATCAACAAGATTTTCGTTACACTTTTTACAAAGGTTTATCAGAACAATCCATAGAGATCTATACAGGAAATGTGATTTTAAAGATGGAGAATGTACTATCTCCATCTTATACTAATGATTAGCTTGAGCTTATTGTGGTTTGTT
Organism: Chlamydiales bacterium; assembly: GCA_029240075.1. Lineage (GTDB taxonomy): Bacteria > Chlamydiota > Chlamydiia > Chlamydiales > JARBTQ01 > JARBTQ01. The sequence goes on from JARBTQ010000001.1 coordinate 58,528, forward strand.
CCTCATGTTTATTCTCAATATCAAAGTGTATTTCATGACGCAAACGAAGGATCCCAATCACGTTAATTACTAGCAGCAATCCCCCTGCTATCCCCATAATTGCTATTGCTTCTGTAGCTTCTTTGAAAGAGAAAAATATGAAAGCCGCTACTGCATACGCGTAAAAGAATTTTTTACCATGCTTTGGGGATAAAAACTGAGAACATTTGACTCCAATACTAAAATAAGCAATTAGAGTTGAATACCCTAGGAGAAAAATAAAGATGGGCATGAAAATCTCCATATAGGGAAAGTAGCGGGATAAAGCTGTCTGTACTAATAGGGAAGCATCTAAGGGTTCTTTCCATAAATTAGTTGCTAAAATAATTAAAATCGAAAAAGAGCAAATTAAAAAAGTATCTACAAAAATCCCAAAAATAGCTAAGGAAGCTTGCTTATGTGGTTCTGAAGTTTTAGCTTCACTTTGGATAATAGAAGCATAGCCAACACCTATATCTCCCGTATAACAGGCTCGAATGAATCCTTTATGAATAGCAAGTGCTGCAGTGCTCCCTACAAAAGCTCCTGTCGCTGCATGCCCAGTAAAAGCAGATTTAACAATCATTAGAATTAAGCGGGGTAATATCATAATATTTTGTAATAGGACCCACAATACCATCCCTGCAAAGATAATAATGAATATAGGGATCATCCATTCGGAGATAATACCAACACGTTTAATTCCTCCACTTCCCCCTAATAGAACTAATCCCAGCAGAATTAGTGTAACTAACAGAGGGTTCCAGCCTGAAGTTGAGACAATTGAGTCTTTGACAACATCGAATATATAAATCTCGACTCCATAAATACAGAGTAGAAAAGCAACTACATAGGGAATCCATTTAGAGGTAAATGCTTTTTGCAGAAAGTACATAGGGCCACCGTCATAGCCACCTTGGGTATTGGGCTCTCTATATTTAATTCCTAAGTAAACTTCGGAATATTTTAAAATCATCCCTAATAAAGCAGCGAACCACATCCAAAATGCAGCTCCTGGTCCACCAATCTGCACTGCAGTACATACCCCTACAACATTCCCGATTCCGATACATCCTCCCATCGATGCAAAAAAAGCTTGAAGTGGAGTAATTCCCCGCTTAATTCCCTGATCATCATCAGAAGGGCGAAAACAACTAAAAAAATAACGAACAGAAGCAGGAAATTGTCTTATCTGTATCCAGTTAGCATAAAAAGAGAGATAAAGTCCTACGATAACCATAATAGGAACAGCAAAGTATCCCCATAGGATCCATTCAAATGAGAGGATGTTTTCGAATAAAGTGTGCATTGTATGTCTATGTGCTCTACCTTAAAGTGTCCAAAAAAGGAAAATTTATTAACAACGGGGTAATTATTTCAATTTAGGAAATTTCAGTCCATAATCTTTTTCTTAGTTCCTTTTACACTAACACCTTAGATGTTGATAACGTTTGAATTATGATTTTTTTTAAAAAAAAGTTGATCGAAAAATCTAATTTCTTGTATAAATGAGAACATCAAATGCAACACATTTTCTACGCGCCTGTAGTTTAATGGTAGAACTATAGCCTTCCAAGCTATTAGCGTCAGTTCGATTCTGACCAGGCGCTTCTTTTATACGTCATCCAATAAAATAGTTAACTTAAATTTAACCAAGACCGAAATCTTACCGTGTAAAGCTTTTCGGACGTAAAAAAGCTTGTAAGATGCCGTCGTCAAAATAAAGGGACAAGGCTTGGAACAGCAAAATCATCCCCAGCAAAAAAGATCTACAGAAGTTTCTATTAAAGATCTTCTAGAAGCAGGTGCTCATTTTGGACACCAAAAACACCGTTGGAACCCAAAAATGAAACGCTTCATTTTTGAAGAGCGCAATGGGTTGTACATCATAGATCTAGCAAAAACTGTACAGCAAATCAGATCTGCTGTAGAAATGGCAAAAGAAGTAGTAAGCAAACATCAAACTGTGTTGTTTGTTGGAACTAAAAAGCAAGCTAAAACACCTATTAAAGAAGTTGCTGAAGCTGCTGGTGAGTTCTATGTTTGCGAGCGCTGGTTAGGCGGTATGCTTACAAACCTCAAGACTATTCGTCAATCCGTTAAAAAACTTGAGCGTATTGAGAAGCAAATCTCTACTGGAGCTAACGATCTCACTAAGAAAGAACTTTCTTTACTTAATAAAGAGAAGATCAAATTAGAGCGTAATTTAGCTGGTATACGCGGCATGCGTAAGATCCCTGGATTAATTGTTGTTGTTGATCCAAGTCGTGAACACATTGCTGTTGCAGAAGCTAATAAATTAGGGATCCCTATAATGGGGCTCGTTGATACTAATTGTGATCCAGATCCTATCCAACACGTTATTGCATGTAACGATGACGCTTTAAAAAGCATCAAATTAGTTGTAGAAGCGATTGCAAATGGTATTATTGAAAAGAAAAATGACATGAATATCGCTGCTGTAAAGGCTGAAAAAGAAGGCGATTAAAGCTAGCGTCAAGCTAGCTTTTTAAGTTTTTAGCGTTATTTAAATAAATTTTGTAAAAACGAGTGACCACAAAGGGATAATAATATGGCTGAAATTACTGCCGCAATGGTTAAAGAGCTACGTGACCGTACAGGCGTAGGGATGAGCGATTGCCAAAAAGCTCTTAAAGAAACACAAGGTGATCTAGAAGCTGCGATCGATTTCTTACGTAAAAAAGGAATGGTTTCCGCCTTAAAGAAAGAGAGTCGCGAAACTAAAGAAGGAATGATTGTATATGCAGAAAGCGATAAAATTGCAGTATTAGTTGAAGTAAATGCTGAAACAGATTTCGTTGTTAACAATGCAGCTTTCCAACAATTTGCTACAAATATTGCACAAGAAGTTGTAGAGACACAACCAGCTTCTGTCTCTGACCTGCTAACTCAAACTTATTCAAAAGATAAGACTTTAACTGTGGACCAGTATCGCGCAGTGACTATGCAAGCTCTTGGGGAAAATATTCAAATTAAACGTCTATTATGTCTACCAAAAGCAGCAAATTCAACTTTAGTAGCCTATTCCCACATGAAAGGAAAGATTGTAGCTGTTGTTGAGATTGAAGGCTCTAACAAAGAAACTACTCTTGGTCGTGATATAGCAATGCATGTTGCTGCTGAAGCTCCAGAGTACTTAGATGCGCAAAGCGTTCCTGCAGAAGTTAAAGAGCGTGAAGAAGAGATTGCCCGTAGTCAAGCACAAGGAAAACCTGCCGCTGTAGTAGAGAAAATCGTTTCTGGGAAATTTACTGGTTATTGCAGTCAATTTTGCCTAGTTGAGCAGAAATTTATCAAAGATCCTGATCTTTCTATCGCAGAAGTTGTTGCAAAGCAAGCTAAAGAGTTAGGAACAAGTCTTAAGATCAAACAATTTATTCGCTGGCAAGTAGGAGCATAAGCTCTGCATTTTTCGCGAATTATTTATACACACCTACTAGTGATAGCTAGGTGTGTTATTTATTTTTTTCCTTTTAAGTCATAAGCAAAGTTGTCGCATTGTTAATGCATTGACTACTCATCAACAAACGCTTTAGTTTATAAGCAAGCTCTTGCTGCGTTCTTAGCTGATTAATCACACGTTTATCCTTTAGAAGTAATTGGGCTATATTCGTATGCGCTCTATCAATTGCACATTTGAGAGCAGAATTAGACTTTGCAGAGGGATCAATTCTAACATCTGCCATAAGTTGAGTTACAGCTAATTCATTGCCCAGGTGGCTTGCATAGCGAATTGCAACATGCTCATTAACAGTTGGATTAACATAATTAGTTTTTAAAAGAAATTCCAGCAAATGACTATCTTTCATCTCAATAGAGTATTTCAGTATATTTTTTTTTAGATCTAAAGGTGATTGAAAATAGCTATTACTCGATTGGCTCTTTTTATCTTCCCCATTAAAACTTTCCTTTTGAAGATTACAGAGAAGCAGCTCAACAATTTCAAAGAAACCTTTTTTAATAATTTTCTCTATAAGCTCCATATCTACAAATGGATTAACTTTGGTGTTACCTAAAAGTTCTTTAACTGTTGAAACATGGTTTTGCTCCATTGCGAGTCTAATCGATTCATTATTTACAGCTGCCGGGTCAACACGAGGATCTTGAAGAAGCTCTTTAACAATACTCACATATCCATATCGGCTAGCTAAGCGTAAGGCAAAACTATGATTAGCGGAAGGATCGACTCTGGGATCTAACATTAACTCCTTAACGATACTTAACTGCCCATTGTGACTAGCCTCACAGATAGCGGCTTGTGGCATCTTTAAAATGCCAAGCCCTGCTTCAGCTGGATCTAATTGAGAACATTTAAGTAGTCTTTTTAAAGCTTCAAGCTTTCCATCTGCAGCCACCTGTGCTATAGTTCCCTGAGATCGACTAAAATCGAAAGTGTCCCATAAAATTTGCTGTAGGTTTCGATTTAGCAAGCTAACCTTACTGAAATCATTACGAGTTAAATAGGAAAATATGTGGGCTATAATTTCATGGGGAAGAGATTCAAAATAATTTGTGTCTTCTTTTGATTCCTGAGAGGTGTAATGACAAGAAAAAGAATTATATTTTGTAGCAAATGATAACAACATACTCTCCTTTCAAAAATTTAAGGGATCAATAGGAAAATTTAGAATTTGCATAGCGTGCAAAGGTGCAATACTAAAACATGTTTAATAGAACGCACATTTAAAGCATTACTCAGATAAAGTGCATTTTTTAACACAAAGAGTATATATGTTCCAGAGACAATAGATTTTTTTTACCGCACTTAGCAAAATAATTATGCAACAGTACCACGGTAATCAAATAATTATCTGTAGACTCCTAAATACGTTCATGAAATAATTGTTTTCCGAATAAAAAGGCAATAACATGTAAGTACAACATATTGTACCTAAAGGGAATATAGAGTATGGAAAATGGCAGTGAAATTTACTTAATAAGACATGGACAAACCGATTGGAATGCGCAAGGGCGACTACAAGGCCATACAGATATCCCTCTCAATAGAGAAGGCATTCTACAGGCTCAAGCTCTTCGAGATAGATTACAAAATATTAAATTTCGATCTGCCTTTTCTTCAGACTTAACTAGAGCACTGCAAACAGCTGAAATTGTGTTGAATCCTTATGAAATTCCTATCAAGCAAACCCCAAATCTTAGAGAAAGAAGCTTAGGTAGCTGGGAGGGACGCCTTAAAAAGGAACTTCCCTCTATTAAATTTTCCTCTCAGCAAGAGTATTTAAATTACAAATGTTGCCCTAAAATGGAAAGCCTTACAGAAACATATCAGCGACTAAAAGAGTTTATTCAGAAAATTCCTGCTGCTACTTTGCAAGGACCTATTCTATTATCATGTCACGGAGGTATTTTGAGCTCTGTTATGTATCACCTTGAATATTTTCCTGAGATTCGATGGAGTATTGAAAATTGCGCATGGATTAAGCTTCAAGCTACAAATCAATCTTTAGAAATTATCTCATTTGAAGGAATTATAGCCCAAAATGTTTGGTAAATTATTTTACTTTCTTTCAATAAGAGCCTTTTTGAAAGTCAAGAACCATTTGCATATTAAGCACCCATCTTATAAAAGGTTGAGATAAATTTTAATTCATTTAGCTTATCCAATCATATGTACTACACTAACTTTTCTAGTTTACCTAAAGAAATTCTAGGAACCATATTTTCCTATTTGGACTACGAGGATTTAAAAAACAGTTTCAAAGTTTGTAAACATTGGAATTCTACTATTAAAGCCCCTACCATATGGAATACCATTCATCCTTTACTAGATAGACAATTTGCTCATAAGAACAATGCAATCAACTACACAACCCATAAAAATTGGCAGCAGGGAAATTATGTAAGTAAACAGGAAATAGAAACACGTTATAAATATAAAGTATCCCGTAGTGGAGGCCATACCCATAGCGTAATGTATGGAGCTGCTAAAATTTTCAACAATTATCTTATTTTATATGCTCATAGCCTTAATTATTCCTTCTCTTTGTGGAATCTATGTACAGGTAAGCCTATACAATATTTTCAAGAACCATTTGATAACAAAAATCATAATACTCCTATCTCCTTTCAAATTAATTTTCCTTATATAGCTGTAGGAGATACAGCAAAAAATATTAAAATTTGGGAAGTTGGAAAAAAGAAACGTTTGAGTGTTTTCAAGGCCTCTAAAGAATGCTATAAGGTAAATTTTAATCACCGTTTTGTTGTTGCTAGCTCTTCACCTCAAGCAAAAAAATGCTATACTTTTATTTTTGATCGACATTCCACGAAATGTATCGAAAAAATTGAATCTAAAACATTTCATCTTAACGATAATTGCGTTGATTTAGCAATAATAAGTCAAAATAATTCTTTAGAGAAGATTGAGGTTAAGTGGGTACGTTGGTACGCCCCCCAAACAATGACTATTATCAAAGAATTTGAATGCTTAGACAGCTCTAACCTTCTCTATAAAATAGAATTTGATAAAGGTTTTTTATGCTATACTCAAATTAAAGCTAATAGCCTTAACGCTAACTTGACAAGTAGAGTATTTTATCCTAATGGCAAGCAAGCTTTTAGCGGCCAACTCATAACTTCTCATTTTGATTGTCCTACACATATTAGTCGCTCTTGGTTATTTAAAATTGAAAATCAAAGCTTTACTATTTCAAGTAGAAGTATGAACCTTAATAAATTAGATAAGATTGATAAACGCATTTACGATCTCGAAACTGGAAGCCTTATCAATTCATATGTATTTGAGAACACAGAAACTCCACAAGGCTTTAGCCTTTTTGGAGATTGTTTTGATACAGACGAAAATTTTTTAATTCTTAACTCTCATCAAGGCTCCTGTACTATATTTAATTTTTGCCCCTTGCCATTAGCTAACACAGCTTTACAAGGAAAAAATGCCTATATAAAGAAAATCGGCGTAAAGAGCCTTGCTGCAATAAAGAATTTGATAAATCAGCTAAAAGCTGCTTGAATTCTACTAAAGAGTAGCCTATGGTCACTTTCTTTCATATCGACCTTTTCGTATCTAACGGCTTATGGTATAAAGACAAAGGGAAGCTAAATAATAGCTTGCCCTTGCAAATCCCCTCTTGCAAAAAGCAAAACTATAAGAATAATTAATACAAAATCATGCAAAAGATCTGAGGTATTTATATATTTCTATTTGAGGCGCTATTTTCCCTCACCACTTTTATGGAGTTAAAGTAAGCTAGCAATTTGTTAACTCTTATAGCTCGCCAAAGATTTTATCATAACAATGGGGACTTTATATGTTACCAAATAATTTCGCTTATCTTCCAGACCTTTCCTTAGAACTTATCTTTTCTTATCTAAACGCAACTGAAATTTCAAATTGCTCTCAGGTATGCAAGCAGTGGCATCATGCTATACAAAGTCCTAGCTTATGGAAGAGGCTATGTCTACAAGAATCTTTAAACCAACAATTTTATAGCTCTAATTGGAAACTTCATTATGCACGCCATATTAATTGGTCGAATGAGCATTATACAGAAAGATCCTCTTTAAACCTGAATTATGCGATTGAAACTAACACAAAGTACCTCTCTATCTATTATGACCATGTTAAAATTTTTGATAATTACTTCATTACCTACGGCGACATTCACTACCATTCGTTTGCTCTATGGGACCTTTCTACTCATAGACCATTACAATACTTCCTTATAAAAGGAGTAGGTCAAGGCCTTGTTAGTAGTATTCAAATGAATTATCCTTATATTGCAACTGGTGACAACAAAGGTAAAATATTTCTTTGGAAAGTTGGGACCTCTAATCCCGTATCATTTTACGAAATGAAGGGTGCATGCCAAAAAATTTCTTTTAATGAACAAATTTTGGTTGGGGGAAATTTAAAAAAGGGAACTGCACCTGAAATTTATGTCTTTGATCGTAAATCAAAAGACCACATTTCAACCTTATCAGCTCATACTTTTTACATATCTGACAAGTATCTTGACTTTGCTTTTATTAAAAAAGACAGTTGTTTGAAGGAATTAGAAATTCGTTGGGAACGATGGCAACTGTCTGGAAAATTAGAACCTATAATGAAAATCAAATTAGACTACAGCTCAGACAACGATAAACATACTATAGATTTCGATAAGGGTTTTTTGTACTGTATTCAAACTAATTCTTCGCAAATTACAAAAATTTCCCTATTTGGTCAAAATGGAAAGCTGCTTTTTATTGAAGATCCCCTGTCTGTAGCAATCCGTTTTGAAAAAAGTTTTTCGGCTCCTAGGCTTCGAGTATTTGATCACTCCTTTACAGTCTGTTCGAGGCAAAATAAAGATACAATTTGCAAAGCTGTTTATAGCAAGGATGGGAAGTTAAATCATTTTTATAAAATTACTGGTAAGAAAGTTGAGGACAAATATTACGAATTAGGAAATGATCGTTTTGATACAGATGAAGACCATTTATTAACTCTTAATACCATAGGCAAAGCTACACTGCTCAACTTTAGTCCTCCTACTGTTAAGACTAAGAAACGTCACATCATAGCAACCTATTTTCACAAGGTATTTAACTCTTTTCATCGATATAATATAGACAATTAGAGATTAACCAAATTGAATTATTGATTTAAAAATAAATATCAATTACAATGTAAATCATTTTAATAAAAAAATCAAATAATTGATATGAATTCAAACAATTTTTCACTTCTTCCCAAAGAGATATTAGGACAAATATTTTCCTATCTTGATCATAAAGATTTGATGCAAGCAACACAAGTATGTCAAAAATGGTTTCAAGCGGCAAATGACCCTTCTACTTGGAAACTCTTATGTATTCAAGAATCCTTAGATAAACAATTTAGCTCAGAAAGTTGGAAAGGGGTTTATATAGGTTCTAAGAATCTTCGAAAGGGTGTACCTACGACTAAACTTTTTCTAGAAAATAGCTTTGAAATTTATCATAAATTTTCCCTTTCTAGCATTAAAGAAAAGAGATCATTTGCTGCTAATAGAATCTTTGACAAGTACCTTCTCATGCATGGTATCTTGGACCATCCTGCTTTTGCTCTAGTAGATCTTCAAACGGGGAAGATACTACAGGTTTTTAATCCAACTTGTAATACAGATAAGGTAAAAGCCTCTCAGTGCTTTCAAGTAAAATACCCTTACATCACAAGTGGAGGCTATCTAAACCAAATAACACTTTGGGAAGTGGGTACAAAAAAAAGCGTTTCTTATAAACTAGAACAAAATTGCCAAAAGGTTGATTTTAATAACAATGTCATAATTGGTGGATGTTTTGAAAAACAAGAGCATTCAATAACTTATATTTTTAACCGAGCATCACAGCAATTAATTTCAAAAATAGAATCGCATGCGTTTAGTTTATCTGAATCATACCTAGATTTAGCAAAAGTCAATTCTGTGGTCCCTGCAGATCAATTTAAAATAAATTGGGAACGTTGCTCACTTGATTCCTTAGAAAAGGAGTTAATGGGGGAAATAACAATCTCTTCCTCTTTAAATTATGAGGACTATGAAATAGATTTTAGGAATAATCTATTGTATTTAACAAAAAAATTAACTACTGGATACGAAATTAGGTTCTTTCAGATAGATTTTGAAAGAAAATTTGAACAAAATAAAATTTTAATAGAGTTTCCAGAGGATCAGTTTAGCTTAGGTTTTGATGCTAAAAAACATTTTAGGATAGAAAGTCAGTCATTCACCACTTTATTTCTACTTCAAGATACTCTTAATGATTCGTATAAACTACAAAAAAATATTTACGATTTGAAATCAGCAAATTTAGTTAATACTTATGAGATCTCTTTAAAGGAAAAAAATGAACTTCAAGAAATCTTATGGCCTACGGAATTTGATAGCAATCAACTCTATTTCAGTATTTCTAGATCATTTAAGAAAAATTTAAATGAACAAACTTCATATTTAAACCGCTGTGTAGTCTATTGCTTTGACCCTTATGCAATCTCTAAAAAGAGTGATGATTCTGCAACACATAACCGCAAGATGGATAGACTGCCAAAACCTATTCGATGGATCTACAATAAGTTTGGTTATTCTTAAATGAATATAGTCATAAATTGATAGCATACCACTGCAATTGAATGATTTTTTATAAATCATCCAAATTATTTTGTTCGAAAAGTAATAGCCAACGCTGCTCTTCTGGACCGAGACGTTTTGCCTCTTCAAGAGTTGAGGCTTTAGTTTTAGCACTTATTTTACTTTTTCGACCTAACTGGGCAACTTGAATCTGGTCCGGTTTAAAGTTGTACTCTTGTTTCTCCCCTATTTCTAAACGCTCTTCAAAGATTTCATGATAATAGTCGTAATCGGAATACGCAACTACAGATGGAGCCCTTTCCTGAAAATCTAAAGCTTTTCTTTTTCTAGCAGCACGACGATAAACCTGCGTTAGCCAGTCATAAAAATCATCGACACGCAGCACACATGCACCTAACGAGTGACTTTTATTAAGGAGCTCTCGGTCATTAGTGATCATAGTATAATGCTGAGGGTGGGTGACTTTCTGTAATAGAGTTATAAAATAGTCATCCGCTGAAGTACCCAAGGGGGTAAAGATGAGATCTAGACCTTGAAAATGGGAACGGGAAAAATTATCAAATTCATCAGCTCCATCAAAAACTAAGGTGAGATTAAGTTCTAATAAGGTGACTTTATCACTTAACTCATGAATAAGTTTATTGCGTACAGTATGGAGGTCACGTATCTTTTTATAAGTACGAAAGGTTGGATTAAGGCGAAAAAGAAGGTTATACCCATCAACATAATATTTCATTAGGCCTAAGTGTCTCTAAGATATGTAACAAGCTGTCAATCGCCTTGCGACGGTGTGAAATTCTACTCTTTGTATTTTCGTCAATTTCACCAAAAGTATGATGATAACCTTCTTTGATAAACAAAGAATCGTAACCAAAGCCCTGACTACCTTTTTCTTCATTTGCAACAGTACCTAAGCAAGTTCCTTTTGCAAGCTTTATTTTACCATTAGGAAAAGCTAAAGCTAAACAGCACTCAAAATAGGCATAACGTTGCTCCTCATCTTTCAAATGAGACATTTCTCCTAGCAATTTAGCACGATTATCCTTGTCAGTCGCGTGTAGTCCTGCATAACGAGCAGAATAAATACCAGGAGCTCCGTTTAAAGCCGGGACAATCAATCCAGAGTCATCAGCTAAAGTAAGGCAATTGGTAGCTTTAGCAATATGTTGTGCTTTAAGTTTTGCATTTTCTTCAAAAGAATTTCCTATTTCTTCTGGCATTTTGCAATCAGCAAATGCATGGAGAGACAAAATATCAAATTGTGGCAAATGCTTCAACATGGTTCGAAATTCACGCAACTTATGTGTATTGTGAGTTGCGATAACTAATTTAATCATGTTTCTCCTGAGAAGGGAAATTTTTAAGAAAAATAATCCGTTTAGAAGCTTTCCCTATCCTAAAGGAGCTTACTAAACGGAAAGGATTTTTTTAAGCAAAACTCTTAAATTGTGGCTTCAGATGGCTCATTAAGATAACTTTTAATCTGTTTTACAACATAGTTCTCATTTTGGAAATGGAAGGATTCACCTTCATGCAATCCTAGCATAGCTTGAGCAAATTTTGATTGTACTGACAGAATATTTTTATCAGGGTTAGCATCCCATGGCCCTAATAAGGTATAACGTGTTGTCTGCCCTTGAGCATCTGTTAACGATACAACGCTACCGACTCCAACTGTATCTGTATTGATGTCTTCACGAGTAAGAATACGTGCTTGCCCTAACTGCTTACCTAAAGTTGCCATTTCAGCCTGTAAACGGGAACGACGTTCTAACGCGAACTTGAATTCAGAGTTTTCACGTAAGTCTCCTAAGGCACGAGCAGCTTCAATCTCTTTCGCGTTATCCACCGTTTCCACAGTAGCAATCTGATTAAGGCGCTCTTTAATTTTTTGGTAACCCTCTTCTGTAGTCCAGATAAGAGTTTCTTCTCCTTCCGCTTCTTGCTTCTTCTTCTTCTTGGCTAATGCTGGATAGACAACTTCAGCTAAAGAATATAGAATTTTAATATCGTGGTCAGATAAAGTTTCACACTTTGTTGCAAGCAATAAAAACTCTTCTACTTGACTATAGCTTGATTTTTCTATGATGTTGCGTACAATCGCATATCTATTAGCTGATAAAATAGTATATATTTTACGTGTTAGCTCCCTATACTTAGCTTGTGATTCAACATTATGCAATAAGATTAAAAAGGATTCAAAAAAATGGGCAACATGCTCATTGTCTTGTAAAGGTACAGGTTGAGGAGCCATTACTTTTTGAAAATACCATACAAAAGCTGTTGGATAATCTGTTGGGTTATTCAAAAGAGTATTCAAACGCTCTTTCAACTGATTAAGAGTGCTTACTTGTGACAACTCTTTGAAGATATAGTCGCGCAAGGAGTGGTGTGGTAACAAAAACAAAAGATTTAAGAAAAGTTTATCCCAATCTGTTCGTCTACTGCGAGCTGTAGTTAATAATTTTTTCTTAAAAGCTGTGATTTCTACATCCTGTATCAACTTATCTAAAGCAGTATGCTGCATAACAATCTTATCAATTTCGCTATTCTTGTTGCCAGCAACATCATCTTGCAATATGAGCAATTGCACAGTTTGAATTTCTGATAAATTAGGAGTACTTAATTTATTAGTAATCAAAGAAAGGAAACTGTTTCTAAGATCAACCTGCTTAGTTAACTCAGGAAAATCATAAATGAGATTATAACCTTCTTGAATAAATTGATCCAAACTCTCTACATCTTTTAGTTTGTTTACTAAACGGGTTTCATGAGATTGCTCTTCAAACCTTAGGCGAAATGGCTGACGAATTGATTCAGGAGTTTCAATACGATTATCTTTTTTCAATTTTGCGCGTGTCAACTGCCACCACTTGGACCAATCTTTTTCAGGAATAACAACTTCGCAGATTTCATCTTTAATCTCAGCTGCTGTTTTAGGCCCTAAATCTTGTAGCAACATTTTAATAATAGCAGGGCCATCTTTACGAGCTTCGAGCTCCAAAGCTTCAGGATCACCAAAACGTCTTACTAAAAAGTGAATATCTGATAGAGGTATGAGGGTTTTAAAAGCATGTTCAAACGCAACTTCTTTACGACCAGATAAATTTTCAAATTCTACAATAATTTGCTCTCGTACTAATGATAAATCGACAATTTCACCTGTACCCCATCCTCCATTATGATAAACAAATTTACCTACGTTGAGGTGAGTTAAAAGCTCATAATTTCTGATTGCCCCTTGAAAAGATTCTTTCTGCTTAAGACCTACTAAACGGATTTTGTCATTGAAGTATTTATCTGTGCTGTATTTTTCTTTTAAATAATCATAAGCAATATCTGCAAGGTGCTTTGAATTGGTTGTTTGAAGATCTAAAATATATTTGAGAATTTCTCCCTTGATATTGGCTTCTGTAATAGTCTGCCAGAGAGGAAGAGTTAATTCAACTTTTTTGCCAAATGGTTCTGCGAATTCTGAGCCTCGAATGATCTGTAAGATTCGTAATAATTCCTTGCTGTCAACTTGGTCGTTAGCGCAATACTCCTCCCATAATGGCATAAGCTTAGGGTAACGATGCTGACTTATATGCAATTGAAACTCTTCCAAGTAACTCATTAGTATTTCCTTAATTTGTTTGTAACAAGGGTGGCAAACTAGCTTTTTACCTATTCGTGGTTAAAAAACAGATCTAAAAATATCCGTATTATATCGATTTAAGACAAAAAATTTCAATTAAATTTCAAATGTTGAATGGTATCGGCAATTAGAGGCGCTTTAATCTTCTGGTAAAATAGGCCTTTTTCCAAAGGTTTTCAAAACGCTTTCCTAGCAAGTTAGCGTATAAAAACAAATCATCTAAATTCAGTATAAGCTATTTTAAAAGTTAAGATGTGATTTACAATATTAGCTAATTAATGGGTAAGATCCTTAATCTTGTTTCCAATAGACTAAAAAATCAATAAAGTTATTTGCAAAAAAAATATATGTCCTATATAAAGGGGAACATATTGAGGGTTATTTATGACCCAGTAAAGTAGCCGCAGCTCGGACAATATAATGAACAAAAGCAATAGCATTGCCTTAAGAAAATACTAATCTTTTTTTTGGCATACTATTTCTTTTTTTAAAGGAAGTAATTAAAAAACATTTTTTATAAATTATAATTCCATACTCTTTCTAAATGGTAAAGAACAAGACACAAATGAAAACAAAATTGAAAAAACATTATATGGGAGTTTATATGAAGAGACTCAAATTTTTACTTCCTATGGCTTTATTAGCAGCTAATGCTGTTGCCGTTGCTGAAGTACAAAAACAAGACGTTGATGCAGTCAAAAATTATTTAGAGACTAAGCGCAATGTTTCTTTGAGTGATAAATATGGGGAAGGCAGCCTCACTATTGGTGGGGAAGTAGGTGTCGAATATCACCGCATTACAGAAAAGCAAGGCAGTGAAAATAGAGTAGGAAACGGCACTCCATTTGACAAAAACGAATATAAAATTGTTCCAAAACTTTGGGCTTCTTACAAATCAGAAACAACATGGGCTATGGTTGGCTTCAAAATGAAGAACGACATGGGCTGGGATAGAAATAAGAGAAATGGAGCTACCAACTCTAATTTGAATGCTCGTGCTGGTTCTGGTTCTAATAACAACCTAGGCTTAGAGAAAGCTTACTTTGGAATGAACATTTGTGATGATGATATGTGTCGTCTTGATGTTGAGATTGGTCGTCAAAAATCAAAAGATCTTTTTGATTCTAAGATCCAATTTGACTCTAACTTTGATGGTGTTTTGCTAAAATTTGCGCGTAATTTCGAAGGTGTAGGCAAAGCTTACTTAAGAGCAGGCCCAACTCTAATTGACAATTATGTTTCCCACTTTGGTTGGATGGGTGAAGTTGGTTTGACTGATATCATGGATACAGGCTTCTATGCTAAGTACTCTATGAACAGTATTACTAAGCGTGGAAAAGATGTTCCTCTTTCAGAAGATTCTAGAGGTAACCCTTTCCTAGATCCTACCGTTAAAGCTGATAAAAATGCAAAACGTTGGCAATATCGTAACTCCCAAGTTACTTTAGGTTATAGATTCGACCCTGAAATGATTGGAGTGCCTGTTAAAGCTTATGGCGCTTACTTAATCAATCATGCAGCTAAAAAGCATGAAGTTTCTAAGAAAAAAGAGAACAAAGCTTGGTACATTGGCGCGATATTTGGGGATGAAAAACTTAACAAAGAAGGCTCATGGAACGTTGATGTAAATTACCAACATGTTCTTAAGCAAGCAGTCTGTGACTACGATAACCAAGGTATTGGGCACAATAATGCAGATAAAATTCCTTACGGCAACACAAACTTTAAAGGTGCTGCTGTAAAAGGTTGTTACGCTATAACTGATAACTTCCATCTTGAAGTTGAAGGGAAAATGGCAAAAGTTGCTAAGAAAAAAGTTAATGATAACAAATCTCTAAAGCACCGTCACCTTTCAGTTGGCGCTTACTACCGCTTCTAATTTTAGCGTTGCTAACTATTTTTTTTCAGAAGCCTGTCATAGAGACAGGCTTCTTTCTTTTAGACTCTCTCTTTTCTCTATAAATTTATTTTTCGGTTGATTGCTGTTCCCAATTATGTGAATATATATGTTTGTTATATTTACTAAATAGCCAACAAGATTCATTGGAGAATTTTTATGTTTGAAGATTACGAGGCCTTTACTCCTAATCAAATTAAGACTCTGGAACAATACGTATCTAACACTGATGGTAATATCTTCGTCCTTCACAACCTTCCGGAAGTTATTAAAGGAGCATTATTTTCTCGTTATTCCCGCTCTGCACTTGGATTACGTTCCCTCCTTCTAAAAGAGTTCATTGCCAGTGAAGAGCTTGCTTTCGATGCGATTGCAAACCAGACAAGCAATCCAAAGGCCCAGCTTGAAGGAATCAAAAAAGCACAAAGTTTTTATGATCGCATTCTTGATGGCTATGGTGATGACTCTATTGCAGAGTTAGGAGGAGCCCACCTAGCTGTTGAATATGTTTCTATGATTGCTTGTAAAGTAATTGAAGATTGTCGTATTGGAGGATCCCCTTTAGAAAAGTCAACTCGTTACATCTATTTTGACCAAAAAATTCATAATGAGTACCTTTTCTATCGTGAACCAACGTTAATGATATCAGCCTATAGAGACCTTTATGTCAAGACATGTAACATGTTGTTCGACACCTATAGTGAATTGATTCCTCCTTTAACCGAGCTAATGGAAGCTAAATTTCCCAAAGAAGAAAATATATCAAAGGCAGCATACACAGCAGCGCTACGTGCTAGAGTTCTAGATTGCTTAAGGGGCCTTTTACCTGCCAGCACACTAACTAATATGGGTCTTTATGGTAATGGTCGTTTTTTTGAAGGTTTGATCCGCAAATTACATTCTCATAATTTAGCTGAAATGCAAGATATCGGGAAACAAGCTTTTAATGAGCTTTACAAAGTGATTCCTTCTTTCATTAAAAGAGCTGACTTAACTCATAAACATTATCAAGGCTTTCAACAATTTCAAGAAGCTACTCAAACTAGCTTAAAACAATTAGCTCAACTATGTTCGCAAGAACCAGAAGAGATTGACTTCAAATCTAAATGTGCATACGTCAAATTAGTCAGTTACAATCCCGATGCTGTTGGCAAAGTCGCTGCAAGCCTACTTTACCCTTATTCTAACCAAAGTTTAATGAGTCTAGAGCTTTATTGTGCACAACTTCCAGAAGATGAACTTACACGAATTTTTGATGCAGCGAGCAGCTATAGGGAAAACCGTCGTCATAAATCACCACGAGCTTTAGAGCATGCAGAATTCACCTTTGAAATTGTGGCAGACTTTGGAATCTATCGTGATTTACAAAGGCACCGCACCTTAACTCAAGACCGTCAATTGTTAACTTGTGATTACAGTTATTATTTACCACCCGAAATTCTAGGAACTAAAATGGAGCATGCTTACCGCGAAGCCTTAGAGCAAGCTAAGAATGCTTATGATTCGATTGCAGCTGAACTTCCAGAGGAAGCACAATATGTTGTTCCTATGGCTTACAATATCCGTTGGTATTTCCATATTAACTTGCGCTCTTTGCAATGGTTATGTGAATTACGATCAACTCCTGCTGGACATCCTAATTATCGCTTTGTTGCACAAGAGATGGCTCGTCAAGTTTGCCAAGCATTTCCTGTTTTTGAGCGATTTTTAAAGTTTGTTTGTTTTGACGATAATGAACTAGGACGCTTAGAACAAGAGCAACGCAACGAGGATAAAAAGAAACAAACAACGCAAGAATAAATTTGGATTTCTATATGTTTCATTTGAAGACACCATTTCCTCCAAGTGGGGATCAACCTACAGCTATAAAGAGTTTAGTAGCAGGACTAGAACAAGGAAAGCGTGCTCAAGTGTTACTGGGAATTACAGGTTCTGGTAAAACCTATACAATGGCTAATGTCATAGCAAAAGCACAGATCCCTACATTGATATTAGCTCACAACAAAACATTAGCAGCTCAATTGTACCAGGAATTCAAGCAATTTTTCCCCAATAATGCTGTTGAATACTTTGTCTCTTATTACGATTACTATCAGCCCGAAGCTTATATTGCTCGTAGCGATACCTATATTGAAAAGGATATGGCGATCAATGACAAAATTGATCGTCTACGTCTAAGTGCCACACGTTCCCTTTTTGAACGGGATGATGTTATTATCGTTTCATCAGTTTCATGTAT
The DNA here is from genome assembly GCA_029240075.1 of Chlamydiales bacterium. Lineage (GTDB taxonomy): Bacteria > Chlamydiota > Chlamydiia > Chlamydiales > JARBTQ01 > JARBTQ01. Next base: position 76,428 of record JARBTQ010000001.1, read on the forward strand.
TTATGGCTTAGGCATGCCTGAATATTATAAGGTAATGAATATTGAGTTGAAAGTAGGCCAAAACTATAAACGAGATGAACTGCTTTTTCATCTAGTTGAAATTCATTATGATCGAAATGATATCGACTTCTCACGTGGAAAATTTAGGGTAAGGGGGGATGTTCTAGAGGTATTTCCTGCTTATGAGGAGGATCTTGCTTTACGCCTAGAATTTTTTGATGAAGAATTAGAGCGAATTAGTGAAATTGACCCCTTAACTGGCCATGTGAAAAGGCGACTTGAAAAAACCGTAATTTATCCTGGTTCTCATCACGTGACTCCAGAGGATGTACGGATGGAAGCGATTCGCAAGATTGAGGCTGAATTGCAAGACCGTTCTAAATTTTTTGAGGAAACTTCTAAGCTCTTAGAAAGAGAACGAATCTTACAACGTACTAAATATGATCTTGAAATGTTACGAGAGATGGGTTTTTGCAATGGCATTGAAAACTACTCTCGCCATTTCGGTAGTCGCCCACCAGGTTCCCCTCCCCCCTGCCTAATCGATTATTTCCCTGAAAACTTCTTAATGATTGTTGATGAATCCCATCAAACAATTCCTCAGCTCCATGCCATGGCTAATGGAGATCGCGCACGTAAACAGTCTTTAGTAGAATATGGCTTCCGTCTTCCTTCTGCTTTTGATAATCGCCCGCTTCGCTTTGAGGAAGTTTATGCACGCATGCGCAAAGTGATTTACGTTTCAGCAACACCTAGCCCATGGGAAGTACAAGAAGCAGAAGGAGAAGTTGTTGAGCAAATTATACGCCCTACAGGATTACTAGATCCTATTATTGAGGTGAGACCAGCTTCTGGGCAGATTGATGATGCCTTAGAAGAAATTAGAATTCATACTAAGAAAAAAGGGCGTGTTCTAGTTACGACACTTACTAAAAAGATGTCTGAAGAACTTACTCAATTCTTATTAGAGCTTAATATCAAAGCGAAGTACTTGCATTCTGATATTGATACATTAGAACGGACCCAAATTATACAGGATCTTCGAAAAGGGGAATTTGAGGTTTTAGTAGGAATCAACCTACTTAGGGAGGGTCTTGATATTCCCGAGGTTTCTTTAGTAACTATTCTTGATGCTGATAAGCAAGGCTTTCTACGTAGCAAAACCTCTCTTATCCAAACATGTGGACGTGCTGCGCGTAATGCAGAAGGGCGCGTAATCATGTATGCTGATAATGAAACACAGGCTATCAAAGAAACTTTAGAGATCACAAAGAATCGTCGTAAATTGCAAGAGGAGCATAACAAAAAACATGGCATTACTCCCCGTACAGTTATTAAAGAGATTGGCCCTGACTTAGTTCCACAAAATGAAGAACCGACTTATGCACCTCCCGGTACACAAGAATTAGTCATGGCGAGTGAAGAGGCTGGTCACTATTTGTCTGAAAAAGAGATTCAATCTAAGATTAAAGAGTATGAAGCAGAAATGAAAAAAGCCGCCAAAGCGATGAAATTTGAAGAAGCAGCTCGTTATCGAGACTTAATGCACAAATTTCAGCAAATAGCCCTAACGCTAGGTTAAGTAGGCAATTGTCAAACCTATTTTTGTAAAATAAGCGTATCTAAGCGGTTGAAATGTGCTATAAACCAATCAACTTTGGACTCTAATTTGTTCATATATGCTTGTAATTGTTGTCTTTGCATAATATCTGAATTGCTTATCTCTTGCAATTCTGCGGGATAATTTTTGACATAATCTTTTAAAATAGGAAGACTTTGATTTATAATGGATCGCCCTTCTGAAGTTTGCCATTCACTCGCAAATTCTCTATGTTGATTTTCAGAAGAGGATATTAGTTGTACTAATGATTCTAAAACAACATCTAATACGCCTATCTGTTCCTTCCTTAATCTATTTGTGTTAATATTTAGCCCTTGCAATAAGCTTCTCATTTGCCTAAATTGAGGATGATTTACAAATAAAGAAATTTCTCTAAAAATAATATTAACCTTATTAAATGATCTATCTTTGGCTATTTCATCTATTTTTTGAAAGGATATTGCTGGAAACTTCTTTTGACTTTCTCTAAATCTGATTTTCTTTGGGAAAGATTTTACCTTATTATCTGTATCCTTAGATCCAATCCCTATGAAAGATAGCTTTTTTACGTCCTTAGATTTGGCAGGAATTTTTTCTTTTTTGAACATAAAGCACACCAATAACATTTATTAACTAAACTAATAAATAAAGATAAATAAAATAAAAATCAAAAAAAACAATTTAAAATGATAGAAAAAAAATTAAACGATACTATTAAATGGTTGGAATTTAATCTTCTGCAAGGCATACCAAACTTAAAACATGGTGTATTTCTTCGACATGGAGGAATAAGTCCCATTCCATATAGTGGCTTAAATGTGGGCCTCCATACAGGGGATGATATAAAAACCGTTATTTACAATCGAAGTCTAATTGAAAATATTGTTCAATCAAAGCTTTCTATATACTTAGAGCAATTACATGGAATAAATATTATTCCTATTGATAAAACCAATGCTCAGGAATCGCTGCAAGGAGATGGGTTAATAACTGAGCAAAATAACATAGCGCTGGTTATACAACATGCAGATTGTCAAGCTGCTATTTTTTACGATCCAGTGAACCACGTAATAGCAAATATTCATTGTGGTTGGAAAGGAAACGTACAAAATATTTATGCGAAGACAATTGAAAAAATGGGAAAAATCTATGGATCGCTCCCTCAAAATCTTTTAGTCTGCATTTCCCCTAGTCTTGGCCCAGAAGCCTCTGAATTTATAAATTATAAGAGAGAATTCCCTGAATATTTGTGGAAATATCAAGTAAAACCTTTTTACTTTGACTTATGGGAAGCAAGTAAGCAGCAACTGATGGACAGTGGGGTTCTTCCCGAGCATATTGAAATTGCTCAATTGTGCACTTACAGCGATGTTCATAATTTTTACTCCTATCGGCGCGATAAAGTTACGGGACGTCATGCTACTGTTGTCATGCTAAAAAAATAATATAAATTATTTAACTCTAATAATAAATTACAAGAGAAGAGATATTAAATTAGAGATGATCTAAGGAAAACTATTCAAGAATATAAATTCTACCGTGCAGTCCAATAAATTCCAAAACATACTTAAGAATTATCTTTGAATATTTTTATTAAAGTTAATGCTTTATCAAAATATACAAGCTATTTTATCATTAATTATTGTTTATAATCTTTAAATTATTAGTTATCAAAAATTCCAAAAAGTCAATAACATGCTCAATATCAATCAATTATTGCCAAAAGAAATACTTCATAATATCTTTTTTTATATCAAGGAATTTGAGTTAGATCAAAGTAAAAGGGTCTGTAAATTATGGGACCAAGTCATAAAAGAATATAAGGAGACATTATACCGAAAAATATGTGGTAGCCTTTCTCTAGACAAACGCTCCTATCAAAACATATTGGTTCCTATAGTGCTAAATATATCTCTTAAAGAACTTGAAAGTTGCGAAGACTTGAAAACTTCTTCCCTAAACAAATTTGAGAGAGACCGTATACTTAACGGTTTTAAAACACTTGCCTATATGCTAGATGAACAAGCAAGATTATTAGTTGCGCTTAAAGAGATAGAGAATCAAGAGGAGATTCACATTTTATTAACTAGTGAGCTTATAGAAAAAGTTAAAAATATATTAGAAAATTGGAGCAAAAGTCTTCAAAGACCTGCAGCTCTTAATATAAAGCAAAAATTTTATGGATTAGTAGGTATTCAAGCTAGTGATTTTTCTAAAGATTCAAAATATACAAGACCAATACAGCAGCTATTAGAAGAGCTAAATAAAATTAAATGGGAATATGAACTTCCTCTTAAGCAAATGTTATTAAAAGCAGCATATAGAGACCAAAATTACACGGTTCAACTCCATGAACAAAAAATTCAAGAAAAAATAGGAATTACTAACCTTACTTGGAATAACTTAAAAGATTTATATATTATAGGACTAGACTATCAAAAAGTGAAATCTTCTTACTTGGCAAATCCTTGTGAAATTAAAATACGCAGTTCTATGGAAGATTGGGAGAAAAAATTTAATCTTTGGGAGAAACAACCCACTCAAAGGCATTCTGATGTTGCTAAAGCTTTTAAATATTTCCTTGAACATATGATAAGAAATCATAAAAGTCATGTATGCTATTGATACAAAGTATTTGTCTCTAGAATTGATATCCTAAATTAATAATCTTTTATAAAAAATTAACCCTGCTTTTTCACTTCATAACGGTTATTCTTATTAAATGAGGAGCAGGTTGGGCAGCGTGTGGTCTTTTTAATAGGATCATCTAAGTAGGTTATTTGGCAATACTCACAAACAAAAAGTTGTTGCGGCAAAGGCATAATCCTGTTCTTAGTATGATAGTAGTGATTATAAAGCCAAAAGGTAAATATAAATACAAGAGTCCCCCCTAAATAAATCAGGAAAGCTGCTGCTAATGAAATAGGTATCATAATTTTTTTATAATTTAAGCTTTACTAGATATAAATGAAAAGTTTGTATAGTAACCGATAGAGCAGTATAGCGACAAAGGATTATCAATTTATTTAGCCATTTGTAATAGTTTGCTCTAATTTCAGGTCGAAATTCTGTGGGGGTAAGACAAAAACTTGTGAAATCTCATCTAATTGGTCAATTACGGGAACTGCTTCTATTTCATAACTATAGCTTCCCTCCTTTAAAAGGGGTACGTGTGAAACATATGCAACAGCCAATCCCGCGGGAAAGATGCCATCCATACCTGTTGTGACTAAAAGGTCATTTTTTTGTATAAGAGGAACATTGCCAGCTCGACTTGTATGGCCTATAATTTTACCAGTTCTTAAATCTCGTGCAGGCCCTTCTTCATCAGCAAAATCATAATTGAACCCATAGCCTTTCAAAACTCCCTTCCAAGTTCTCCATTCTGGGTAGAAACTTCCAGCCAAAACCCCTTTTGCTAATTGCACACTTTCTTTAGCAAGGGAACCATCTAGACTATCTTGCAGTAACTTTAGATCGATTTTAATCTGTTCTTGTAATTTAGGGCTAATGTCATCTTTATCTAGAAAATGGAGTCCTTGTGCTAACACATAGCTTTGTTGTGCTAACAACTGATATTTGGCAAAACCTCGTGCTACTCTTACAGCAATTTTCAATTGAGGATCGTGCAATAGTCTTACTCTTGACTGTTCCTTTCCCACATAATCAACGACCCCGACAACTGCATTACCTACAACAACGGGACTATTTTTTGCTATAACTTCGCAGCCTATTTTTTGGTTATTTTCAAAACCTATATTTATCCAGCACATATGAGTACGAACAGAAGGATTGCGAAAAATAACCTGAGCTGCTAAAGACTGACTATGCATTTGTACAAGCTCTAATTGCTCTGTTAATCGTCTTTCCAGTGCAGAAGTTCTACTTAGGGACTTAGCATTTAAAATTTGCAACATCTGCTGATTTGTATACCAAGTTTGTTGTAAAAGCCCTTTGATTTGTTGAATCTGCGTTTTTAGCTGTTGATTTTCAATAGCTAAAGTTTGCGTTGCTGAAAGATAGTCTGTAGTGTTACCGTATAGCAACCCTACCGACTGCCATGAACCAACCCAAAAACTTGTAAGCGCCAACCTCATTTGCTCTACAGAGCTTTTGGATAAACTTAGCAGAAAAAAACTGAATAAAAAAACTATTAAATAGATGAAATGTATCGATTTTTTCATTGGTAAAAAATTTTAAAAACAATAAAATTATAAAAATTAAGATATAACATTTTTTTGATTTTATATAACTGAATTTTATTTAAAGCAATCTATCCCAATTTATACAACTATGGAAGCTTTTGCAAACTTTTTTGATTACATTGTTCATTTTACTGACCACCTTGTCAACTTAATTCACAATAATGCAGATTACGCTCACTGGATCATATTCGGAGCTTTAATGCTAGCAGGCTTTAATGTCCCTATTAGTGAGGACTTAATGCTGATTATAAGTGGGGTACTAGCAAGTACTGTGGTTCCTGAAAACACAACTAAACTCTTTTTAGGAGTATTTTTGGGTTGCTATCTTTCTGACTGGGAAGCTTATTGGCTAGGGCGTCTTTTAGGGCCTAAACTGTGGGAAATCAAATGGTTCTCCAAAATGGTACCAAAGGAAAGATTTGAGCAAGTATCCCGTTTTTATGATAAAAGGGGCTTTTTAGTACTGCTTATTGGGCGATTTATCCCTTTTGGTGTACGTAATGCTCTATTTATTACAGCTGGTATGATGAAAATGCATTTTGGTAAGTTTATTTTAAGTGATGGCATCGCCTGTCTTATTTCTAACTCTACTCTATTTTATCTTGCATATACAGTTGGCAAGAATTATGATCTCTTGCTTGAGAAAGTTAAAACATTTAATATCCTTATTTTCAGCATATTCTTAATTGCGATTACAGCTTTTCTTATAAGAAAGATTTGGATAAAAAAGAAAAGCCAACTGACAATGGATGTAGAGAACAAGAACTAGACCTCTTAATTAAGACTATATTACAAAGATTATGACTTTAACGCGCTATTATCCTGGAAGCTTCAGAGAACTGTGGAGCATCTCTTATCCTTTAATGGTTTCTTACTTTTGCTGGATCATGATGTTTTTTGTGGATCGCCTTTTTTTAGCGTTCTACAGCCAGGATGCGTTTAATGCCGCTGTTAATGGCGCTATTCTTTCCTGGACGTTCATAGAAGGTGCCAATTTTATAGCTAGCATGGCTGAGGTATTTGTTGCGCAGTATAATGGATCTAACCAAAAGGATATGGTGGCAGCTCCTTCTTGGCAGATGATTTGGTTCAGTCTCTTATCAGCATTTTTCTTTATTCCGATTGGAATTTGGGGTGGCGAAGCGATCTATTCTACTTTTTATGAGGCTAAAAATTATACACTAGAAAAAACTTATTTCGAGTGGATTATGCTCTTTGGAGTAGCCTACCCATTTGCATCCGCTCTCAGTTCTTTTTATTTAGGTCGAGGCCAAACAAAACTACTCATTTGGGTAGCTGTTATCAGTAATTTTTCGAATATTACACTAGATTACTTATTTATCTTTGGTATTCCAGGATTTATCCCCTCGATGGGAGTTCAAGGAGCCGCAATAGCTACAGGAATTAGTCAGACTCTTTACGCATTGATTTTACTTTGCTTTTTCCTTAATAAGAAAATGGATGAGGAGTACCAAACTCGAACGCCGCGCTTTATACCAGATTTATTTAAACGCTGTATTAAACTAGGAAGTACATTCGCCTTCTCTTATACGTTAGAATTAGCTGGAATATCTCTTTTTTACCTTTTAATGAGTAAAATCAGTACCGATCATATGACTATAGCTGGGATCTGTCAAACCGTCCTTATCTTTCTATCATTTTGTGGTGAAAGTTTGATGAAAGCTTTGATCGCTATTACAGGAAATTTGATTGGGGCTAAAAAATGGGACACCATCCGTACAGCATTATATACTAGTATCAAAACCTACTTAGTGTTTTGTGGATTAATTGCCTTCCCCTTGCTTATTTACCCTCACATTGTCACTGATATTTTTCTGACTGCACAACACTGGGCTAATGATTTAGCTTTAAGCGCAGATTCTAATATCGATTTAACTCAGTTAAAAGACCTGGTAGCTCTTTCTATTCGTTATGTTTTCATCTACTTAGTATTTAAAGGGTTGGCATGGCAAGTAAGTGCTGTTTTAATAGCCTCAGGAGATACTCGCTTTTTAGCTCTAGTTAACCCTATTTTACTTTGGTTTTGTTTTATTGGACCAGTTTACATATGTGTCTATCTACCAAAGCTAGGGCCAGAACAAGGCTGGATGATATCTGCTTACTATAGTGTCATCTTACTAACCTGCTATCTAGCTAGGTATTATCAAGGCAAGTGGAAAAAAGGGAACTTAGTTGAAAGCTTTTCCCCTGAAGCTTAATTACATATTCTATTATAAGGATCTTCACTAAATCTTTTATAGAACCCTTGCTGCAAATATTTATCGAAAAGAATTTATAAAAAGCTATGCAAGAGCTCTAATCTCACTTTTTAAACAGTTGCTTTTTTTCTCTCTCTCTTACAGAGTAAAAATTACAGGGTGGTTATGATGAAAAATCCCCTTTTTAGACTTTTGTAACATGGAAAATAAGAGAGATTAAAAGTGTTTTCTATCAAGTTATTGTTTCATTACTCGTATTCTACACTATTTGGAGCTACAGACACCCTTACGGGATGGAGCGATTATGGCGGCAATAAAAGTCCCATGTTTGGTATCTTATTTTGTATTTTCATTTTACTACTTATCTTAGGATCAATTGCATATTTTGGTTGGTCATTCTATCAGAGAGTCATCCGCTTTAAACAACTTTGTAAGCAGGCTAATATGACTAAGGAGGAGATAGAGCTTCTTTCCTCTTGGATACAACAATTTCAGATCAAAGAACCCACACGCGTTCTAGAAAAGCGGTTTGTCTTTGATGATCTTTCAAATCAAGTGGCTAGTGCTTATCATACAGATATTAATTTGGAAGGATTTATTAAAGAATCAGATTTGCTATTTTCAATACGTCGCCGCCTTCATTTTAGGCATGACTTCAATTCAGATAAAATACGCTCTTCTCGCTGCCTACCTAAGGGCTTTACACTTACTGTCCTTTACTATGACACTCAAAAAAGTAAATATTACATATTTGAAACTCAAATACTTAATAAGAAAGAACTATTTTTAAAAATTGCAGCGCCTACGGCTAAAATAGCTCGAGAAATTCTAGAACATCCTCATCCAGAGTTAGAAGTTTGGCTTCGTAAAGATAATTCGCGAGAATACCGCTTTGAGTCTCGTGGTATTTTAGCTTTTCCCCCTCCTAATAGCTACTGGCTAATAGAGCATTCCCAAAAAATGAAGTTTGTAGACTTGCCTTTAGACTTTGATATGCCCGCTTCCATACTATATAGTCCAACGGAAGCCGCTGAAGTTGTTGAGGGATACGATATTAAAATCAAAAATATGACACATAAGCAGGTAGTAATTAAGCTTGCGTCATCGGCTAATCTTTTGACTATTAGGGGGCTTGCTATTATCAATATGCATATCAAAACCTCTGAAATTACATGTCAAGGAATCATTACTGAAATTAACGAAGAACTTGGAATTCACTACTACACCATTCTATTTAAAGAGATGAGTGATAGTACCACACAAGTTTTGACTAATTTTCTGCGTGATCCCAGCAAGTATTTAGAAATTCCTGCTGCAATTATTTGAACCTAGGACCTTTCCAAACCTTCAAGAATACAGAGTGATTTTTTTCAGAAGCCTGGCTAACTATACAGAGCGCGGATAATTTGACCGTTTTTTTGACTAATAAAAAAGGTAAATCTAACCGCGCCTTGTATAGATAATCCATGTATTAAATATGATGTCGGGCAATTAGCTATCCTTCAAAAAACTGTTGAATCAACAAATCAGACATTTGCATCTTTGAAATAGATAGTTGATAGTGATAAGAGCTGTCAAGATGGTTTCATAGCGATATACTTAAATAAATAGAATTACTAAGAATAGGAAAGTTTAACTCATTTATCTTAAACAGCGATTAGATCTTTTACTATTAAACATTCTGGATCAGTTAAACAAATTGCTTTTGCACGGCTTTCTTGCGGAGCAATAGAAAGGGGCACAATTTGTCCAGCTTGTCTTAAAATCGTATTGACTACTTCTAACGCTTTTTCTGGAGAATTACATTCACTTGACAAATGGGCTAAATGGACATGTTTGAGATTTTCATGGTGAACTTTACTTAGAAGCAATCCACACTGTTCGTTTGAAAGGTGCCCTTGTCGACTAAGTACCCGCTGCTTATAGACCATGGGTCGCGCACATGCGTGTACCATCGATGGTTGATGGTTAGATTCTAAATAAAGATAGTCACAATTTTTTAACTGGTGTTCAACCAAGGTAGTTGCAAAGCCCAAATCAGCACAGAATCCAAATTTATATCTTTCTGTTTTGATTGTAAAGGCAACTGGATCCATAGCATCATGTTGAATACTAAAAGGATGAATCTGTAAGTCGTGAAACTCGAAGGTTTCCCCTGTAGTAAAGATTTTAAAGCGAAACATTTCTAAGAATTGTTCGTAGATACCATTAGCAGTATCGTGATTAGCTAAAATAGGAATATTCATTTCAGCAATGCTAGCTAATCCGCGAATATGATCTGAATGCTCATGAGTCACTAAAACTGCATCAATCTCGTTGATACTGACATCAATTTCTTCTAATCGACTTTTTATAGTACGAATACCAATACCTGCATCAATTAAAATTTTTGTGTGCTTAGTACCAAAATAAATGCAATTACCTTTTGAGCCTGATGCTAATGGACAAAATCCAATCATTTTTTAGAAACCTAGAAATATTTTTTTGACATTCTATATCTCTTTTACCAAGTTAAATCTCCTATCAGATTTATACTTGGTAAAAGCTGCTACCCAAAAGCTAATAATTAGCCCTGAGCTTGCGGTGAGGTTGGACGAGGTAAAGTAGCTCTACGGCTTAATTTTAGCTGCCCTTTTTCGTTTATTTCTAGCAATTTCACACTAATTATTTCGCCTTCTTTAACAATATCTGTAACTTTTTCTACGCGAGCATGATCAAGTTCCGAAATATGACATAATCCCTCTTTTCCTGGGTAAATCTCCACAAAAGCTCCGAATGGAGTAATGGAAACTACCTTACCTTGGTAAACTTTCATTATTTCAGGCTCCATGATCAAGGCTTGGATCATCGCTTTAGCTCTTTCTAAGGCTTCTGCATTATTAGAGGAGATATCGACTTTGCCTAGAGTATCATTAATGTTAACCTCTACTCCTAAAGCAGTGATTTCTCTAATCTGTTTTCCACCAGGACCAATGATGATAGCAATTTTATTTGACTTCACATATAAAGTTTCAATTCTTGGAGCATGTAAAGACAGCTGTTTCTTATGGCCAGGGCACGCCCCTAACATTTTTTGTAAGATATGGAGACGGCCATCTCGCGCTTGTGCTAACGCTACACGCATGATATCGATAGTGATCCCTTCCACTTTAATATCCATTTGGAAAGCAGTAATTCCCTTATCATCCCCAGTGATTTTAAAATCCATATCACCCAGAGCATCCTCTATCCCTAGAATATCAGATAAAACAACATATTCATCCCCTTCTAGGATGAGCCCCATTGCAATTCCTGATACAGGTCTTTGGATTGGAACTCCAGCATCCATAAGTGCTAGGCAACCACCGCAAACAGACGCCATTGAAGAGGAACCATTAGATTCTGTGATATTTGATTCTAACCTAATTGTATAGGGGAAAGCACTTTGTTCCGGAAGAGCTGCTAAAATGGCGCGTTCAGCAAGTTTACTATGTCCAATCTCTCTTCTACCTGGAGGTCCAGAACGGGAGGAAACCTCACCAACAGATGATGGAGGAAAAAAGTACTGCAAATAGAATCTTTGAATCACTTCCCCTTCAAGAGACTCAGAGCGTTGTGCCATATTATCTGTACCTAAAGTACAAACAGCTAATGCTTGTGTTTCACCTCTTGTAAACAACGAGCTGCCATGAGTCCTTGGTAATAAACTCTGTTCAATATCAATGGGACGAATGTCACGATATCCTCTTCCATCGCAGCGCGTTTTATCGCATAAAATCATTTGACGCATATAGCGAGCTGATATATCGCTAAAGACACGAGCTATTTCAATCTGTTTAAATTCAGGTTCAACATCACCTTCTGCAGTTAATAATGTTTCATTAAGATGCAAATGTATAGCAGAAATAGCAGCTTCACGCTCCGATTTTGCGCGGATCTTTAAAGCCTGTAATAAAGGTTCTTTAACCATTTCTTCAACTTTTTGATAAAGTTGCTCCGACAAGGTTGCTAAAGCCCCAACTTTCTTCTGTTTGCCAACCTCTTTTTGCCATGCTGCTAGGTGTTGGCAAATGATTCGAATACTCTTATGACCATATTCAACAGCTTCCAGCACCTCTTCTTCTGTTAAAAAGTTACAATACCCTTCAATCATTAAAATAGCATCTTCTGTTCCAGCTAAGACTAGGTCTAACGCTGAATGCTTCATCTGCTGAACCGTCGGGTTGATAACTAGTTTCCCTTCGATTTTTCCAACTCGAACGCCCGCAACTGGTTTAACAAGAGGGATATCAGAGACTACTAAAGCCGCTGAAGTTGCACAGATAGCTAAAGGCTCTGGTAAATTCACACCATCATAAGACCAGACATAAGAAAGAAGTTGTACCTCATGGAAATACCCCTCTGGGAACATGGGACGTAAAGGCCGGTCAATCAAACGAGAAACCAAAATTTCCCTTTCAGTACTTTTCCCTTCCCTCTTAATAAATCCACCTGGAGTTCTTCCTACAGAAGATAATTTTTCATAATAGTCCACTCTTAAAGGCAAGAAATCAATATCGGGAGCAGCCTCTGATTTTGCACAAGCTGTTGCAAATACATAAGTTTCACCACATTTAACTAGAACAGCTCCATTCGCCTGACGAGCTATCTTCCCTGTTTCAAATGTAAGTTCTTGATTTTCCAATACCACTGTTAAGCTATGTCGTTCTAAGCTCGGATATATTGTGTCCATTTCCATTAAAACTCCTGTTTATTTCTAAAAGTTCGTTATAAGCAGTAAATTCCAGAGTGGTTATAGAATTGAAAAAGGAACATTTTTTTCGCAGTAACAATTTTTTTCTATTTCTGCGTTAAAAATGTTTCTCCTTCGTTCTCATACCAAACACTTTCCTTACAGCTTAATGATTTCAAATTTAGCTCATTAAAATTTGAAACTTCTTTTGCATAACCTCACCGTTAACAATACGGTAGAGTATACGACTGTGATCAAAGCTTTGTAATTATAAAAACGCCATTACTCTAGCGAAAATGAGTAATTAAAGCACCAAAGAAAAATAAGGGATGCTAGGCAAAGACTACTAAATATAAAGCCCTCGCTGAGGAGGGCTCTATATCTCAAAACTTACTTACGTAAGCTGAGACGTGTAATAAGATTTTGGTAACGCTTGGTATTAGTAGACTTCAAGTAGTCAAGCAATTTACGTCTTTGTCCAACTAACTTGAGCAAAGCTAAACGAGAATTATTGTCATGGGGAGCATGTTTTAGGTGCTCTGTTACTTCTTCGATACGAGCTGTTAAGATCGCAACTTGTACGTCTGCAGATCCAGTATCTTTTTCATGTAATTGATAATCTTTTGTAAGCTTCTGTTTGGTTTCTTCATCCAAGGACATTCGTCATTCTCCCTATGGGTTACCCTATTTTTGTGTAACTTTTCCTGAATTTTTACTCAAGACGTAGCTTATGACCATGACTACACTTCACACGTCTAGTTAGTTAAAAAATGTCAGAAACAGTTCCTTTTTGATTTTCCTAGTATTATACTTTAAAAAGCTTAATCTATCAACTTAAAATAAAAGAGGGTCCTCTCTTTCTTATTTTAGGTTTATAACAATTGTGCAGCAAGCCCCGCTAATTCTGATCTTTCTGTTTTGCTAAGATGGATATGGCCAAAAATTGGCTGCCCTTGAAATTTGGCAATTGTGTAAGTAAGACCATTAGAATCCTGATCTAAATAAGGGCTATCGATTTGAGTAGGGTCCCCTGTTAAAATTACTTTGGTTTCGCGACCAGCTCTAGAAATAATAGTTTTAACCTCATGTGGTGTTAGATTCTGCGCTTCATCGACGATGATATACATCTTAGGCAAAGAACGTCCTCTAATATAGGTCACTGCTTCCATTTCAATCTTTTTACTATCCATGACCCAGCGTAAGGTCTCGCTGTGTACTCTAGCATCTCCTTCGTCATGCCCATAGGATGAGCAAAGAAATTCTAGATTATCATATATAGGCTGCATCCAATGTAATAACTTTTCTTCTTTTGCCCCAGGAAGGAAACCGATATCTTTTCCTAAGGGAACTATTGGACGGCTAACTAAAATCTTATTATAAAAACCTTCATCAAAAACCTTGCGTAAACCACAAGCTAAAGCCATCAAGGTCTTTCCTGTACCAGCGGCACCGAGCAATGTCACCAATTTAATGTCATCACGCAGCAGTAAATCTATAGCACAACGCTGCTCTGTACTCAAAGCTTTGATACCCCAGATCGCGGGATGGAGTTGAGGCACAGACTCTAAAGCATCAGAGGCTTGGTCGTATCGTGCCAACAGAGAGGAGTTTTCAGGACATTGCAAGTAACAATATTCGTTAGGATTAAATTTAAGTTCAGGCAGATGAACTTTACCGTCGCGATATAGAAGGTCTATATATTTTTTTTCTGTTTGAACTATCTGGAAACCTCGATAAAGAGATGCAAAGGCATGCTTTAAATTCTCGTAATCCTCCGCCTCTAGACCTAGCGCATGAGCTTTGACCCGAGCTGCAATATCTTTAGATACAAAAATAACACGTTGCTTAAGTTCAACTTTAAGGTAAGCTGCTATTAAAATTTTGCTATTTTTAGGATTACTATCAAGACCTTTTACTACTATGGGTTGCGAGTCAGTAAGGATCTTAAGCATTCCTCCGTTTTGCAGCTTTAAACCATGATGAAGATCCCCTTGCCCCTGTTCTCGAATTGTATCTAGGAGACGAATTGCTTGCCTTGCATTCTTTCCAATTTCATTAGGCTGCTTTTTTATAGCATCCAATTCTTCTAGAACAGTCATAGGGATAATGACTTGACTATTTGGAAATTTTAATAAGGCTTCTGGGTCATAGACTAAAACTGTCGTATCAAGAACAAATATTTCAGAAATGCGCATAGATACACCGTGGTTCAAATTATCAATAAGATTTACAACTAGCTAAAGGATTATCATAACAGATAAGCAGTTTTATCCCAATCTTTGACACCATCTTCTTCAAACATTGCACGATTTACAAGACGATGGTACATAGAGTGCATAGTGCTGTTGTCTTAATATTTTAGCAACTAGATTTCTTTTATTATTTTATATGCCCTTTACTTTTAAATCTTGTCGACACCCCGAAACTTTTCCTTTTCACCATTTATCTATGTGCGCTGATTTCTACATATCAACTTAGCACTAGTTAAATTCCCAATCGTATTAAATAAGCCCTGCAGAGATACGAAAGATCTATTGCAGTAAGCCTTATATAAATGTTTCTAGTTAGATAATCCCCACTTCATGCGCCAAAATAGTTAAAATAGCAGAAGGGACAATCCAGCGAGTAGTATAAAGCCAAGGCTTAAACAGGAAGCCCCATTTTGACCCTTCACAAAATTCTCTTTGAGACCACTTATCATCTAATTTCCATCCTAAAAATAAGGCAGTCATTAAAACATTTAGGGGAACAATCCAGTTCATGCAAAGATAATCCATAGTCGTAAAGAAGTCTTTGCCATATAAATATTCCCAATTAGGAAAAATCCCTTTACAACCTGCTAAAGCTGATGGAATACCTAAAACAAAAACAGCTAAACCTAAATAGAGGGAAGCTCTTTGTCGAGTCATTTTAAAAGAGTCTATACAGGTAGCAACAAGCACTTCAAAAATAGAGATAGCTGAAGTCAAAGCTGTCAAAACCACTAAAAGAAAGAATAGGGTTGAAAGAATTACTGTCCCTGGTAGTTTTTCGAACAAGACAGGCATTGTTTTAAATACGAGACCGGCCCCTTCAGAAGGGGTAAATCCGAATGAAAAGACAATAGGAAATATCATCAATCCCGCTAAAATTGACACAAAAGTGCTGGAGAAGGCCAATACTCCTGTTAATTGGGGAATATCTTGCTGTTTAGACATATAACTGCCGTAAGTAATAATGATCCCCATACCAACACTAACGCTATAAAATGCTAATCCTAAAGCCTCAAGAATTCCCTTTGATGAGAGTTTAGTAAAGTCTGGATAGAACATAAAATGGACTGCGTCTTTAAAACCACTTAGTGTCATGCTGTATGTCGTTAATCCAATTAAAACAATAAATAGCGCAGGTGTTAAAATTTTTGAATAATATTCAATCCCTTGATTAATACCGCCCCAAACAATCCCTACTGTCATTAACATGAACAGCAAGAAATAAAATAAGTTGATATCACCTGACTGCAACATCACATTAAAAATTTGTCCGATCTCTTCAGCTGAACGTCCTGATGTGAAATGGTTTAGTGACATAAAAGAGTAATTTAATCCCCAACCTGCAACAACGGCATAGTAAGATAAAATTAGAAGGGTTACTCCAGAAGAAAGAAATCCCACAATTTTCCAATGAGGAGATTGCTGCGATAAAGACCAATATGCAGCAACAGGACTTTTCTGCGTGGAGCGACCAATAATCAGTTCACCAATGAAAATAGGAACCCCTATAAGGAACGTAAATACGATGTAGCAAATTAAAAAAAGACCGCCCCCATTATCCCCCATAGAATAAGGAAACTTCCACAAGCTCCCTAATCCTATAGCTGAACCAGCAGCTGCTAACAAAAAACCTAATTTCGACCCCCAATTTTCACGTTTGGCTGACATAAATAATATCCTTAATGCTTAAAAAATAGATACTGAACATAAAAAATAAACAGCTTACAAAAATTTATTTTTTTATTCCAAACATTCTTTGGACAATTACAATGTAATATAAAAATTGGAATATCTAAAGGACCTGGTAGGGGTAGGGTTATTGATATTGCAAAAAAATGAGTTATTCCTATACTTCAAAGACTATCTCTTAGCAGTTAGATACCTAAGACTAGTTTGAAACCATTAAATTTATATTTTCAGGACATTAACAATGCCAAACAGCTCTTATCCTTTACGTAAATTTCACTCTGAAAGTGATTTGGCTTGCTCACCTCCTACAAGAGATGTTCACCCTCCAGTAACAGACTTATTCAATTCAAAAAGAAACACAAATCTTTCGCATCATATAATCGTACAAAAAAAACAAAGCGACATCCTTAATAAAGATATTTTAAATTTGTGTTTCCAATATTTAGAACCTCATGAACTTTATGATGTAGCTCTGGTTTCTAAGACATGGAATAACGTAGCAAATGGCACTCAGCTCTGGTCAGAACAAGCAAAAAATTATATACAGCGTAAAAACAAAGAATCACAAGGTACGATATTAGAATTGGATATCAGTAGTATTTTACCAAACCAAAAAGCATTCCTCAAACGAGTGCTTAAAATTGAAAGCATACAGGAAAATATAAAAGCTATTCATAAACATCCCTACCAAAGACTTCAATTACCTGATTTTTTATCCACTAGTGACAATATCATCCTGTTAGCACAAGATAATTCCGATTTTAAATCTGGAATTAAAAATAAATTACGAAAAATTTACAGTACTATTAGTAGAACATTTACCCAGATAGAGATCAATAATAGACAAGCGGAAAGTGAAATAAAAAAAAATTCTAGCTTCATGTATCCTATTTCCCCTTTAAAAGATGCAGAGCAAGTATATGAAGCTCATTTTTTATCCCAATCCTCAGAATTAAAAAAAATAAGGAATAAGTACACCTACCGCTATGAACACAATAGTTATATTAGTAGAGCTTCTACGTATATTGCATTAAACTATCCAGCTAAGAAATTTACAATTTCCTTACCTGCGAATAATGATATAAGTTATGTTTTAATTTTTAGACAAACTGAATACGAAGAAAAAAAATCTGAGCCTTTAAACTGGAATTTGATTGATAGAGTTCCTGTAGTGAAAGGGGCACTTTCTTTTGTTTACGAAGATACAGCACCTACAGAGTCACAATATCATAAGATTTATGACCCAAATGATAAAATGAAGCAGCTGTTATCAAAAGATTACCGAGGTTCTGCTAATTTTACTTATTTACTACATACCGCTTCAACATTAACTTCTGCTTACAAAGATTATTTGGAAACAAAACCTTTAGATTACTCTGCTAATATAATCTCTACAATCTTAGGAAGAAAGCTAGGTGAATTACTAACTTCTCTAGACTCATCATTAACTGAATTAGATCGGGAAAAACTAATTAAATCGTTGTTTGAAGGGTATAATAAAGCGTGGGAACATTATAAAGAGGAAACACCCACTGATTTTATTGAAGATATATTCAACTACTATATCGCCGTAATTAAAGGTTTTATGCATGACCAACTCCCTGTAGAAACCGCATTATATTGTCGCGAAAATATTTGTCACTCAGGCCTTGGGCAAGCTTTAGATAATGTATCGATAATATTGCCCTTAAGAAATGGGCGAATCGATTTTATCGAGGTCAAACGAGAATTTGACTTACTATGTGCAAAAAGAAGCTCTAAGATTAATTACAGGAGAGCAAAAAGAGTTCTTATAGGCTCCTTACTTACTTTTCAGACCGAGTTATTACAGTAAACCCTCAAGGGTTATAGTAAATCTCTCTTTAAAATAATTTGTATTTCAAACAAATTTATGGTAGTATGCTTACTTTTTAAATGAAACAACAGAGATTTAATCTATGTCCGCAACAATAAAAGATGCTTCTATCAAGCAAAAATTTCAAATTTTAGAGCCATTTATGGAACATATCTGCTCTTCAATTAAAAAGAATTTAAAGTCAGATATGCTAAAAAAACGTCCAGTTTTGATTAAAAACTATTTCCCTCAGCAGCATATTGCACGTATGCCAGTAGAAACTTTGGCAAAGGGGTATTTTCAAGCAACTCAATCTGCGGATGGAGAGGAGATTGCAGAAGAGATTGTTAATTATTGGATCTTTAAACAAGTTAACCTTTACCGATGTTTTGCTGATGAACTTATGCAAATCAACCCTCAATTTGACCAGATAGAAGAAATTGAAGAAAACAAGGCACAAGCTATGATAGAAAAAATAGTGCAGCAATTCGGAGCTTTAGACGCTTATGTGTTCTCTGTACTAAATTCTGTTGCATTTTCTGACAATTCTTTTAGTACGCTTAGAGACCAAGCCTTAGCAGTATTAAAATCTTAATTAATCTCAATCTTTACCAAGATCAAGCTGCTTACTATACAATAGATCTCTTTCGAAACCTGTTTCGCAGAGATCTATCGAGTCACCGACAGTAAAGATTCGAAAGAGGCTCAATAGATTTATGCAAAAGATTTCCGATAAGCAAGATCATGACTATATGCAAATTGCTTTATTAGAAGCTCAAAAGGCCTTTGATAAAGGAGAAGTCCCTATTGGAGCAGCTTTGGTTTATCAAGGACAAGTTATAGCCCAAGCTCATAATCAAGTTGAAACAAAGAATTCAGCGCTTAATCATGCTGAAATCTTATGCTTACAGCAAGGAAGTGTGATTCTGAATAACTGGAGACTGCTTGAAACCACCTTGTATTGCACGCTTGAACCTTGCTGTATGTGTGCAGGAGCTATGCTTTTGTCCCGTATCAAACGTTTAGTTTGGGCAGCACCTGACATTCGTCATGGAGCACATGGTAGCTGGACAGATCTTTTTTCTCTGCAGCATCCTTGCCATCACATCGAAGTTACTCATGGGATCCATCAACAAGAGTCAGCGCGGCTATTAAAGGAATTTTTTCGTAAGCGGCGCATTGAAAAAAACAAAGAAAAAAATATTTATACAACACAAATTTGAAATGGGGTATACTCCTCGTATCTATTGCATATTTACGAACAGTTTAAATTGGCAAACCTAGAAAGAAGACTTAAATCGTTTGATATCAAGGTACAATAACATTAAAGGGAGAATTGAATCGTGGCTAAAGGCGCCAGAGAAAACATCAAACTTAAAAGTACAGATCCTGAAAGCAGCGAGTTCTACTATACAATCAAGAACAAGCGCAAAACAACACAACGTCTAGAGCTTAAGAAATACGATAAGAAGCTCCGTCGTCACGTCGTTTTCAAAGAAACAAAATAAGAATTCTTTTTACTTTCTGTATGAAGAATTATGTTTGAGCTATCCGTCGCACTTAAATATCTGATCCCTCGTCGACGGCAGCTCTCTGTCTCATTGATTTGTTTAATTTCCACACTTATTATCTCATTAGTTGTATGGCTTGTCCTTGTATTTCTTTCAGTCACACGAGGATTAGAGCACTCCTGGATTGAAAAATTAGTCGCTATGGGAAGTCCCGTTCGACTGGTTCCTACATCCGCTTATTATGAGTCTTATTACTACCAGGTGGACAGCCTAAGTGACAGTTCTAATTACACTCACAAGTCCTTACGCGAAAAAAAAGCAAGTCCTTTAAAAGATCCTTATCAACCAGAGGTTGATCCAGAGCTTCCATTCGAGTGGACCAGTACAAACAGTAAATCCTGGACAAATATTGTCCCCGATACATTTACGGTACTAGAGAAATTGGAAGGGGTTAAAGACCTACATATTACAGACTATGAAGGGGCTGTTGCCACTTTGAGGTTGCGATTAATACGGCCGCAAAATCCTTATACTGATGAATACCTTCAAAGTACCATTAGTCACTTCTGCTATTTAACATCCTATGATTCAAATAATCCCTATTTAAACCGGATGTTATCTCCAATTACTACTGATGACTATAGTCACCTCCTATCAGCTCTAAACGACGCTATCACTTATACCAATAGCTCGCTGCTAGAAGAAGCAGAGCCCCCAATTTGCTTTAGTGAAGGTTTTAAAGATTTGTTAGAAGGTATAAGAATAACTCACCTAAAAACAGAAACTGCTGGTTGGGAAATTGGACGTGAGTTATTACCCCAAAATTACAAATTTTCTGCTTACGCGATTATGTCAGGAGCTGATATTCTTTATATCAATATTCCTCCTAACTCTAAAAGTGCTTTAACTGAACAGAAAGAATTAATTGAAGCTGGGTACATACTACAAACTGGAAATCTCACTTTTAATTCTGATAAAATCTCATTCGAGTTCAACGATACCACTTATCCTAGCCAAACTATAGGGAAAACAATTCCCATTTGCTTAGCAGGCGACATTTTATTGCCAGCAACCTTAGTAGAAAGCTCATTAGAGCATGCTATACTGCCTACAGACCTTCAGTTTAAACTCAATGCTAATATCCAAGGCTGGACTTTAAATGGGATAATCCCTTTTTGCAGCATGAATATTGGACAAATAGAACCATTAGACAAAGAGCAGCAGAATTTGAGGTTGCCTTTGCAATTGATGCAAAAGTCAGCAACTAATGGAACAAGCTATGAAAAGTTCTATAGCTGGTTAGGGGAAGGTATCTTACTCCCCCGTGCTTTTCGAGAAAAAGGGGTACAAATATTTGACCGAGGTCAATTTATTTACCAAGCCCCAACGCCAAGTGGACTTCAAGATCAACGTATTCCCATCTTTGTAGCTGGGTTTTATGACCCAGGAATTATGCCACTAAGCGTTATATTAACAGGATTTTCTACAGCATCCACTATACGCTCTATACAGAATAGCCAAGAATCAGCTTTAAGCAATGGAATCCATGTATGGTTTGAACCGTATGAGAAAGCAAAAGAAGTTAAAAATCAGATTAAAGATAGATTAGAAGCCCAAGGATTAACCCCCTATTGGAAGATAGAAACTTATGAAGAATTTGATTTTGCAAAAGATGTTGTCCATGAATTGAGCAGTCAAAAAAACCTTTTTAATCTTCTAGCTATCATCATTATTTTAGTAGCATGCTCTAACATCGTTTCTATGTTGATCCTTTTGGTCAATAGTAAGAAAACAGAGATTGCTATTATGCAATCGATGGGAGCTTCGCGCCTGCAAATAGGACTAATCTTTGGACTTTGTGGAACTTTAATTGGAGTTGTTAGTTGTAGTGTGGGTACAGCTGCAGCTTGGATTACTTTGCGCTATTTGCGTCCTCTAATAGATTTTTTAAGCAAAATACAAGGTCACGAGCTATTGAATCCTCTATTCTATGGAGATACTCTACCTAACCATCTGCAATCTGATGTCTTAGCTCTAGCATTAATAGCTACCTTAGTACTTTCAATCTTAGCTGGTGTGATTCCCGCTATTAAAGCCAGCCTGTTACGCCCAACAGACATACTTAAACAATAATATTGGCTTTGTAAAATAGACTAATTGTATGGAACAAGCACCTGTACTCGTAGCAGAAAAAATTTATAAAAGTTTTGACTATCCAATTCACTTCGAAGTTTTAAATGGTGTCGACTTTAGCTTAAAACCTGGGGATAGTGTGGCTATTATTGGGCCATCAGGTCAAGGAAAAAGCACTTTTTTACAGTTGTTAGGGGCTTTAGACTCCCCTACTCAAGGAACAGTAAAGCTTTTAGGAAAAACTGTAACCCCTTATAATAGTGCCTATCTAAGACGCCACCATATAGGCTACATGTTTCAAGCCTTCTACCTTTTAGAAGATTATACCGTTTTAGAAAACGCACTTATGCCTGCCCGTATCGCCCGTCAGAATACGCAGCCAGGTTCCGAAGCCTACAAGCGATTGGATTCGTTGCTAGACAATTTAGGTTTAGGTCATCGCAAATCTTTTAATACTAAATTACTTTCTGGAGGCGAAAAACAACGCTTAGCCTTAGCAAGAGCTTTATGCAATAATCCCTCTATCCTACTAGCAGATGAACCTACTGGGAATTTAGACCACGATACAGCTCATGACATCTTTCAATTGATGGAAGACTGGGTAAACAATAACCAGACCTCTCTAGTGATAGCGACCCATGACTTAGAGATCGCTCACCGCTGTGAACGCATTTACCAACTTAAAAATGGTAAGCTCCACTCTATCAAAGAGTAATGCTGAGCACCATTTAAAATTTATTATCCCTTGAATCTATTCAATTTAGTGTTAAATCAATGACTGAAGTAAAAAAGCCTGAATATCACTCTTATGAAGAATTTATCAACCGAACAAACAAACTTAAAGAAATTCGAGAATTAGGTGTAGAGCCCTATCCTCATAAGTTTGATCCTACTGAATCGGCGCACAGCCTACAGCAAAAATATCAAGGACAACCCCTTGGTGATAGTGATGCAGGTGGAGCTGGAACTACGCCAGCTGCTACTATTGCTGGACGTCTTATCCTTTTCAGAGCAATGGGAAAAAATATTTTTGCACATGTGCAAGATCAACACGGTAAAGTACAAGTGATGTTTAACCGTGATTTAACTGTAGTGCAAGGACTTAAAGCTACTGAAGAGGGTTCCACAGAAGCAATTTCCTCCATCAAGTTTATCGAGAAAAAACTCGACTTAGGTGACATTATAGGAGTTAAAGGGCATCTTTTTTATACTCAAAGAGGGGAATTAACTTTATTTGCGAAAGAAGTGACATTGCTTTGCAAGTCATTACTTCCTTTACCAGAAAAGCATAGTGGAATCACTGATAAGGAACTCCGTTACCGCAAGCGTTGGCTCGATCTGATCTCTCACGAAGAGGTTCGAAAAACTTTCATAGCACGTAGTCGCATTATCCGTCTTGTGCGTAATTACTTTGAAAGAGCTGACTTCATGGAAGTAGAAACTCCTATCTTACAGACTACTTACGGAGGAGCGCAAGCTAAACCATTCCTTACTCATCTTAATGCTTTAGAGCAAGATATGTTTCTCCGTATCTCTCTAGAAATCCCTTTAAAGAAACTGATAGTTGGTGGGATGCATCGTATTTTTGAATTGAGCAAAGTGTTCCGTAATGAAGGAATTGACCGTAGCCATAATCCTGAGTTTACAATGATTGAAGCTTATGCTGCCTACTGGGATTATAATGATAATATGACTTTCATTGAAAATTTATTTGAACATATTGCTTTGGAATTGTATGGAAAAACAACTGTAACTTATGGTGATAAGGAGATTGACTTCAAGGCTCCTTGGCAACGAATTACAATGAAAGACAGCATTAAAAAGTATGGAAATATCGATGTCAACCTACTTTCTGACGAGCAATTACGTGAAGAATTACGCAAATGTGAAGGGATCGATCCTAAAGAAATTGCATCAGCTCCACGTGGAATATTAATTGCTAAGCTATTCGAAGAGAAAGTGGAACACCATCTAGTACAACCACACCATATTACAGATCATCCAATCGAAACGACACCTCTATGTAAAGTGCATCGTGATCCTAAAAAGAACCAAGAAATAATCGTTGAGCGTTTCGAAAGTTTCGTTTTAGGGTATGAAATCTGTAATTCTTATACAGAATTAAATGATCCTGTATTACAGCGAGATTTATTAGAAGATCAAGCAAAGCAAAAGGAAGCGGGTGATGAAGAGGCCCATCCTTTAGACGAAGAGTTTTTAGAAGCGATCTGTCAAGGAATGCCCCCAACAGGAGGTTTAGGAATTGGAATTGACCGTTTAGTCATGCTCTTTACCAATGCACCTTCAATTCGTGATGTGCTCTACTTCCCTGCTATGAAACCAGAGTAAAGCTTTTCTATAGATACTGGCTAAGCTTCTTCTAAGCCTTAGCTAGTATCTCTTATCCCCCTGCTTCCTAAAATTCCAGCACAATTAAAGATTGCAATCTTTTGCTTAAAAACGTATTAAGAGTTAAAATGATAAAACTTAACGTTCTTTTTAAACTAGGTTAAATTCATGAAATTAGAACAGGAATCTATCGTATCTTCAGCGATCCGCTCCTTTTGCTCCTCTTTCTTTGCTATACTGGGAATTAGCTTCGCAGGAATTTTAGCATTGGTTGCATTACTGAGCGTCTTTTCTAACAAGCAAGAGATCGTCTCACAAGCTTCATTTAGCTCTTTATCAGATGCTACAGGAAATCGTATTCCTTTAAGCTCTAACGCAGCCCGCATTTTAAAAATCGATGTTAAAGGTGTCATTGGATCTAAACATCTAAACGCTGACACCATCTGTGCTCAACTCGATGAATCTCGCCATATTGTGGGTGGTAGTGAAAGAATTAAAGGAATTCTACTCAATATCAGCACCCCTGGTGGTTCTGTAATTGACTCTGACATTATCTATCGTGCTTTGCTAGACTATAAGCAAAAGCATCAAATCCCTATCTACGCTTATGTTGACGGATTATGCGCTTCAGGCGGAATGTATATTGCTTCAGCAGCAGATAAAGTTTACGCCAGTGATGTTAGTTTAGTAGGACATGTGGGAACTCTAATGGAATTCCTTAACTTCTCTGGGGCTCTAGAAAAACTTGGTATTCAATCTTTGACCTTAACGGAAGGAAAAGGAAAAGATGAAATGAATGCTTTCCGTCCTTGGCAGCCTGGTGAAGATGCCCATTGCCGTAAATTACTTCACTACTACTATGAAAGATTTATCGATGTTGTTACGAAAGGACGCCCAAAAATAAGCCGAGATGATCTGATTGTAAGGGATGGAGCACATGTTTTTCCAGCTCCTATTGCTGAAGAGTTAGGATACATTGACCATGCTGGTTCCTCTTTGAGCCACGCCTTGAGTGAACTTGTCAATGCCTCTATCGGAAAAGAAAATCCATACCAATTTGTACAAATTCAGACTAAGAATTGGTTGAACGATTTATTTGAAGCTAAAAATTCGGTATTTTTTACTGGTAAAGTAAAACATGAACTTCCTTTCCTTACGGAAAGAGCTAGCCATGCAATTCCTTACTATTACCTTTACGATCCAACAGGTCTTTACGTACAAGAATTGGCTAATCCCTAGTCGTTAGGATAATAGAGGGCTGCCCACCTTACATAAAGTAATTTAGCAGCCCCCTATTGAGACTACCCCTTATTAAATTTCCCTAAGAGAATCTAGCGGCTGAATATAATGATGCCCTGTCTTACTATCTTCAACTACAACTCTAGCTTTATCTTGATGTGATGCCATCGTCGTTGGTTTTTTCTTCTTTGATTTAGCACCTTCTTCGTTAACAGGTTCTATAATTCGCCCTTTTGCTTGTTGCCCACTTGGAGTTGTCCATATCACTTGGTGACCGGTTGAAAATCTGTCAGCCATGATCTCTCTCCTTCCCTTTTGGATACATAAAAGTATGTTTTTGATCATCGTTGCTTAGATGATTATGGATATTTTACTTGTTTTACATTGAAAAGGAAGCTTTTTTCTCAGAAAATTAAGATCTAGTTGGCTTTTAGACTCTTACTTTGCACTAGTTCCCAGTATAAGACCACTAGAGTAGTTTGAAGCAATAAAGCATTGTTACAAATGCCCTAATAAAATAGAGCTTTAAGGTACAGCACTATCAACGGCTCACATTTATAGTTTCAAAATTAATTTCACAAAAGCCATTAATTATTTATAATTAGCATATGCAAATTAGAATCAAAAACTCTTAATAAAAAATAAATATATGTATGCTCTAATCACTTTTATCTTAATAAATAGTAACCAAGAGATGATCATGAGCGGTGATACCCATATTAAATCTTTAAAGATTCATTATGAGCAGGCTGGTGGAGAGGAGAATTTTAAAAATATTGGGAATGATATCAAACTTGCAAATACTAGCATACACGGTAGAACTTATGCTCTAATTAGAGTAGGCAAAAATAAAAAAGACGATAAGGATGAGCCCGAATGGATCCGCGTCACTGTTTCTAAAACTGACCAAGTTGCATTAGCAACTCTCATGGTTTTAAAAAAGCAACTCCAAGACTATACAGCTACGAAAGGTAACAGCATTGATAGCTTTTTTAAAGGAGGCAAAGTTACTGTTCAAGTGACAGAAAATAAAGATGGTCATTACAAATTTGAGCATGCTAATAAAGAACTACATAACCATCTTAAGAACATGCAAGAAGGTATTAAGGAAAAATACACAAATATCTCCAAATCTGGAGAGAAGCATGAAAAGTACAATGATTTAGGCAATATTGAAAATATCGATACTTACTTCAGTAGAAAGGTAAATCGCACCAAAAAAAAATATTCCGATTTAGTTACTTCCCCTAGTACAACGTCAAATAATACAAGTAGTAAAATAGGAATATCCTCACCCATACAAAGCGTTCAAGCTAATCCGACATCCAATGGTGCTAAATTTTCAGATATAGTTCCATTTGAACGTCCTATCAAAAATTTGAAGAAAAACAATTTCGATAACAATAAGATTCGTGAAAAAATTATAAAAGATAAAAAAAGTAATGAATTATATTTAGAAGTTAAAAACTCTTTATATTTAACTAAAAATGAAACTAGCAAAAAAGCTATAGTTAACCGGAATTTAATGCATAATGGAAAGCCTCTAAATCCTATAGATAAAAATTGGCAAAAGTTGGGTATTTGCGATCCTGAGTATAGGATAGATTTTTATCAAGGTAAAGAGGGTAATGGAACAAATTCTCCAGTTAAAGCCTTCTATGAATTAACTAACTTCGCAACTACTGATATTCATAATTTTGAAAATGCAAAGCCTATATTCATTTATAAGAAGTCTGAAGACGATGAACCTAAGGAGTTTTATTCTACTGAACAGTTTTTCCAGTGGGCCAAATTTGAAGGTTATCCTGTTACTCAGGAAAAGATTCTGGCAACAAAAAACCCTGCAGAGATTTACCGCATAGCAAACTCTGATAAAGTAAATTCCTCTGCTCTTCCCCCTACGTTTAATAGATCAAACTGGGAAAGATCCATTAATTTATCCGAATTCAAAGATAAATTGTACCTTCCTGAAGATATAGCCAATGATATTAATAACACCTTTAATTGGAAGTATAAAGACTATGTTATGCTACAGGCATTGCGGGCAAAATTCAACAACGATCCTTGGAAAGATATTCTATTGAGTACTGGTGACGCCTACTTAATTGAAAGCGCAATTAAAAAAAATAACAAGGGATTTGACGATTCCTATTGGGGAATCGCTTCTTCTGCAGGAAATTCAAAACAAGGATGGCCAGCACTAGATGTCGGGCATAATAAACTAGGTAAATTGTTAATGATCGTTAGAGCTGAAATTCAATATCTAGATCATGGTGGATCTCAGTCAGCTTCTAGCTCAAAAAACTTTTCCTAAAACGTTTCATTATAAATAAAATCCTTTTTTATAGTATGCACTCATTCTTGCGGGAACGGAACACCAGTTCCCGCATCTTGTCTTAACTTTTAGATAAAAATTGATAAAAAGCGCTAAATAAAGGTAAATTATATTCCGATAATTATACCATTTTGTGGTATGAATTTGTTTAAATGAACGGAATAAATGTTTTAACCTAAGAGCGCCTATGTTTTCCTTTTTCAAAGCGCCCCCAGCTATAAAAGAGATAGAGGACCCCGCTACTATCGATAAAGAATATAAATACTGGCGGATGCGTATTTTCTATTCTATCTATATAGGGTATACTTTTTTCTACTTCTCTCGTACCAGCTATGCAAATACAAAGCCTGCTCTTGGCGCAGCTTTAGAATACAGCAATAGTGAATTGGGAATCATCACTTCTGCCTTTGCTATGAGCTATGGTATTAGTAAATTTGTAAGTGGAATCCTTTCCGACCGTTCCAATGTCCGCTACTTCATGGCATTCGGTTTAATCATGGCTGGAATTGCGAATATCTTATTTGGTATGAGCTCTTCTATTACTATGTTTGCCCTTCTGTGGGGTTTAAATGGCTGGTTCCAAGGCTTTGGATGGCCCCCTGTCGCCAAGACACTAACACAATGGTACTCTAAATCAGAACGAGGACGCTGGTGGAGTTTCTTAAATACATCGCACAATATGGGAGCCCTCTTTACTCCGATCATCCTATCAGCAATTATCACTTATGCTTCTAGCAGAGGATTTGAAGGGTGGCGCTTCGGTATGTATTTTCCAGGAATGATGAGTATCTTAATGGGTATTTTTCTTATCAATCGCCTCCGGGATGTTCCACAAACATTAGGCCTCCCCCCCATTGAAAAGTACCGTAATGATTACCCAGATCAAAAAGTAACCTCTGACAAAGATGATCAACCTTCTGTTAGAAAGATTCTCGTACAGTACATTCTTAGTAACCCTTATATGTGGATATTAGGTCTTTCCTACCTCTTCGTCTATATGATCCGCTCTGGAACAACTGAATGGATCCCTAAATACTTAATGGAAACTAAAGGGTATACACTGCCTGCAGCAAGCACAGCGATTACTAGTTTTGAACTAGGGGGACTGACGGGAAACCTTACGGCTGGTTGGATCTCTGATAAAATTTTTAGAGGAAAAAGGGCTCCAGTAAACGTTCTTTTCAGCTTATCTGCTATGAGCGCTGTCATTCTCTTAGCTTTTCTTCCTAATTTAATGACTGATACTCCCTGGTTAAACTATTTTGTCATTGCTTTAACAGGATTTTGTGTTTTCGGCCCTCAAATGCTCATTGGAGTCGCTGCAGCTGAAGCGTGCCATAAGAAAGCAGCTGGAACAGCAACGGGATTCATTTCTATCTTTGCTTACTCGGGTGTTTTTCTAACAGGATACCCTTTAGGGGTATTAATTGATCATTATGGATGGAATGGACTTTTTATTGCATTAGCATCAGCCGGTGGTATAGCTGCTTTACTCTTGATGACAATGCTTAGCACTCGGACCAAAACTAACAACTAGTATTAGAAAGGGGGCCTCCCCTTTCTAACATCTTTTGCTTTAGCTAACTCTGTTTCTCCTGCATGAGTACAATATTTGCTGCGAGAGTAAGACCCAAACTGCCAAACATCACCTGCACTATAGCTAATAAAAATTTATTGCTTGTCTCTCCTAAAATCCCACCCAAAAATATAATACTTCCAGCTATAAGCGAGACTATGAGGATTAGTAAGATATAAGCAGCTCCAATCTTTAATATAGCACCTTCAGTACGCTTTAGACTGAAATTGATAGGATTGTGTAAGTCTTTTGCAATGCCTATAGAAAACAATGAAAGCCTAATGTAAGCATAGAACAAGCCTATACACAGCCCTATAGTTGAACATATGGTAAACGCACTATTAAGCCCTTCAGGTACAAAACGATTTATTGAGGTCACTAAATAATAAAAAGCACCGAAGCTCACTACCATGATAAAAGTAAGGCATAAGCTATACCCTAAATAGCGCAACTCTTTATCACCAAAGTTAATCTCTAAAATGTTTTCCTTTCGCTTTTTGCTTAGTACAAATTGCAACCACTGCACTGAGAATGCCACGGATGTTACAAGCTGACAGATGACAAGAAATAGAATTAGCCAATTAGTGGAGTCTGATTGTTTAAAAATGCTTTGATTTCCAGATAAAACTAGAGATGCTGTGCTCACAAAAAACCATAAAAATGAGATTCTCATTAATTCTCTAAATTCTTGTTTTAGAAATAGAAAACTCTGTTTTAAAACTTGTATCACACCAAAATTATTATTACACTTCATAAGTCATCTCTTAACTATTATTAAAATAAAATATACAACAATGTAAGTAATAATTTCTTTTTATACAACAACTAATTTAGGATTCAAGCAAGCAAAGTATTTTTATGATAGCTAGTGAAGGTAAGTCTTTCGTAAAGATAAAGTAAAGTTTTGTCCTTAAAAATAAATTTTAAGCATGTCTATAAATCCATTATTTCAGCTAAACTTTAATGGAGTCTATCGCAGAATTTTTCTATTTTTCTAATTTTATTTGGGTATTTGACCTGTTTGTAAAAAGGCAAATTGTTTTTGCTAAATTTCCCACTTTTCCTCTTCCATGAGGAAGCTATTTCTACAAACTCAATAAATAAAAAAAGGAGGTTTTTATGTCTCAATCTTGTGCAGATCTTTTTACACCAACTCTACAAAAGACAGACGCTTGGCTAAACGATCTTATGTTAGAGCTTAGTTTAGAACCTAGCTTAGACAACAAACATAAAGCTTACTCTGCTATGCGCGCTGTTTTACACGCATTAAGAGATCGTCTTTCTGTTGATGTCGTGGCTCATTTTAGTGCCCAACTTCCTATGCTGATTCGAGGTTTCTTTTTTGAGGGATGGCACCCCGCCGGAACTCCTCTAAAAATTAGGAATATGGAAGATTTTCTAGACTTGGTTTGCCAATATGCGCATGACACCCCTTTTATCGTTCAAAATACTGAAGACATTGCACGAAGCGTTTTTATGGTTTTGTGTAAGCACTTAGGTGGGGAGATGGATAAATTGAAATTGACTTTACCAGAACAAGTCACACGTTTGTGGCCTGCAGCTTATCTTGTATAATATAACAAGACTGTCTAAGATTAAGCTCTACCTTTAACTATAAACACGAAATAGAAGTAGAGCTTTTCCTACGTCTAGTCCTATTTAAATCGAGTAAATATAATAAAAGATTTTATCTAGACAGTTGAATAGAACCTCGAGTATGATTTTAATTAAAAATTTATAAGCTTTTTAATCTATGTCCTTAGTAGCAGCTCATATCCCTATCTTTTCAGCATGGTTTTGTGTCTTAAGCAGGTCTATTTTGACTGTGGTGGACCGTAAGCTATTTGCTTACGAGGAGGGAAGCTTTGCGACTAAGCTTGTACTTAATACTTATTGCCCACTTGCTTTTGCTATTACATTTGCCCTTTTGTATGGTGATTATACCCATTATTTCTGGTTTTATGTTTTTTCACCAGGGGTTATTTTGAGTGGATTATGCTCTCAATTTTCGGCGCTTTCATTCTCTGCAGCATTCAAAGAGATGTCTATCAAAGATGTTGCTTTAGCTAATAAATTGACAGATGTTCTCATCCCTCTTTTTCATTATTTCTACTTAGGGCGTTTTGTAGCACATGAGTATGTTTTCACTTTGGCTACAACTGTTATATTTATTATCTTGATGTTTAAAGAGACATCTTTTTCCTCGAAATTTGCTGTTTATACCCCCTTCATTGTTTTATCGACGTTACTACAAGCAGTTGTTAATCAGGTTTTTTGTGTAGCAGATACGATCCCAGACTTAAAAGCTTTTTTAGTTTTTATGCCATGTGTCTTATTTTGGCGTTGTGTGGCTGTAACGATTCCCTATTCTTGGAAAACTGAAAAACTACAGCTCAACTCATTTCGGCAATTTACTTCCTATCATGTGATCTTTATGAGAGCAGGTTTGGGTTTTCTAGCACAGGCTGCTTTCTTTTATAGTATTACCCGAGGTAAATCTACTGTAACTTGGGCGGTGCTTAATTCGACGATTTTGTTTGCTTGCGCTGCAGGCCACTTATTCTTAAAAGAAAGATTAAGTCCCAAAATTTTTGCTGCTTTAATCGTTTTTGTAGCTCTTTCATTGCTTTTTGGCTCGATGTAGTCGAAAAAGTTCACCGGAAAGAGGATTTTCCGATGAACGAGATAAGTTAGGTGTTTTTTAAAGATGCTTTGATGCAAGGATCCTTCATTACTTTTTCTAAGTATTTTTCTAAAAGAGGATAATCTTTCATATCGAAGGAAACCTCTGCAAATTTTAGATCTATAAAATGTTGAATAACTGCAATATCAGCAATTGTTAAATCATCACCTACAAGGTATTTCCCTTTGCTTTTAACAAGCGAGCTTTCTAAATAATTCAAAATTGTAGGTGCTTTAGCTAAAGCTTCTTTAATTTTTTCTTGATCAGGCTCTACTTTTAAAAGCTTAGGCTTTACAAACTGCTCTACAAAAAGAGGATGCAAAACTTCTGTCATTGTAGTATCTGCATATTTTTCAAACCAAAGGGCTTGAGCATAAGCTTTTGCTTTCTTCGGATAAACAGGGTGTTTGCACCAATTTTTTTCTAAAAAGGCTACGATGACACTAGAATCTGCCAAACTAAATTCTTTATAAGTTATTGCGGGAATCTTACCAAGAGGACTGGCATCCTGAAAGGCTTGAGGGACATCCATCCCTTGAGCTTTAAGTAAAGCCACAGGTAGAACAGGTTCATTGTGATAAGGAATGTGCTTGTGTTCTAATACAGCAACTACCTTGCGTACAAATGGAGAAATAGGTGTTCCCCAAACTTGAACTGTTTCTTTTTCAATGCTAGCATAACTTGTAAAACCTGCAAATAGATTCATTGCAGCAAGTACCGCTAATAATATCTTTTTCATGAGATCCCCTCTCTGGTGTTAAATAAAAACAATCTACTAATTGATAGGTTGTTTATTCTCTTTTTATGCTTTTAAAAAAGCAATCATTTGTTCTTTAATTTGATCAAAGTGAGTATGCTCTGCAGTATCTAACAATTTGCCTGTAATTAGTAAGCCTTGCAAACAATTTAAAACAATACGAGCTGCAGCTTCCTCATCTAAATTTGCTTTAAATTCCCCTACTTGGCAACCTTCCTCTAAAAGTTTAACCACACTCTTTTCCAATGAACTAAAAAAATGTTTTAGAAGGGCTTGTAGAGGATAGGGTAAAATTTGTAATTCTGCTGTTAAAATTGTACAAAGGCATAATTCATCTTTCGATGTATAATTGTAGCGGTAAAGTTCGAAGAGCCCTTCCAACTTTTGAGTGTAAGCTAGTAGGTTGTTACTGATAATTTCATTTAGTTTAATCAATACATGCTCTATATAGCTGTTTAAAACATCTTGTACTAAGTTTTCTTTAGTAGGATAGTAATAATGGATACTTGCTTTGCGAATTTCTATCTTTTTTGAAATATCCTCATAGCTCCACCCATAATACCCCCTTTTTTTCAACAAAGTTGTTGCATATTGAAAGATTTGTTGTTTGGTACTCATAACAGGTAATTTGCCCTATCCCTTATTTTTTATTAAAAACTTAAGCAAATTCTACCATCTAGTAGGTAAAATACACAACCTTTTATTTTTTCTATGTATAAAATGGTAATTTCCTATTTAAAGCTAAGGTTTTAGAAGGCAACTTTCGATATACGATATAGCCTATTCTAACAAATAAATAGCTCAAACTATAAGGAGTTACACGGTGGCAAAACGTATTCTTTTGTTTGTAGCGGTCAATATTTTGATCGTATTGACCGTATCATTTATTCTAAACATGCTGAACATTCAACCTTACCTCACAGCAAAAGGTCTAGACTATCAAGCATTGACTGCTTTTTGCTTGATTTGGGGTATGGCCGGTGCTTTTATATCCCTCTTATTATCTAAGGTTATGGCCAAATGGATGATGGGGGTTCAAATCATTGATCCTATGAACTGTTCTGAGAAAGAGCGCGATTTATATCGTACAGTTGAAGCCTTAGCAAGGAAAGCTGGTCTTAACGGAATTCCTGAAGTAGGGATTTACGAGTCAGAAGAGCTTAACGCTTTTGCAACAGGACCAACACAAAGCAGCTCTCTGGTTGCAGTATCTAGTGGTCTGCTTTCTAGAATGAATAAAGATGAGCTTGAAGGTGTTTTGGGACATGAGATTGCACATATTGCCAACGGTGATATGGTAACTATGACCTTACTCCAAGGGATTATTAACGCCTTTGTTATGTTCTTGGCACGTGTTGTTGCTTTTGCGATTATGCAGCTGAGAAGCTCTTCTAGTGATAGTGAAGAATCTTCAACTGAAGGGATGTCTTGGTTGATTTATAACTTGGTCGTCTTTGCATTAGAACTTGTATTTATGGTTCTAGGTACAATGGTAATTGCAGCTTACTCCCGCTGGCGCGAATTTCATGCCGATAAAGGGGGCGCTGACTACAGCAGTCGTCAGAAGATGATTGCGGCGCTAGAATTCTTGAAAAAAGAGCATGACAATCCAGTTCCAGTTGATACAGAGCAAAAAGTTGCCTCAAGTAATTTTAGAGCCATGATGATCTCCAATAAATCCTCTGGCATCTTGCATCTATTTGCAACACATCCTCCTCTAGAGGATAGAATTGCTCGCCTTAAAGGCTCTCAAGAATAATTTTATTCCAAAATTTCGCTTCCTTTTCTTTTAAGCTTGCTTATACCTAAGCAAGCTTCTTTTTTTCATTTCAGAAATTAACAAATGAAATATTGTAAATATTATAAAATATAAATAATAATATAAAAAGATTTTTTTGTAAAAAAAACTATAATTTTAAACCTAAAGGTCTTTATATGATATCCAATACATCTAATAATAATGTTCCTGCTTATATGGATGCTTCCAGTCAAGGAATGACTCTTCCACCTGTTAGCAATCTAACTAGCTGCGAAAAACTTATCAATCCCCTTGTAGACGAAAAGTCAAATGATTCAAAAAAAGATATGGATTTTTTTTATTTAAAAAAAATTGAGGAGCAAAAGAAAGTTATTGAGGAATACGAAAGTACTATTAGTACGTTACAAAAACAGGTTAAGCACTTAGATAGTAAGCTTATACTCTCTGTAACCTCTCAAATAGAATCTTTAACTACATCAATTGTATCTAATCCAAGGTCAAGTGTTCTTTCTGCAGGTGAAACGACAAATCAAGCACTCCCTTTTTCTACATTCCTTAAGCCTTTCACTATCTTAGAACTAGCAACTGTACAAGAAAAACCAAAATCACAAGAGGCAAAAAACCTAACAAATTCTCCAATAAATCTTTTACCACAGAATATTG
The DNA here is from genome assembly GCA_029240075.1 of Chlamydiales bacterium. GTDB lineage: Bacteria > Chlamydiota > Chlamydiia > Chlamydiales > JARBTQ01 > JARBTQ01. The sequence goes on from JARBTQ010000001.1 coordinate 111,943, forward strand.
TAAGTTCTCCAAATTCAAATTTGACATTCGCTTTCTATGCTTAGCTCTCTTTATACTGCAACAACGCAAGATATTTCTATTAGAGTAGATGAAATTTTAAAGGATATATCTACAAATAGTAATCTAGATCTAGAATCTAAATTTGAGCAATTAAATTTTTTTCTAAATTATCCAACTTATAGTACGGTAGCTTGGAAACTAGTTATTGCGGCAGCATTAAAAGAAGAAAATCTTGATAAGATAAGAGCCTTTGTTATGCTACTCGAAAAGGTTAGCTTACTTAGAATAAATCTTTTGTTACGAATTGACTTATTAGAAATAAAAGTTAAGTTATGGAAATCAACAATCAGCTATGACCAGTATATAGGCTTGATTACTTCCGAAATTAAATTCTGGGAAGATTTAGCTTTAAGACAACCTACAAAAGCAAAAGTTTATTTTATAAGATTAAAAAGTCATTTTGAAAATAAACAGTATGATCTTGCACTAGTCGACTGTGATGTCGTATCACAGAGTACTCTTAAAGATGATAAGGAAAACGCAGCAGTTTATAAAGCCCTCATTTACAAGGAAAAGAAGCAATATAATCAAGCTATAAAACAAATTGATAAAATTTTAAAAAATAGTCCATCTTTAGATAAAGAATTATATGCTGAAAAGTTGAAACAAGAATGTATTGAGGCCTGGCAGTCAGAAATTTTTGAAGTAGAAATGGATGAAAAAGAACCTTTAGCTGCTATCGATAGAACGCCTACTATAAATAATCTCAACCTCAAACGTCCTATTCCAAGTTCCGAAGATGATAAGCTTTCTCTCAAATATATCAGACCAGAAAAGCCTTAAAATAGAGTAGTAAGTTAAAAAACTACTAAGTACTCCTCCTCTTATTCTTGGAAGCTTGCTTAAATTCAAGCAAGCCCAGGTAGTTGATGATCTATAGCTGTTAGCTTTCTTTCATATAGAATTCCTTTTAAGAATATGTTTATAGTGTTATACTTTTGAAGCTATTGTATTAACAAAATTAGTTTTAATTTAGGTAACAATTTCATGACAACCCCTATAAATAAAAAAACAAATCTTCCTGATTCAACTACAAATGTGGTTCAAGCTCGTTTAAATTCACCCATATCCGATAAAACGGTTTCCATTTTTTCAAAGAAACCAACAACTCTAAATAGCCAAGAAAACTCGCCAAAAAAAGGGGAGCAGCGAAGTATTCAAAGGTATACAGTTTCCAATCTGAATCCAAAGCTATCTGAAAAGCAAATAAAAGCTCTAAATAGTCAATTGTACACCAGTCAACCAGTTTGGGAGGCCATTAAAAGAGTAGGAAAAGCTGATGATCAGAAGGAATGTGATTGCGATATTAATTTTCTTGAAAATTGTTTGGATGCGCCTGCATTTGTTATTTACCAGAACTCAATCAAGGTCGTCCTTATAGAGAACTTTGAAAGATTGGAATTAATCGAAAAAATGAAAAATCTAATAGAAAAATGCAAATTAGATCATTCTTTTGAAAAAGTCAAATCATTAGGCAAACAAAGACTAACTCCAGAAAAATTTGATAAAATTTTTGAGCAAAAACCAACAAATGATCTTCCATTTTTAGAACCCTTTCCATCTGTTAAACAAGAAGCAATAGATGAGCTTCCGCCCTTAGAGCCCTTTCCATTTATTAAAAAAGAAAACCCCTAAAATATAAAATAGATTTTATAAAACAAGTTTTAACATACAATTAAAATAAAATAAATTATTAATAAATTACTATTATGAATTTATCCCATCCCCGCTTTTTACTAAATGACATTTAAAAAAATTAAAAATTTCTAATTTATTTGAATATATAATACGCAGATAATGTCATTTTTTAGCAAAGAAAACAATCGAATTTTCGATTCTCTGTATATTTTATAATTAATTATATTTTTTTAAAATTATAATAATATATAATTAACTTGTATAATAAATCAATAAACATCTCACACATAGACAGAAAAATAAAAATCATAAATATTTATTTAAAATAGGATTAATTATGTTAAACGTCCACGAAGTATTATTTTTTGAAAATTCAGATATATACAAAGCGCGGTCGATTTTACCGTTTTTTTACCTAGCGGAAAAAAGGTAAATCTAGCCGCGAGCTGTATAGAAAAAAAACTTTTACATGGTTAATAATCATAATACAATAAGACAAGAAAATATTTTATACAGTAAACTTAAGGGAAAATTTCCCTTAGAATTTTATATGCATTTTAACAAAAATGGCCAACAAGATGTATCCAAGCTTATCTCAAACCTAAAAAGACTTAATCATAGATTCACATCTAGTAAAAAGATACAAAAGTCAGTTGCACCCTATTCACCCTTACAGCAAAAGCCTATAAAGCCTTTACATCTAAATATTGCTCTGAAGTTACCATCACAAGATCCCTCTAATCAAGGCATTATATCTACCACAAAAACTTCTATTTCTAATCTAACTTTGTCGATAAAGGATCGAAAAGAAGCAATTATGAATCACTGCCAAAAAGTGGCTTCTGCAGAGTATACAACTGATTGCAAAGCTTCTGTAAGTTATCTTAGTACTTACTTAAAAATGGACTCTAAAGATCAAATTTTAGAAGCTTACATAAAAAAAGTACTTTCTGAATATTACCAAAAAATAAAAGAAACAGCAGCAACTCCTAATTTATGCAATCTAACCCCTAATAATCAGAAAAAATCAAAACCAGAATTATACATAGACTTAAACATAGATTAAATTAAGTGATTAAGGCAAAAACTTGATAACAAAATACGATTATCAAGCCTCTCAAAAAATATTTGCAGTTTAAGCAATGCAAACTGACAAAAAAATAGCATGGGAAAATGTTTGTCTTATTCAGATCTTATTTCACATTCTAGACTTCATGCAGTTTCGGTTTACAAATTAATCCAGGATACTAAGGGTAGAACTTTCTACCCTTTTCTTTCTCAAATCTATTAAAAAAGCAAACATAGAGAATATGGAAAATTTAGCTGTTCTAGTATCATTATAATTTGTAATAGCTTTCTTGAACCATTCGCACTATCTATGATAAACTCCAGATTCTTTAATAAGTTTATCATGCATGAGTTGTAGAGAAAATATGGAAATCCAAATCAAGGAAAGATGGAAAGTTTATTCACACCGTATTGGAGGACAATGTTATTTACCTGGTTCTCCGTATATTCTTACCATCTATCCTACGCACATCGCTATTTTACAAATAGAGGCTAATCTCATCCATAAAGTTGCAAGTATTGACTGGGAACTGCAAGGACCTGTGCACAATTTCACTTATGCGTTAGATTTGGATAGAGAAAGAATTTCTGTTTGGGGAGAGGCTAAGCAAGGTTATTTTCACTATACGATTCGAGCCTTGCTTAGCCCTTTAGGATTGGAGATAACTTTAGATCGAGCTCTGGCACAAGGGATCTCCTATCAACTAACCTACAATCATCCATATAGTAGTACTACCCTGCCTAAATCAGCATTATTACAGCGTAAAGAAAAAATTATTGTTACTAAGAATGCTGAAAATTGCCCCTCTACGATTCAGTATTATCAAGTACAGAATTGCCAGACTCTTTCTTTTGGATTTCACAAAGCTTTAGAATGGGAGAATATACTACGTAGGAATGAATTATCTGAGCTCATACCTATATGGTTTCGGCTAACCCAACTTTTACCCCCTATGATTGAGACTATTGCAAATTTACCTAGCGAAGGGGCGTTTACTCTACTAAAGAATTGTTATATATTAGTTCAACAAGGCGAAAAACTAGCTTTAGAACAGGAGCTACTTAACCTATTTAATTATAGTATCAAAGATCTAGGTGTATCACAGCTAGAAGATACTTATTTCCAAGGGATAAATTGTCCTCCACTTTCTGCTGGAAATCATTTAACAGGATTACACCTTTTAAAGTCAGTGTATCACCTCCTATTAATGCTTTTTATCAAGACTGTGGACTCATCCATTCATATTTTACCGACTTTACTTCCCTCTTTTAAGGCTGGGCGGGCTTTAAATCTACCCTGTGGATTATTAGGTACGATTGATATGGAGTGGCGTAAAGACTCTATTCGTCGTGTCTATTTCCATGCTAATACAACCCAGACTATTCACTTCGTCTTTCCCTCTTTTATAAAATCTTATCGTTTAGGCACTGGGAATAAACAAATGATAAAAAAACAAGCTATTGGGCTTCCTCTTAATGTGATAGCAGGACAAACTTATAGTTTCGATTATTTTGAAAAATAGAAACCGCGCTATTTCAGCTAAAGGCAATCGTTTAAAAGTTAAAAGATCGTTCCAATAATATTAAATATAAATTTTTAGATAATAAGCGCGAAAAAGTTTACAAACAATTCAACATATAAAGGTTTTTTATGGTTAATCTCTCTATGTATAACAATATTGGATTGCCTGCCAATCCTTTAACTCCAATCAATAATAATAGTCCCTCTCTCCTACAAAGTTTACTCACAGATGCAATAGATTCCTATAAAGATTAGTCTGAAGATAGGTAAATTATAGAATCTTTTTGTAAAGGCCTGTTGAGGAGCTGATAAAAAGCTATATAAGCAATCTAACATGGCATTAATCGAACTTTGCTTTTTGGTTAATGCCATACAATTTCCTATTTTAGTCGTATAGACCTATTAAAAAATTAACTTTTACAATTTCCTTAACCATAAGCATAAGAAAACCTAAAGATGTTTATCTTGAAAAATAGATTGCATTTTAGATTCAAAACCCCTAAAGAACAGATTTTAAATGGGAGTTAATATTTTACTGAGCTTATAGGGAGTCATATGGAGTTAGCTGAAAAAAATTCATCTTTAGATCCAGCATTTGCAGCGGAGCTAGACCGCCTCATTTACGGAAATCATTATAATCCCCACCAAATCTTAGGGTTGCATCCTTATTTTGATAATCAAAAAGTGATAAGAGTTTATAGACCAGGTGCAGATTCGATTTATGTAGAGGTCTTCGATCAAATTATATCCCCTCAAAAAGTTCATGATGCAGGCATTTTTGAATATGTCGTTCCTGCTTATACAACCTATTCCGATTACAAAGTCTATCACCAAAATAGTCAGCTAGCTTATGACCCTTATGCCTTTTTACCTACATTTGGTGATTTAGATGGCTACCTCTTTAACCGTGGTGTTCACTATGACTTATATAATGTATTGGGTGCTCACACAGTTAATCACCAAGGTGTGATGGGAACAAAATTTACAGTTTGGGCTCCTTCTGCAAAGAGTGTAGCCCTTGTAGGCGATTTTAACTACTGGAATGGTGCTACAAATCCGATGCGCTCCATGGGTGGCCCTGGAGTTTGGGAACTATTTATCCCTGGTCTCAAAGAAGGGGAAAAATATAAGTTTGAGATTAAAACTCAAAACGATGAGATCCTTTTAAAGTCAGACCCTTATGCTCTTGCAGCTGAACTCCGTCCTTCAACCGCTTCTGTTATCTTCAATCTTGACCAGTATACTTGGAAAGATCAACATTGGGTAGAGCAAAGAGCTCGAAATAAAGACCAAGCCAAACCAATGAACATCTATGAGGTTCATCTAGGATCATGGCAAAAAGGGGAAAATGGAGAGTTCTTAAATTATAGAGAGATTGCCCACCGCCTTGCAAAATACTGTAAAGAGATGGGTTTTTCTCATGTTGAACTAATGCCTTTAGCTGAACATCCACTAGACGAATCTTGGGGGTATCAAGTTACTGGATTTTATGCTGTTACAAGTCGTTATGGTACTCCAAGAGACTTCCAATATTTCGTTGACGTGATGCACCAGGAAGGGATCGGTGTGATTCTTGACTGGGTCCCCGCACATTTTCCTACAGATGCTTTTTCACTAGGCAAATTTGATGGAACCGCACTCTATGAACATGAAGACATGCGCAAAGGATTCCATCCTCATTGGAATACTTTTATATTCAACTACGACAGACACGAAGTTTCTAACTTTTTAATCGCTAATGCTTTGTTCTGGTTTGACAAAATGCATATCGATGGACTACGAGTTGATGCTGTTGCTTCAATGCTATACCTCGACTATGGACGTGATGGCGGTGATTGGATCCCCAATCCCTATGGAGGAAAAGAGAATATTGGGGCGATTGAAATGATGAAGCACTTAAATTCCGTAGTTCATTCCCGCTTCCCTGGTGCGCTGATGATTGCTGAAGAATCAACGGCATTTGCAGGTGTAACTTGCCCTGTAGACTACAATGGATTGGGATTTGACCTTAAATGGAATATGGGGTGGATGAATGATACATTGCGTTATTTCCACAAAGATCCAATTTACCGCTCCTATCATCACCATGACTTAACATTTGGGTTAATCTACGCATTTTCAGAAAAATTTGCCCTTGTCCTTTCCCATGATGAAGTTGTACATGGTAAGAACAGTTTGTTAAGTAAAATGCCTGGTGATGTCTGGCAAAAATTTGCTAATCTGCGCCTTCTCTACAGCTATATGATGTGCCAACCTGGTAAGAAGCTGCTCTTTATGGGTGGTGAAATTGGTCAATGGAATGAGTGGAACTGTAAATCTGAAGTTGAATGGAATTTATTGCAATTCCCTAATCATAAGAATTTGCAGAATATGGTACGAGATATGAACCATTTTTATCTCAACCATTCAGCTCTTTGGGAGCATGATTTTGACCATACTGGATTTGAATGGATCACTTTCTCTGACAGCTACAACTGTATTATAAGTTACAAGCGTAAGAGTTCCAAAGGGGACATCATCTGTGTACATAACTTTACTCCTACTTATCATGGTGAGTACACATTACATGCTAGCCATATCAAGTCGATTCAGGAAGTTTTTAACACTGATTCGACTCAATATGGTGGATCAGGCAAAGTAAATCATCAACCACGCATTGTCTATAATGGGACACAACACCCAGAAGGGGTTGCTATTCAAATTGCTCCTTTAGCGACAATGATCTTTGAAGTTGAATATATCTAATTAATTATAAGAGCTTAGTAAATGATACTAAGCTCTGTAATCTCTTGAGCTACTCTGTAAACATATTAGTTAAAATTTTTGTTTAAACTATTTTGATTCGCTTTCCATTTACCAAGGTCCAAATCAACCATAGGTATTTGGTGGAGTAATTGATTTGATAACTTGGCATATCCTTTGTAAATACGAGCTATGAAATTTGTTAACGAAGGTTCTAAGGTATATAAATCTGGTGAAATTTTATATCTTATTCCTAGAGCGCCTTCTTTACTCTTACTAGGCCATAAATAAAAAAGCTTTTTATCTGTGGGATCTTCTAAAGCATTGCAAGCACTGCTCCGGTCCGTAGTAGTATGCCCAGCAGAATTCATAAGTGCGTAAGTTTCTTCTAAAGTAAGTTCACAAGGATCTTTGCCTAAACGAAAATCGACTATAACTTGTGATATCGGAGATCCTTTCTGGATTATATGCTCTTTAAAATCTCCTTTTTGCATGAAACCTATATCCCCTTTTTGACTTTCAGGCCAGATGCGATAATCTGTGGTATATGTTGATTCTCGCAAACTTTTGAAAGCAGTCTCTTTATTAGAGCTCCAAATGTTTTTCTCGATTAAAAAAGATAAAGTGATTTCATCTATCTCTAGTTGATTTTTTTGAATCAAATCTTGAGCTATCTTCGTTATTTCAGGAGCTGCTTGTAAAAAAGGATCGGGAAGAAGCTCATTTTTAGACTGCGAGTCATATTTACAAAGCTTTGATAGGGCTTCTCCTCCAGATAGAATTTTATTGCGGCCAAACAAAGACTCTAATAAAGTTAAAGAATTTGCCGTATAGTTATCTGTTAAAATATCTCCAAAGCGTGCTTTATAAATGACTGTAAGATAAAGATCATCTCTACCCTGTGCAATGATATATTCTTCTTGATTTAATCCTTTCTCCTCCTTTAATTTTCTGATAAACGAATATATTCCTCCAAATTTTTTGAGAGTTTCATAGGGGATGACTCTAGGATCTGAGTTAATAAGGTAAAGTAGTTCTCTATTTTGAGTTTTCCATTCCTGTAAAACCTTTGAGATAGGGACCAATTTATCTAAAGGAAATTTTTCACAGTCCATTGCCTCTGGTACTTTATGACCGATAACCTCTTCAGAAAATTTAGAATCTCCTTCTTTTAAAAGGATAGAAACTCTTTGCTCAGCATAGATTCTGTTTACTACTATAGTCCATGATCCACAAGGGAAAAGATTGAGAGCTGGTTCTAAATATGAAGCTTCTTCAGCAGTAAAGACAGGATATCCTCCAATCCCAAAATATTCATGAAATTTTCTAACATTATAATATGGGTCACTGCTTGCGTTATAAAAATTCCTTCGTTCAGGATTTAATAACATATCAACCATGCTATTCTTATAGAAATCGCTGTATTCTACTTGAATTGGTCCTGTATAAAGTTTACCTGTAACATTAAAACCCGCCGAATTGACCTCTTGCAGTTCATTTGAACTTCCTAAATCCCCATCACTTAGAGGAAAACTTCCAGAAATATTACCAACCATTTTTTCTCCTATTTGTAACAAATTATAATTAGATCTCTTGTATGACTATTTATTGGTTATTCAGATAGATCCATGCAGAAAATTTCTGCCACAATTTTATTCATATTTCCTACTTGCTAATCACTGCAAAAATAGTAAATTATTTATATTAGGTTAACATGCAAAAACAAAGCAAAGCATATTATGCATAAAGGCATTTTAATAAAATTTTTTCTCAGAAATTTTATGCAATAAAGTCTTTAGGAATAGTAGGCATCACTCTGTCTAAGCTATATTCCTCAATCAACGTATCTCATAGTTTTTTTTCTAAGTTGAAAATTTTACGATATTTAAAGCAGTAACATAGTTTAATGACAAATCCAAAGTTAGTATCAACAGGCCCTATTGAACAGACTGCTAAATTACTCTCTTTTGTTTTATTTCCAATAATTTATAACTATTTTGTGATGCCTTTAGACTTATAGCTGGTAATTAGGTAAAGGGATATTTACCAAACTTATAGAGGTACATTGTGTCTCCGCTATCCCATTTACCACCACATCTTGATAGATATTTAGCAGATGATATAAAGACTCTTAATGAACCAGAAACGATTAAATTTCTCAAAAAAAGACCTGACAAAGTCGCGGAGTTTTTAAAAGCACTAAAGCTTGAAAAAAATCAAGATTGGTTAAAAAAACAGGAAAATCAGCAGACTGTACACAAAATTATTAAGATTACAATAGATGAAATAAATAGTACTGATCTAGTATTTAGAATCTTTAAGATATCTACCCAGTCTCCAATTTTTAGCAATTGCTTAGATTCCCTCTTCCAAAAAGAACCTAATGTCCTAATTGCATATTTAGCTCACTTTAAAAAAAATAGAGAACACCTTTCAGCATATAAAGGTTTTGTTCTTCATATGTTAGAAGTGGCTATTCTTCAGAAACTAACAATGGCATCTATAGAACCTATTTGGACGACTTGTATCTCCGATAATTTCTTTTCTGCAATTGAGATTATAAATTTATTTCAAAAGGGAATTGAAGCAGGTCATGAGCCGTTTATTAAGCATGTGCTCTCTTCAATAGATAAGGGGCAAGTTCTAGACAAAGATTCTCCTTGGCACCATCAGATCAACAAGTTGATTCAGAAGTATAAGAGGCATATCAGCACATCAGCCTGCTTGCTGCAATCACTTTTGATCTATTGTACTGAGATGTTTAAGCAAGAAGAACTCAATACAATTATGGAAGATACTATCTCTGAATGTGGGTCATTGAAAATAACATTTTCTCTTAATAACGATAGTAAAGTAGAGCTCTTAGAATCAATCATAGAATTTTTGGCATGTAATGGTGCAAAACTACCCGATTATTCTTTAAATCGATATAGCAGTCTCAGTAGAAGCAAGGAAAAACAATTACAACTGGCTTGCATAACGGATCAAGCCAAAACTTTAAGTCAATTACATGATAAGATAACAGCGTTATCCACAGATAGAACAGAGCTATTTTTTTCCTCTCTAAAAGAACTAGAAATACTTAACTTTATAAAATGGCTTACTTTAAATAGCCAAAGTAAAGAATGGTTGAAAACTAGTTCTGTCACTAAAGCACAATTTATTAAATTTATCAGCTCTACGAAAGGCCATTCTGATTTTACTAAACTCTTTCTCTGGTTAAAACAGACAGATTCATTGGACGATAAAGATATTACGGATCTGTTCTTTCAGGCAATTAGGAGAAATAACGGATCTATCCTTAAGTTAATGTGTCAGCCAAGTGTAAATTTTCTTTTATCTTTGAGCTTAGAATCTGCAAAGCAGCTAATGAATGAAGCTTTAACGCAAGGTAAATGGCTAGCAATAGAGGCTCTAGCTGCTCACTGTAACTCATCCGTTCTGCGACAACCTATGCAAGATAATCATTCATTACTTTATCATGCCGTTATGAAGCATAAATGGAAGAGTGTAGCAGCATGCTTAAATAATACGATGTTTCATTTTGACTTTTTATTTAAACAAGAGCTGGAAGAATTACTTTTCCAACTTATATCTCAGAAAAATAAAAGGGATGTAGATTTAAGCATTGAGGATGAACAAATTGTTACTCAAGCTATTCTGAAATTGCTAGAGCAACAAGATTACCTTGAGCCACAGATATACGATGGGAAAGAAAATAATCTACTACATGCTGTTATACTCACTTGTGATAACTCTCTTATAAAATATTTTCTCGAAAAAACTATTCCTAATAAATGTTTAGACAAACCAAACAAAGATAGGCAAAAACCTTTAGCTCTAGCCTATCAGGAGTCTAACTTTGAAATCGCTTGTCTTTTAATAGATGCAGGTGCAAACCCTAACACAATTATCGATGACGAAGGTAATACACTGCTTCATACAGCATTTAAAAACGGAAATTTTGAACAAATTCGTATTTTGCTGTGTTTGGGAGCTAATCTCAAATTCACTAACTACCATAATGAAAGACCTCAAGACTTGAATCCAACATTCACCAAGGAAGTTTCAAGTTTACTAGAAAAATACCATTGCGATCTACTCCCCCCTAAAAAGCAATTGGAAGCCTTAACAACACCCAGACATATTGCCCATATTTTAGGGGATAGTTTTATAAAAGATGCAACAGATGATCAAGGAAATAGGTTAGAAGGCAACTCTATAGAAGATTCAATCAGATTCGTACTTGCTATTCTTAAGAATTTACCCACTTCTCTAAAGAGCAAAAAATTAATAGAAGATTTTGAAAATTGTCTTCAAATAGCTAGAATGATCAACTATCCTACTACGTTCTCAGCAGCAGCTATTCAAGAAGATTTGCAGCAAAATATAATCCCTTTGATTTCGCATAAAATCCGTAGACTTTCCCCTAGTCAAAACTTATTGCTACCTATAGGATGGGCTGATGACCATGGGATGGGGCATGCTATGTTATGTGAAATACAATATACTCAGCTGCGTCAGATAGTGCTACGAATTTTAAATACTGGGAGTGGAGCAGAATATCACCCCTTTTCTCCAAGAGCCAATAAATCAAAGATTGCTCCTGTGATTACTTTTGAAGGGCTTAGCAAAACTCAAGTTAGCAATGAGCAATTTTTACAAGCACTTTTTGAGCTTAAGATCGCCCCTTGGATTAATAAACAAGCTGGACTTTATTATTCGGCAGATGATCTTTATATGGGTATTTTTGCAAGATTTAAGGACTACCAATCAAATAAAGATCTAGGAGTGATTGATAATTCATTAGTTATTACAGCCCAACGATCAGGTACATGTTCTGTAAGATGTCTTATGGCCTATATTCGTTTATGCTTAGGAAAGGACAGATATAAGGAACTGAAGCATAAAATGGCCATCCTTGTAGCTCACACGGCGTTCAACTTATATCAAGAGACATTAGCTAGCCAACCAAAATTAAAAAGATTACTAGTAAAAGGTTCTGAAAATGTTGCTCGACACTTTAACTTCTTTCTAAAAGTAGGGAATGTAGACAAGGATTTATTATTAATAGAGATTAAACTGATTAAAAATTTATTAGACAACCTCAAGCAGATAGTCCAGAGGGAGGAAACTAAAAATAAGCTTTTTATTACTCCGTTGGAGACTCTCAATACACAAACAGCCCAACTTCAACAAAATATTGGCATCCTTATTGAAAATCTTAGTAGCTCTATTTTCTTGGAGCAGATAATTTTTCAGGAACCTACCTTAAATATTAAACACTACCCCAAGTACAATTGGAGCAATAAAGATCTTAGTGGGGCACAAATCTTGGGCGACTTAGAGTACGTTCTACATTATTGCCAACAATGCCAATCCACAAATGCTCCTATTTTAAATCAAAAAGATTTTTTAGAAGGGATGGTTACAGAGGTATTATTAAATTTACCTTTGCCTAAACCTTTTGAAAACAATGCGTCTACATCCCAAAATGACTTTTGGAGTCAATTAAAGGCTGACGATGCTCTTAAAGTTCAAAAAGTTTTGTCTTCTTTACTGCTCTATGCCCTCTACAATATAAAAAATAACCCACATGCATATTTCAGCAGAATTATAGCTTTTTACAAGGCTTTAGTTATATCTTATCGAATGGGTTGTCTAGTAGACTCAAAACATACAGCTTCTCTTCACTCTCTTGATAATTTGAATAATTATACTCTTTTCATAGGCCCCCTTATCTCTTTACAAAAAGACCTACACAATCTTGCTTATTACCCTATCCTAGAGAAGCAACTCAATAACCTAATCGAATTTATCGAAAAAACAAGCTCAAGTCGCAAGACTGCTCTATTTAATTTCGATAATCTTCCTCCGCCAGACAATTCCTCTATAGTTAGTTTTAATTTCCCTTTTCCTACCGATAGTGGGGAATTTCTATATTTAAAAGGATTGATGGACAGGTGCCAAGAGCAAATAGATTGGTCCTTATTGCCAAATAAACCTTATTCTATAAACGATTGCAACGATTATGAATGGCGTATAGCTCATTTATGGTGTAACCAAGTTCCTAATAACCAATTTAACTTACCTATTCACTATATACATATACGGCAAATCGGATTGCTCTGCTATCTACTATGCCGAGCTAATGAAGAGCAATTAGCAAAAGCAATTCAAATCACTGAGCCTTTGAAACAGGGAAAATTATTTAGCTTTGAAATTGTTAATCTCAGTAATGAATTAAATAGTTTTTCCTTTAAAGCAAATTCAAAGTCTCCAGATAAAATAGTTATAAGAGTGCTAAATCCCTATCTAGAAATTAACAAAGATGGGTTGCTAGAAATCCACAAATTTTCTAATACCTATGAAAAGACACATCTACCTCTTAGTCGTACTCTTTTTAACCAGCCAAGCAAAGAAAATGCCCTGATCTCCTGTTTTAAACAGAACGAGTACCATCTAAAAGTAAGTCAAGAACTAATTCCTTTCTACTCTATTTCGAATCAAAGCACACTGACTATCCATCGAGTCATTCAGCATTTTAAAGAGAACCCCGTAGAGTTAAAAGATTTTGAAAACCAAGCCTTTTTCAATCTTACCCTATTCCGAAACCAACTTCTTTTAAAAGAGCTTGAGCTCTATCCAAGCAGTAGAGAGTTTTTATCCAATTTTTTAAATCAAGGATTAGCAGAGTCTAAGTTACTTTTAACTGAGCTTAGTAAAAGTAGTTCTGTTCTTGCACAGCAGATTGAAGCTGCTTATATGTACCTCTTCTTTAGCCAAACAAAGTTTCGTGTACTAAATTATTTTATCGAACTTCAATCTGGTGAAAACGCTATATTTGAAGAGCAACAAATAAAATTAAAGGAGGAGCTTGAAGCTTTTATCGAAGGCAAAGCTAGATTTAAAGTCTTTCAAGAAGAAGAGATTGGGCAAGCTGCAAGGATAACTTGGCTTAGCTCTTACATCTATACTTATTCAACTATAACTTATAGAGAATTACAACTATTAATCGCATATACAGCTTTTACTTACTTACATGCAAAATGCCAGTGCGTTATTGACCCTACAATACGTTATGAAACAAGAAAAATAATAATAAAACAAGCTGAAATGATCAGGGAATTATTAAAAGATTCTCAAATTCGGCAAAACATTTTTAAAGCGACTTTATATTCAGTACATGGGATTATTATACCCTCTAAAATTTACTGGAATGAAAAATTTCCTATTTATAGCTGCTCCTATAGGGGGAATATTTATGAAATTAATGTCTTAAGTGGCGCTACTACATGCGATGGAATAGAATTATCCAGTCTAAACCAGATCTATAATTTTTCAGAATATAAGCATATATTCGGGGAGCAACGTTTCCCCTCTGCAAAGGTTGCAACCATTAGGAAAAATCCTGTGCAAACTTTATATACAGTAGTAAATCCTAGTGATGGGAAGAAGGTCAAGTTCTTACATTCTCAATCTAACACTGCTAATAAGCCACAGAACCTACAAATAGAACTAACGATAAATGGAATTAATTATACTTATATTCCTTACGAACTCTTTTCTGATACGATAGATTGGCCCCACCTTTCTCTACAACCAAATAAAGAACATTATCTTTTATGGTTATGCAAAGATTTAGATGACCCCCATCTTTTATTAACAGAAAGAAGCGATAATAGAATAGTTTTCAAAATCACAAAAAATGGACAGATTCTTGAAACAACTGATGACAACATAAACAAGAAATATGAATGGGCTAATGTAGACGATTTAGATCGGCATCAAATATTAGGTAACTTTGAAAAATCTAAATTCATAACAGCCTTTCTAGGAACCTCGCCCCCCTATTTAACTCTAACTTTTAATCGTTACCGAGATGCTCAAGGTTTAGTTATCTCATTTGAAAGAAAAAATATCAAATTAGATCATCAAGAATCTGATCTACGCATGATATGGGTAGCCAATCCTCAATATTTTATCTCTGCTAAGCAAGAAATAAAAGAATTAAACAGCTTTAGTAGATTTTTAGTCCTAGAAGATGCTCATGGCGAGTCTAAAGCCCTTATCCCACTATTAACTTGGAATGACTTATGTAATAGAAACCATGTTGATGATAGTCCGAAATATTTAAATTCTACCGTATATCATTGTGAACTTATTAACCTGAGTAAGCACAAACGTCTAAAACCTATATCCATTTTGCAAAAGCTTTTCTGTGCTTATATCTATCTAAGCCTAGGGCAAGATTTGAAAGCCTTAGATCTTTTGAAAACTTGCCATCATCTTCAAAGATATACAGGCGAAGAACTACGTTTATTTAGTTGGCTAGTACATTCATCTGAAGAAACTTTAGACTACAGTCCTAATACATTAGCTATTCAACTTTATGCAACTTACCTTGTGCACGAAAATCTCAGTAAATTTCCCCTAGGTAGAGGAAATAAAGATCTTTCATCCTTTCAAATCGAAACACCCTATGCTCCAGTCCGAGAATGGGAGATGTATTGGGATGGTATAGCATCTTGGGGAGGGTTCACCAGCCTTCAAAAATCACCTAAGCCTAATATAGATCATACTGTATCCCTTTATGAAAACTATTTGGCAGTAAGAAAAAATGTTGATGCTTCTTTTAGAATTGAGGCTTCTATGAAAAACTCTATTCAACAGCGGAGTGCATTATTAACAAAGCAGGAAGAAATTCAATGGTTACTTCGCTTGATAGACTTAACAGGGAATCCACAGTTGATAGAAAGGGCTTTGGCCTTGGTAGAATCTAGTGAAAGTTTGCTGCCATCATCAAAAGGTAACGGAGCAAAATCAGGCATTTTTTTTGGAGGTGAATTTGATAAGAAAGTAGAGGAAGCTAAGTTAAAATTTACACCAGAATTATTTATTTATAAGTTTCGCTCTACTAAATTAGCGGATAAAAAACTCGAAGCCACTCAAACTTTACGCACAATTTTTCCCCGTACTAGGCCAGGTAAACAGCTTACAAAATACTTTGCAAATTTCTATCTACTAGCTATAGAAGGCAATTCCACACAAAAAAATGAATTGCTAGAGTTTCTCTTCGATATGCGTTGTGATCCTGATTCCAATAACCAAGCAATCAGGCTGATTTTAGAGAGTTTAATTCGAAATGATCTACACGCTATAAATATAAGGAAAATATTGGAGCTTGCCTTTGCAAGAGGGTGTGAGAACTCCTCTGAAAGCTTAATACAAGATTTGAACTCCATTTTGAAAAATATTGCATCTGCACGAAAAGACGATAAATTAATTTATAATAAAAATTTAGAGGAACGCTTAGCAACCCTATCTAGAATACCCCTCCCTCAACCTAATCAATCTTATCCTGATCCCAAAGATCGTATACAATTGCATGCTAAATTACTTGAGCCATATTCTAGTGACTTAGGAAGGTTAATTGAATCGTATGCTGCTGAATATGTATCATGCAATACATGTTTCACACCACACAAAGAGCTGAAATTAAGCCCTCCTGCAAATGAATTTGAAAAAATAAAGCATTTAGAGTTGCTGGACGATTATCAAGAAGGATGTATTAAAAATGATACAGAATTACACTATACTATCTGTACAGAAAAATTAGAAAAACTAGGCTTCTTACAAAAAGAACTCAGCTCAGCTCTAAACTCTCATAACCAGATTCAACAAAAACTAAAAAAAGTTATTTTAGATTGTATTAATCAAATTCCTAGCCCCTATAGTGTGCATGGATTATGGAAAGTTGAGCAAAGAAAGTTGAAATTAATAAGCCAACAGAGTAAGCAGCTCTCTTTTTCTGACTGTCAAGCTGCATTCGCTCAACAAAGTTACTCTGCTTTTAAGCAATTAAACCCCTATTTAACAGATAATGCGATTGAATCTATTAATCTGTCTATCATTAAATATTTACTATCAAAAGCTGAAAGTAAGCGTGCCATACATATTTTAAATTTGATGCAAACATGTGAAAGATTTCAAATCTCTTCAAAAGATATCTCTATTACAGCAGACTTAGCAAACTCTGAAGTTTACGAAGAATTAGCTACAGAATTAAGTAAAAAGCGCTGCTATAATCCTTATGAATTTCCTGCATATCTTCTTTTTGAAGCTAGGATGGGGGGCCTGTTGAAGCCTGATCAAGTAGAATCCTTAAAACTATTCCTTAGTACGGAAGAAACAAATGGAATAAAATACTATCCTCACCACATAACTCAAAAGATTATGGGGGGTGGCAAAACGTTAGTATTAGGTACCCTTTTATCGCTCATGAAAGCAGATGGCTATCATTTATCAATTCTGGTTCCTCCATCCTCTCTCTACAATACTAATGCTCAAGATATGCAAAATCGTTCTAACAAGCTCTTTGGACAGAAAGCTCATACTATTGTTTATGATAGAGCTCCTGAAAAATTCACAATTTTCTATTTAAGGAGTATTTATAGCACGCTTGTTAGAGCTATAAATTTCAGAGAGTATATCATTACTCCTCCTGAAACGATCCAATCTATGCGAAACAAGTACATTGAATCCAGAGAACAATTAAGAAAGTTGTATGAATTAAGGTCTTTTTATAAGACATTGGCTAGGGAAGGCTTGGCTAAAAACATAGATATACAAATTATGGATTTAGAAGCTCCTGTTCAAATTTTAAAGAGCATATTATCTCTAATTAAAGAACGTGGAGTTGGTACTCTAGATGAAATAGATGCAATCCTACAGACTCGCAAGGAACTTAACTATCCCTTAGGAGCCAAAACACCTTTAAATCGTTATAGTATTGAACTCTTAGGAGAGCTATTCTATATTGCTGCTTTAGACCCAGATATAGCCCCTATCTTACAATTAAAAGAAAACAAACAATCGCACCATACTTTTGATAAAGAATATGATAGGATCAAAAACCTTATTACTATAAAGCTACTCAACCATCTTAAAAAATCTTTAAAATGGGTAGCGATTCTACATTTAGATGGAGAGAACTATCAAAAAGCCCTTTCTTATATTTTACAAACAGATACTACTATTCCAAAATTTATTTCTGATCTTTATGAGAGTGGCCTAAAGAGTAAGCAACAAGCCGCCAATCTCTTGATTCTATTACACCAACAACTCAATGAAGGTTTAAAAGGTTGTTGGAAACGGAATGTTGACCAGCATTTTGGTCGATCAATGATAAATCCTAAAAAACAGATAGCGATTCCTTATGTAGCAAGTAATACCCCTAATGAGACAGCTGAGTTTTCTAATCCATGGGAAATTATTAACAAAACTTATCACCTTTATATCTGTAAGGGATTAGATATAAGCCAAACTATAAAATTAGTCGAATTACAACAACAACAGGCTAGACAACAGTGGCAGGACTCTGATTACTTTACACTACCTGCTGAGACATCCGCCGCTCAACTTTTTCTAGAGGCTACTGGCAAGAAATTATTCCATATTTCTACAGATGACCTAACAACTATAGCTGAAATCCAAAAATCTTTACTTAATAGCTCAGAAGCTAGTCTAATGCTTATATTACGATATGTTTCTGAACAGATACTTCCAGAAGTGGGTATTTATACTCAACAAATCTTTAACCATGCTCATCACCTATGCAGTAGCTTGAAAACAGTGCAAGGTTATAGTGGAACTCTAGAAAACAAACATACATTTCCAACTTACCTACAGAAGAACATCGAATTAGAAAAAGGAACTATTGGTAAAGTAATAGATCTACTACTGCGCAAGAATAACAGAATTCATCATCTTAAAAGCAGCAATCCTAAAGAAATATTTAATGAAGTCTTGCTCAACCATGCTGATGCCCCTCTTTTTCATGCTTTAATAGATGCTGGAGCTTACTTCAAAGGTATCAGAAATCAAAAAGTTAATGAGCTTATTTTAGATTTTTATAACGAGCATTCTAAGCTTAATCGACCAATTCAAGGCGTACTCTCTTATGATGAAACAACCAATTTACTTGCGGCGATTAAATCTGGGGAAAGAAAAGTTAAGTTACTGCCTGCCACAGATGCTCGCACGATTACCTCTGTAACGGGATTGCAAAGAGCACAATTATTTACATACTATGACCAAAGGCACACAACAGGATCAGACATAGCACAGATAGCAAAAGCGAAAGCAATTACCACTATTGGAGAAAATTTAACTTTACGAGACTTACTGCAAGCAGTAATGCGAATGCGGCAACTAGGTAAAAGGCAAAATGTAGAATTTACTATCGCATGCGAGGTATTACCAGTCCTAGCGAAAACATTAGAACCAAAAGAAATTCCAAATAAAATTTCAATTGAAGATATTATAGCTTTTGTTGTTAAAAATGAAGCTGCGCGGCAAGCTAAGGATTGCGTTATTGCCACTTTACAAGATATGCAAGCTATAGTTACTAACTACGTGTTACAGCGGATGTATGCCTGCTCTGAAAAAGAGGGGGAGAAAGAAAATGCCCTCTATGCAAAGGCCCGTTCATTATTTATCAGAGACGACCTATTAGATCTTTATCAAAAGGCCCTATCTAAAAAACAAAATTTTAACCCTTATGATTTTTTGCATGAAGAGTGTTTTAAGTTACTGGAAATTGTTCTTCCAGGATTTGTTAGACAAGGGTTAGGCAATAGCTGGAAGTTGTCTAGCTTCAGTGTATTGATTCAAGCAATTGAAAATAGATTTAACTCTAATTGTTATATTAAGGACCTAGTAGAACAGATTAATAGTGGGGAAAAATGGAAAATCGCTTTTGATTGGTCTATAGATAAATATACAGCTATTGGTAAAAGATTTTCAGAGTTTTTAGATACGAATATGGCTCAAGATTTACTGCAATATATAGGTTTTGATATTGCAAAAATGAATTTAGCAAAATTTAGTTATATTGCAGATGCTTTACTAGATTGTTTTGATCAAAAACAATTGTTATTAGAGTTGATCTCAAGTCTAGAGATAATCTTGTCAAAAGCAAGGATTACATTGCCCAATAATCAAGAAATTTTAGAAGAGAACTATTGGAATACAGAATTTTCTGTAGAGCACCAACAAGAGGTATCCTATGATCAAAATCACCAACAAGAAATAGAGAATCACCGACAATTAGAGATTGAACAACAGGTAGATTTACAATTTAAACCTGCCACAGAAGTATATTGGAAAGTTAAAGACCTTTGCTTACCAGAAAATGAACTATTAGCCCCTCTTTCTTACCCCAAAGAGTCTGATGATAGACCAACAATATGGAGCCTGCAAGACATATTAGGTACGATACCACATTTATCTCCCTATAGCTGCTGCTTTAACCCAAATATCAACGTTTCTAAGAATTTTGTGGAGAGTCTTGAAAACGAGATTAACCTTTTTTGTACTCATCAAAAGCCTCTTTATGAAGTTTTAGTTAGTTACCATAACTCATTGCAACAAAAAGATCTTAATCCTTGGCGTATCACCTTTATTTCTTTACAAGAAGCTGCCTTTTTTAAAGTTCAACTTCGTAAGAAGAAAGATGCTTCTATCAAAACTCCCCTATGGTTACTTGAGCCAGATCAAACATTAATAGCCGAGGGAAAGTATTCGTGGACAGAGTTTTCCTCTAAAAGCAAATTTAACTTGGACATGCTCTTTATAGAAACACTCTTTTTTACAGCAAATCTGACAAAGCTCAATAGCCAACGTTGGCTCCCTTTATTCGCTGATTGGTCCCAAAAAAATGGATTTTACAAACGGATTCTATTTGAAGTAGCTATCCTTTCAAACGATAAGATTAAACTAGCGATTTATCAGCAGAGCCAGGTATCTGCAACTTTGAATAAGCAAATAAGAAATCAAAACTATTTTGAACAAGAGCAAGCAGAAATTTGTATACTTGCATCAAAAAGTCAAAAATTTGATATAGCAATTGATCATTTATCTAAATTACAAGGACAGATCTCTAAATTACCTTTTAGTACGCTATCTCCCCTGTTATCAGTAGTTTTAGAAATCATTAAATATAGTCGTAATCCAGAACAAAGAGTAAGAGCAGAAACCTATTTTAGCCAGATGCTTGAACCTATATTAGAGGGAATAGCAAGAAATGAGTTACAGCCTGTTAAAACGATAATAAGCAATATGAAACGATCTGTTAACAGTATTGAAGTAGCTCAGAGTTTGCAAATACTAACTGTAAAACTTGGAAATAAGGGTTATACTCAAGAAGCCCTAGAAATAACGGATTGTATGAGCACTCAATTTAAACAATCACAATTTGAAGATTCTAATGCGCTAGAACAAATAAAGCAGATTCGCAAGCTTCAATTAACAGCGATATGCATGATAGACAAAAAAACAGACAAGAAGGGTTTAGACAAAGTGATTGCAAATATAATGAGTGTTATAAATAAAGAACCCACTCTTTCTAAAAATGTTATAAAAGAAATTATAGAGGACATAGCTTTGCAAGACCCTTCTGCACCATTAAATAATTTAGAACCTTTGTGGATAGAAATTCATCAAGAGTTATTTAAAATACCCAGCCTTAATGGGCCTTTTAAAAAGAGCATAGATGAAGTGAGAAAGTGGCTACAAGAAGTAAGCATTTTCACATTCAATTATGCAAAGTTTTTCCCAGAAGCGTATCAAAAGGGCTTATCTTGTATTAAAGAATTTGCTAATCAAGCTTATGAAAGTAGCTATGACTACAGCAAAAATACTCCTATATATAGGTATAATAAGACTACTGCTGAAGCGATCCCTGTCATACAGGCCCTGATAGAAATTAGTTCCGATTATACCATAGAATTAGCCCAGCAAATTGCTACTGTAGCTGAAAATTTTGTCGGTACAAAAGATAAAGAGTTCTTAAGACAAGTAGTCTCTATGTAAAATAGCATTAAAAAAATTCCAAACCACTTTATTTATTAATAATAGGTTAAATTCATCTAAAGCCCATTAAAAGCATCTATATTTATTTTTAATTTTCCTTGTTTAATGACATTCTAAAATCATTATTTTACGAGTTGCCATGCTGACAATGATCTATTGTGTACGAAAATTGAATAGAAACTATGAGAACTCTAGGAAGAAAAGAGGACGTGCGCTAGAATAACTTTATTTTTTGTAACCTTTCAGTACTTTTACAGTATGAGGCTTTCTATACACTTTACTGTTAGATAGTCAGATAGATCGCAGCTCAATATTGTTTTACAAGAGATCTATAAGTTGCATTAAGAAGTTTTAAAGTTATTTTTTGCTTATTAATAGTTATTTAGCTATTCCTGCAAAAGTAACCTTTACAACTAGACTTATTATGCGACTAACAACTGTGACAGCACTGAACGGTTACCTTATTTTAAGCAAATTTAGATATTGAATAGCAGGAGCTCGCCCACTGTTATGGGTAAATCATTAGTTATTGTAGAATCCCCGGCCAAAATCAAAACTTTAAAAAAGATCTTAGGATCAGATTTTATCTTAGAATCTTCAATTGGTCATATCCGTGACTTGCCACAAAAGGAATTTGGTATCGATGCCGAACATGGTTTTGAACCAACCTATGTCACTATGCCAGATAAAGCTAAGGTGATCGAAGCCTTAAAAAAGGCTGCTAAAAGCTGTGATACAGTTTATCTCTCTCCCGACCCTGATCGCGAAGGAGAAGCGATTGCTTGGCATATAGCATCAATTTTACCACCAGGAACCAATATCAAACGAGCTACTTTTAGCTCAATCACTAAAGAGGCTGTACTTGAGGCGATTAATAATCCTAGAACAATCGACCACGGATTGGTTAATGCACAACAAGCACGTCGCCTCTTAGACCGGATAGTAGGTTACAAAATCTCCCCTATTTTATCACGCAGGGTGCAGAGATCTACTTCAGGCCCCCTTTCAGCTGGTCGAGTTCAATCTGTCGCTCTTAAATTAGTTGTTGACCGAGAAAAAGAGATCGAGGCTTTCAAGCCAGTTGAATATTGGAATATTCGCACCAAATTGCAATCACCCGCAACACCAGAACGTCCCTTTGAAGCTTATCTTCATTCTGTCGAAGGCAAAAAGGTGGAAAAAGAACCTGTTCCAGGAAAAGAAGTGTTCTTGATTCCAAATAAAGAAACAGCAGATTCAATTATCGAGCGTCTTCAAAAAGCGACTTACAAAGTCGAAAAGGTTGAAAAGAAAGAGAAAAAACGCAACCCAGAACCACCCTTTATTACATCGACTCTTCAACAAGAAGCAAGTAGACACTATGGATTCTCAGCTTCACGAACCATGAGCATTGCACAAGGGCTTTATGAAGGTATCGATCTAGCAGATGAAGGACGTGAAGGTCTAATCACTTATATGCGTACAGACTCGGTACGTACAGCCCCTGAAGCTCTTTATGAAGTCAGAAAACTGGTATCAGATACTTATGGAAAAGAGTATTTACCAGATCATCCACGTTCATTTTCAGCAAAAGCAAGCGCTCAAGACGCCCACGAAGCTATTCGACCCACACATGTCTGGCGTACTCCGGAATCTTTACAGGCTTTTTTAACCCCAGATCAATACAAGCTTTATGTTCTTATCTGGCGCCGATTTGTAGCTTCACAAATGAACCCAGCTATCTACGATACAGTATCTGCTGATATTGCAACTAACGACCGTATGATTTTGCGAGCAACGGGTTCCATTCTAAAATTTCGTGGCTTTTTGGTAGTGTATGAGGAAAAAAGGGATGAGGAGAAAGAGGACGATGATGAAAACCGTTTATTGCCTCCCCTAACAGAGCAACAACTACTTGACCTTATTAAAGTATTTGCAGACCAAGCCTTTACTCGTGCTCCTCCCCGCTTTACGGAAGCTTTGCTCATCAAAGAGCTAGAAAAATCGGGAATTGGGCGTCCTTCGACGTATGCAAGCATTATGAATAAGATTCAAAGCCGAGAGTATACTTTAAAAGAGAATAACCGTCTAAAGCCTACAGAGTTAGGTCGTATTATTAGTCAGCTGCTTGAAGATAACTTTCGACAAATCATGGATGTTAATTTTACAGCTATGATGGAAGATGAGTTAGAAGAGATTGCTCAAAATAAAAAAGATTGGCGAGGCCTTTTAAAGCAATTTTGGGACCACTTTATTCCAACTGTACAGGCAGCGGAACAGACTGCTTATGTACCAAAAGTAACGACAGACTTAGAATGCCCTAAATGTAAATCGAAATTACAGAAAATTTGGGCAGGATCAAAGTATTTTTATGGTTGCTCTGGTTATCCAGATTGTGACTATAAGGTTTCTATTGAAGAGTTCCAATTTAATAAAGACGAATATGATTCTAGCTTTAATTGGGATCAAAACTGTCCCATATGTGAGGGAGCAATGCAAGTGCGACATGGGCGCTTTGGAGCTTTCTTAGGTTGCAGTCGCTATCCTGACTGCCGTGGTATTGTGAATATACCAAAGAAAGGGGAAAAAGCCGTTATTCCTGCAACTCCTGTAGCGGATTGTCCTGCTATTGGTTGTAACGGAAAAATGGTAGCACGTAAATCTCGCTTCGGGAAAATATTTTATTCTTGCACAACATTCCCCACTTGTGATGTTATTGTCAATAAATTAGAAGATTTACAAACAAAATACGCGCAGCACCAAAAGCAACCTTACGAAAAAAAGAGTAAGGGAAAAACTGCTAAAAAAGAAAGCGCTGCAAAGGGCAAGTCTTCTTCCCCTAAAAAAGCCACAAAGACAAAAGGAGAGGCCTCTATGGCAGAAAAAGAAAAGAAAACCAAAGCAAATAATTTCCCTACAGTACAATTACCTCCGTTTTTTGCTGATGTAGTTGATTCTACAGAATTAGCACGTACAGAATTAACAAAGCGCATTTGGGATTATATTAAAAAGCATAACTTACAAGATGCACAAAATAAACGTATGATCAATCCAGATGCTAAATTAGCTAAGCTTCTAGGAACTTCAGATCAAATCTCTATGTTCCAGATGACCAAAGCTGTTAACGATACTATCAAAAATTACAAAGGCTAAAAATAGGCTTTTTCTAGTAATAAAAAGCTAATTACCATTAAAGAGTGGAGAAAGACAATCTATGGATCAACCTCTTTATAAGCCTCAGCTTGATAAGCTTGAAGAGATACGCAAAATGCTTGAGGTCACTAGTATAGACATAGAAAGTACTCAACGTGAATTGCAACAGACACTGGAGCAAGTTAAAAGCTTCAAGCATAGACAAAATCAGACGATAGAAGAATCACAAGAGCAACTTTTGCCATCTTCTACGACTGAAGAGTGTCTTAATATTTCAGAGCTGACAATTGCTGAGCAAAAAAATGAAGAGGTCAATCCTCTGACAACCGTTAGCTCCCAGTAAACAGCTTGCATAATGCTGTCTATAAGTTTTAGCTGCTATAGTTATGTTTAACCACATAGCTATAGCTTAGATTTATAACTGTAAAAATATCGAGGATAGGGAATACTTCCTATAAAGGAAAGTCAAATACCTTAAGGTCTTTGGCAGCAAATGAATTTGGGAAGACCGTGCGAGCTTCCTCTTCAAACCCTTTAAGAGATGCATATCGTGCTGAAAAGTGCGTTAATATCAGTTTTTCCACTTGGGCTTCTTTTGCTATTGTAGCCGCTTGTTTAGCTGTTAAATGACAATACCTATTAGCTAAGCCTGCATGCTCCTCTAAATACGTACTCTCACAAAGAAGTAATTTAGCCCCTTGCGCGGCCTTTATCGCATTAGCACAATACCGCGTATCAAGCACTATTGCAAATGTGTCTCCACGACGAATCCAACTTACATCTTCTAAATGGATTAGCTTACCTCCAACTTCAATTTGCCCTCTGTCCCTTAACTCCCGTATAATAGGTCCTTTGATACCCAAGCTATCGAGTTTATCCTGATCAAATTTTAAGCGATCTGTTTCGGTAATACGCCAGGCCAAATTATCCACACCATGATCTAGATAATAAGCCTCTATTTTAAACTTACCATCATTTTCAATAATTCCCTCTTCTGAAATGGGGTGTTCAACAACTTTAATGGTCTCATGATATATCGTGCTATATCGCAGACGATCAAAATATTTCTTACCGCTTGCAGGATAGTAACAATGGATCTCATGCTGAACTTTATCTAAATTAAGGCGCAATAACATGGAGCCAACACCCAAAGAGTGATCTCCATGAAAATGGGAGATAAAAATCCGGTTGACTTCTGTAGGAGCTACTTCAGCATGAATGAACTGCCGTTGAGTGCCCTCCCCTGGGTCAAATAAAAACCCTTCGTTATTCCAGCGCAGGAGATAAGCTCCATGATTTCGATAACGCGTTGGTTGTTGACTAGAACAACCTAAAATAACTAATTCTCTGGTACTCATACAATCTTTTATTATTTTCTGTAGAAAGGCTTTTATTGTTTTTTGTTTTTACAAAGGTAAACCCAATTAAAAAAGGGTAAGCGTCCTAGCATAAGTCCGATTAAAGCCCCTGTTACATGCGCAGTATTGGCTATAATAGATTGAAAAATAGGCAAATCTAACCATGCAGCTATGACAGCATACACTTCAAATAGAAAGGTTAGCAATAAAAAAATAAGTAACATTCTAGCTGTTGAAGGAAGTAGTGAATACCCTTCCCAAGGAGCTATCTTTTGGCGTGCCCAAATAAATCCTAGTAGACCTGTAATCACCCCTGATATACCAACAAAATGCCACCCTGTCATAAGATACTGACAAGTATTGGATACAATTGCAATAACCACAATAAGCGATAAATAACGAAATAGCAGAAGGCGTTCTTCTATTTGGCTTCCAAGAGTTACAAACCATACTAAATTGAGCGCTAAATGGATTAAATTAGCATGTAAAAAAATAGGGGTTATAATGCGCCACCATTCTCCTGCTCGTATTTTTTCAAAAGCAATTGACAAATCTAGCTTAGTAGAAAATATTTGTAACGAGACAGAAGGAGATCTTAAAGTTTCCATTACATAAAAATAGACCCCTTTCCACCATGCCGTCTGTTCGTACTGCTCCCGAAAATAACTTTGCACTTCCGACGATTGCTCTTCAGAAACAGTCATTTTTGGAGATTCTAATGTTACATATTGATCGTGCAATTCTAGCGCATGGGGATAATCATACAGCATCAACCGCTCAACAGGAGAGAGAATATTTGGTTTATGTTGAGCTCCATAGACAAAACAAAGTATACATATGAAAGTTATTAGGAAACTTAGTTTACCTACTTGTATTGGGGAAACACTTTTTTCTACTTCTAAGGAACTCTTTTGATCCTGCAAAAGCGATAATTGTATGCTATCACTAAGCTTACTATTCTCTGTACTTTGATGCTGCCACTGTAAATTTTGAGGATCTTTTATAAATTCTTTATAATAATTTTGAGCTTCGAGTACTTTTTCTTCATCATCAACCCACAATATATACTGGGTCTTTTCCTCAGATGCGGCTTGCTCTGTATGGTTTTTTATACTTTTACTAATCAAGAATAAAGAAAAATGGATTGCATCTTTTTGATCTGTAAACTGGGCTACTCGGCGCATAGACTCTGTATCTTTTGGATGATTTCGGTAGTTGCTAAACCTGGAATCCTATCGACTAGATGCAGTTTACCACCACATTGTCGAATCGTATCCGCTTCAATACAGTTTAATCCATATTCTATGCCATTCACATGAATATCTGGCGAAATGCGAGCTAATAATGAACAAGGATCTGTTTCTTCAAACCAGGTTACATAATCGACAAAGCCTATTGCTGCCATTATCTGCAGGCGATATTCTAAAGACACTATAGGACGTAATTTACTTTTATACTTTCGTATCGACTCATCGCTGTTAAGAGCGACAATCAATACATCAGCAACTTTAGACGCCTCATATAAAATGTGTAAATGCCCTGCATGCATAAGATCAAATGAACCGTTTAAGGTAGCTATACTTTTCCCTTGAGCTCTCAAAGATTGAACCATGACCTCTATCTGATGAGGCTGAATTACTTTGTCTAAATAATCTTGAATCCAGTAGTTTGGAGAATCTGTGGTCATCACTTGGTTTATTTTTTTGAAATTTATGAATTGCATTTGCATAAAGGGCCTGGTACATGTGTTTACCGGGCCCTTTGTAATACTTAGCTGTATAATAGCTGAAAGTTAGAATTACTTTTTACGCCTAAAAGCTATTTTAAACACCTCATCATACCATTCTACAAAGTGAACAATGATCCCTTTTTTGATATTTTCAGGTAATTCTTCGTAATCCCTTAAGTTATCTTTAGGGAATATGACCTGAGTTAATC
Organism: Chlamydiales bacterium; assembly: GCA_029240075.1. Taxonomy (GTDB): domain Bacteria; phylum Chlamydiota; class Chlamydiia; order Chlamydiales; family JARBTQ01; genus JARBTQ01. The sequence goes on from JARBTQ010000001.1 coordinate 140,275, forward strand.
CTGCTCGTCGCGCTGCAATCAATTTTTCTTTAACTCCGCCAATAGGTAGCACACGGCCTGTTAGAGTTAACTCTCCCGTCATCCCTAAATTTTCAATGATGGGCTGATTTCTTAAAAGTGAAAGAAGCGCAGTCAACATTGTTACACCTGCAGAAGGGCCATCTTTGGGCGTTGCTCCCTCTGGTATATGTACATGAATTTTTTCTTTTGTAAAGAAAGGGATTTTAGGTGCATATACTTGATGCTTACTTTGCAGATAGGACCACGCTATTTCTGCTGACTCTTTCATAACATCGCCAGCTTGCCCTGTTAAACGCATTTCTATCTTTTCTGATTCAAAGCGTATTGCCTCAATATATAAAGTTGTTCCTCCCATTGCTGTCCATGCAAGACCAACACTCACACCTACAGGAATATGTTCATGGTAACACTCACTTGTGAAAATGGGTTTGCCTAAGTATTTTGATAAAACTTCCGGTACAATTTTATACTTAACAGTTTCTATAGACTTTGCTTTAACCTTTTTCTTTCCTTTGATATTAGCTTGCTCAGAAGCTACAGACTCCTCAGATTTGACAATCTCTAAAGCAACTTTACGCAAAATCTTTTTGATATCATTTTCTAAAGTGCGCACACCGGCTTCTCGAGCATAGCCATTGATGATACTTCTAATCGCTTCTGTATTGAATGAAACTTGCGTATTCTTAAGTCCCATCTCCTTAGTGTGCTTAGGAATCAAATATTTTTTGGCAATTTCTAACTTTTCCTCTAGAATATAGCCCGAAAGTCGCAAAACTTCCATACGGTCACGTAAAGGTTCTGGAATGGTATCTAACAAATTGGCAGTTACTATGAAAAGTACATTCGAAAGATCACAAGGAACATCCAAATAATGATCCATGAATTCCTGATTCTGTTCTGGATCTAAGACCTCAAGCATTGCAGAAGCAGGATCTCCCTGATAACTATTACCCATTTTATCGATCTCATCGATCAAAATAACTGGATTCATCGTTTGCGTGTATTTTAGAGCTTGGATTAACTTACCAGGCATGGAGCCAATATAAGTTCGACGGTGCCCTTTAATCTCAGCTTCGTCATGCATTCCTCCAACAGAGAAACGATAGAATTTGCGATCTAATGCCCTTGCTATACTCTTTCCTATACTTGTTTTTCCAACTCCAGGAGGTCCAATAAGGCATATAATACTTCCTTTTACGCCACCTGCAAGTTTACCAACTCCAATGAACTCTAAGATACGTTCTTTAATATCCTTTAAACCATAATGATCTTCGTTAAGCACTTCCTCGGCATGTAGAATATTGTGGTTTTCGGTATTATAAATCCCCCAAGGAATAATAGTTAACCAATCTAGGTAATTACGACATAAAGCATATTCAGGGGAATGCGTTTCTAAGGAATTTAATTTATCCAATTCCTCTTGAATCGTCTTCATTACATTCTCAGGTACCTTCTTATCCTTTAATCTCTGCGCAAATTTCTCTGTATCTGCAGTCTTTTCATCTTTCTCAATACCCAATTCTTTTTTGATCGTCGACAGTTGCTCTCGAAGAAGATAATCTCTTTGACTTTTAGCTATGCTCGCTTCAATTTTTTGGCTAATACTGTTTTGCAAGCGGCTTAAATCCAACTCCTTATAAAGCAAAGCCAAAGCTTTATCTATCCGATCTTGCGTATCGAAAGTCTCCAAAACTTGCTGCAATTCTTCTCTAGAAGCTGTTGTTAAAGCTACTGCGAAATCTGCTAACTTACCCGGTTCAGTAAAGTCTGAGTGACCTAAGAAAAGTTGCAAATCCTCTTTAAAAAGTGGATTAAGCTTCAATAGCTCCCGGATAGCAGTGATAATATTAACAGCATAAGCTTTAACCTCATCTGTTGGTTTAACAGAACTGTCATCATGGTAAATAGCTTTTGCTTTAAGGCAAGGTCCTGTCGCACTTATTTTACCTAACTTAATCCTTTTTTCCATATTACAAACAACTTGCACACCACCCTTTTCCATAGGCACGATACGCAAAATTTTAGCAAGGACCCCTACCTTATAAATATCTTTTGGCGTTAGTTTGCTAAAATCCTTATTTTCAGCGCGTGTAAGTACAACAGCTAAGTATTTGCTATGTAAATCAGAATTGATAAGAAGTTTCAGGACTTCATATAAAGGACCCGGCTCAATTACAATAGGAGCAACCATTCCTGGAAAGAAAGGGCGACTTGTAATAGGTACAACAAATAGTTCTGTAGGTAGCAACTGATTGTTTATAACAGGATGTTCATTATTATTTTGCAAACTACTCATAATTGCTTCTTCAATACTGTCTTCTAAAGATAAGTCCATAGGCTCATTGGGGTGATCGAATTGGTGCAACGCTTCCTCTCTTGATAAAGAATTAGGGGTGGGTATACTTTAGCAACTTAAATGAATAGTTGCAATAAGGTATCCCTTACTAACTTCCCTAAAAAATAAAATAATCTATGCAAAAAATAAACTGCCGTAACTTTAGCTATATCGAAATGATCATAGTTATGATTATAATCAGTATAGTAGGTGTTGCTACTTGGAATTATTTCTGCCATGCTAGAACTGATTTTAAAGAGCGAGTTCAAATTCTACAAAATAAAATACAGTTTGCTAGACATGTTATGCTACATGAGCATAGTGATATTGAAATTATTCTAACGCAACAGAGCGATGGAATCAACTATCAAACCAAATTTTTTCCACATATTATTACACAGACACAAAATTTATTTGTTCCTGTTAATTTTATTCCAGGTATTCAAATTAATGAATTGAAATCTGGAGAACAATTGGTCATAAATTTAGAAGCCTCTTGTCATTTTGTTCCACATACAGTATTAAAACTTTCTGATATCCAGAACTTGAAACACAATATCCCCCACTCACCTCTTTATTTACATTTACAAGGGATTTATGCGACCCCATTTGTATCATGTACACCAAATCCTTCTTCGTTATCTTGTCCCAAAATACCAGCAAAAGTATTTAAAAAGGTGGAAACGGCCATATCTTCTACTTGAAGTTCTTTTAGCTCTAAGTTTGTTCGGATTAGGGCTTACATCTCTCTTTTCAAGTTTTACAATTTTTAGGAAGCAACAATTAGAAAGCAGAATGCGACCAATGCTACAATGGAAGTCTGACTTCATTTATAAGCACCTGATTGAAGATCTAACAAAAGGCAACTTAAAGCTGCAGCGCTACAAGACGATCGATTTGCAACAAATTCTCAAAGATCCTAAATACATAGTACATTTACCTTCTGGCAAAAGTTATAATCCAAGCCTGACCAAAGAGGGCATAGATGATAAGCATTATTTTATACAACTGGCGGCATCCCCTTATTCCTATCACTCATCAAAAGAGATGTTAGTTTTGAAATTAACTATTGTTTTCCGCTTCTTGCATGAAAAGGAATTTTCATACACCTACTATATTCTATCTCGTAAGATAAATTCTTAATCTCCTATAAGATTTCGCCTAGTTAATATTACAAACATCGCCTCTGAAAGCATCTTGAAAGCTTCGTTTTCAACCGCTTTAAAACCAAAAACTTACACTGGAAAATTTCACTAAGTATTAAGCGAAAGCTTGGCTTTATATTGAGAAAGTCCTTATAATCAATTTTTTTTGACCAATCGATGTTTAATAACAAGAGTAGCAACTATGCAAAGACTGTTAACTAAAACGTTCATTACGGCTTTTTTAAGCCTATGTGTATTGAGCATTACCTATGCTGGACTATTTACGACAAAAGGAGAGATTGAGACTATGAAATTTGCAGAACCTAAGCAAGCTATGTCCTTTGAAAAGGATAAAATCTACGAAGCAACTATACATACTTCTAAAGGTGATATCGTCTGCGAATTAAATCCTGAGCAAGCCCCCCTCTCCGTTACTAACTTCATTCAATTGGCTAAAGGTCGCTTCTATGACAAATTAACATTCCACCGCTATGAACCTGGATTTGTGATTCAAGGGGGAGACCCAGATGGAACAGGAAGCGGAGGTCCCGGTTATACAGTTCCTGCAGAAATTGGAATGAAGCATAAGCGTGGAGCTTTAGCTTGGGCTCGTCTTGGAGATCAGATGAATCCTCAGAAACGCTCTAGCGGTTCCCAGTTTTATATTACATTAAAAAGCACCCCTTTCCTAGATGGACAGTACACTGTTTTTGGCTATGTGACCGAAGGGATGGACAATGTCCTTGAATTGCGTAAAGATGATACTATAGAATCTGTAGATATTGTTGTTAAAGATAAACCTAGTGCAACAACGCAACAAAGTAGTTAAGCTTAATTTATGTACATTGTCCTCTATCAGCCACAAATTCCCCAAAATACAGGAAATATAGTCAGAACTTGTTCCGTGACAGGTAACAACCTTATCCTTGTGCGCCCCTTAGGATTCAGTACCAGTGATCGGATGCTAAAACGTTCTGGACTTGATTATTGGGAAGGGGTCAATGTACAAATTATGGATAAAGATGAATTTGAACTATGGCTTGTTAATCACCTTAAAGAATATAACGCCTATTTCTTATCGAGTAAGGTTAAGAAAAGTTATGCTGAAGTTACCTATCATCCCACCGATGCCCTCATCTTTGGTTCTGAAACTTCAGGTTTACCCAATGAATACACAGAACGCTGGGGTGAACATTATATTACTCTTCCTATGCGTAGTGAAGCACGCTGCCTTAATCTATCAAACGCTGTCGCTATTACTGCATACGAAGCTTGGCGCCAGCAAAACTTTACATAAAACCTTAAACCTATCATGCTAACCCTTAAGCGGTTCTATACAATTTATTTGATAGTGATGCTTAAATTCGTTCTTTTAGGGTCGTTACATGGCAATGATTCAGTTGTATTTTCTCCTATACTAAAAGTAGTCAACTCTGTTGTATCATGGAATATTCAAGGTAATCGCTATTACAATACTTTCGACACGGAAACTTACATTCAAGAGGTTTCTTTAGAAATCGCTTGTCAAACCTCCATCCCTTTTGATTACTTCGTTACTTTTTCTGCTCCAAACAACGATTACAAAAGAAATTTAAAAAATAGTAACAATCAACTAGTCTATCAACTCTTTAAAGACCCTAATCAGATCCATATTCTTAAGGGAAGGGAAGATGTAACACAGCCTGATTCTATTCTCATAGGAAGATTTGAAGCTAACTCACCTCAAATTGCAACCTTAAATTATTATTTCTCTATTCCTCCTCTCCAGCTTATAGCGCCAGGAAATTATACTGACACTTTAGAATTAAAGATTTATAAAGGACGTTGGAATGATTCTGATGCGGTAGAAATTTACTCTGTTCCTCTCCACTTGGTTACTACAGTAAACCATCAAATGGAAATCTCTCTTTCTTCCAAAAATTTTCTTTCTAGTTTCTCAGCTTCTGACAATATGTATATTTTAGACTTTGGATCAGCAGAACCAGGTAAAACAAAATCCTTCAATCTTTATAGTCGTAGTAATACCCCTTATTCTATCTGTTTTGAATCAGAAAATAACGGAGTTTTACAGCACGACAAAATAAAAAATAAAAGTATAGAGACTAAAATACCTTATTCTATTATAATTAATAACATTCAATTATCGCTTGATTCAGATAGACCAAAAACAGTCATTGATCATCGACTTCCTACAGATCATACTGGCGTACAACACACTGTTGATGTTACTTTGAATTTTAAGACGATTAAAGAAAAAATTGCTGGATCCTACACAGATACCATTTGGATTACAGCTATTTCTAATTAATTTTATTTTTTATTAAAGGTTCATATGAAAGAAAATTTATATAGGGGAGGGTACTTTTATTTTTTGCTATTATCCCTATCTCTATTATTAGGATTGAACAACCAAATAACAGCAAACACACCAGAATCTTCAAGTACTGCTGTCTTACAATTAAAAATTGATCCAATCATTGGAATTTCAAATAATAGCAATAAAAGCTGTACTATCAAAGTAAATTTTATCGATCATTCTATCGTATGTGACCCAGCTAAGATTGTAATGTGTAGTAATACGAAATGCACCCTAGAAGTAAAGTCTACACACGGCAAGCTACAAACCGGAGAAGATACAGGAGTATTATCCCAAGATTACTATATTATTTTGACTGAATGCAATAGTCCTGATAATAGTCAGCTAAATTTGCTACAGGGACAAGTTACATCAGCTCCTCGAGTTATAGGATTAGAATCTTCTACTATTGGTAAAGAAGATAGAGCATACTTTTTATATGCATATCCTACCATTAGAAACCAAGAAGGAGAGTCAAATATGGTCAACTGGGCAGAACAATTAATTGCAGGCAATTATACAGATGAGTTAACGCTTACCTTAACTCCAATTGAATAAATATTTAATTAGCATAATATAGAGCATTTATCATGAAAAAAAAAATATTTACAATATTTCTCCTAACAATAGTTTTGACTACTCCATGGAGTACTCCTATTTTTTGTGATCGAAACGATCTGGTAGAATCACATGATGTTAAAGTGATAATGGATGTTCCAAAATTTGTGAATTGTGCTGCTAAAGTAGATCAGGCATTTAGCACAGAAAACACTACTTTTACACCAGCAACAATAAGTTTATCGCTACGTTCTAATGGTGCAGCCACTCTGAATGTTCATTCCACAAATGGCGGTCTCCACTGTAAAAAAGCAGACAATACTATACCGTATAAATTTTCTAAACAATCTCTTATACAGCTCGCTCACCGAATTAACCAACAAGCGACAATAGCTCTGACTGATAGTTCCAATAACAATCACAATGCGGATACAAATGAATATTTCTTTTCAGGAACTTATTATGGTACTACAGATTATGTAATACCATTTAGAGGGGCTATCCATGAACTCGCTAATGTGTGTAATCCAGAACAGATAGAATTGCAACTAGAACTATATCCAATATCTGGGGAAGGAACTTTAAACCCAAATTTAGTCCCAGCTGGAGACTATGAGGATCAGTTAGTTTTTATACTAAAAGCTGATTAGAGTTTATTCAAAATCTTAATCATTTCTTAACACTTCTTTGCTATTTAAAAATAAAATAGCAAAGGATTAAGAGATGGAAGAGCGTATCTCATTCAATAGAATTTTTTACAATTTTCTATTCAAAACATTGGTTATAGTATGGATATGTTATCTTGCTCCAAACAAAGGTTATCCCTCCTCCCCTGTTTCAACCTCCTCTTCGATTACAATTAGTCTCACTATTCTACCAAAGGTTGCCGTAGAATTTCTAGATCAAGAATGTCATATGATTCTCCCAATTGATGGCTCTATTAAAAATTTGCCTAAAATTAAATTTAAAGTATGGAATAATACAAGCTGTCAAATGTATGTCTCTTCTACAAACGGAGGATTACAACTCGACCAAACAAAAATCGGATACCTGATCTATTATGGCTCCCATATTTGCTCAGCACAAAGCTGTTATAGTCAAAACATCCCCTTAGGGGAAATTATCCCCCATCAAAAGACTCAACTTGAACAATCACTACAGTTGAATCTTATAGACACTTTAAATACTCAAAAAATTCAGCCAGGAGAATACAAAGATCTTTTGACTTTAACCCTTCAAGCTAAAGGTTAATGAAACCTTTTTCAATTTTTTACCGCCGATAGATCAATAAACCCCTGCGAAACAAGTTTCAAAAGAGAGAGCTCTTGATAGAGTTCTATTGCCTATTCCACACAATACGAGTATGATTAACTTTTAATAGGATAGATTAAATTGTGGATACGGCATATGAAAACAAATACCATCTTTAAATTTTTAGCTTTTATAAGCTTATGTTCCCCTTTCTCATTAGAAGCTTTTCAAATGAGCCCTATGATTATGGAGATTGCTCCGGCAGGTAAGGGTTCAAGTCAGTCTGTAGTTTTGTATAATAATTCTGATCGAGCAGAAGCGATTGAGCTCCGAATTTTTCACCGTAAACACGATATTAATGGCAATGAAGATTATACGGAAGATGCGGAAGACAATTTTCTCCTCTATCCTCCCCAAATGATTTTAGGTCCTAAAGAAAGTCAAGCGGTCCAAATCAGCTGGGTAGGAGATACCCATCTTTCTAGAGAACTACCCTTTCGATTAGTTGCTGAGCAAGTCCCCCTTAAAGAAGTTGAAAAAGATCCTCAAGTAAAAATGAGTGTAGAAATCTTATTGCGTATTGTAGGTTCTGTCTATGTAGCCTCTAAAAATGTAAAACCTGAACTTAGAATATTAAATACTAGTTACAAAGATAAAGGAGAGGAAGGTAAGTTTCTTCTTTTAAATTTGAAAAATGAAGGAACGGCACACGAAGTTACAACCGATAAACGATTAGAGATCGAGCTTGCTAATAAAAGCAAGCTTATCCTAGAAGGAGAACAAGCAAAAGCTTTAACAGGAATTAATATTTTAGCTGGAGATGAACGAAATTTATATATCCCTTGGCCATCTGATTGGCCTATACCACAAGGGGTAATCAAAGCTTCATTTCTTAAATAAATAAGCACAGGGACTACTCGTTTTAGCTAAAATGTTCTATACCTCCTATACTTCAAGGGAACAAATAGACCTATTGCAAAACCCTTTTTGCAAGGGTCTATTAGAGCAAACTATAAAGAGTTATGCAAGAGATCTAATAAATTAAATACCTCATTTATGCTGTGCAAGCTTTCCCATATCCCATACTATGCTGTTGTGCTTCTTGTCTTTCCCCTGCTAGCTGACCCAAATTCTTCTATTGAAAAAGAACAACTTTGGAAAAAAGCTTTTGGTGAAAAGAAGAAACAACAAAACTACACTTTAGAAATCCCTATTATATTAGATGGCGTAGAGGCAGGCTTTCTACAAGCTTTTATCACAGGTAGTTCCCCTCAAGTAGAGGTTGAATTAGAGCCGCTATTACGTGCTATTCAATCAAAAATTTTACCACAATTTTATCAGAAAATAGCAGGAAGTTCTAATTCTAATGGTTTAGTGGAACTTACAGAATTGTGTACTCAAGGACTAGAAGCTAGCTTTGACCAGCGCAAGCTTCAGCTACGAATTACTACACTTCCAAAGCAACGGGTAATATCCTATATTAGTCTAGTGCGACGCAGAGAACAACAAGCTCTCCCTCCTAATATTATTTATCCTGCTCCCATAAGTGGTTATGTTAATATTTCAGCTCGAGAACAATATACTTATCGCCCCCAAGGAGTCAAGGCTCGCCGCAGAGAGCCCCTTTACAGCAATTTTGAAAGTGCAGTCAATTACCGCGATTGGATTGTAGAAGGGAATTTTAATTATGCTGAAAATGCCCTACAAAGACGTTGGCAGAGAGATACCACGTGTCTGATTCATGATGACAAGGAGCATTTGATCCGTTATGCTTTGGGAGACCTTTCTTATCCCACAATGGGATTTCAAGGACATCCACAAATTGCAGGCCTAAGTGTTTCGCGTAATTTCTCCCTTAAGCCTCATACAGTCCTTGAGCCAAGTAGCCAACATGAATTATTTCTCAAAACAGATTCTACAGTTGAAGTTTGGGCTAACGGAACAGTGGTCAAAGTACTGCAATTACCCGCAGGTCCACATCAAATTACAGACTTTCCCCTTTCCAATGGTTTAAATGATATTCAATTAGTCATTACCGATATTTACGGACGGCAAGAAAAAGTAAAGCTCCCCTTTATGCATGATGCACAGCTTCTAGCACCTGGAATCCACCAATTCTCCTATAATTTAGGAGTTGTATCAAAAAACGAAGAAAGATTGCGTCACTACGATTCTCGCCAACCAGTATTTTCAGCCTACCACCGCACAGGGCTCAGTCAAACTTTCACTGGGGGAATCAACTTTCAACAAGCAAAACACTTTACTCTTGTTGGTCTAGAGGGTATGTACGCTCATCCTGTAGGGGTGTTTCGCCTCATACAGGCCACAAGTAGTAGATCACAGAGAGGCTTAGGTTACGCTACCCGCCTCGAATACGAAAGCTACCCTATCCAAACCAAACAGCCTCACCGTTGGTTTTCTAAAACTTTCAGCTGGAATGGAGCTATAGAGTATCAACATCCCCTGTTTAACTCCTTAGAATCAAGTCAAAAGCGCAATACTACAAAGTATCGCTTTACAATCGGAGCTCGTCAACATTTGGGACATGGTATCTGGGGAGGGATCAGCGGATTTTGGAGCAAAAATCGCAATACAAGTAGTATCAACCGTGGAGTCTCAGCATCTTTAAGTAAAAGTTGGCGAAATTCAGGTTGGAGCATGAGCCTTTCAGGGAATATCAAGCGGGGAGAAAAAGGGAAAAAGGAGCACGAAGTAATGCTAACTGCAATGTGGTCTTCACCCGACCACCAGCACGACCTTTCTTATCACCGCGGCATGGGTGCGCAAACAACACAAGTCGATTGGAATTACCGCCCCAAAGAAGCTAAAGGAGTACAACATATCCATGCAAACTTTTCACGCTCAAAATCACACGACCGATTAACAGGAAATATTCACTATACGGCGAATCGGTTTGAAAGCAATTTGTCTCACTATCTTGTGGACCAGAGGATAAATACTAATTCGAAACAACCTAGACAAAGCCACATTAGCAATCTTAGTGCTTCTACTGCAATTGTATTTGCTGGAAATCATTTTGCTTTATCTCGGCCTGTACATAGCAATTTTTTACTTGCAAAACCCCATTCTAATTTAAAAGGACAATTTATCGGATTAAACCCCAACTCTTATAACGATCAATATGCGGCGGTTATCGATTACTGGGGTCCTGCAGTGATTCCTTCCTTATCCCCTTATACCGTTCAACACATTACAGCTGAAGCACCACAATTGCCAATCGGATACGACTTAGGAACTACTCATTTTCCTGTATACCCCACTTATAAAAGTGGAACCTTGGTGACGATTGGAACGGAATCAACTATCTTTCTGTCTGCAACTTTACTATACCATAGTGGACAGCCTCTAGAAAACGTTTCAGGCCAAATCATTGCTAAGAACAACCCCCAAGCTAAATCTATTCGCTTTTTTACCAACCGTCGTGGCAAATTCCGAGCTTTAGGTTTGTATCCTGGTGAATTTCAAATGATTCTAGCTGGTGCTGAAAACACTCCTATCTCCTTTACAATTCCTAAATCAGTACAAGGTCTTTATGATTTGGGGGCTATTAAGCTCCCCCCTTTTTCCAATTAACAAAAACGATTATGTAAAGGGCCTAACAATTTGATTAAATGGCTCTAGTTAGAAAACTTAAAAACCCTCTTCTCATATAATTTTGCATCCACTAATATCTGAAAAAATGCTTTAAATTAAAAAAATATGAATCTTTATAACAATTTGCATCCATCTGAATTTACAGCTAACTATGTTAGCACTGCAAAGGCTACTCATTTAGTTCCCTTTTCTAGCGACAGAATAGAGCCTTTGCAAAACCATTTTTGCAACAACCTTTCAAAGCAAACAATAGAAAATCGTGCAAGCGATCTCATACAAAAGACAGTCGTATCAGCGAATAACATTTTTTATTCTAATAATCCTTTAGGAAAAGAAGAAGAAGAAACTGCTTCGTTAGATAAAAAAGAGATCAAAAAACTTATTGAACAGGACTCTTGTTCTTTTAGAGAACTTTTAATAGCAGATGGGATTATAGAAAGTACTCATAATCCTAATCTTACAGAAGAAGAAGAAGAGGTTTTAAAAAATTTAGTTGTAGCTACAAAAGCTCAAATTGACCTTCACAGAAAGCTTTCACAGGAAGAATTGAATAGTTTAATAAAGGTTGTCATGCTCAACATTTTAGATAAGCGGCTAGAGTTTTTCTTTAGAATGCAGTTAGGTTTGCACTATATAAATGGTAAGATGTATAAATATGCTGAAAAAATTTTAATTGAATACAAAGGCGAGTTAGAGGGTTTAAAAAAAGCCTTTTATTATCAATGCTTAGCCATAATTTACGAGTGTTTAGGAGGATTACCTGCTCTTACTTGTGTTTATAATCTTGGCTTAGTAAGCTCAGAATTTGTTAATGAAGAGCAGAAATTAAGAACTCTAGGGAAATTACATCTATTATATGAAGCTCTAGGACTATCCAGTATAGAGGAGGCTGCAAAAGCTAAATTAACAATAGCTCAAGATTTCTTCCATCGAAATAGCTATCTTGATGCAGTAATAGAGGCTACCTATGTGGTTAATATTAGAAGATCTATACCGCATCACATAAGAGCGAAAGCTTTTTTTTACATAGGGGCATCCTATCATGCTACAAGCCAATATCAAAAAGCATTTGATTATCTTCAAACCTGTATTAAATTAGATCCGAAGCATGAGCAAGCTAATGTCTTACTAAATCAAACTGTATGTGCCCTTTATTTCGCTAAATCATAAATTACAGTATTTCGATTTCTAAGCTTTTTTAACATCATGCTTAAAATCACTAGTATGACAACTTTAAGAGGCCCTTTTTGAATACGTGGTCAAGCTTAACCCTCTTTTTTTAGTAGGGATACTATACAAACTTTACTTTCAAAGGAACCTCTTATAAAAAAGCAGGCTCTATTCTTAGGGAAAATAACGCCGATATCGTCTATCTTCTAGGTTATTTACTGTACGGATATACGTATATACAAGCCACGCAAAAAGAGCTAATACAGCTGCTTGCATTATTCTACAAACCAAGATAGCTCGACCTTTTCGCAGTCTTTGTTCAGTTAAAGGAAGGTATTTTGTAGCATCGCTTCGATATAAACGTGCAGCAAGTCTATCCACCTTAGAAGTAACTAGGCGCTCACCGGGTAGATTTAAAGGAACCTGTTTAAGGGGATTACCTTCCAAAAAGACTTTTCCATCTTTAAAAACCTGCGTTGATAGCAATTCAATAGGGATCGTGTCTAATAAATTATTGGATAAATTTAATTTTGATAGATGTTCTAAGCTAGCCAATTTACTTGACATATATTTTAGCTCATTTCTACTCAAATTAAGATTGAGAGGGGAATCTAAACCAGAAAAAGCATCTTCTATAGCCATACAAATCTTATCGGAAAAGCGAGTTACAAAGTTGCTTAAATTCAGATTAATCTCTTCATTTTTTTTTCTAGTTTTATGAATACTCATAATATACTTAGATATAAGGGAAATATGAATAACATTTAAGGCATCTTCCCTTTCCTTATAACAGTTAACTCTTTCTGAATATGTTTTCAAACTGTTATCTTTTTTCAAAGTAAGATATCTTCGTTCGATTAATTTTTTCTCAGTTTCTAAAGGGTCTTTAAAATCATTAGCATCTTTATAAATTTTACTGCTCCAATCATATCTTAGAGATAATGAATATACTCTTTCAATTTCAGCATTTTGATCTTGAAAAAGCTTTTTCAAAAGTAGTTTATATTTTTGAAAAGAGGTTGAATCTGCCGATAAAGATTGTAGGAGTTTTTCTTCATACAATTTTGAAATATGATCGAAATCTTTTTGTAAAAATTGTTCCCAAATTTTATCATTTTTAAATAAAGGATTCTTCGAAACCATTCTTAAATTAAAAGCAGACTCTATACCCGCTTCTATTACAATGTTACAGAATATATCAGGGGCTACATTATTTAGGTTGAAAACCATACACACCTTAAAAAAAATAATTTAATTATAAAATAGAATATATAATTTATTCTATTTTAAAAAAAATTTCAATCGAAAATAAATCTATTCATTTTCATAAAAATAGAAATTTATTTCTCTAAGGTTGTGTTGAGAATTTTAGCGACATTTTTAGGGATAAAGTAAAATAATTGAACTTTATCAAATCGTTGATGTAATGTTACTGCGCACAAGACAGATATGAGCCTTTATGTTGTCGTATTGACAAGGAACTGAAAAGAGGTACATATCTAACTTTTACAAACAATCTATATGAAATTTTATTCTTTTTTATTTTCAAAATTTATGACAATTCATCCTCTTAACTTACAACAAATAGATTTAGACCCTTATTCAAAACAGTTTTCTCATAAACGGATAGCTAGTTTAAAAAACAGGTCTCTTACTGTTAAAATAAAGCAGGTTACTGATTTAAATTTGCCTTCGAAGGACTGCATAAACCTTCATCAATTTAATTACAGTGATCAAAAAGGAGAACATGCTCGTTATCTGCAAAGTCATAACCAACTCTGTCAAATGCTAAAAAGCTATGCAGAAGAGCTCGATCATCTGCAAAACTAACAGAAAATACCCTTTCAACGATAAAAGTTTTCATACGATAGATCCCTTTCAAAATTTATTTTGAAGAGATCTATCGAGTTACTAAACGTAACGATTCAAAAAAAAGGGCAATGGCATGAACCTTTTTAGTAGTCTTTATATATTACAGTTTGTCATCTTTTAAAAGTATTCAAACTGAATAAAATCTCAATTCATAACTTATTATTGCTTAGAATCAGAGCATAAATAGATCTCATTTGACAGCACGTTGACTTTTATAGAGTACTCTGTATTCTTATGATCTGTACAATCTAAAGCATTTTCAAAATTTTTTAATGCTTTTGGGTTAAATAGTGACTCTTTTGATTGATTCAATCCTATCTGCATGCATTTAAACCTAAGTAAATTGCTTTTGTAAAGAAGATAAATAGAGTCATTTTCCTTAACCCCTTTGAATAAAGGTAAGGGATACCAGCGTGGTAGTTCTTGATTTATTGCCTCATCTCCATTGCAAGGTACTATTTGAAGCTTTACATAATATGTATCTGCATTTATGGGCAAATTCTCTGAATCTATCAACGTATTTTGTATAGTTGCTAAGTGGTTTTTTCCGAGCTTACGAATAGCATAATCGTATTCGACAGATGAAATACATACTTTGTAATCATGTATTGTATTGTCCAGATCCTTTTTTATTTCTTTTAGTTTTGAAAGTTTAAGATTTGCTAAGTCATTTATGCTGATTTTCAGAAACTTTTGTAAGTATTCCAACTTGCCTACATATTTTGGATCATAAAATTTTACAGCTTCTTTAAGTTTTAGTTGCTGTACATTGAATGCTTTTCTTTCATTTTCAGTTACATATTGGATAACAGCTGATCGTATTGATTTATTAGTAGCAGAAACACTCCTAAGATCATTATCTTCTACTAAATATTTAAAAACTTCAAACTTCAAATAACTATCTAAATTTTGCATAAAACCTAGTTGATTTTAATTATATTATATTTTAATTGTTAATTAATAAATCAAGGAAAACTTTATGAGTAATAATAAAATCAATTTAAATAATTTACAAGAAAATTATGATCGCAATTGGCTAACGGTAGAAGAAAAAGAAGATGGCCTAACTGTTGAAATAAAAAATATACAACCTCACGAATACTTGGTTCGCTTTAGCAATGAGACAACTTCTTTAAATAAATATATTAAAATTAAAATACTAGAAAGAGATAAACCGCATCATGATGAGATAGATGAAGTTGCAAAAGTAGCTACAGCCGTTAATGACTATTTCCAATTCTCTTTGAAAGGGGATAAAACTGAAAAATACTCTCAATTACAGAATCCTAAAGATGAAGCAATTGAGATTATACAAACACTCGCACATGAATTTTTAGTTAAAGTTAAAAATCCCCAAAAAAACTCTTTACAGAATGAAATCATAGCTAGATTTCCTGATAGTACACAGGGCTTGTTTGAAGAAATAAATAAAGTTGCTAGCCTGGCTATTTCTATAGAAAAACATGTCTCCGATAATCAATATGAGACAGTAGTAGGAACAAAAAACTATGAAGAATTTATTTCTACAATTGGTGAAGATCTTAATTGTGAATTGATTGACCGCGACATGTACATAGAAGCTGAGGTAGAAAAATACGTAGCACTTTTAAAAATTGTTCCTAACCGCAATAACAATACTAAAATTTTAAAATTATTCTTAGAACCAAAAAACGTGGATATTTATTACAGGCTACAGCAGAAAATTGCAGCTTTAGTACCGATAGAGCTGGATCGTCCTATTATTGAGCTAGAATTAAAAGGTACTAATGCAAATCTAACTCCTATAGGAATTTTAGGTGGGGTAGGTCCCTTGTCTGATGCAGAAGTCATTAGAGAAGTCATCCATACTTTGGAGCATAGACAAGTTCCCCTAGATAGAATACATGTGCAGCTTTTATCAGCTCCCCCACCTCGGTCCATACAACAACCTCAAAGAGGATATAGATACATTAATAAATTACGTGAATTTACTAAAGTTCCTAAAAACGGATTGTATATTACAAGTAATACAGCCCATATAAATTTGCCAGCATTACAAAAGCTTAAATCGCAAAATACACCTTTAGTAGATATGGTATCCCTTATTACTCAAGATATAGCGCAGATGACAAAAACGAACTCCCAAGTTTTAGTTTTAGGAACAACTAGCGCTTGGGAAAACAAGTTGTATCCGACTAAACTAAAAACATATAGCATAAAAAGTATAGAATTAGATGCTAAAGACCAAAATTTGATACAACAATTGATCGAGCAAACTAAACAAGGCAAAACAAATATTGCTGAAGCGGGCATAGATATTATAAATAAATATATTGAAAATAAAGGAGCTACACATGTTATTCTAGCATGTACAGAATTACCTCTTTTATTTAAAAGTAGTAATATTGATTTACAAGTAGAGTTCCCAAATTTACAAATTATCGATACAGAACAAAAATTTGTTGAATATATTGCTAAAGCCATAGAAAAACAAGTAAATGCGCCCAGTAATTAAATACTAGCGCGCCAAATTTTTCTATTTTCTAATAAAATAAATTTTATCTCTCTTCCAAAAGTGGATCATTGAGACACTTTTACTAGGCTTATATCCAAAGCGTACACAATTTAACCATTTTTTTGCCGATAGAAAAAAGTTAAATCTAGCTACGCAGCGTATATCTGGACCCTTTTTCACATGCCACTCTAAAGTAATTTACATAAACACTTTCTAAAGCTATTGGAACAACTACCAAAAACGGTAATTCGATGCTAGCTGAACTAATTTTCATATTGTGGTTATTTTTTAGGGCTTATAGTTTTAATTGAAAACAAGGTAGCTCTCCAGTTTAGTAACCTGGAAGAAAAAAACTTAGCAAAATTAGACGTAGAAAACAAAAATGGCGGTTTTTTATAATGTTAATTCTCTAAAAAAACATAAAAACCGCCATGAATGAAATAGAT
>JARBTQ010000026.1 GCA_029240075.1 Chlamydiales bacterium
GAACATCCATAGACTTAACTTATTTAATGTAGTATAAGCAAAAAGTTTACGATACCTTTATTTTACTTGCCTACCAAAAAATTATAGCGGGAACTGCTGCAATTATAGCTATAATTTTAATTAGAGTTAGAGTTAGAATTGGAGTTACTTATACTAGATTTTAATTTTATTTCTATCATATTTCGTATATTTTCATATGAATTTAATGTAAACCAAGCAAGTAACATTAATTTAAACTCCTCAAAATCATTAGATTTGAAATCTAAATTGGGGTAATTGATGTCACGCAGTTCATAAGGACTTTGCAAGGATAAATAGATCGCATGACGCCTAGATGATCTACCCTTTATATCTAGACTGCTAGCTATAGTAAGTATGCAATTACAAGGGAGCTCTTTAGATTGTTTCATTTCTGTTAGTTTTGCAAAAAACTGGTCAACTTTTAGGTTTTTGCAACCTTTTACTTGCTGCTCTACAACATCTAATTTCTTACTCACTGAGCTTTCTAAAAATAAGTTATTATCAGAAATACCGCTTCTAATATCGTCTCTAAAAACTTGTCTTTGTATTTTATTTATTTGCTTTTCTTTTATTTCCTGCTGCCCTTCCTTTATTAAACTACTTCGCATTCTTTGTATTGTGGGCATAGTACGACCTAGAATAAATTGAGCTTGTCTAAATCGATTAACGCTATTTGGTTTGAATTCTGAGGTTACTCCATGTAACTTTTCCAAAGCATAATTTAAAGCGGATCCTGCGCAAATTCCTCCGCCTAAATATAAGTTACTCTTATCTTCATATTTTTGAACTGCACTTCTTTCTTTGATAATACTATTTATATAGGACTTGAATCGATCCGAAGCGAGTTTTCTTTTTAAGGGGGTTACATGCCCGCTTTGTTTTGAATCTAAAAAATATTGTTTAATTTTATTTTTTTGTGTATCTACTTGTATTTGTAACGGAGTATAATTTGATGCTTTTAAAAGAGTAGAAAGATAGTCATTATACGGTGTAAAATGCTCTGGGTCATTTTGTAAAGATTTTTCTAAAGTCTCCTTAGCTTTATCATACGTTGAAAGTTCTTGACTACTGACTTTTGCTGAGAAAAATCTTCCAATACTCCTCTTTATAAGAATTTGCCGTCCTAGTTTCTGATCCTCTTTACAACGCTTATAATTATTTACAAGCTGTTCATATTCCTCAAAATCTTTTAAAACATTCAATGCTGTAAGAAAAACTTCTTTTTTAGCATCAGATTCCGCCAAAGCTGCCTGCTGCTTATTTAAATAGTCAATAATCTCTTTTCGCTTATCTTCAATCAAGCCTTTTAACTCGCTCTTACCTGCAGAAATGATTATTTGGCATAAATTTGAAGAGTTTTCTAGGACATCGCCTTCAAAGTCATCATCGCTAGCATCTTTAAATGAGATCATATAGTCTTGCATCGACTTGTTTGCTAAAAGATACCCATCTAATTTTTTTAAAGCTTTTGAAGAAACATCGGTCACAAGACGTGCTATATTTGAGTGAAGATAATCATTGATCTTTTTTACTTGAGCTTTTCCCATCAAACCTATCTCAAGTTCAGAAGCTTGATTAATTTGCTCACAAGTTTTTATAAAATCATTTGGTTCAAAAGATAACGAATTAAAATTATTTATATTCATAGCATTAACATTTATCTGGTTTATTTAATAATGCGAATATAATAATAAAAAATTAAAGTAAATATTTAATTTGAAAAATATAATTCAATATATAATTTTAAAATTATCAAATAAAAAAACTAATTATATATAACCTGCTAAGAGATTAATGCTTATAATCTATTCTTAGAGTAATTCTTCTTTCGAAACTCGTTTAACAGGATCTATTGAGTCATCAACAATGAAAATTCAAAAGAAGTTTGATAATAAATTTTATGTAGCGAAAAAATGAAGAAATTTAGTTTTTAGATAATACTTAGAAAATCTTCGAAAAACATCTAAATAAGAAATAAAATAAGCTGCATTAAAAAATTTGCAGCTTATTGTCTAGTAGAATGAAGAATTAGAAGCTAAATTTAACAGTGCCTCTTTTAATAGTACATTGACATGCTAGGCGCTCATCTTGCATTTCCCCTAAGAAATCTTCTTCCGCTTTGTTAAAAGGGGATAAATTTTCCATTCCTTCTGTTACACGGATGACACAAGTTCCGCAAGCTCCTTCTGTGCAAGCAAAAGGCACACCTATCTCTTCGCATGGTTCTATAATTTGGGAACCATCTGCTAACTCAAATTCTTCGCCCGTATCTGTAAAAATTAATTTTGCCATTTTAAAATAAATCCATCTATCATTATGTTATTTAATTATTTTTTAGCTTGCTTGCTCTGTTGAATGTCTTATGATTACCGGCGGCTCTTTATTGACTACCGTACTTCTTTCTATGGTAATCTCTTTCACAGTTGGATCTGATGGAACATCGAACATCAGGTCTCTCAGGATATTTTCAATCATCATACGTAACGCACGTGCACCAGTTCCTGCTTCAACAGCTTTATGTGCAATAGCGTGTAGAGCATCTTCAGTAAAATTGAGTTTGACCCCTTCCTGTGCAAAAAGCTGAGTATACTGTTTGACAATAGCATTCTTTGGTTGTGTTAAAATAGTTACCAATTCACTCTCTTTGAGCTCAGAACAATTAACAATACAATTAAAACGTCCGATAAACTCAGGAATCATCCCGAACTGAACTAAATCCTCTGTCTCAACTTGCGATAGAAGAAACCCTTTCTCATCAATTAAGGCATCCCTTTCCTGTTGAGTTCCGCCAAAGCCAATAGTTGTTTGCCCTAAGCGCTTAGCTATGATTTTATCAAGGTTTACAAAAGCCCCTCCTACGATAAACAGGATATTGTCTGTATTTACTTTGATATAGTCTTGATTAGGATGCTTGCGCCCCCCTTTAGGCGGAACATTAGCTGTAGTCCCTTCTATAATCTTAAGTAAAGCTTGCTGGACCCCTTCCCCTGAAACATCGCGCGTGATCGACACATTGCCTGTCGTACGACGAATCTTATCGATCTCATCAATATAAATAATTCCCCTTTCAGCACGTCCAATGTCGTAATCAGCTTCTTGTAATAGCCTTAATATAATATTTTCGACATCCTCCCCCACATATCCTGCTTCTGTCAACGTTGTAGCATCTGCTATGCTAAAAGGAACATCTAGAATTCTAGCTAAAGTTTTCGCCATTAACGTTTTACCTGAACCTGTAGGTCCAAGGAGTAGTATATTAGATTTTGCAAATTCAATTTCGCGCGATTCTGTATTGGCCATCGCATTGATCCGCTTGTAGTGATTATATACTCCGACTGCTATGGTTTTTTTAGCACTCTCCTGCCCAATAATATATTCGTCCAAACGTTCTTTGAGTTCTTTCGGTTTTAATATTTTAAATTCTTCGGTTGTTGTAGCTTTCTTTTCGACAATACCCATACACAAACGTATGCACTTGTCGCAGATATAGGCATGAGGCCCTGAAATAAGTTTTTCTACCACATCTTCCGTTCTTCCACAAAAAGAACAACTAGCAATTTCTTTTGGCATCGATTTTTTTGACATTATCTCTCAAGGGGTATTAGTTAGAGTGAGCATTTTAGTTATCTATTCTACAGAACGATTTAGTAAGGGTCAACCCTACTAAATCGAAGATGTTTAATTCATAAGTTAATTTGCAAACTTAAGATTAGGAACGATAGAAAAAAGGAAAAAGGCTATCTAGCTGCTACTTTTATCACCAGCTTTTATAGTTTGATTTTTAGAAATAACTTCATCAATCAACCCATATTTAATAGCTTCTTGAGGATCCATATAATAGTCTCTCTCAGAATCGCTCAGAATTTTTTCTATTGATTGCCCTGTGCAATCTGCCATAACCTCTGCTAATAGTTGCTTTAGCTTTAGAATTTCAGCAGCCTGTACAGCAATGTCTGCAGAAGTTCCTCCTACGCCACCCCAAGGTTGATGAATCATCAATCTACTGTGAGGTAAAGCATATCTCTTTCCTTTTGTCCCTGCAGCTACTAAGAAAGCTCCCATAGATGCAGCTTGCCCAATACAATAGGTATTTACATTGCATCCTACATATTTCATAGTGTCATAAATAGCTAAGCCTGCTGTGATCGAACCACCTGGTGAATTGATGTAAATATGGATATCTTTTTTAGCATCTTCCATGACTAAAAATAGTAGCTGCGCAACGACTACGTTGGCCACGTGATCATTGATTTCTGTTCCGATGAAAATAATCCTGTCTTTTAAAAGACGGGAATAGATATCCATAGAGCGTTCACCACGACCAGTGTCTTCAATTACGTACGGCGTTAGAGACATTCGCTTACCTTCCTTGCTTATTTTATATTAAGTTCGTTTTAGACCAACTTAGCTTTATTCAGAACGTGATCGACTGCTTTTTTCATCATTAAACTTTCTTTAATGTTTTCATAAATTCCTATAAGAGAATCTTTTGTCAAAGCTTCATATTGTTCAGGATAAAGAAATCTGTATCTCATCAATTGTTCATTAAATACAGAATTTACCTCTTCTTTTGCAACCTCTAACTTCGCATCATGTACTAATTGTTGTAATAGAAGGCTAGTTTTCACATATTTCATTGCTTGATTCCAACTTCTCTCTTCAAGTTGTTTTCTTTGCTGCTCTTTTTCCTCAACTGAAAGCTTAGGGGAGATCATTTGCAACATCTCTTGCAAAGGCTCTTTTTGGCGTTCTTGAATTAAAGAATAAGGGAGATCAAATGAATACTTAGCATTGAGGTAATCCATAAGAACAGATTCTAATTTCTTATTTTTCACAGATTCTGCTTCATTTTGCAATGACTGACGGATACGCTCTTTGAACTCTTCATCATTTTTAGCTCCAAACTTAGAGACAAACTCTTCCGTTAATTCAGGCCATTTATAGCTGCGAATAGCTTGTACTGTAACACGGCATAAAGAGGGGCGGAAAATCTCTTTGATCTCTTGATCTGCTTCTGGGTCCAATTCATTTGCAACTTCGTAGCTTTCATTAAGATTCTTACCAATTATAGAACGGTGTACCCAATCTGCCATTCTACCTGCACCTACTTTAAAGGTTTCATTAGTGCAAACAACTTGGTCAAAATCAAGATCCTTAATTTCTACTGAAACATAATCTCCTTCCTGTACAGGACGGTCCGTAATCTCTATTGTTTCTGCGAATTGAATAAGCCTTTCCTCTAATTTGTCTTGGAAATCTTTTTCTGAAACAGGCTTTACTTCAATATTTTTTAATTCAAGATTCTCAAGCTCAATTTTAGGGATAGGTGCAAAAATTTCACATTCAAATTCAATTTCAGCCCCTTTTTCCATTGAAAAATTGATGACTTTTGCTTTTTTGACTTGCGATTGATGCATAAGGCGTAAGCCAGCTAATTTTGTACTTTCAACGATTCCAACTTGTAATATGTTATCTTTTAATTCTTGTTCTACATAAGTTGGATAGTGGGACAAGATAAGAGCATCTGGAGCTTTGTTTTTACGGAAACCAGGAATTGAAACTTGTTTATTAATTGCTTTAATCGCTTCTTTTTGTGGAGTTTTTAGAGCTTCTGGTTCAAAACGGACTTTAATTTGGTGACGGCAATAAGGTTGCGGTTGCACTTCGACATGCATTCCATCTTTTGAATAATTTTGCATATTTATAAAAATTCCAATGGTTTTGTTTTTAAATTTTAAGACCTAAGAGGCCGAAAAGAAGAAATGCTATTTCTTAAAAGAGAACGGCTACTTCTTATCTCCTTTTTTGAATTGAGCATGATTATACTGCTATAGGCTTTTTTTTCAATAGAGCTCTTTCGAAACTCAATTTGCAACTTGTTATTAAGCTTTCGAAAAAATTATAAAAAAGACTTAATATTGCTTTATACAAAGATTACGTCTCTTTTAAAACCTCTTTTTATTAAAATCTAGTAGTTATGTTTAAAACAGGTACCCCAACAAAAGGCTATTATAAAATATCTACTAATTGATGGTTCGGGTTTTGTTTGACTGCATATTGCTTATTCCATACGTCGGTAAAAAGTACTAAAGGCCTGCCTAAACGATCACTAGTAATGGTAGCTTGAGTTGGCTTTTGAAAAGTAGACATGTCCCCTATTAACCAGGCACTACATTCATATGGTAAACGTTGAAAAATAGTTTCTACCCCATATTCATCTTGCAATCGATATTGGAACACTTCAAATTGAAGTTGGCCTACAGCTGCAAAAATGGGTAATGTATGGTCATGCGTCTGTAATACCTGTACAGTCCCCTCATCTGCTAATTGCTTAAGTCCTTTATCGAATGATTTGCGCTTTCCAATATCTTTAGGTTGAATACGAGCAAAAATCTCAGGCTGAAACTGTGGCAGGGGTTTGAAGTCAAACTGCCCTCCAATAGAGATTGTATCCCCTATCATAAAGACCCCTGGATTTATTACACCCATGATATCGCCTGGATAAGCGTAATCGACAGTTGCCCGTTCACCAGCTAGCATACTGTGAGAGCGAGATAATCTAACTTCGCGATTAGTGCGATGATGTTTTACAACAAGATCCCTTTCAAATCTTCCAGAACAAATGCGCATAAATGCCATGCTATCACGGTGCCGTTTATCCATATTAGCTTGTAATTTGAAGATATAAGCACTGAACGTCGGCTTTAAGGGGTCAATTGCAAGATCCTCCCCATTGCTTGATGTCGCTAAACGGCTAGTTGGGTAGGGAGCTAAATTTATGAAAGAATCAAATAAAGGTTCAATTCCAAAATTAGTTAGAGCTGATCCAAAAAATACAGGTGTTACTTCTCCTGCTAGAAATCGCTCTCTACTAAAAGTATTTCCTGCAATTTCAAGTAACTCTAATTCCCCTTGCAACCTTTTTGTCTCATCATCGCCAACTAATTCTTTGAATTCAGTAGAGTTGAGAGCATAACGTCTGATATCGGCTCGTTGTGATCCCCCTACAGAAGTTTTTTCAAAGATAAGAGCTTCATTGGTAATCCGATCTATTAAGCCTATAAAGTTTTTTCCATGACCGATTGGCCAATTCATTGCAAAGGCGCCAATTCCTAAAACATTTTCCACTTCAGTCATCAGATCAAGTGGCTCTCGCCCTGGCATATCCATCTTATTAACAAAAGTCAAAACAGGAGTTTTACGCAAGCGGCATACTTCAAACAATTTAATTGTCTGATTTTCGACCCCTTTCACAGCATCAATCACCATGATAGCACTATCGGCTGCCGTTAAAGTGCGATAAGTATCTTCCGAAAAATCCTGGTGACCAGGTGTATCTAAGATGTTGACCGTGATCCCTTTGTAGGGAAACTGCATAGCTGATGCTGTGATTGAAATCCCTCTCTCTTGCTCCATAGCCATCCAATCTGAAGCTGCGGCTTTCCGCCCTTTTCTGCCCTTAACCATACCAGCCGTATGGATCATGCCAGAATAAAGCAAAAGTTTTTCCGTAAGGGTTGTCTTCCCTGCATCCGGGTGACTAATGATCGCAAATGTACGTCTCTTCTCAACTTCTGCTGCTATTTCTGTTGCTAAATCTAAAGTGCTCATATCAAAACAATTTGTCGTGCTTTTTATAAAGATAAATAATTAACAAGATTGAAGCAGCTTTAGCCTTATTGAGTCAAGTATAATATTTTACAATTCATTACACTATTTGAAATATAAATGTTTTAATTTAATTTAAATTACTTTAATTATTAAATTATTAATAAAGGAGATTAAAATGGATAATCCAAATTCTTTTAATGTAAATAATAGTAATTATGATCCGAAACAACTGATCTCTATTCCAGATGATGAAAGTACTAAAAATAATGTTCTTATCAACTTGTCAATAAATCTTCCAGCCTCTCAGCAAGCTACTGTAGGAAAAATACAACGTATAGTAAGTACATCACACATAGAGACTATTAATCAAAGTAAATCAGAATTAGAAAATAAAAAGACTTACAATACTGAACAGGTTAAACAACGAAGATCTCTACAACAACGTTCAAACAATATGAAATTGAAAGAAGTTCGGTCTAAATATGAGACAATGAAAGGAATTTTTACAAAAGAGGGGCGAATCCAATCAGTTATTACAGACACAGAAAAACAACTTAATATTCTTTTTTCTGCGGAGACAGATCTAACTAACCAACAAACAGCTCAAAACAAAATAGTCCAAGAGAAGGTACTGCGCACCCTTATTCATAAATTTCCTAATGAATGTAATAACCAAAAGTTTATGAAAGCTTTCAAAGAAGGGGGATTTGATCAAGCTATAGAAACTGTTTCTGAACTGAAAACTAAATCTGATTTGAGAGCTCATGTGCACTTTGCAATACCCGATTTTACTAAAAAATTGGAGGCTTTAAAACAGGAAAAAGAATTAGCAAAAAACGAAATAAGGGGTATTATCCAAGATATTGCACAATTATTCTCCATCAAAGATCCGAAAAATATTACTGAGTATAACGCAGTTAATCAAGCTCTTATAGAGCTCCTACGTAATGGATTAAGGAGCAAAGCCTATGAAATACTAAAAGAACAGTCTGATGAGCCCTTAATCCAATTGTTACACGAGCTTTGTTCAGGGATCTATAACCAAGTTAAAGCCATTGATGCTTATGCTGAACTTGGAAAAGATGTTCTGGAACAAACAAAAAGGGAGCTTGAAAAATCAAAAGAGACTCGCCCTCTAATCAGCATGGGCTCTATTGGTTTGGATATACATAGCACGATTCAAAATAGCCATAATACTACTAAAAAACACTTACTTACCGACCATCATATAACTGGTAAAGCTAAATATACTTTCAGTGGCCATATTAGACAAACCTTAGGGAGTTTGGCTAGTGAAGGTGGCATTAGAAGAGCCATTGCTTCGCTATTCGGGCATGGTACCTATGACTCCCATAAGAATCTTGCTAATAATCCTTCGTTGCGTAGCACGCGTACGATAGCTTTAGGCACTGGGGATGACAAATTATCTCTTCGATTAAATAATGTTTACACGGGCTCGCCTACTATAGGGGATGATATTATAGCCCCTGAATTTGAAGCAACCCTTATAGCCGCGGAAAATAGTCAGTTAGATGACATGCTCGGTCGTAATGAAACAGCTCCCAAGTTACCTCATATGATCTCTTATACAAATCTTCAAAATTGGAATAAAAGTGGAGGAGAGGGTCCCCGCAGCAGAACTATCATGGCTTTAGCAGAGAAATACCCTACATCTTTTTGCGGGGTTACTTTATCTAAAGATAGTAGTTTTTATAAAAAAGGGGTTCTTTCAACAAATATCCTTCCTTGGTACAAAAAACTTCCTGTTATAGGAAAAAAGGAGATCAAACCAAAGCCCGAAGATTTCATCAGCAATATTGAAGCACTTTTTATTAAAAAATCCTCTAATGCGGATAAACTTAGTATTAATCGAGAGCCCTGTAAAAAAGAAGGTTTTGTACTCCCTTCTAATATTTCAGATCCTGATTTAGTAAAAATTATTAATGCTTCTCTAAAACAAACACATAATATATGTAGCATTATAAGGAAAGAACACCCCATTCCAACAAATAGTGAATTATGGGGAGCTCATATAGAGACTTTTTACTCTATACTGCAAGAAGGGATCACCCTCCACTTAGCAAAACAATTGACAGAACAAGGTATTAAGCAAGCAACGATACAAGCTAATGCCTCATGTAAAGAGGATATAGACCGAGGGGGAATGGAAAATGCAAAACAGGAGTTTTTATCTTTGGTCAATACTTTAAATAAACCAAACCTCAATGCTTCAGAAAAAGAAACAGCTATTGTAGACTTTAAACAAAAAATTGTTGGTATCATAGAAAGCCGGGCCTTATCGGCTCGTAACAGGGTAATTTTGGAGCACAGAATGACACATATACTTTCCCTTATTAAGCTAGTCGAATGGGAAAAATTTGACTTTGATCAGATGCTTCAAGAGTTGTTACAGGAAATTTGGGAGAAACCAGGAATGACTATAGACTCCTCCGAGCATAAGCTTGCCTAAACAGTGTAACTGTTTTACCCCCTTTCTCTACCTAGGCTTCACTAAAAGTTATTAAAATAAACGGTGAGTAAGGGGGGGGCTTACTCAGTAAATATTTAGAGTATAATTCAAGTATAAAATTGTGTTAAGGATCTAGCTGAAAATCAAACATTAAAAAATTGCAAGAAACACTATAAAATTTCATCTAACAATTAACGAATGCGAATCGTGCCGTGCTGCCATCGTTTAGGACTTATTTCTCCTCTCCTTGATCTGCGCCTTAAAACAACTTTGCATATGATCATTGACAAGGCCAACAGCTTGTATGTAAGCATAGATAATGCCCTCCCCGACAAAACTCATTCCTCGTTTTTTAAGGTCTTTCGAAAGGGCTTTAGCTTCTGGGTTTGTTCTAGGGATATCATCGAGGGTTGCAGGAAGATGCACCTTTGGTTTGTTATTGACATAGCACCAAAGGTAAGTATCAAATGAGCCAAATTCTTTCTGAATAGCTAAAAATACTTGGGCATTTTTGCGCACAGAATATACTTTTAGACGATTACGAATGATATCGCCTGTAGCTAAGATATGTTCTAATTCATCATCACTCATGATTGCGCACTTAGCTGGGTCAAATTGCTTAAATGCATTGCGATATCCATTGCGCCGTTTGAGAATGGTATACCAGCTTAAACCTGCTTGTGCTCCTTCAAGGATTAACATTTCAAATAGTAATTGGTCTGAATGAACTGGCTCGCCCCATTCATTGTCATGATAATCGATATAATCGAGCTTATCTGCTGGAAGCCATTTGCATCTAGGTAAAGTTGTCATTTTGTAGACGATATAAGTATCGCTCCTCTGTTTAAATCAAAATAAGAGTTATTTTAATAAAAGGCTATGCAAAAGTTATATCAAAAAATAACTTAAAATCTGTCTAGACTAGATAAAACAATATATAACTTAATTAGCTTTTAATCATCCCCTTCAAGCTGCTGCATGATCTCTTTTTCTAAGGACACTAGAGAAGTAGCGGTTAACTCCGCTTTTTTGATTACGAGCATTTCTCCTGTTTCAGCGATTTCATAGTAACGAACAATTTGTTGCTTTGGAGAAAGTTCCCTGCGCCAAACAATCTGTTTGCGCCGTTCCAAATATAATGCGATGAAAAATGGTAAACAGGGATCGATCCCTTCCTGTTGCATCTGTGTTTTTAAAAGTTGTAGAGCTTTCTGATCTTTACTCAATGTCTTTTCTTTACTTTTCTTCGCTGGGATTATTCCTTTCCAATAACTTCCTGCAGGTTGAGGACCTAATTGCGGCCAACATGTCATACACAAGTCTTTACGATCATACCCCTCATCTTGTGGGACTAATAGGGAAAAGTAATCGTTTCCAGCATCAAAAGCCTGCTTACATTGATAACAGGCAGAGGAACGTGTAGGAATCTTTAAGAGTTGCATACTCTCCCCTTTTGCTGCGACTCTAATGACTCTAAATGGTTCCAAGTCCGCTGCAAAGCTCCTTGCTGTGCCAAATAGACTTGCTTCCCTATTAATCCCTGCTCCTTTCGCAATTGAGAATCTAGACTTAATTCCAAAATGGTTTGATAGAGCGTATCAACCGTAACCTGAATCCCTCCTTGATGGGTACGCATCATCTCCAAAAAATCAGGTTGTTTGTGCATGTAAGGCCCATAGATTGTGGGGACTCCATAAGCTGCAGGCTCCATAATATTATGTCCTCCAATTGGAACAAAACTTCCCGCTACAATAGCGACATCAGCAACTTGGTAGCATTGTTTAAGCAAGCCCATAGTGTCGATTAAGATAACCTGACTATCTGGTTTGATCTCTTGACTATAACGGCTGAAGCTTAGGTTTAGCTTTTTCAATAACTGTGCTACTTCATTGAACCTTTCAGGATGCCTTGGGACAAGAATCACTTTTAAAGTAGGAAGCTGCGACCATAGAGCCTTTAGTGATTGCAGAATCAGTTTCTCTTCTTTTGGATGGGTAGAACCAACTACAATTGTTAAACTTTCATTCTGTAAACCTAAGGTTTCTTTAAATTCTACTTTCTGTTCGTAAGCCATCTCAGTTTCAACATGGTCTAATTTCAAATTACCAGTCACTCGAAGCTTTTTTTCTTTTAGTCCAAGCTGTAAGAAACGCTCTTTATATACCTCACTCTGTAGGCACCACATTTCAGGCAGGTTAAGCAGGTATTGAGCCCAACCTTTTATCCAAAAATAGCGTCCGAAAGAACGCTCCGATATTTTGCCATTAACTACAGCAATTCGAGCCCCCAGTCTCTTTGCTGAACTTAAAAAATTGTACCAAAGGTCTGTTTCACAAATGATAATCCGATCGGGACGAATGGCTCTAACAAGAGGCTTAATAATATAGGGTAGGTCAAGTGGCAAATAGATATAAGCATTTGCCTCTTTGATGGAGCGCTTAGCTTCCGCATGCCCTGTTTCGGTTACGGAAGAGATTAATAGAAAGGCTTGAGGGTCTTTCTCTCGCCATAACTTAACTAGAGGAGCTATTGCTTTGGTTTCTCCAACAGATACAGCATGAAACCAAATTACTTTTCTCCCCTGTAAATTGCTTATCTTTGGAAAATCTCTACCTAGACGTTTTCTAAGACTTGTACGGTATTTTCCATACCGTACGTAGTCATAAATTAGTTTTGGAGCAAGACAAAGAGTTAATAAATGTATTGCTACTTGATATATAATTGAAAAGAGAAATTTCACTCTTTTACACCACAAGGTTTACAATTTTATCTGGAACAAAGACAACCTTTTTAATATCTCCGGTCAGAAACTTATTCACGTTTTGGTCCTTAGTCGCCAACGCAACAATTTCTTGCTCCCCTTTTCCAGCCGGTAAATCTAATCTTGCACGCACTTTCCCATTGACTTGGACCACATAAGTGACGACATCATCAATTAAATATTGGGGATCAACAGTTGGCCATGACTCATAGGCCACACTTTCAGCTCCCCCTAATTGTTGCCATAACTCCTCAGCCATATGGGGTGCAAAAGGAGAGAGTGCTTGAACTGCCATCTTTAGTACTGACTTAGGATAAGCAGACAATGAAGTGAATTCATTGATAAATTCCATCATCTTCGAGACTGCGGTATTGAATTGCAGGGTGTCTAAGTCTTTGGTTATACCATCAACCAAGCGATGCCCCAATTTAAGAGCCTCTTTTGTCTCCTCATTGGTCACTTTAGGAGAATTAACCATATCGTAAAAACGATTCAAGAAACGGCGACATCCAGTGACAGCATCTGTATTCCAGACCTTTTCTTTATCAAGAGGTCCCATAAACATGGTATATAAGCGTAAGGAATCAGCCCCAAATTCTTCAACAATATCGTCAGGAGTTACACCGTTAAGTTTCGACTTCGACATCTTTTCAACTTGCGATAGCAGCTTTTCATCGTTTTTTTTCCAGAAATAACTTCCATCTTTCTCATAAACTTCTGAAGGATCAATATATTCTCCGCCTGGTCTACGATAGGAACGGCTAGTAACAATTCCTGGATAACGATACTTTAAAAATGGCTCAGGTGTAGAAACATGACCACAATCGTATAAAACTTTATGCCAAAAGCGAGCGTAAAGCAGGTGTAATACAGCATGTTCAACTCCTCCAAGATACATATCCACAGGCATCCAATAACGCTCTGTATCCGCACCCCAAGCTGCTTTTTCGTTTAAAGGATCACAAAAGCGTAAATAATACCAGCAAGAACCTGCCCACTGTGGCATGGTGTTTGTTTCACGGCGTGCAGGTAAGCCTGTTTTTGGATCTCTAATCTCTACCCACTCTTTTACATTAGCTAAAGGACTTTCGCCACTGTCCGATGGTTTGTAGTCAACCACTTCAGGAGGACACAAGGGAAGTTCGTCCAAATCAAGAACTCGTTTTGTTCCATCTTTAAAATGCAAAATAGGAAACGGCTCCCCCCAATACCTTTGACGGGAAAAAAGCCAATCACGCAACTTGTAATTTACAAAACGTTGTCCATGCCCCTCTTGCTCTAGCCAATGGGTTGTTTTTTCGATCACCTGTGGTTGAGAGACACCATTTAAGTTCAAACCTCTTTGATTATCGCACTGATAACCTAATCCAGCCCCAGTCCAACAATGCTTCCCTTGCTGTACAGCTTCAATTAAATCGTCTACAGAAAAATAAGTTCCCAATTCAGTTACATCTTTTTCTTCGGGCAAAATAACAGGAGTGATTTCTAGGCTAAATTTATGCGCAAAGGCAAAGTCCCGCTCATCATGCGCAGGAACCCCCATAACGGCGCCCGTTCCATAATTCATTAAAACATAATCTGAAATCCAAATAGGAATTCTTTTCTGGTTAACAGGGTTAATGGCGTAAGCACCCGTCCACACTCCAGTTTTTTCCTCATTTAATTCAGTTCTGTCAAGATCACTTTTGGAAGAGGTTTCTTTACGATAATTAGCTACCACTTCTTTTTGTTGTGGCGTGGTGATTTTGTCAACTAGAGTATGCTCGGGAGCTAAAACCACATAACTCACACCAAATAGTGTATCGGGTCGAGTTGTAAAAACAGTAATCTGTTCCTGAGTAGAGGTTTCACAAAAAGAAACTTTAGCCCCTTGGCTACGACCAATCCAATTTTTTTGCAATTGTCTCACATTCTCAGGCCAGTCGACTAAATCCAAATCCTTGATTAATCGCTCAGCATAGGCAGTGATTTTTAAAACCCATTGCTTAAGTGGGCGTCGCTCCACAGGGTATCCCCCCTCTTTTGTCTTGCCATTTTCGATCTCTTCATTGGCAACAACTGTTCCTAAGGTTGGACAATAATTCACTAACATTTCAGCTTCATAGGCTAAACCCTTGCGATAGAGCTCTGTGAAAATCCATTGAGTCCACTTGTAGTAGTTAGGGTCACTAGTTGCTATCTCACGCTCCCAATCATAGCTAAAACCCACAGCTTTTAATTGCCGACGGTAGTTATCCACATTCTTTTTAGTCGTAATAGCAGGATGAACCCCTGTACGGATTGCATATTGCTCTGCTGGCAAGCCGAAACTGTCCCAACCCATAGGGTGCAAAACATTGTAACCTTTTTGCCTGTAATAACGCGCTAAAATGTCACTTGTAGTATATCCTGATACGTGCCCTACATGCAAACCTGCTCCTGAAGGGTAAGGAAACATATCTAAAATATAATACTTAGGCTTTGTAGAACTCACGTCACTTTTAAAAGTTTTCTTTTCGTCCCAAAATTTCTGCCATTTAGGCTCAATAAAATGGTGGTCGTATTTTTTATCCATAATCTTGATGGGTAGAGTGTTAATTATTTTAAAATTGAGTGTCATCATACGATGAAAATGCTAATCTATGCAACCCTGTTAAGCATCTTTTTATATAAAGGTCTGTTAGAAAGAAAAATAATTACAATCTAGACTTAAATCAGGTATTATATGAAATCAACTATATAAATCATAACCGAACCCGCAACTGAGATTGTGCGATATGAACAAAAAGCTTACAAATACAGACCCTTTACCTACTAAGAAAATAGGCAAAAAATCGTCGTCATCTAGTGCAGCGCCGAGTAAACCAAGCAAACCAAATAAAGAGCCAAAGTCCCTTCCTCCAAAAGTGCCGTCACGTAATGAACGTCTAGAACATAATATCACTAAAACCTTTTTAGAGTTTGTCAATGGTAAAAACTATAAAGCAGCTACCAAGGAAGAGCTGATTGAAAAACTCCATATTCCGGAAATTCATCGCTCGCTATTTGAAGAAATTTTAGAAAAATCAATCGATAATGGTATTCTTGCTTTGGATCATCAAAAAAGATATATCTCTGCTGATAAAGCGCAAAAAGTGATTCAAGGAACATTGTCTATGAACCCTCGTGGATTTGGGTTTGTAACAGCTTACCCCAACAGCGGCTACAATGTCGATATTTTCATTCCTAAACCTTTTACTAATAATGGTACTCATGGAGATGTTGTAGAAGTATTGATTACTAGTGAAACAGGATTAAACGACAAAGGTCCCGAAGGAAAAATCTTATCTATTATTAAACGTAGCCGTTCTCACATTGCAGGGACAATTCTATCTGTAAATACAGAAAGTCCACAATACGCTACAGCTTATGCTCCTATCCTGGGACCTAATAAACGAATTGAAGTCACTGCTGCTTCTGAGTTTATGCCAATTAAGGAAGGTGACCGCGTTATTATGCATGTCACTAATTGGGGCGGGGAGAATCAGAAAACAACTTGCGAAGTGTTGCACCATTTAGGTCATATTTCTGATCCCTCTTGCGATATTCCAGCAGCAATTGAAGAATTTGGTTTTTCAAAAGAGTTTCCTGCTGCTGTACTAAAGGAAGTCGCTAAGTTTGCTGATCGTGTAACATCTAATGATATGAGAGGTCGTGTTGACTTACGTGAAGTAGAGTGTTTTACAATCGATCCCAAAACAGCGAAAGACTTTGACGATGCGCTTTCTTTAAGCAAGGACAAAAAAGGGCGTTATCGTTTAGGAGTACACATCGCGGATGTCTCCCATTATGTTAAGGTCGGTTCTGCTTTAGATAAAGAAGCTTTAGCTCGTTGCAATTCTACCTATTTCCCTGGCTTCTGTTTGCCAATGCTCCCACACGAGCTATCTAATAATCTTTGCAGCCTTAAAGAAAAAGTTAATCGTCTCTGTATTTCTGTTTTAGTAGATATCGACGCTGAAGGGAATGTGATTAAGTATGAAATCGTACGTAGTGTCATCCATAGCGCAAAACGATTTACCTATGAAGAAGCTAAAGAAGTGCTAGATGGCAATAAAAAGAGTAAACATAAGCCAACTTTAGAACTTATGGTTGAGTTGTGCCATCTTCTAAAAAAACAAAGGGCTTCTAGAGGAAGTATTGAATTTGCATTACCTGATATTGTCTTAAAGGTAGATGAGGAAGGAACTCCTACTGGTATAGAGCGGGTAGAGTATGATATCACCCACCAACTAGTTGAAGAGTTCATGTTGAAAGCCAATGAAATTGTAGCCACTCATCTTAGTAAGCTAGGGCAGGTTATTCCTTACCGTATTCACGAAGAACCCTCAGTTGACAGTATGGAGGAATTTAGTTCCTTAGCAGCTATATTTGGAATCAAATTACAATCCCCTCCTACAACTGAAGAGTTACAAAGCTTATTTAAGGAAGCTTCAGAGTATCATTATGGACAGCAATTATCTGTAGCTTTTATCAAGAGTATGCGTTTAGCTACTTACTCCACTAGTAATGCTGGTCATTACGGATTGAGCTTGGAATATTATACTCACTTCACTAGCCCCATCCGCCGTTATATCGACCTAGTTATACATCGTTGCTTATTTGAGCCTACTTTCTATAACGAAGAGATGTTGCAAGCAATCTGCAACAGCTGCTCTGAAAAAGAAAGACAAAGTATGCGTGCAGAAACAAGTGTTATTACCTTAAAAAAACTACGACTCATTGATGCTCATATTAAAGCGAATCCTAATATGGAGTATCGTGCTATTGTAACTAAAGTAAAAGCTTTTGGTGTTTCATTCGAAATTTTAGATTTTATGCTAGAAGGATTTGTTCATATTTCACAAGTGGGTGATGACTACTTTATCTACGATGAAGCACAAAGTATATTAAGGGGCCGTCGTCATGGCTTGACCTACCATATTGGTGACGCAATTACAATTAAGCCAAAAAGTATTAATTTAATTACGCTTGATAGCCGGTGGGAACTTATCTCTAATGCAACAGCTGCAGCAAGACCCAAACCTGTCATCGCTCAGCGAGAAAGACCTAATAAAGTTGCTAGAGTGCTACATCACTGGAAAGAAATGCTTAGCAAAGCGACTCTGTTTACATTGGAAAAACTATCTGGAGATAGAAAAAGATCACGCAAGCTGAACCTTAAAGAAAAAGCTATCACTATAGAAAATTATAAGGCTTTAGAAAAGTTCGAAGAAGCCCCCGCTCCAATAGCTAAATCTAAAAATAGCAAGATAGTAACTAAGTCTTCTTCAAACAACAAGCTTGTGGAACCAGAAAAACGGCCTGTAGTCAAAGAAGTAGCAGCTAAAGTGCCCCCTAAAACTAAAGCTAAAAAAGAAAAAGAACCTGAATTGATGGTTGAAATCGTTTCAGTACCTGCTAAAGGAAAGAAAAAAGTAGCAGCAACTGCAGTTGAGCCACCTAAATCTGAACCTAAGGCTTCAATTAAAACGGCTAAAAAAGAAGTAAATACATCTAAGCAGAAGAAGGTTGAAGAAGCTATCCCTCCTAAAAAGGCAACACCTAAAACTAAAAAACAAATTGAAGTTTTAGAAGAGAAACCAGTTCAACCAAAAACAAAAGTAACAAAAGTTGTTAAACAGAAAGAGCCTAAGATAAAAGAGCCTGAGCCTAAAAAGGCAACGGCTGCTCCTAAAAAAACAACCAAGGCCAAAGCTGCTGAAGTAGAAGTAAAGCCTACAAAGCCTACAAAAGTTCAAACGACTAAAACAACGGCTAAGAAAGGTACTAAAAAGTAACCTTTCTAATCTACCTAATGACCAAAAATTCTAAAAAAGAGTTGGTCATTAGGTTCTTTTTTTCTAGTTTGAATAGGATAGGAGTTAGCAAATGCAAAAGCTTCCTTTAGATTTTTATTTACGTTCAGATGTCTTAATCATAGCACGTGAGTTATTAGGAAAATCAATCTTTACAAAAGACCCTCTTACTGGCCAAGTTACAGGGGGAGTGATTGTAGAAACAGAAGCTTATGCAGGTATTATTGACAAAGCCTCTCATGCTTATAATAATCGCCGAACAGCTCGTACTGAGGTAATGTTTCAGCAGGGGGGCATCGCTTATGTTTATCTTTGTTACGGCATGTATTATCTCATCAATGTAGTGACAAATGTAACAGATATCCCCCATGCCATTTTAATTCGTGCGATCGAGCCTACAGATGGCATTGAGATCATGTTAAAGCGACGCAAGCAGACTGCCCTTTCTCGCCAGACAGCAGGCGGACCTGGTTTAGTTACGTTAGCTCTAGGAATTGATAAAATGTTTCAAGGATGCCCTTTTTTAAGTGAAAGGCTTTGGATTGCCGATAAACAACAAGTTATAGATGATAGCTTGATTATTGCTTCTCCTCGTGTAGGAGTCAGCTATGCTCAAGAAGACGCTCTTCTTCCCTACCGTTTCCGTATTAAAGACAATAAGTGGACAAGCTCTGCTAAATGATAAGCCCTTTTTAAAATACTTATTGTTTTTAAAATTATTAAAAACATTTTTTCATCTGAAAAATGTTGGATTGGTAGCCCTAAGCATTTAGGATTGATAATAATCCATTGTATTTACGTGCAAAGAACTTAATTCGTTTAAACAACTTTTTATTTTCTTTGAACACCAGCATATTTTAAATACAGGTCTAGTGCTGCGCACCTAAGAGCTTCATTAAACCTCTCAATAGACCTCTTTTGAAACTTGTTCTGTAGAGGTCTATGGAGTTACCGTACGTAAGGATTTGAAAAAGGTTCAATGCTAGAAGGCTATTGCTAAGATTAGGGCTGGTACTTGCTAATATTACTCTTAAGATCTCCCACTATTTCCTCGATAGACTCAGAAGCATAGCTAGAAGTTAGAGTTAACTCTGTAAATTGTTCAATATTTGCTGACAGTTGTTTTAGGGTATCAAGTATCTGTTCGAAAGCTGTTGATTGCTGAACTACAGCTTCAGATATCTGATCTGCTGAACTAGCAGAAACTTCAGCAGAAGTTAAAATCCCATAAAAAACTTGATTTAGTTTACTTGATTCAACAACTTCTTTATTCAATTGATCGGCGCTTTCTTCTGAAGAGACAACCATGTGGTCCATCATTGATTGAGCTTCTAAAATCTTTATCTTAATACCTGTCGTTGCTTGTAGGATGCTATCAGATAATCGTCGAATTTCCATAGCAACAATTGTAAAGTTTTTTCCCGCTTCTCCGGCTGCTGCAGCTTCTAATTCAGCATTAAAAGCGATCATTTTCGTTTGACTTGCAATACCATT
Organism: Chlamydiales bacterium; assembly: GCA_029240075.1. Classification (GTDB taxonomy): domain Bacteria; phylum Chlamydiota; class Chlamydiia; order Chlamydiales; family JARBTQ01; genus JARBTQ01. The sequence goes on from JARBTQ010000026.1 coordinate 20,174, forward strand.
AATAACTTTTAGAATATCATGCACATTTAGCATGCGATCATTAAGAGCTCGTACATTTGCTACAGTTTCTTTGCTATACTGTTGAAGCTCTTTTACTTTAACCAGATTCCCCGCAACAATAGAGCTACCGTCTTTAACGCTATTTTTAGTTTGAGCAGCTATTTTGCTTAGCTCCTGAGCCCTGATGGTCACTTGTCTTGTAACAATATTGGCCTCTTCCATTGTTGCAACAATTGCCTTAAGACCCTCTGATTGTCTACTTGAGATATCAGAGACGTTTTTTGTCGATACAATAATGCTATTTCCTATTTTTGATAAGAAGTCAACAGAGTCATTAACTTTATCGATCAATCCTTTTAGACTATTGACAAATGCATTAAAATAAGAGCGCATCATTCCTATTTCGTCAGCACTTAACACTGGTAATTCATTTGAAAGCTTACCTTGGTCAATTTCTTGCATAGCTTTTTGCACTTCATCTAAGGAACTTAAGCTTAATTGCACAATTTTATTTGTCATTAGGACTATCAATATGATACTTCCTGTGATTGCTGTTGCTAGGAGCCAAACTAGAGTATATTTAAAATTGCTTAGGGTTTGCAATTGCGTTGAGATACCATTGGAAAAAACCCCTTCATTAAAATGCATTGTTAATAGCCAATTATAGGGCTTGATTAGTGTGGCTTGAGCATAAACTTTTGAATTATTTTTCTGTGAATTTTTATCTTCTGGCAATTCATAACTTAGGTCGGCTTGACCAGCAATCGCTTTTTGGTGTAATTCCTTGTAAACGGCAACATTCTTCGCATCAAGAATTCCCCATATTCCAGAAGACTTAAACCAATCAGGCTTGTCCATGGGAGAATATTGAGAATGATATAGCATCTCTCCCTGTGAAGAACTTAAACTAACAGCTCCCCCCCATTTATCCTTTCCTATAATATTTATTTGCTCACTAAATTCACTAACAATTTTTTGTGGAATATGTTCTATAGTTAAGGCGCTACCAATGATCCAATTCCATGCCGCAAAGCTTTTACCATAGTAAAGCTCTAAGTTAAAATCCTTTTCAGAGTTGGAGGGAAAGTCCCATTGAGCAAGAGCGAATCCTCCGTTAGGTTGTTTCGCTACTGTTACCAAATTTTTAATAAAATTGGTCCCCTGAGTATCAAGTACATTAATTAGACCTGTGGCTTGATACCACTTACTGTATTTTTCTACAGGGTATTTAGAACTTAATAACAAAGTATAATCATCTGTCTGCAACCATAGATGACTGCCACCAATATTTTGTAACCCTGCTAATTCCTGCTTGGCAAGATTTTGAGCGTCTATAAGGGAAAGTGAACCTGCAGCTCTTTGCTTTTCATACTTATCTAAAACTGTATAAGCAAAGAGAACATGTTGTTCAACGTTAGCCCCATACTTATTAATCAAGCTCTCCTGAGAGGTAAAATTCGTATGAGATTGTCCTAATATAGCTTGGAGTGTAGAATTATTATCTTTTAAAAGTTGCTGTTTTTTTGCTTCTTCTGAAACTATAAGTGCTTGGTTAAACTTCCCTAACTCCTTATCAGCTTGCTTATTGATTATAATTTGTGTAATACCAAGTAAAAGGGATACTGCTAAGCCACTTCCTAGAGCTATTTTGCTGCTAATTTTTAGGGTATTTATCCAATTAAGTCTCATGATGATTTGCCGCGGTCTCTAAGTAGTTTTTTATTGGTATTTCTTAGCTATATCCGCCAAGACTTCAGAGGTTTGCTTTAATTCTCCAGATGTCTTCGCTATTAACTTAGAAGAATCGGCAAAGCTGTTAATCCCATCTGAAAGTTGTCTCAGCGTTAATAATATTTGCTCAAATGCAGCCACTTGCTGCTGTATAGAAGCGACGATCTCTTGTGAAGAGATAGCTGAGGCTTCTGAAGATTTTAAAATTTCTCCAAACTTTGTACCTATTTTTAAGGAGCCTTCATATCCTTCGTTAACACGAAGAGAGCTTTCTTCTGCAGAAATAATGAGCACGTCTGAAGAGTGTTGTATTTCCTGAATTTTTTTGCGAATAGCCATTGTTGAAGAAACTGTATTATCAGCTAGGCGGCGTATTTCTGTAGCAACAATCTGAAAATTTTTACCTGCTTCACCAGCAGCTGAAGCTTCTAATTCAGCATTAAATGCAATGATTTTAGTTTGATCAGCAATACCATTGATGATCTTTACAATATCCCAAATACTGTTAATTTGGCCGCTTAGAGTGCGTATCCCTTCGATAGCACGTTGGTTAGACTCTTTAACTTCTTCCATTTTTTGCAGGTTATTTTTAATTGTCACATAACCTTGTTCTGCGTTGGTTTTTGTAAGTGTTGCAATACCAGATACTTCCTCTACCTTATTCGCTATCCGTTTAGCGAGCTGATCGGTATCTTCCATAGTACTAACAATTTCTTTCACGCCAGCGGCCTGTTGATTAGAGACATTGGAACTAAGCTTAGAATTATTTTCCAAAACAGTGATAGGTTGACCCATTACTTTAACACTGTGCTGGACTTGTCTAACTAATTTTTCAAAATTGTTCAAGAAATCGTTAAAATAAGAAGCTATTTCATCTTTTGCATTTACGCGTATATTTAGGATACCTTTTGCTACATTATCAAGAACTTCTTTAATAAGGTTTACAGAGCCTAGATTTTTATTCACAACTTTTATTGTGACCAGAGTACATATAAAACAGCCTATCAAACCACATATCAGAAAAGTGAGGAGGATTGAGATTTTTAACTTAACTAAACTTTCATGATTTTCTTGAGCTTCCTTTTCTACCTTATCTAAATGTACTTCAGACATTAAAACCCAATTCCAGGGTCCAAATAGTTTTGCATAAGCTTTACGATCTTCGGTATGATAGGAACCATCACTTTTTTTGGCTGTTAGGGTATAGCTCTCAGTGAGTCCTTCCCCTTTGCTTTGAGCTATTCCTATACAATCGCGAAATACCGATTTTCCTTTGGGATCTACAATATTTAAAAGTCCATTATCTTGGTACCAATCAGGATACTTCTCTGAAGGATAAGCTCGAGACACTAACATTTGGTACTTTGTATTGCATATTGAAAGGTAAGCATCTTCATTAAACACTATTCTATCAGCAAAAGCTTTAGCTTCAGCTTGGGCTCTTAACTCAATTTCATCCAAGTAAATACCTGTACCAATGATCCAACCCCAAGGCTGAAAATAATTGATATAGGACAACTTATGTACAGGCTTAGCTCCTATGGCCCCTGGTTTGGGCCAGTAGTAATCTACAAACCCTCGCCCTTTTTGAGTAGCAACTTGGGTCATTTCAGAAAATAAAGCCTTACCTTGTGGATCTTTAATAACTGCTAATCCTTGAGGCTCATACCAAGTAGGTTTGCTTTCTTTAGGAGCAAACGGATGCATGATCATGCTTAAGTCTGTACTATGAATCCAGAAGTACTCTTTTTCTTTGTATCGTAAATTACGGATCTCATCTAAGGCTATTTTTTTAGCCTCTTCTACACTAAGAGAACCTGCTATTGCTTGTTGATAATATTTTTTAACAATTCCTTCGATGATTTCCACGCCATTTTTTATTTCATCACCATAAGCAACTGATAACTTTTCCATATCGTTCGTTTCTCTGTATATCTGCTCAATTATCTCATAGGCTGCCTGTAACTGAGATTGAGCAACAAATACTTCTTGTTGTATTTGTCTAGCTAAAGTCTTATCTGACCTTTCTGTAACTTCCCTAGTTAGTACAGAGATAATAACCATTGACATCAACAAGATTACAATGAAAAACGTGCAACTACATGTTATTGCAATCTTTCTTTTAACATCCATTTTGAGAAAAATCTGAAAAATATTCTTTATATCCATATTTGAATTTGTTCCCTGATGTGTTATTTGAAATCTAACTCTATGGCGCCATCCCAATCTTTAGGAGGTGGATTTTTAGCATAATCTTGGCAACGCGTAATGTACATATTACAGATATGATCATTTGGAAGATGCTTTTGCACCTTTTGAAAGTATTCTATAGCCGTTAACCAGTTCTGCATCTTGTACATGCTTAAAGCTTTTTCATAATCTTTAATCACGTTGGGAGTAAAAGCATCTCTTTGATAAACAGGAATACCGTACATTGTAGTAGGTTGCTCTTTTCCTTTTACTTTAACTACATCTAACTCTCTTACAAAAAGCTCTGCAGCTACTTTATCTTTAACTGCTTCAGAAACAATTATTTGTTGCCCATAATGCTTAGTTAAGCCTTCTAACCGGGAAGCTAAGTTTACTGTATCTCCAATCACTGTATAGTCAAATTTTTCTTTAGAACCGATGTTACCTACAATTGCAATTCCCTCGTGAATTCCCACGCCAATTTGAAATCCTGTTTTAGGTAATTTTAACTTAGAAGTATCAAGTTGAGGTAAAGCATTGATCATACCTATTGCAGCTCTTACAGCACGAGCAGCATTGTCCTCGTAGCTTGTTGGTGCTCCAAACACTGCTAATATAGCATCGCCAATAAACTTATCTATGATCCCGCCTTGAGCTTTGATTGCTTGTGCCATAAGGTCAAAATAAGAGTTTAAGCATGAAACTACAGCTTCGGCTGTATTATACTCTGAAATGGTCGTAAACGAACGTATATCAGAAAATAGAACAGCAATACTTCTCTTTTCTCCAACTAAAAGGGAAGAAACATCTTGTTTTTCAATCAAACTATCAATAATTTCAGCCGGTACAAATTTTGAAAAGACCCCTCTAATCTTACCCTCTTTCTCTGTAATCTGCTTGTAGGCCAATGCATTAGAGATCAGAGTCCCTGTTGTAGGCAACAATGCCTGGATATTTTGGACTAATTTTTCTGTATAGTAATTATTCGTAAAATGTCCAAAATGGATCGTTCCAATAACTTTTTGTTCTGCATCTTTCAATTCAAAAAATGTATAAGCTCTTATTTTTTCTTTATCGACTCGGATAGCTTGAAAATCAGTTCTCGAATCTATTCCAAGTATATGTTCCTCAATAGGCTCTTGGCTTAATTCGGAAAATCTTTCGTAGAAATCTGACAAACAAACATTTACAAAGTCCTTAAGGTCACTTTGAAATACGTTATCTTTAGGGATAGAAAAGCTAACAGTACTCTTATGATACTTCATTAGAATAACAGCTACATGATACTCACAGGCATTTAATAAGACTTTCGATACATTATCTATTGTTTGCTGTAACGAATACATATGATTATTTACTTCTATGAGCTTATTTACCGTATTAGAACGGAATAATGCCCTATCAAAATAGCAACCAAATGCACTGGCTATAGACTCTTTAGTTACATTTTTTGCTTCTTCACGTAAATCCTCTACACCTTTATAAGGCTCATGATCTGATAAAGTTGTGATAGCCTTTACCAAACGTTCAATTTGCTCAAAGTCCTTCACAAAGAAAGCATCCGCACCACACGCTAAGGCCCAGTTCCGATCTCGATCGTCTGATAACGTTGTGTGTACAATAAGAGGGATTTGACTAATACCTTTACGGGATTTGAGAAAACGTGTCGCTTGGAAACCATCCATAACAGGCATTTCAATATCCATTAAGATTAGATCTGGTAGCTCTTTATATGCCTTTTCTATCCCTTCTAAACCATTCGTAGCTCTAATTACAGTGAATTCTGCCTGCTCTAGAGCATCAGTTACACAACCTGCTACAACTTCTGAGTCATCAATAACTAGTATTCTTTTATTCTGTTTCATTTTACAACTTATTGTTTACACATTAGAGGGGGATAGTTATCCGATCAATTTTTGTACAAGATTAGTCAATTGAGCACGGTCAAATTCACCTTTGACAATTACTCCACTTACACCTAGCCCATCAAGGCGTTTACGGTGTTCATCATTTTCAAGAGATGATATCACTAATATCGGTGTAGATTTATATTTCTCTTCACGTCGTAAGTTTTCAATTAAAGTAAAACCATCCATGCGAGGCATATTGATATCTGAAATAATTAGGTGGAATGTTTTTTCTCTAGCTTTGGCCAATCCATCAACTCCATCAACAGCTAAAGTTAAATTATATTCTTCCCCTTCAAGAATCGATTTAATGATTTCTCGCGTATTACTTGAGTCATCTACAATAAGAACACTCTTATACTTCTTATTGTCCTTCACAAATCGCTTGCGAGTGTCTATATTAGAAAAGCTCTTGAATTTTTCAATTATACCCGCAATGTAGAGGATATTGATAATGTTAAAGCTTTCATCAAAGACAATACCTTGAATGAGATTCAACTTGTGCATATTCTTAGGCAATGGCTTGAATATAAGAGAGGAGTGCTCAATAACTGATTCTACAATCATTCCTACAATCTCGCCGTTAGCTTCCACAATTACCACGAAGTTCATCTCTTCGTCAACGACACAGTCTAAGTTTAGTGCGGCAGATAGCTTATAAAGAGGAATGATTTTGTCTCTTAACTTAAGAACTTCAGAATTAAGAAGACTTATCTTCTCTTCTTTCTTAAGAATGATAATTTCACGAACAAAGTTTGAAGGGATTAAAAACTTTTTGCTACCCGAAGTGACGAAAAATCCTTCTACAGTTGCTAAAGATAGGGGTAAAGCAAGCTTCATGCTTGTACCTTTATCTTTTTCACTGGTTATCGATATTTTCCCTTTGATTCTATCAATATTGTGCTTAACAATATTCATACCAATTCCACGACCAGACATTGTAGAAACTTCTTGCTTAGTAGAAAAGCCTGCCATGAAAATAAAGTTTTGAAGCTCAGTTTCAGTCATTCGTTTAATATCATCTTCTTCAGCTAAACGATTTTCTATAGCCTTTTTGCGGATACCGTCGTAATTTATACCCTGACCGTCATCTGTGATTTCGACTACAATATGTTGGTTTTCGCTATAGCATTTTATTTCAATTTTCCCTGCACGTGCCTTACCCTTTTTCTCTCTATCGGTGGGTTTCTCAATTCCATGGTCAATCGAATTACGTACTAAGTGGATGATTGGATCATTAATTTTTTCAAGAATGACTTTATCCAATTTAACTTCTCTTCCACTAACTACTAGATCAATCTCTTTCCCCATAGCAATAGCATTTTCTTCAACCATCTTATCTAGGGAGCCTAAGATTAGATCTAGAGGCAGCATGCGTAGGGCAATGATACCTTCCTGTAATTCAAAGGTATTCGTTTCAATTAAAGTAATTCTTTCTAAGAAATTCTTTTTAATTTTTTGAATATCTTTAAATAGAATTTCTGCTTTTTGTTTAGCAGTTCCTGTATCACGCCCAGCGATACTATTGCCTGAATCTAAGTCATTTCTTAAAAGTAAAAACTCATTAATTTTATTTTCAAGCTCATTAATATGCTCATACTCTTTTTTCAACTGAAACTGTTTAATAATGAGATTATTTAATGAACGGATGATCTTATCAATATCATTTATTTTAACTCTGATAGTCTCATAGTTACCAGAAGTTACAGGAGCCTCTTCTACTACAGCTACTTGCTGATTTGTTTCAGATTTATTGATATTAGCTCCACTTTTAGAGCTCTTAGAAGGAACTTTGATTGCTTTTAGATCGTAAGGTTCATTAGATTCTGCCTTTTTAATCTGTTCTAATAAGGCTTCAATCTCAAAATTATCATCTTGAGTTTCTTGGATAAGGTCAGCACCATATTTTAGAAAATCGGTTGAAATAAAGACTAGTTGAACTAAATTATTGGAGAATTCAAATCGTTTATCTTTGACACCTTTAAAAACATTTTCTAAACCATGCGCAATATGCTCTATCCGAGAAAACTTCAGCATTCGGGAGGACCCCTTTACTGTATGAAGAGCTCGCAGTAGAGTAACCAAGGCCTCTTCATTTTCAGAGTCTTTTTTAAGAGTGATACTGCAGGTATCAATAGCTTGGATGTTTTCACGTAGCTCTTCCAAGTATTTATTTATAAATGCTGATTTTCTAAGAGACATAGTAACTTATACCTTCGGCCTGGTCATTATGGTTATGTATTTTTGTCTGTTTATGCCTGATCTTTCAATTTATCAATCCATTGCTGACATAACTCAATACAATAGTTTTCATTAAAATTTTCTAATAAGATGCGATATGATGGCTTCTTCTGTTGTATATGCTTTTTCAGTTTAGTCAAGCAAGCTAAAAACTCTGTATAAGCTTGCTTCGGATTTGTTTCCTTTAATAAGCGCCCTAAGCAAAAATGAGCTGGCCAAAATTCGCTGTTTGCTGAATTAGCTTTTTTAAAGAATTTAACCGCTTCATTGTTATTATTTTCCATCATATAGGTAAAGCCTCGCAAATAGTCTGCCCACTCGCTTTTTAGCTTACGGACTTCCCAAGTATCTATTTTCTGCCTTGCCTCTGCTAACTCAGCTTTATCAATATGAATAAGAGCTTGCAACAAGATATCTGAAACTTCGTGATAATGGTCTGCCTGATTTTGTGCAACAAAACTCGTTTGATTTGCTACAAAATTTGAGGAGGATCGCATTTTATCAAATTTAAGCTGCGTTAAAGTTATAATTTCATCCCAATCTATAGGTAAATCTTTAGTATCATTCTGCACACTAGTTGGCTTTTCAACGCTTGAATTAGAGAAAGGGATCGCCTTCACTGCCCCCACTTGTTTTGTCTCTTTAGACTTATCGTTAATCCCACTTACTGTTAGCGTTAAATTAGGGTTAACTTTTTGAAAAAAATAGGTGTTTTGGTAATTCAACAATTTTAATTCTGGTAATGTAATCAGAGGTACCTCTGAGGCGGAGAGAAAGAAATATCCTCCTTCAGCTAATTTACTGACAATTTTACGAATAACTTTAGGTCGCATCTCTTCCGATATATATATAAGAGTGTTTCTAAAAAAAGCTATCGAAATATCATTAGGAATTTGGTAGTAAGTATCTAGAGCAAGGTTAGCTTGGTATGTTGAAATTCTTTGATGTACTTCGGGATTAATGCGCCAGATATTCCCATGTTGAGAACCAAGTTCTTTTAATAAATTTCCATATTGCTGTCCATCGTACCGAAAGGAATTTTGACTATATTCCCCTTTTTTCAGAATATTGAGTACATTAGTATTAATATCTGAAGCATAGACGTTATAGCTTTTACCAAAATTTAATCCCCAAAATCTGTGAGCTAATAAAGCTAAAGAAATAGCCTCTTCCCCTGTTGAACAAGTAACAGACCATAACTTTAAGGCTTTTTGACGGGCTTGAAGTTCAGGAAAAATTTGCTTTTCTAATGCTATAAACTGTTTTTCTTCCCTAAAAAAGTAAGTTTCATTAATAGTGATTAAATTAAAAAAATCTTGTTGTTCTTCTGCACTTATTTTCAATCGTTCAAAATACTGCTCTGACTTTAAGCTTAAAACAGCTGCACGATCAAGCACTGATTGAGCTATAGTGGTATAGTTAGCTTGAGGTGAGCGTGTTCCCATCTTGGAATCGATAAATTCGATAATGCTTTTAAATAGCAAGGAATCTAATTGTTTTGGTTGCTGTTCCATATTTGTTTTTAAGACTTATTAGATGTGATTTTTATTAAATGCTTCGAGATTTCTAGTAATGGTAAGACTGTACAAGCCCCCCCTTTTTCGATAGCACATTTAGGCATTCCAAATATAGCACTACTTTCTTTATCCTGGACGACGGTATAACCACTTTGTTGTTTGATAGCAACACAGCCATTAGCACCATCAGCGCCCATTCCTGTTAATAGTACACCAACAAGATGTTGCTTATAAGTTTTTGCAGCCGTTTCAAATAAAACATCTACAGCAGGCTTTTGATTGAGCACTCGAGGACCGTCATTTAAATAAAGCCGCCTTCCTTGAAACACAATATGGTGAGTAGCTGGAGCTACTAGGACTTCACCAGGTTGAGGTGAATCTCCATCTTTTGCTAAACGCACATTAAGCTTTGTATCAGAATCTAACCACTCTACATAACCTTGATCAAAACCAACTTCTAGATGCTGAACAATTGCTATAGGTAAAGGAAAGTCTTTAGGTAAGCCGCTTAATAATGTATTTACAGCCACAGGACCACCTGTTGAGGCTCCTATTACCAACATTTCATAATGAGCTTGTTTGCTCTCTTGATAGAGACTTGGTGAAGTAGGAGCTAAATTTTTTGTGCTACTTAAGGATTTAAAAGAACGTAGAGAGAGTAATTTTTCACAAAAGCTTTTGATAAAATCGGGATTATTAAGTTGGTCTATATTAGGTTTTTTGATAATATCTACAGCACCATTTTTGATTGCAATAAAGCTAGTATGGCTATCCACAGCATTAGAGAATATCAATATAGGCACTGGTTGATGATTCATAATCTTTTGTGTGGCCTCTAACCCTCCTAAAACTGGCATATTGATATCCATAATAATGAGGTCTGGGCGGTATCGTACATTAAAATCGTAGGCTTCTTGTCCATTCTTGGCTTCACCCACAAGTTCCAACCCTTCCTGTTGCTGAATGACCTGTGACAATATCATACGCATAACTGCAGAATCATCCGCGATCAATACTCGCATTGTTTAGCCTTCTATAGTAGGTGTTTGTACATTTTCCATTTGGTTCAAGATTTGATGGAAAACAATCCGCTCAATATCAACCAAATACTGAATTTTTTGCTGCTTTTGACCCTTTATATCTAGAAATCGAACTCCTAAAAGACCTGCATGCCAGTGACTTTTACGTAGGCAGTTAGGAGTTAAACTAAGTTGATTAAAAGGAGTCTTATGAATCTGTGCACTATGCCCTGCTTTCAATGCAATATAACTATCAGATAAATCTTGTTGTCCTTGTTGCATTAATAATTTACGAATTGCTTGCTGATTTCTATAATTAAAAGAATCTATAGCAATGATCAAAACTACATTTGATTTACTTTCATCTATAAAATGGAACAGTTCTTGTAAATAAGGAGCAAAGTCAATCATAGCGACTAAGCTATCTTTATACTTAATTGCACTATTGATATGCTTATGAGACATATTAATAGGAATAGACTTTTCAAGAGTAATACTTGCAAAGATATAGTCACGATTGACTAAGAAGTCTATCTCAGGATAACTTAGTAAAAGTCCATTAAAAAGATCACTATCTTTGCTTTTAGCTTCAGAGATCATTTTCTAGTCTCTCTAAAATATTATTAATATTGATTATGAAGACTTCTGAGTCCTTTGCTGTGAAAGATCCTGCAAAATACTTATTAATAATACTATCAGAAGTTATTTGTCTTACATTTGAAGTAGGTACCTTTAAAATTTCTAGAATGTCAGTAATCATAAAAGCTACTTGATCATTCTCCAGATTCATTATCAAAAATTTTGAGGTCTGTAATTTTTCATTACTAAAAATGACTCTTAGGTCAAATACAGTATAAGGTTCTCCATGACGGTTAATATAACCCTGAATATATGGGGGAACAAATGGAACAAAGAATACTTCGCTATCAAAAGCGATTTCTTTGATCTGTTCAGCATAAAAAGCGTATCGTTGTTCTTTGATACTGAACACGATAAACTTTTCTTCCGTCTTTGCAGTAGAATGTTCTTCTTTCTGCGATGTTTGGCGAGAATCAGATAGTTTTTGGATGAGATCCGCTGTTTCCATTACAAGCCTCTATACATTTTTATTGAAAAACGGCTTCCCGTTCGAGGCAAACCTCTCAATACAAGTTATTTAAAAAAATCAACTTACTGTAAAGTTATCACTACCTGGTTATTTAACAGGACTCACATTCTGAAGCAATCACTTTATGCAATTTTTTATGAAAATTAAGTAGGAGTGTAGGGAATTTAGGAACTAGAATAAGGAAGGAATTTAGCATCCCTTCCTTTATGATTTTTTTGTTAAAGTTAGATTTATTTAACTAGGATGGCGTCATCATCTCTCATTTTTTTAGAATTACGACGACTTGTTGGTAGTGTGTTGCTAGGTGTCTCTGCCTCTAAGACTTTAATTCCTAAAGCACTTTCCAATACTTCTTCCACAGTATCTACCAAAATAAATTTGATTTCTCGACGAAGCTCTAATGGAACTTCTTCAAGGTCAGATTCATTGTGCCTTGGTATAATAATCAGTTTTATACCAGCTCGATGAGCAGCTAGTACTTTTTCTTTAATTCCACCAACAGGAAGTACCCTACCTCGTAAAGTCATTTCTCCTGTCATTGCAATATCATCCCTGACAGGAATGCCTCTAAGCAAGGAAGTTAACGCTGTAATCATGGTAACTCCAGCAGAAGGCCCATCCTTTGGAATAGCACCTGCAGGTACGTGAATATGGAAAACTTGGTTTTCAAACACTTTAGGATTGATTTGTAAAATTTGATAGTTAGATTTTAAATAAGAAAGGGCTGCTTGAGCACTTTCTCTCATAACATCACCTAGCATTCCTGTTAAAATTAATTGCTCATTTCGACTGAGCATCATAGTGGCTTCTATAAACAAAACATCGCCTCCAGTTGCTGTCCAAGCTAAACCTGTAGATACACCCGCACGTTGCGTGCGTTCAGCAACTTCATCAAAATATTTTTGAGGTCCTAAGTAGTTACCGATCTGTTCAGCTGTTATATGTACTGGATTTAGGTCTCCTTCTGCTATTTTACGAGCAACTTTACGGCAAATTGCAGAAATTTCGCGATCCAGGCCACGAACTCCTGCTTCTCGTGTATAGCCGCGTATAATCCGTTTGATTGCTTGATTCTCAAAAGTTAATTCATTTGGATTAAGTCCATGGGCCAAAACTTCTTTCGAGACTAAATAACGGATTGCAATATTTAGCTTATCATCATCTGTGTAGCCTGATAATCGAATAACCTCCATTCGATCAAGCAAGGGCGCAGGAATAGTATCGAGACTATTAGCTGTTGCAATGAATAAAACTTTAGACAGATCAAAAGCAATACCTAAATAATTATCTATAAAACTATGATTTTGCGCTGGGTCAAGCACTTCTAGCAAAGCAGCAGAAGGATCCCCACGCCAATCGTTGCCTAGTTTATCGATTTCATCAAGCATAAAAACAGCATCCTTAGCCTCTGCACGCTTAAGACCTTGGATGATTCGGCCAGGCATCGCGCCTATATAAGTTTTGCGATGCCCTCGAATTTCTGATTCGTCATGAAGCCCACCTAAAGCTATACGAATAAATTTCCGCCCTAAAGCTTTGGCTATAGACTGTCCTAAGCTAGTTTTACCAACCCCTGGAGGACCTAGAAAACACAGTATAGGTTCTCTTAAGGTTAAATCTGCTAGATGAGGAAATGATGCGGATTGAGCTGCAACTCCAGAGTAATCTTCTACAGAAGTTTCTGTTAAATGCACTTTGCCATCTGCTGCGGCCAATTGCCTTTCCATACGTAACTTTCTAACAGCTAAATACTCTAAAATTCGATCTTTAATTTTATCTAGGTCATAATGATCTTCGTCTAATACTTTCCTTGCTAGTCCTAGATCTATTATTCCTCCAGTTAAGTTGTTCCATGGCAAGCTAACAATCCAGTCCAAATAATTGCGAATTATTCCATATTCACTTGAACTGGAAGATAGTGCTGCCATACGGTTCAATTCTCTTTCAGCTTCCTTGAATGCTTCTCTGGGAAGTCCCGTTTTTTCTAATTTCTCACGTAAAATGCCCACTTCTGAACACTCGGGATTCTCTCCCAATTCCTTTTGAATCGCTTTTACTTGTTCTTTTAGAAAATACTCTTTTTGTGTTTTTAAAACTCTTTCATGGGTATCGTTGACAATTTTGTCGCCAAGTTCCCTTAATGTTAGCTCCTGCTGTAATAGTTCAATTAAACGCTGAAATTTAAACTCCACAGCATGGTATTCCAAGATATCCTGTCTGGTCTCATTATTATAAGGGATTGTTAATGCTATAAAATAAGCTAATTGTCTTGCATCTTTTAAACTTTTGGCCTTTGCAATAATTTCTTGCGTGATTTCTCCAAAAATTTGTGCAGACCTTTCAAAAAGATTTAACAAAGCTAATTGCATAACCTCTGTTTCGGAATTGATAGGTAGAGGCTCTTCTTGTATTATATCAACGTCTGCTATCAGATAATCTTCTGTTTCTACAAAGTGCATAATCCTAGCACGTTCTAGCCCTTGCACAACTAAATGGATTTGACCTGTTGCATCTTTACTAAGCTTATGGATGACACATATGGTCCCTACGCTATACAAATCGTCCGGACCAGCCTCAATGATATTTTCATCTTTTTGGGCAACTAACATTACTAACCTATTGTCATGCATGACATCATTAATCAACTTTATCGCTCGATTTTGAGCTATAACTAAAGGGATCAAAGTGCCAGGATAAGCAACTGAGTTAAGTAAAGGTAATACAGGTATGATATTAGGTATTGGAATTTGTGCTAGATTTGTTTTTTTGTTATCTAAAGTCGTACTCATAGTCTTACCCTCTCTTGTGTTTGTTTCGCTAAAGAGATCCAAAGTAATCCATCTTCGTATCGCTCTTTCATACTCTCTGCATTAATCAGATTTGGTAATATCAACTCTAACTTAAAAGGGCCCTGTTGTACTTCAGCTAAGTGAAACGTTCCTTTTTGCAATTGATATTGAAAGTTACGGACTCCCTCTATAACTAAAGCATCTTCATAGAAAGTAACAGTTATATCTGTAGCTTTAACTCCCGCCAAATCTACAATTACTGAGATGGTGTCTTTAGTTTCATAAATATCTGCAGCTGGTCGCCATTGGTTTAGGCTCATAGCTAAATTTATTTTTGCCTTATCCCAAGGTATTGGCTGATCTGTAGCATTTTGTTTATCATACCGATTTTTCAAGATTTGATAGTGCATTGGCTTGCTTCCTCCTATAAACTTAGTGAATAGGTCCTCTCGAAACTAATTTTGTAAGCCTCTAACAAGCTTCGAAAGAAATTTAATGGCTGACTCCAGATATGAAATAATACCCCCCTAATAAGTTTAAGATGCTTATCTAATCTCCTCAGTAGCCCCCTTCCTAACTATCCAGACTGATGTTTACAAAGTTAGTTTGTACAAGTTTTACTTTGCTAAGGAGATGCTCTAATCATACTTTTAAGCTTTTTAACTTTTATAGAGGGCTTATTATGGAATGGAAACTAAATCTTACGCAACTATAAATTTGAAAGAAAGGTGCCTAAATTTACTCATTAAAAACTTAAGCGCTATGAGATATAAAAGTTATATCAAGTGGTTTTCAAGGCCTTATATGTTAAATCCATTATAACGTCTAGATAGGGTAAAGTTCCTTCTTTGCGGCTATGGGATAAGAGATGTTCTTGCCAATACATCCCTTCAACCAAGCTCGATATAAAAACAGCAACCTGAATGGGGGGTAAATCGCGCCTTATTTTACCTTGTCTTTGCAATTCTTCTACCCCTTTTAACCAAGTTTCTGGAGAGTAAGGAGTTCCCTCTTTTAATTCCTCTCCTGGGGCTTCTAATCTTTGCCAATTGATCATTCTTATTACATCAGATTTTTCTTTGTAAAACTTGTAGCATGCTTCAATGGTTTTTACTAGGAAATCTTTCAAAGATGTTTCTAAATTGACTTCACAAACATAGTCCAGAGTATAGGTTTCAAATAGACGTCTTTTTACGCATTTCCAGAGATCTACTTTACTCTTAAAATGATGATAAATCAAACTTTGGTTAATTCCTGCCCGCTTTGCAATGGCACTAATAGATGTTCCCTCGAAACCATTCGCTATAAAAAGCTCTTTTGCTGCTTGTAGTATTTTTTCAAGAGTAGACATTTCCTTTTGATTTTCAGATACTTCTGTCATAATTTTGCCATTTTTTAAAAATTTATTGAACGATCATTCAATAAACGCTATAATCTGGGCGTATTTGAATGATCGTTCAATTAAAATATAAGAATGCGTGCTTTTAGACAAGTTTATTCTAACAAGAACCTCTATAAGGATAGCGTTATTGATTGAACAGTATTCTTCAGCAAAAACTCTTACTATTTAGTAATAAATAATAATTATAAAAAAATAATAATCATAATAACATTACCCCTTACTTCAAATCTTAAATAATAAGTTACTAAAAATGAAGTTAAGGGGTCCTTTCTAAAAATATTTCTTCTAGTATACGTTCTTTTCTGGTTGGCATAATTTCCGCTTACAATTCAATCTATATTGCAGCAGCTATAGCATAGCCTATATGTTTTGCTCATACTGAAAACAAGCTGTAGAAGTAAGGAAAATATGTTAAATATTTCTGTGATACCTGCTGGTGTAAAAACTGAAGGGCCTCTTAGCTCCTATGATCTACTCTATATCACTCATTACCTTATAGCTTATAAAAAAATAGGTCTTCAAGCCTTAGTAGTTTCCCCCTCCCTATTTCCTTTGTTTCAGGAGCTCTATTTTTTAAAATCTCTTATTATTATTCCTTACACAGGAGATGATAAATGGTGTCAACTATTGGCGATTGAAGTCAATAAAGTGCAAAGATTAAATCATGTTGCTTTTTGTATAAATGATGTGGAGCTTCAATCTACAATACAGTCTGCCACAGTCAATTCGCGATTATTTAACTATCAACTTTTTATAAAAGACTGGAAGGAACGTTTTAATTTAAGTTCTCTACTAGGTGAAAATGCACATCTATCATTTTTTGACCCTAGTACTGCTTGCTTAATTGAAGATTTAACAATTATTTGTGACAATAACATTTTGTTATCTCTTATTAGACAAAGTGTAACTCAAGTTCCTTCTATAAAATTTACTATTTCAAAACAGCTTCTACCATTAGAGGAGGGTTCTGAAGTCCAAATTGGAAAGCATTTTTCTATCAAAAGATGGGATCTTACCAGAACTAAAATAACAGATCTGTTTCAGGTTTTAGTAAAAGTAAACCAGGGGCAACTTTTTATAGATAATTTTCTTTACCAAGTAAATCCCCCCTCCTGTTACGTTACTTTTGAAGGTAACTTAGCGGAGATTAATTTCTTTTTAAAAGATATAAAATACCTTCTTACCAAGGCTGGAGTATTAGAGAATATTTTTGAGATTAGTTGTTTTAAAATTCCTTGTAGCTTAGCATCTGTAAATGCTCGAGCTAATTTTCAGATAGCTCAAAACCATGCAATTAGTAAAAAGGAAGTGATTAGCGAATCAGGTGCTAGTAACTTAAATCAATGCCATCTTTCGGTAGAATCGTTTTCTAAGAGTTCTCCACTACAAAATTCTTTTTTCTCCAAAAAGCCCTTCATGAGCAATTTTACTTTCCCTAAAGCTGGTCAAAGTAATTATTCTTTTAATAAAACTTATAATTCAGAAACCTCAAACCAATGGCACGAAGAGCCCCTTAATCATCAGCCAAACTTTGATAGCTTTTCTTCCAGTATGGCCCCTTATGAAAGAGCGGTCAAAGAGATCAAAATTGCTTTAGAAAAAGTTGATCGAATTCCTCTTTCCCATTCCTTTACAATGAATGTTCGACCTTTCAGTCTATTACACCCTAAAAATTTAAATAAAAATGATAAAAGTCAAAAAACTCTAGTATTAAAGCTCGTATTAGATAATCTCTACAACGCAAAAACATAAATTGCTTTTAATAAAAAAAGAATATACTTTAAATTAGCTTATATATTAATAATTAAATGTAAAATGATTTTAATAAGTATATTAACAATGTTTGGCAACCATCTATACTCAGCGCGGTTTAATTGACCGTTTTTTCAAATTTCTGGAAATTTAAAGCCATTAAAGACTCGATATGTGCTTTATAATCCGTTTCGATACT
>JARBTQ010000027.1 GCA_029240075.1 Chlamydiales bacterium
ACTTTTCCCTTATAACAGAGTTCCTTCATGCCTTAATTTTTCTGCACGTAAATAAATCCTTCGTTAGCAGAAATTCTAGATGTCTAGCGGGAATTGCTGCCTAAGCAAGCAGATGGCTATCCTTTTAAGTCCTGCTATAACCATTAGTTATAGCGGGACTTTATATAAACTTGTTATATAGGAAGTTAAAGCTTAAGCTTCCTCATCATCTTCAGGAGCATCTCCAATCAGAGCTTCTGCTGTTAAGAAAACACCGGCAACAGAAACAGCATGGTCTAGGCAAGTCTTAACGACTTTAGCTGGATCAATGACTCCCGCTGCGATTAAATTTTCTACTTTTTCAGTTGAGGCATTGAACCCTACATTGGGATCATTAGTCGCCCTCATTTCTCCTAAAACTACTGAAGCATCATGCCCTGTATTGCTAATAATTTGACGAGCAGGAGCTTCGCAAGATTTCAATAAAAGCTGTGCGCCTACGGCTTCGTCCCCTTGCAATTTCAAATCTTTAATTGCAGCACTTGCTTTAAGTAGAGCAACTCCACCTCCAGGAACAATCCCAGATTCTAGTGCAGCGCGCGTTGCATTTAGGCTATCCTCAAACATCTGCTTCTTCTGCTTCATGTCTGGCTCAGTCGCTGCTCCTACACGTATTACTGCAACTCCCCCACTTAACTTAGCTTTACGCTCTTGTAGCTTTTCTAAATCGTAAGAACTTGTAGTCCCTTTGATTTCATTCTCAATCTGCTTAATGCGCGTTGCTATATGCTCTGTCTTACCAGCACCTTTTACAATTGTCGTTGTTTCTTTTGTAATGACAATTCGTTCAGCACGACCCAAGACTGCAGTCGTCGCTTCTTTTAAAGTCATCCCCGTCTCTTCAGAGAGTAAGGTAGCCCCTGTTAGAATAGCAATATCTTGCAACATAGCTTTGCGCTTATCTCCAAATCCTGGAGCCTTGACTGCTACAACACGTAGGCTGCCACGTAATCTATTGACGATTAAAGTTGCTAATGCGTCTCCTTCAATATCTTCTGCAATTATAACTAGTTCTGTCCCTGAAGTAGCCACAGACTGTAAAATAGGAAGCATCTCTTGGATAGAATTGATCTTTTTGTCTACAACTAATACCATTCCATTAGTGATTTCTAAAGTTTGGCTCTCCTGATTGCTACAGAAATAAGGACTGATATACCCCCGGTCAAATTGCATCCCTTCTACTGTTTCTAAAGTTGTATCTGTACCTTTACTTTCTTGAATGGTAACAACTCCAGCACGCCCTACTTTTTTAATCGCATCAGCAATATATTGTCCAATTTCTGCATTTCCAGAAGAAGAGGCGATCGCAATATTTAAAATTTCTTTATCATTCTGTAAAGGGATTGCATTGCTCTCAATTGCTTTTACAACCGCATCTTTTGATTTATCCAATCCTCGTTTGAGTATAATAGGACTAGCTCCAGAAGCGATATTTTTAGAACCGCCTTGGACTAAAGCTCTTAAAAGCAGTGTAGCTGTCGTTGTGCCATCACCACATTTTTCTTTTAACTTAGCAGCAACTTCTTTAGCCATCGCCACTCCCATATTCTCATATTGGTCTTCCAATTCCATTTTTTGGACAATGGTGTGACCATCATTAGTAACCTCAGGAGCACCCCAGCTCTTCTCAATAGCAGCATTACGCCCTTTAGGCCCTAAAGTAAACGCAACAGCATCCGCTAATTTGTTGATTCCGTTTAATAGTTTTTTACGAGCATCTTCTTCAAAAATAATCTCTTTTGCTTGTGATGACATATGATCCTATTCCTTGTTTAAAGTAACTGTTTTAGGCTCTTTATGAAGAATATGATCTTACTGCAAGATAACATTTTGGACAAGAGCTTTGTGTTAATTTTTAGCACAGAAGATAAAAGAGTGCTAACTTAAGTTCTTTACTTTTCTTTTTAAAAGCTACTTGCATTTTTATCTGATTTACCACAAAATAGCGCTTGTATTGACTCATTCGGGGGTGTAATGGCTTCGACTGGGAAATGAAGTATTGACTGCATGCGGAGGTTTATCGGTTGGCCTCCTAAAAAGCCGATAAAAAAATTAAATGCCAAGAATAGTAACGTTCTTGAAGTAAACTTCCAAGGTGACGAGGGAGTTTACGCTGTTGCAGCTTAATCCTAACAGATTATAGTTGCCCGACGGCCTAAAGTTAGACCAAGGACTTTAACGCTGTCGTCTTTAACCTTGGTATGGATTTTATAACCGCCGCTTTTCGGGTATGAACATCCGAGATAAATAAAAGCAAGCTAATCTTAGTGTTTTACCTTCCATAGGGATTAGCTCAAATTAAGAGGGTGATAAGCATGTAGATGTCACTATAGAGTTTGCTCAGGACGAGAGTTCGACTCTCTCCACCTCCATTTTGTTTTTCCCTGAATATATCTTTTATACGGTGACTTTTTTTACAAGACACCGTCTCTTATTCCTATGAACAACATTGAGATTCTTCTACAGATGACTTAGTATCTTTGATGAACTCTTTTAAAATGTTTAATAATGGCAAACTGCGGTCATTAACATAAAGCTTATCAAATTCAATATACTCAGCACTATCTTTTTCAAGGTTCAATCTTAACATCTGTATCGACTGTGCAACATTGACTACTAATTTACACCCTTTTCCCTTCCCTTTGCAGCAGGAATTTGCCTGTGGTTCAAACTCTACAATACGCTTACAGGATAAGTAATGCAGCTTTTTATCAATATTGTACTCCGCTTTAAACGGTGCAATAGCATGGAACCCTACCCGTTCTACAGCAGTAAAAAAGTCATGCATTTCTGAAGAAAAATGGCTAGCTGCATAGAAGCCAAACTGCTCATTGCAACAATTTTTAATAGTCTGCCTCAATTGACGAGCTCTTTGATACCCTTCTTCCGTAGATAAATGAGAATATTCTTGTTTCAACTGGTAGCGGTGTTGTGCACTAACCTGTTTCCAAAATAGATCTAACTCTTTTTGCCGAACCTTTTCTAAAATAGCCCCATCGATAGGGCGGTTAGCTAGTTTATTATGTAAACTTTCCCCTTGCTCTTGCGTGCTCTCTAGTTCTATTAGGAAAAAATTTCCGTACCGCTCTTTTAAGAGAGTAATCAAATCAGTACCATTTAATTCAAATGTCTTCTGCTCTAAAGATGTAAAATCAAAGTGGCTTTTTTGATTGGGAAAATCTAAAGTCAATATTTGTTTAAAGAAATTTTTTTCAAATAATTGATCAATAGTTGTCTGTCGAGTTGAATGCTGGATGATCTTAGTCACATATGAATTCAAAGAATTGATTAATTCCTGCTTGAGCACTTCTCTGACCTTGATATCAAATGTATCAAATATTTGATTAATCTTTTGTATTTGGGCTTGATCTAATTGGTCTGTACATTTCTTTAAAAGAAACTGTAACATCTCATCCGATAGCTGCTGAGGTTCTATCTCGGTCTTTAAGGTGTGCTTAAGATGCCATTCTTGAAATGAAGTGATAGGACCTAATACCCGCTTTAACATACTAAATTCATGGCAGGTAAACGGGTATAAATTGCTACAAGGTGTTTGCTTCCAAGCTTCAGAACCAAACCATATCTGATAAACCAATTGTTGCTTCGCTTTGAATTCTTTTTCATCCACAACAAGATCATCGACAAGTTTAAAATTTTTATAAGCTAAATTTAAACCCTCCTGAAGTTGCTTGAAAGTTAAATTTCCATCAGCAACGGGGCCATAACGTTCTACAAACTGTGGATGTAATATCTGAGTAGCTAACTCATTAAAATTTTGAGCATAAGGCGAAGGTTCATCGAAAGTATACGTGAAAAAATTGGCAATTTCAGCTATCGCATCAAGTTCTTTTAAATCAAATCTAAAATCGATAACTCCCTTTTCTTCAAGCATTCTTAATCGAGTACAGAGACTGGAAGCAAAAATGCCTATCTTTTTACAATGCAAAATAAGCTTTTGTTGAGAGCCCTTCAAAGTCTCATAAAATGACTTTTGCTTTCCCTCTTTGCGAAGACGTCTTAATAATTGTAATACTTCTGTAGAGTTCAATTTGAACCATACAGAATTTTGCTCTAAAATTTGTGAAACTGTCTCTTCGTAAGAATCTACAAATGCTTGGTCTTCGCAGCTAAGATCAGGAGACAAAGCTTGGTAGAAAGTTTTTGCTAGTGTTGTAAGTTTTTCAGCAAGTACCCCTACCCCCTCTACAATCTGAGGATTTGCATGATTAGATAACTCGCTTATCAAAGAATTCTTGATATGATCAATAATCAAAAAATTTTTGTAGCTCAATCCTAATAGTTTGCTTGATTGAGCATCTTTTTCTAGTTGTTCTCTGATTTGTGCTGCAGAATAGGTTCCAAAAGTATGATTCGTAAAATGGTTTAGTAGCGTTAGTAGTTCCCCTTCTTCCGAATATTTTCCGATAAGACGTAAAAAGCTTATCCATAAACTAGAAATAAAACTTTTTTTAGCTAAAAATCCTGTTACCCCATCTATCGCATAGGTATGGAGCTCTTTAGCTTGATAACCTTTGAAAAGAGCTTCTAATGCGTTTAAAAAAAGTTGTATTTCCATCTCCTTAAATTACCCCTATCCAGGTCAAACTAGTTCTTAAAATTTTGTATATTTATCGCTGATTCTAGGTATTGTGCAGTAAAAATCAATAAGCAAATGCCATTTTTAATTTTATAAGTTAATTTGCTCATAATGAATAGGAAAGGTTATGTTGTACCATTTTATGACGATCAGACTTTATTAAAGGGAGAAACAAAAGAATGAAACTCCGGCAGAAGATTTCTGCCGGGTTGAAGGTCTTTTTTAAGGATGAGTGGTTAGAAAATTAGAGTAAAATACTGACCTGTTTAAGCTTTGCTAAACGCTTTACTTCTCCATTAGAATAATACCCTAACACAGAATCACTGTGCTTAGGATCTAATATCACATTGATCAATTCTCCTGCCTGTGTTCCATTAATTTTTTCCATGCCGATATCTAACCTTCCTCGAAAAGAAGTAATATAGGAAAGATCGATCATCACTATTTGTGGTAATTTTAAAGATGCTATTCCAGATTGTTTAGTTGGCAGGTTTAGAGAAGAATTAATCGTTAAAGTCACTTCTGTACTGTATCTTATATCGTAGCCTGGAGCGTAAGGACTATAATCGGTTGGATCTATTCCTAATACAGTCGGTATCCCTTGATTTATATGATTAAATATTCTAGTGATTGCATCCCTGTTAATAGCATTCGAATTAGTCATAAGGGGCTCCTCAATGTCTAGCATAGGAAATATTTTCCATTCAACATTATCAAGCCCTTTAGCATAATCTTGAACACAGGCTATAGTAAGGTTATATAAAGCTCCATTAGCATCACACACTTTATTTGTAGAGGTTACATAAAAATCAGGTTCTATCATTTGAATGGAAACGCCTTGTTTGCCAGAAACTCCGTGTAATAGTTCTCCTAAAACAGTTCCAAAATTTATATAGTCACTTCTTTTTTTTGAAATTGTGTTCCTTTGACTGGGAGTTAAGTGTAAATTATTGAAGCTTCCATGAAGGGTAGAGACAAATAATTTACCATCTTCAATACAGCTAAGAGCCGATGTATCAGACTTTAAATTTCCTGCTTTATCTAGAAGACTCGAAAATGAAGTTTCTTTTAAAGTAGAATCAATTAAGCTTGCCAACTGACCCAAAGTAGAGAATTCATAATTTTTAAAGTTTGGATTTTGAGCTACGCAGTAGAAGTCCCGTTCCTTTCTCATACCTTGGGCGTTGATTAAGGATAATTTTAAGATACCTGCATCATCGGAAGAGTCTTTTAAATACAAATTTAAACCAGCATATTCCCCATATTCTGTTGCAGGATTTACACTGCTGTACCCATAGTCTTGTAACATAGGTGTATCAAACCATGATATTGTCTCTGAAATCGCCCGCGCTGCATTCAAGACAATATTAAATTGGCGAGAATCTGGCACACAGCCATCAAGATCAATAATCGCTTGTGTTTGAGCAGCGATTCCATTAAAGGCAAGAGAACCTAAACGATTTCTCATTTCAAAATTGTCCTGGTTAACAACTAGACTAAAATTATGAACTAAACCTGTTCCACCAATTTTTAAGCATCCAAATTTGTCCAATTGAATATGAGTAAT
Organism: Chlamydiales bacterium; assembly: GCA_029240075.1. GTDB lineage: Bacteria > Chlamydiota > Chlamydiia > Chlamydiales > JARBTQ01 > JARBTQ01. The sequence goes on from JARBTQ010000027.1 coordinate 6,204, forward strand.
CTGTGTTGTAGGATCGGCAAAGGTTAAGGATCGATCCTGTAGAGTAGATTCAATGAGACCGCGAAGGTCATCTGTGCGACAAAACTCACCCATGCCAATTCTGATGAAAGGGTTTCCAATCGCGTTGGTTACGGCGCTAACATGACGGTATCGTTTAGGAGTAGAAGAAGCTACGCGATAGAAACTAGCAAGTAAACGACCATATTGATCTACCATCGCTATTTGGCTATGTAAGACATCATCGTAAAGCCCTGCCCCTGTTGTTATAGAAGTTGAGTTCTGATTCATTCCTCTTGAGGTTGACCCTGCTGTCAGATTTATAACTGTAACTAGGGAACCTCCACCGGTAAAGCCAATAGCATCATTAAGAGTTAAAACTCCTGCTGCAACCGAAATGATCCGTTTGCTTAATGTTCTTCCTTCTGTAACTTGTACTGTATCGCCAGCTCTGAAAGCACTGTAGCCTACAGGTGATCCTAAATCAGCATCTCCAGCTAAAAGACGAATGGTTGTTCCTATTAATGTACCAGTAGCTTGTATAAGCTGACTATCGTGATAATAACCGCTCCCATAAAAATCTTGAGAAGCATACTCATTTATGAGTGCACATTTCATAACACCAAAGTTTTCCCCCCGTGAGAAAATTTTCCACATTTGAGTCTGTATGTTTGCAATTTTTTGTGGTTTAAAGCATGGAAGGTTACCTCGACATTTAAGCTTAGTCGTAGCTTCCCCTGTTAACTTTTTACCAGATACCATCGCAAATGGACTTTCCTCAAAAATTTGCTCATTTGTTTGGGGATCAAAACTTTTACCTAGGATACGATTGCCCAACTTATCTGTGACATAAGAAATTGAATTCTTACCTGTGGGGATTAGATTGATCTCTAGCCCCTTTGATACTTTTTGAGTATGATCTAAAGGATCCTGCGATAAGTAACCGATAGAAGCATGTGCAAAATTAGGGTAGGGCTTGATCAAAGAATTCATCTTATTTACCATCTGAATTGTTAAAAATTTATTTAAAGTTTAGTGTACAGCGAATCATTTTAGATTAGGCAAAGTTGCCTTTTGCTATATAAAAAAAGCACCTAAATACATACAAGTGTTTACATAGATTCAAGCCTTGAAAGCTTACCCTTTCTTTTTCTTAATTAGAAATTAATATTTTTTAATTAATTAAATAAAAAAAAGAAGGGGGATAAACATGGATAATTACTCTCAAAACAATATTAAAGAAATGAGCCAATTAATTGGCAATTATACATTTGAAAAAAAAAAGCTGCTTTCCGCTAAAGAGAATAAAGTTACCGGTTCTTTCAAAAATTATACAGGAATGACTAAAGAAAAAGCGGCCAGTATTGTAACAAATTTTTTGCAGAATATAGAGGATGATCTTCAAAAAAAGGGGCATTTAAACGATGAACAGATCTATATCTTAAGCGAATTGTATGAAGATTCCACTATTGTTAAAGTGCTAGAGCACACAGGACATGCCAGCAAAATAAAAAGTAAATTTTTGAATATTTTTAACCAAGATCCTATCGCTAATTTTAAGAAAAATTTCAAACAATCACTAGCTGAATCGCAAGCTGTTGTAATTAGTCAAATTTACAGATCAATCTCCTCCAAAATCGATAATAGGGAACAAGTTGCCCAAGAGTTGTATAAAAAGATACAAAACCATTTAGAGGATTGGCTTGAAGATAGTCAACTGGGCGAGCATAAAATTAAAGAGATAACAATTCAAGGTCATATCTTTAAAATTACTTGTCAGAAACAGGAAAATGGAATCCGTAAGGCTGTTATTAGCAAACGTAAGTTGATCGGAAAAGGGGGCTTTAATCGAGTTAAAGAGACCTTAGAGCTAGAACTCAAGCAAACAAGCTCAGAAATACAGTCATTAGGTTTTAAAACAGGTATTAAACGAAAAAATATCCATCTTAAAACTTTTGAAGAAGTTAGTGCCTTACAAGCACAAATTACTAAAAAACGAGAATTTCTTAAAGATATCCCAAACATACAACCTCCTAACCCTTTAGTTTTAAAAGAAAAATATCCTGATCCTCAAAATAGAGAAGAGGTCCTATACCAAGCAATTTCATATGATCTCTATTTAGGGCAATCCTTAGCTAGTGAAGAAGGATTTGCTCAACGCATCATCTCCCCTGACGAGGCAAAGCTTTTAAGCCACAGCATTGCAAATAGTTTATTAGCAATGAGGCCCACAGATAATATAGAGGACTTGGTTATTTTGGGAGATATTAAACCTGGTAACGTATTGGTAGATTACGATAAGAAAGGACAAATTAATAAAGTAACAATCATAGACACTGATGAAGCTGAAAAAGGGGTAACCCCGACCACATCAACTCTAGGCTACCGTTCCTTTGCTAATACAGAAGGCTTAACTGAAGGGCAGGATATGATCGATGTAAATCAGGACATATTTAGTTTTGCAACGATGATGCTTGAATTGACCGACTCTAATATGAGAAATCACCTCTTTAATAAAATTATAAGCTTGCATAAGTCTGATTCAACTATTGAACAAAAGAAAGAAGAATTAAAAAGCTATTTGCGAATGGTAGAAACAGACTCTGTCTATTTTAAATACCTTTTGAAAGCAATTAATTTGCAGCCCAAAGACATTAAAGGCGGGCGTAAACTCCTGCAAGCTATGCTAAAGGGAAAGTCCCCTTAAATATTAAGCTCTTTTCTAATTCTTTTACTCACACTTGCAGAATGGATATGGTCATTATTTCCTAAGCTATTAATGGACCCCTTATAAAACTTTTTTTGTGGGGGGCTAGCTATATATCTTACAACATAAATAAATCGTCCATTCTGTAAGTCTCATCCCATGATTATTTAAAGATATTTTTCAAATAAGATCACAAAACATACAGAATGTTTATAACTTATAGTAGCTACAGTTATAGAGAGTATTATTCCCGCGCATAAATATTAAACACACGAATATTAATTAAATCTTAACAATAAAGAAATAAGATAATTATCTAGATTTGAATAATAAAAAGGTTCAATAATGGATAATTACTCAAACATAAACAGCATGTATGATTTGATAAATGCTTATTCCAATCAAAAATCTGAACTGGACGATGCTCAAAAAAATAAAATTTCTGGTTCCTTTAAAAATTATATAGGTATTTCAAAAGAAAAAGCAGCTGCAATTGTACAAACTTTTTTAGAAAATATAGAAACAGACCTACAAAAAGATAGATATTTAACGAATGAGCAACTTTCTATTCTAGACAAACTACATAAGGCTCCAGGTCTTATTAAAATCTTAAAACCTGTTGGAATAGCGGGTAAAATAAAAAGCACTTTTTTGAATGTTTTTAAACAAGATCCTGTTACTAACCTAGACAAAGACTTTAACAAATCTTTCCATGAATCACAGACTCTAGTCATAGCACAACTTTATAGAATTATCCCCTCTGATATCAATAACAGAAATGAAATAGCACAAAATTTATATTATGAATTATGCGATTATTTGGAGGAATGGCTTGCGCTAACTATAAAAGGTAAATATGAGTTTAGAAAAATAGATTTTGGAGAATTTGCATTTAAATTAGCTTGCCAAGAACAAAAAAATGGAAAGTGCAAAGCTATTATCAGCACTCATAAACTAATTGGAGAAGGAAATTTCAACCGAGTAAAAGAGACTCTAGAGCTAGAATTAATAAAAAAAGATAAAGGGAAGCGATCACTTAAAATTGGAACAGGAGTTAAAAGAAAAGCAACCATTCTTAAAGACCTCGAGCAATGTGTAGCACTGCAAGAACAAATTCAAAGAAAAAGAGACTTCCTTACAAACATTCCATGGGTCAATCCTCCAAGCTCTATATTGTTTAAGCCGAAAAGCTTTGAGTTTGAGGGTGAGCAAATAGTTTTATACCAAACTGTTTCATATGAGGCTTATTTAGGAAACTCCCTATCGCAAGAAGTAAATTCTCCTGGATACATTATGAATGCGAAGGATACACAATTCTTAACTCGTACAATCGCAACAAGCTTATTAGCTATGAGACCAACTGATAACAAAGATGACCTAGTAATTTTAGGAGATATCAAGCCTGATAATATACTTATCGAGTACGATAAAGAAAAGCAAATTAGCAAAGCAACTCTGATAGATACTGATGGAGCTGAAAAAGGGGTAACTCCTAGAGTAGCATCTCTAGGTTACCTCTCTTTTATGGATAGAACCAGTTTGAAAAAAGGCAAAGATATGATCGATGTTAATCAGGATATCTTTAGCTTTGCTACGATGATGCTTAAGTTAACTGATCGCGAGATGAAAGACCAACTCTCTCATAAAATTATGAACTTACACCAATCGAACATGACAATTCAAGAAAAAAAAGAAGCGTTAAAGAGCTATCTCAAATCAACAGAAAAAAATTCTATTTACTTCAAATACCTCTTAGAAGCAATTAATCTTGATCCAAAAGATATTGCAGGAGGACGTAAACTTTTAAAAGATATGTTAGAAGGGAGATCTCCTTGAAAATTAATATTCTAGTGTTCCCACAATGAAGTGCGGGGCTAGCTTAGTCTCTCCCCTACCGGGGCGTAATGCCTTATCAAAATAGTTAACAGCTTATAGAACTTAGTTTAGTTTCTTGCCTGCTGGGGCGAAATATCTTACTACAATAGTTAATTGGTGACAGTTACCTATACCCCCTACAATATGATATATCGCATACAAACTTATTAGCTTAAGCCCTAAATTTGGTATAAACTGATTTTTTTTAAATCTTAGGCTCAATAATATCCTGGGTAGTGCTTAGATTATAGGGGGTTAGCCGAGTATCCCCCTTGCTGAGGCATGAGAGACAATAAGAGTAACCTATGAATATTTTTTATCTGTGATCTTATGATCTATAAATTTAGCCGTTCGAAATTAACAACTTACGCGTAATGCATAGCTTTTATTTAGACGGATAACATATAGGTAAAATAGAACATTACCTAGGACCTTACCCCCTTTAGGGGGTAATACTTAACTAGCCCCGCACTTCAGTGTGGGGAACTATAATACCTCCACCTACGCACCAGGGAGCTGGTGCAAGAAATACGACTAATTATAAATTTAAATAAAAATTATGACCCATACCTACCGTGCTCATTATTTCCACCTTATTTGGTCAACCAAAAATCGACAGCCTTTGATCCATGATGAATTCAAATCTAGATTATATGATTACATCAAGAGTATTATCAACGAAAGGAAAGGTGTCGTGCTTGCAATCGGTGGCATGCCGGATCATATCCACCTATTAATCGGACTTAATAAGATTGAGCAATTTTCTGAGTTGATCCAAGCTATCAAAGGTAGCTCTTCAAGATGGGTTAAGCAAAATATCCCTAAATCTAGTCTTTTTGCATGGCAAGAAGGGTATGCTTCATTTACAGTCAGCTATTCGCAGCTGGAATCTGTTCAATATTATATCTACAACCAAGCGGAGCACCATAGTAAAATTTCCTTTGCTGATGAGTTTGTTGCATTTTTAACGAGACATCAGATTGAGTATCATCCTAAATATGTATTGGATTAGAGTAGTTTTTAAATACACCAATTTTTGGATCTATTTTTAGGCTAGTTTTTGTTTCTTGCACCAGATCCCTGGTGCAATTTACGGCATCAATTATCCCCCACACTGAAGTGCGGGGCTAGTTTAGTCTCACCCCTACCGGGGCGTAATATTCTACTAAGACAGCGATCGGTAGCTTTTATCTATATTCTTATCCTGCAATACGATATATCGCATATAGATTCATTGAATTAAGCCCTAAAACTCCTATGGGGATTGAAGGTTGAGCTTCTTCAAATTTTTACTTAATGAATTATTAACAACCTTATAAATTTTGATATCTGAACCTTTACAAAAAAACCATTTAATCATTTAACGTTACCAACCCATGCAAAATAGATCTCTTTCGAAACAGGTTTCGTAGAGATCTATCGAACCACCGATAGTAAAGAATTGAAAGGGGTCCAATATATAGATTTTATTTCTGCTGATGACATATAGGTAAAAGAGAACATTACCTAGGACCTTACCCCCTTTAGGGGGTAATACTTAACTAGCCCCACACTTCATTGTGGGCAACAATAACTCCCAAACTATGCTCCAGGGCACTGGTGCAAGAAACTAATTCATTGCCGCTAGGGCATTAGCTGGGTCTAAATCTACGTAAAAAATACCATGCTTATCTCTAGCCTCATGTCCACGGGCTGGACTAAAGAATTGCTTGATTTTACGTATTGTAGGTAAGATGTGTGTCAAACCAACTAGCTTACGACCTAATTCTAAAGCCTTAGGGATATAAATGGTTTTATATCCTAGCAATTTTCTATCGCTTTCTTTGTAGAGATAAGTATGACGTAAGCGAGCAAATGTAGCTGTACTTATTTTCTTTATATCGTAATCAATAGCTGATTCTCCTAATGCAAATCTTCGAGCGTGTGCTGAGATTGCGTTTTTTATAGCTAAGACTTTAGCCCCTACTTTGGGAGTAAATATAGTCATATCTAGCTTTAACCAATGATTGGTTCTCTCCTTTCTTTCTTGAGGATTGCGGATTACTCCTAAATGCTCCTCCCCTACCAAAGGGACAAAGTCGCCATATTCTAGGTTATAGTCAATAGACCACTTTTGATCTAAAGCATGAAAAAGAGCTTGATGTTTTCTACCAAATTCAAGGAATTTTTCATTCTGCTTAGCTGAAATCCCAGCTGGTGCATCACTACAGTAAGCATGTACAGCATGCTTTGGCAATGGTATACGCCCTGCTTCAGCTAAAAAGTGGTACATCCCTTGTTGCGCTAGTGTCCCCCCTAAACTATGCCCCGCAAAGCTAAGATCTTGTGCTTTTTTATATTCAGGTAATTCTTTAAAATGCTTTCCATACATTTCAAGAACTTTATCAACATGATTTAAAAAAGTATAATCAACTTGACTTGTGGACAATCGACTAGAGTCAATATTAAAAATATATTGCTTTAAGTCCAACTTGCCAAGTGCCCTATCCCAGTCACGAGTACTTTCTTCGTTCTTATTGGCTATTGCCAGCTCCTCCAAGGCACAGTTATAGCTTCCCAAAACCTGTTTCCATAAGGCTTTTTGCTGGCTAGACGAGAGATGGGAAGAGGTTTCTAATGCTTTTTTCTCTTCTTGAGCTTTGAGGTAATAGCCAACCCAAACAGGGATCGTACGCTCCTCAAAAAACCGTTTTTCATACTTATTACCTAAATCAAAGCCTCTACTACCTGGAGAGCCAAATGGATAAAAATCTGCTTCTACTGATGCAAAACCATTCATCTGATAAGGATCTCCCGCTGTACTGCGATATAACTTAATAGCAGGTAAGTTTGCTTCTTTAGAAAGGGGTTCCATAGTATAGCTAAAGTTACCATAATTATTATCACAGCAAGAAGACACCACATACCATTGGTTATCCCCCGTGGACGATTTTGGACCTGGAATTAAAGCTCCTACACGCCATTGGTTATCTTTGCCTTTTTGTACCAAATGCTTTTTAACGATTACGTGGGAAATTATTTCATAAAAATTTTCCCAACTTGTTGAATTTTGTATATCAGGAAAAACTTGTAACAATTCCTGCTGATCAAGCCAGGGTTTATAAGATGATTTATCGGCTTGGGTGTAAAAGCCCATGATAGGATCGTTTATAATCTTCCTACCTGTAAACACATGTTCTGATCCAGCTTCTGGCATCAAAATACGGACTATTTGATCTACTTGCTCTACTGTAGCGTCCTTTAAATCTTCTGGTAATTTTTTTAACCAATTCAAAAATTGATTTGGTTCTTCCCAATTTCTGATTATTCCGCGTATTTCTTGTCCAAAGAACTTTTGATCACGTTGTCCTACATAGGCTTTTAAAATATTTTCTAAAGTTTGGTCATTTTTCAAACGCTCAATATTTTTCACAGTTTTTCGCAATTTAAAGAGGAGTTTTCTAGCGTCATCTAATTCCACATAACTGACAGCCATATTCATACGGTAAATATGCTCTGCTTGTAAAGGTTCCCCTGTTTGGATCATCTTCCGCAGATTAAGATTGTAAACACTTTGAAATCTTTCTATCCGCTCAGCCCCGTACTCATGTAATAAAAATAATAAATAACTTTGCACTGTTATTCTATTTTCTTCCTTATATTGGTGAGAAGCCAATAATTTGCTTTCTTTAATCTTAGCCAAGGTGTAGTAAGGTTGTTTTTCTGCATGATTTAAAACAATACGATAAGTCCCTGCAACTTTATCTGTCGGTACAAAATTTGGTTCCCAATATTGAAACGCTTCTTCTGCTAAGAGAGTAAAGGGATCTGTAAAAGATTTTTTTGGAATTGTACTGTTCTTAGAAAAAGAATTGTGCAAAAGGTCTACTGCAGGAAAACAAGGAAAATCATTTTTACTACCCTCTTTTTGTATGCTTTGCTTAGTCTTTTCAATTTCTAGAATAAGATGAGCATCATCGGAATAATTTTTAAAAAATGGAATTGAAGAAATTATTTTAGTGAATAATGATTTTTGAGCCTTTTTAATATGTAATTGATGCTTTCCCTTTCCTAAAATTACGCTATGCCCTGGTAATAAATCGATAGACTGTGATTTCAAATGTTCTATCAGTATCTTAACATGATGACCTTGTTGTGCTTTAATTTCTACTTTGTAGTTGTTTGGAATATCTGAAAAAATCCAATTATTATTTTTAAATCTTTCTAACTTCATAAACAACCATAATAAATATTAATAAACAATTAAATTATAAAATAAAAAATAATTAAAAACAAACTATACTTAAAAAAATAAATAAGAACGGAATGATTTAATTTAAGAATTTTATTGCTGATTTTTATTCTAGATAATATAAAATGGGTCTGCTAAAGAAGCAGATTCAAAAGTAGAAAGTAACAGCAAGGAGTTCTTTAGCCTTGATTTATAAAATCTATGAAATAAATCATTGAAGCGAAACTAGGAAAATGAAGCAAATATGGGCTTAGGTATAACTTCCCAACCTGTATCAGCTTTACTATAAAAGGATTTTATATGTTAAATAATATTTTAAATATCTGGAGTGCGCAGCCTGCTATAGCTGCGACCAAAGAGGTTATTGAAAGTTCTGTTATGCCTATGGTCGAAAAAATTGACCAAATGGCTCGAAAAACAGCAAACGATTACGCTTCCATTCTGTCTTATATTTCTTATCTTAATCCTTATAATTATTTTTATCCCGCGGGTGATTCTAATTCTACTCAAAGTGATGTGGTTGCTAATAATGAAGTGTCGACGTTCCCTTTGCTTACTGAGATGGTAAAAGAAGAGTTGATTAAACCTACTTTAGAACTGTTTTACGGGCAAAATCTGATTAATAAGGTACTAGGTTATTATGAGTGGTTTGATAAAACTTTTTTTACCCCTTTAGAAACTAAAGTAATTTTAGCAAGTGCTGCAGCTCAGGTTACTCGAGAAGATGTAGCTGTAGCTTATTCTGAATGGCAAAAATTAGATTTAGAAGTGTTAAAACCTTTTTTGAAAGCAATTTTTCCAATAACAGATCTACTTGCTATAGAGAAACTAATTCTTTCTTCAAAGCCCTTTGAAGAATTAAATATAGATGAAATGAATTTGGTTATGACTCCCTTTCAAATGTGCGTATTAACGGAAAAAGGATCTCAGCCTATAACAATCAGTAAATACGAGTTATCACAGCTTCCTAAAGCAACTAGCATGCGTGTACAAGAAACTTCACTTACCTTTGCAGAGGTTTTAAGGTTAAGTAGCGAATATGTAGTTGAAGAAGATATTCCAGGAATGCACGATTTATCAAAAAAACAACTACAAAAGTTAGCTACCTCAGAATATTTTTCTAGAGAAATTGCTTATTCTTCCTTTACGGACGGAAAAATTATCCCTTCTATTCGTACTGATGGCAAAAGGGAATTTTTAGAAATTGTAAAAAGCATTAATGAAAAAGGGGTAAGGCTCTTAATTTTACAATCATGTCATCGCACCTCAAGCGTTAATATTCGAGTGCTTGCCCGCGGCACAATCTTTTCTAATGTAGCCAGTGCTATTCATAATTTAGCTGATTCTGTAGGTCAGAGAGCTGCAAGAAGTTATAAAGACGAAGTTATAAAGGCGATTAAAATAAGTGCTACAAAGTTAAGCAAAAGTTCTCTTTCTATCCATTTTCATGGCCATAGCCAAGGGGGGACTATCAGCCAGCATTTATGCCGCCATTTTGTTAAAGCATTGACAGAAGAGACAACCAATTCTTTTGAAAATTTGAAAGAAGTTGATTTAATTGTATGGAACTCCCCTGCAGCACTTGATTGTCATGCTAAATACCATACAGATAATTTAAAGAAAATTGCGACAAATAACATCACTAAGAACTGTCAATTTGGCATCCATTATTGCAAAGTTAAAAACGACCCTTTTCAGTCACTTGGTTGTGTGTTTTTGGGCAGAGATTTGTATTCAAATAATGTCACTTGCAGCATTACGATTTTCGATGAGCCTGCACGTTCTTGGCTTCCACGTTCTATAAATGCCCATTGTCAAACTGTATTTAATAAGAATAGATATAGATCTATTATACGCCATAAAGCTTCTTGCATAGAATTAGAGGAAGTTTATAGGGAAAATTTTAAATTTTTACAATCTATGCATGCCCACTTTCATAGAGCAAGCACTAAGCTAGAAGACTTGAGGTACAGTTCAGATATTCCTTTAAGTTCAGAGGCATATCAATTTTATGGACAACTAAATGAAAAAGAGTGGGAAGATCTTTTGCAGGGTACAGAAAAAAGGCTTATAGAAATTAAAAACCATCATCAAGAAATTGTTAAAGAACTACAAGCAACTCATTTCTATCAGAAACCCTATTTCTATCGGAGAATAGCTGGACTATTGATCCCTTTTCTTGGAGATCAGTTAGAAACTTTTATCCATACTCGATCTCCCTATGAATTTATGGTAGATGCTATCGAAAAAGCTCCTAATACTACAACTGCAGCGGTTATAGTTGCGAGTGCGATTACTTATATGAATCCCTCAATTGCATATGTAGTGGGTATACCTTTAGGTCTAGTCTCTTTTAGTTGGAATACTTCTAAGTGGTTGATTACACATTACCAAAGTTAAAATAGTTGATTAGATCCTAGCCCTGATCACACTTTTAATAATAAAGTGATTTTTTGGGCTAGGCCATTTATAAGTTTACTGAGTAGACAGGAGCCTTCCCTTTTCTTGCCGTTGTCTAGCATAGTAATGATCAAAACTCTTCTTTATCTTTGCATCATTAATATAAGCTCTTTCAAAACTAGTAACGATTTGGGGCATTTTTGAAAGATCATCCTGTACTTTAGCTACTTTTTGTCTAGCAAGTTCTGCTAGTTCTGCTATTGATTTATGGTTATTGATGGTTGATTTAGTTAATGTATAACCGGTCAAGCTATAAAGCAAATCAGCTGATTTCTCTTCCCCTCTTTTACGAAAAATTTGGCAGATTCTAAGAATAGGGCCTTGCGCATTTTTTTGATAATGAAAAATTTCTCGATCTTTAACAGCTTTGATAAAACTAAGTCCTACCTCACATGACAGCTGTTCGTGACTTAAAGATTGAAATAGCTTTATTAGTATTTCAGGCTGGTTTTCTAGAATAGGTAAATCTTTTTGAACTTCACTAAATAAGACAACAAGTTCCCCTTCCTTAAGAGATAAAGGACGCAGTCCATTCGATAGATTATCAAGAGGCTCTTCTTTTATATAATTGCTGATCTCAGATAAATTTGAACTATAAGATTTAATTGAATACATAACGCTTCCTATTTTTTTAAATTTTATTTGATGATTAACTATTTATTGTCTGCGCTGAATTATTTTTTTTCTGATTAAATTGTTTTTGAGTAATTGATGAGCAATAAAAACTCTTTGTGAAAACTTATCTAGCCGAGTCAAAGGAAATAAGAATCGAGTTAACTGCACTTCCTCTTTTTCTAGCGACCTTTCGCAGACTTTGAGAAGACTTTCAAAATTTTTTTTGAGGCAATGGTGAAAAATTTTTTTAGATCTTACAATCTCTAAAAAATTGCACCCTGCATTAGATGACAGCTGCTCTATACTTAAACTTTGAAAAAGTTTAAGTAGTACAGCTGGGTCTGTTTTAAAAAGAGATAAATCTTCTTGTAACTCCTTAAATAAAAGGGGTAGCTCTTCTTCATCCATTGGAGATAAAGTCGTAATCTGCTGCTTTAATTGGTCCAATGGTTCATTTATTATATACAAGCTGAGCTCGCTAAATTGGATTGGATTCATGATCTTACAGGACTTCTAAAATTTTATGAGTTTTTTAGCCAATTTATACATACTTAGGCACTGTATAAACCAATGACTTGTAAAGCCTCTGTAATGACAATCGCTTCATCCGATGGCTGTAATTGATGGACGCACAGCATATCTTTTAGCCTTACCCTTAGCGAGACCAACCAATTGAATAAAATAGGATAGCGATCAATAGCTTCTATTTTATCTCTTCGCATATCATAAATGAGATAAGCTGCATGGATCATCCCTTGTGGATCTGATGCTAGTAAATCTATCAGCTGCTTCTGGCTAATGAAAGGAGATATGTATTTATAAAGTTCATAAAGAGAGAGATCTGCACCCTCGGCTCTTTGCTTTAAGCTATGCTTTAATAAGCATATACAAAACTGTTTTATAGCATTCTTTTCCTCTATACTCCATGAATTCCAATTTGCATCTGTGTCACATATTCTAGTATAAAAATCGCAAATTGATAATTGCCCTTCTAAAATAAGCTCCGCAATCCTAGGTAAAAAATACTTATAGTTCTCCACACTTCCAATATTTGTAATTGCTTTATAGGCATATCTCTTGAGAGATTCTACTGGAAGCTGTTGCAGAGGAGTAGTTGTTAAGCTTAACACTTCTTGAGGTTCAATATCATATAAGTCATATTCCATAGATTCAATAGAACCATAATGGCTAAAGACTTGATACAAATTCTCTATTTCTTGGTAATTCTTATGTTGCTCAGAAACTGAGGATAGGAGTTGATTTTTCATACATCCCTTTAATATTAAAATTATATAATTAATGATTATAGTAGAAAATAAATTTAAAAGGAAGTAGATATTAAAGAATATTTTATAGAAATGAAAAATGTTTAATTTAAAACTTAGAGAAGCTAATTTAAGTACTTATAAGGTTAAAAAAATAAAAATTTAAGCACGTATTTACTCCTCATCTGTGTGAGGGTGGCGCAAAGTGGAGTATACTAAATCTGAATCGAAGCCTTTACGCAATAATGCTGCGGTTACTTTTTGCCTCTCATGATAATCCGTTAAATCATATCTCCGATAAGTCCCTTGCAAAAGCTTTTGAATCGATTTTTTCTGTTCTTTACGGGAATGTAGTAGTTCTTGCAATTCCTCGTTATCCTTGATGCTGATTCCTTGCGCACGGAGTTTTAGAGCTATTTGTTTAGGACCTTGTTTTGCTCTAACGCGAGATCGTATCAGTTGTTCAGCAAAGAGTTCATCATTAAGGTATCCTCTTTCTCGGAATTCTGTAATGATAGCTTCAGCGGTTGTTTCTGATACTTTCTTATCCTCTAGTTTCTGTTTTAGCTTGAAAGAGGAATAACTGCGTTGTGATAGAAGGTAAAGAGCATAATTTTTAGCTAACCCTAGCTCTATGCGGTGAAATTCATCGGTTAGTTCAGCTAAAGTATTACTAGCTTCACCAAAAGAGGGTTTACGCCGAAAGAGAGTAAGGTCTACTTCACGCCAGGGATCTCCTTCAACAAGGATCTCCCCTATTTTGCGTAATTGATCTTTGACTCTATAGCTGACCTCCATACTTTATCCACCCTACTCATTTATTCATGATGAATCGTTAATTTAGCTACTTCTTTTGGAGACAACCGTATCCCTTTCGTACTGACCCCTTTTACGGGCACTGCTGCATTACAGTCGATAGTCTCTGTTTCCACTTCTTGCTCTTTTTTATTACGAGCATAGGTCAAAGTCACTTTTACTTGAGGTTGAGTCGAGATAAGATGGATTTGTGTCCCTTCCTCAGCGTAACGATACATTTTTTCCAGAATAAACTGGCTGACGATAAAGCGCTTAGCATAAGCAACCTTCGACTTAGGATCACGGTATACAGTAGTTAAAACAGTCTTCTTATCTGCTACCAGGACTTGAGTAATCTTTCGACTATCGTGGTGCATAAATTCTTTTTCAGGAGGATTAATGACCATGTAAGACCCCTCATCAAACAAAACTAACAGCTTGTCATGAGGAGCACATTCTACAGTTAATTTAGCATCAACTTTTGTTCCTATAAATCCCTTATCAAGATCTATTCCAACTTTGAGTTTGCGGATATCGATTGCTTTAACGTTAATTTCAGAAATACTTTGTAATTTAGTTCTACGTGGATAGAGATCACCATATTTAGCAAGAAGCGTTTTAAGATAACGGATTGTAAACTTAGGAATATTGCCAAGTTCTTTCTCAATATGCTGCAGCTCTTTATTAGTAGCTTGAATCTCCTGTAAATTCTTATCCATATCAAAAAGAGAAATTCGTCTAATAGGGATATTTAACAATCGCTCACGGTCCTCCGCATTGGGGATGCGGCTAAATTGAGGATAAAAGGGAATGAGACCGTTAGTGATTGCGTTATGAATATCTTGATAGTTAGTTAATTCCTCAATCGCTTTATAGATACGATTTTCAATAAATATTCTTTCTAAACTTTTTTGAAAGATCTTTTCTAAGAGTTGTCCTCGCTTAATTTCAAGCTCTTTACGAAGGTAGCCCTGTAATAACTCTACATGGAAACGAAGCATTTCGTCTACTGTAGTTTCCCACGGTAAACTATCTTTAATTACAATCATTTGAGGATTAAGGGTGACTTCACAGTCAGTAAAGACATATAAAGCATCAATCAATTGCTGAGCATGCTGCCCACGAGGTAACTTAATTTCAATTTCAACGTTTTCAGCAGTATAGTCATGAATAGAGTCGATCTTGATCTTCCCCTTTTTAGCAGCCTCTTCAATTGATTTAGTCAGAGATTCTGTTGAAGTCCCATAGCAAATCTGGTTAATTACAAGAGTTTTATCGTCTCTAATGGCGATGTTAGCACGTAATTTGACTTTACCTTTACCTCCGTCATAATTTGTAGCGTCCATGATCCCCCCTGTGGGAAAATCTGGTACAATAGAGAAAGGTTTGTTTTCAATGATTGCAATTTCAGCTTCTAATAACTCTACAAAATTATGAGGCAAAATGTATGTAGACATCCCCACTGCAATCCCTTCTGCACCCTGCATAAGTAAGAGAGGAATTTTTGCAGGTAAAGAAACTGGCTCTTTATTTCTTCCATCGTAAGATGGAATATAAGATGTTAATTCTGGATTGAACATTGCCTCTTTAGCCAAGGCTGAAAGGCGGGTTTCGATATAACGGGCAGCGGCCGCAGGATCACCTGTATAAATATTACCAAAATTTCCTTGTCGGTCAAGGAGGTAACCTTTATTAGCTAAGTTGACTAAGGCTTCGTAAATAGGAGCATCGCCATGGGGGTGAAAAGCCATAGTTTGCCCTGAAACATTGGCGACTTTGTGCAATTTACCATCATCCATCTGCTGTAAGGTATACAGGATACGGCGTTGAACAGGTTTCAAACCATCGACAATATCGGGAATCGCTCTTTCTAAAATGACATATGAAGCGTATTCAAGATAGTGTTTTTTAAATAAGTACTTCAGATCGTTCATTAGGTCTCTTGTATAGTTACTAAGCGGGTTATTCTGCTAATCTGTACAACCCGTTTTTTACGAAAGGTCTATTATTTATTATTTATTTGGCTACAGGAGTTACTCTATTAAGTTCGGCCAAAAGATTTAGCTCATTTACAAGATTGTTCATGATAAATTTCTTACGCTCCGGTGTATTCTTACCCATATAGAACTCTAAAGTGGGACGTATATCCAAAAGGGCATGAATTGTTACTGGCTGTAAGCGTATATTATCCCCCAAAAATTGCTTAAATTCATGTGGAGATATTTCTCCTAAACCTTTAAAACGGGTGATCTCAATGTCCTTTCCTTTAAGAGATTTGATAGCACGATCTCGTTCCTCTTCAGAGTAGCAATAGTGAGTTGCTTGTTTACTGCGCACTTTAAATAGAGGGGTTTCCATGATAAAGAGATGGTTATTGAGTACTAATCCTTCAAAATAAGTTAAAAAGAAGGTTAGTAATAGATTACGTATATGCATCCCATCAACGTCTGCATCTGTTGCAAGAATAACTTTATTATAGCGTAGGTTTGCAATATCTTCTTCAATATCTAGAGCACTCATCAGATTATACATCTCTTCATTTTTGTAGAGTTGGTCTCTTTGCAGGCCAAAAACGTTGAGGGGTTTACCGCGTAATGAAAAGACCGCTTGAGTCATCGGATCACGCGAAGCCACAATAGAAGCACTAGCCGACTCTCCTTCTGTTAGAAAAATCATCGTCTTATCACTAAACATCGATTTATCATTAAAATGGTAACGGCAATCGCGAAGCTTAGGAATTTTGAAAGAGATTTTCTTCTGCTTCTCTTTTGCTTCTTTACGTACAGAAGCTAGTTCTTTACGCAATTTTTCATTAAATGCAATGCGAGATAAAATCTGTTGCGCTACTTGTTGATTTTTATACAAAATTTGTATGATCGCATCTTTGATCTCTTGGATAAGGGGTGCGCGAATTTCAGTATTTCCTAACTTATTCTTAGTCTGAGATTCAAAGATAGGATCTTTCACTTTTATAAGGATCGTTCCGACAATTCCTTCCCGAACATCTATTCCTTGAAAATTTTTATTAGCGAATTCATTTACACCCTTAAGAATCCCTTCCCGAAAAGCAGATAAGTGTGTCCCCCCGTCACTAGTATACTGTCCATTGACAAATGAAAAATAGTTTTCACCATAATTTTGCGTGTGAAGAAGTGCAAATTCCACTGTTTTACTACGGTAGTGTAGGGGTTCATAGAGACGTTGTTCATCTGAGACCTCTGCGTTGAGCAAGTCTAAGAGGCCATTATCAGATTTAATCTCTTCACCATTATAAGTAAGAGTCAATCCCATATTGAGGTATGCATAATGCCACATCCGTTTACGGATGAATTCATCGCGATAACGATACTTTTTGAAGATCTCTGCATCAGCTATGAATTCGACATAAGTCCCATTAGGTTCGTTAGTATTTCCTTCGCGGCTATCTAATAACTTTCCTTGACTGAAGCTAGCTTCTGAAAACTTACCATCACGGTGGCTGCGCACTAAAAAATGACTAGACAATGCATTGACTGCCTTAGTACCAACTCCATTTAACCCTACTGAAAATTGAAATACATCACTTGTATATTTAGCTCCGGTATTGATTTGGCTTACACAGTCAATTACTTTACCAAGTGGAATCCCCCTACCAAAATCACGTACAGAAACAAGATGAGTTTCGAAATCAACGTTAACAACGACCCGATTACCAAAGTTCATGATGAATTCATCTATACTGTTATCAACTACTTCTTTGAGTAAAATATAGATTCCATCATCGGGAGAAGATCCGTCCCCTAAACGCCCAATGTACATGCCTGAGCGCATACGAATGTGGGTTAAGGCATCGAGAGTTTGTACTGTACTTTCGTTATATTCTTTTGCCATAAGCTCAACAAAGTTAAGAGGTAATTATATGTATTAAATAGAGTCCCTTACTTTAGCGTATATATGATTTAAAACCTAGCCAAAGTGCACTCTTTGTAGAAAAATGCTAAACGAAGAATAAAATAATGGGACTTTATAGATACCTGTTCTATTGAGCTTTTTCGAATCTTTACTGTCGATGACTCGGTAGATCTCTGCAAAATAAGTTTCGAAAAAGATCGTTTGGGGAGCAAAGCCTTAATTATAGTAAAACATCACCTATCTGCTTTTTAAAATAGCTTAATTTCTGTTTTAAGGGAAAAACTGGTAAAGATTCCCACAACCATACTTTTAAAGCGGTCTGAGCCTTTTTACCGTTCTCTTTTTGACCTGTAATGCATTCGTTAAGGACTTGATGAGCTAAGGATGAATTATGAAAAATTTCTTTATAAAAAGGGTTGTCACTAGTTTTGCAGCCTGCACTTTGCTCAACTAAATTAGCTATTGTCAATTCAGCTGTGAGGCCAGTACGATCCTTTGCGCCAAAACACCCCATCGAAAGAGCTATTGATGGGTCGTCTAGTAAAGCTAAAGCGACTGTCTGAGCAAATTTATAATTAAACTTTTTGCAATAGAGAAGCTCGTTTTCAATTTCCGGATGCTTGATAAACAATCTAGGGTGCTTTCCGATCGTCTCTTCATTTAAAGCGTTAGCACTTCCAGAGTTTTCAGTACTTCCCTGCACAGAGACATTGATGACTGCAGCTTCTAACTTTAACGGATTAATTGTGGTTTTAGCTAAATTTTCATCTATTTTAAGATGAATTCCTTGTTCATCTATATAAGGGCCATCTGAATTAAAATAGATTTTTTTATCATTGAATTCGTTAAAAATTTCGTGCATATCTTCTAGTTCAACTCGTTCATCATGTTTCCAGCCAGTTTTGTCTAATTTATCTGCTTTCGTATTCAATAAAGCTAGATGAAACCATTTAAACGATGCAGGATGGGTACTAAGGAGATCAGTTTTACTTTCGATTTGTTTGGTAAGTAATACTAACATCTTATCTTGCAAGATCCGTGTACGTTGAATGATCGATTGGTCTAATACTAATTCAGACCTCCATGCCCCTTTTAGTTCCTCCAATGCATACTTCAGTGAAGCTATTTGGCGATCGTAACTAATAGATTTTTCTGATCTTTCCTGTAAGTCTAAAGCTGAAAAATTTAACTTTTTGATCTTAAAAAGCTTATTACTAAGCGCACGCTCCTTTTCCATTAACTCTAATTTGGCTGTTAAGGCTTCAATTTTTGATTCAAGTAAGTGACGATCTGCTTTCATAGCTTTTAATTCTTTTAAACTAACCCATCCATTACGCATATCAGATATGACACCTAAACGATAAAATCCCGCTTTCTTCTTACCTTCTATCACTAATTCTTGATAACGACAATTTACCAAAACAGGTAGATAAGCTTGCATGGCATTACGAAAACTTTGCTCAGCAGAGAGCTGGTGCAATGAAGGATTTGCTTTAAAATGACTTTTAATTAAGTTTCTAAAATAATCGGGCCTTAACCAATCCTCACCTGTCTGTTCTAGATAGGCTAAAGCAAGTTCCCTTTTTTGTTTGTAATAGGTGATTTGCTCTTGATAGTTTGACTCTATTAAAGATAAGCTCGCTTTGCCCTTCCTAGTTGTATTGATAAGGTTTTCTAGCCTAAATATTTGGGCATTTGTCAATGCAATATAATCACGAATACAAGCTTCACGGGTGACCTTATGAGAATATTCTACCCCATTAATTTGCTTTGTTTCTGTCAAAACGGATAAAGGTGGATTAAAGCTTTGTGAATTCTCAACAAATGAATTAAACCAATTCACAACGCTTTTACGAACGGCATTAATTTTTCGTAGACTACCGGTTATTTGGCGGCCTAAAGATTCACCCTCTAGGTCGAAGTCAATATTAATTTTTCTTATTTTAATAGGCTTCGTTTTAATAGAAGGTTCAGACCTAGATAAGCACCACTTCTCAGAATCAATAACTTTCTGGATATCAATGGATCTTATATTAGTATCAGAAATAATTTCCTGTCTCTTTAAATTATCTTCTACTTGATATCCAAAGTGCTTTGCCCAATCCCCTACGTAGTGAGATAGAAGACTTGTAATATTCATTTTAAGCCCCCAGCTATCTAGCTTTGCTTTCTGTATTTGCTATTCTTTTCCGTACTATAGCTCTCTATATTCGTCTAGTAAAATACTATAAAATGACACAAAAGAGTTAAAAGCATCTCAAGTGTATTCTCTTATAGAATTTAAGACAACTTGCTCCACTTGCTATTTCAGGCTTAAAGTTTTGAAGTAAAATTAGTTTAAAAATGGAAGAGAGGGAAGGCCGGGTAGAAGCTACAGGAAAATAACTTCTACCGGAAAAAAGAGTTAAACTACCAGGTTAGGTTTGCTGCTGATTGATAGTCTGTTACTCTTGTCTCAAAAAAGTTCTTTTCTTTTTTAAGGTCAATCGTCTCACTCATCCATGGGAATGGATTGCGTGATCCATAGATAGCTTTTAAGCCGATACGTTCTAAACGACGATCTGCAATGTACTGTACGTATTCGCGGAAAAGGGGTGAACTTAGACCTAAAATTCCACGTGGTAGACAATCTTCTGCGTAATTGATTTCAAGTTCTACAGCCTGGCGCATCAGGTCTATGATGTGATCCTGAAACTCTTTTGTCCACAAGTCTGGATTTTCCTCTTTAATACTATTGATCAAATCAATTCCAAAGTTTAAGTGAACGGTTTCATCCCTTAAAATGTATTGGAATTGCTCACCGATTCCAGTCATCTTGTTTTGACGGTGGAAGGAAAGAATCATAACAAACCCTGTATAGAAGAATACCCCTTCCATAATAAGATAGTATCCAATCAAATTCTCTAGGAATTTTCGAGCTCCCTCTGGACTATCCGTAGAGAAGTAAGGATCTGTTAAAGCCTCTGTCAACTGCATTTGAAACTGATCTTTCACTTGTATCGATTTGATCTCATGATACATATTAAATACTTCCCCTTGGTCTAGAGACAGCGACTCTACAATATAGTGGAAAGTATGGGTATGTATAGCTTCTTCAAAAGCTTGACGTAGTAAATACTGACGAGCTTCCGGATTTGTTACATGCTTGAAAATGGCTAAAGTGATGTTATTAGCTACTAGACTTTCAGCTGTACTAAAGAAACCTAAATTACGCATGATTACCAAACGTTCATCCGCTGTTAAAACATTAGATTTCCACAATTCAATATCTTTAGCCATGGACACTTCTGTAGGCATCCAGTGGTTTGCACAACCATTTAAGTAATGTTCCCAAGCCCAATGATACTTTAGAGGCATAAGTTGATTAACATCTACTGTTTTGGCATTAATTAAGCGTTTGTCTGCTGCTTTAACACGAGAAGCTATACCACCTTCGATGACACCTGCTTGATTTAATGCATTTTCCGGTTCTAAAAGCTCTAATGAACTCTCTACATCATCTTCAAAACTTAACATAACTTCGACTCCACCTATAATTTAATAACTACACTTAATTTTACTGACAACTTTCGCAACCCTCTTCTAAGCTACATAACTTTGGCTTAGGGCTTGCCTCTGACGCAACTTCACGCTCTATTTTAATATTGCTAGAAGCAGATTTATTCTTCATCCAGCGAGGTTGAATTCCCCGTTTATTAATATCTGTAGTCGATTTTTCAATTTGAGTTGCACTTAGACAGCGTAGGTAATAAGTTGTTTTCAAGCCTTTTGTCCATGCTAATGTATACATATTATGTAATTTTTTACCGCTTGGCTCTGCTAGATATAAGTTTAAAGACTGTCCCATGTCAATCCATTTTTGGCGTCGGCTAGCACATTCAATCATCCACTCCGGCTCAATTTCAAAAGCTGTTAAGAAGACTTGTTTTACCTCATTCGGAATACGTTCAATCTCCATGATTGATCCATCAAAATATTTGAGGTCATCAATCATTTCAGAATCCCATAGATTTAATTGCTTCAAACGCTCTACTAAGTAGCTATTAGGAATAGTAAACTCGCCAGACAGGTTAGATTTCACATAAAGGTGCTGATAAGTGGGCTCAATTGATTGAACAACATTAGTAATATTCGCAATAGTTGCGGTAGGCGCAATTGCCATGGTATTACTATTACGCATTCCATATTTTTTAATAGCTTCTCTTACTGGACTCCAATCTAATTTAGAGCTAGTGTCCATATCTAAAGAACCTCCACGCTCTTCAGCTAATAGACGAATTGAATCTATTGGTAAAATGCCACGATCCCATTTTGATCCTTTATACGTTGGATAAGCTCCTTTCTCTTTAGCTAATTCTGCTGAAGCTAATATTGCATAATAGGAGATTAATTCCATGCTTTCATCTGCGAACTGCACTGCCTCATGGCTTGCATAGCTGATATTTTGCATATATAGAGCATCTTGGAATGCCATCATCCCCAAACCAATTGGACGGTGTCTTAAATTAGCGTTCTGAGCTTCTTCAATCGGATAAAAATTAATATCGATCACATTATCCAACATGCGAATTGCTGTACGCACAGTAATTTCAAGCTGTTTTGTATCTAATCCATTAGCTGTCATATGACGCGCCAAGTTTACAGAACCTAAATTACATACAGCTGTTTCTTCTTCAGAAGTATTCAACAAAATTTCTGTACAAAGGTTTGAGCTATGAACAACTCCTACGTGATCTTGTGGAGAACGGATATTTGAAGGATCTTTAAAAGTAACCCAAGGATGTCCTGTTTCGAATAGCATACTTAAAAGCTTACGCCATATTTGGACTGCTTCAATACGCTTAAACAATTGAATTTGTCCTGTTTCAGCCATTTTCTCATATTCTGCATAACGCTTTTCAAATGCTTTTCCATAAAGATCATGTAAGTCAGGTACATCATTAGGGCTGAACAGGGTCCACATTTCATTATTAGCTACTCGTTTCATGAATAGATCTGGAATCCAAGCAGCAGTGTTCATATCATGAGTACGACGGCGATCATCTCCTGTATTCTTGCGCAGTTCGAAAAAGTCTTCTACATCTAGGTGCCATACTTCTAAATAAGCACACATCGCTCCTTTACGCTTACCACCTTGGTTTACGGCAATAGCTGTATCGTTGGCAATTTTTAAGAATGGGATAACCCCTTGGCTCTTACCATTTGTCCCTTTAATACGAGCACCTGTTGCTCGAACGTTTGTCCAATCGTTACCGAGTCCACCTGCCCACTTAGAAAGTTGAGCATCATCTGAAATTAATTTAAAGATACTTTTTAAATCGTCTTGTACTGTTAATAAGTAACAAGAGCTCAATTGAGGATGGCGGGTTCCTGAATTGAACAAAGTTGGTGTGCTTGACATAAAGTAGAACTGAGATAAGACATCATAAAACTCAATAGCTCTTTGGTTCTTTTGCATCCCTTCTTTAAGGCTCAATCCCATAGCAACACGCATCCAAAAGATTTGAGGTGTTTCTAGGCGACGCTCATTTTCATGAATAAAGTAACGATCGTAGAGAGTTTGTAATCCGAGATAGCTAAACTGGACATCTCTTTGCAATTGCATAGCTTCTGCCAATTTCTTTAAATCAAAGTCCAATAATGCAGGATCTAAGCGATCGATCTCAATACCATGTTGAATATAAGATTCAAAATAAGTTTTGTGTTTTACTACTAATTTTGGATCATGCGCAGGAACTCCCATTGTTTCACGATAAGTTTTATCAAGTAAAAGTGCTGCGGCAATATTAGAGTACACGGGATCGACTTCAATTTTAGCACGTACAGCCATCATATTAGCTGTATCAACTTCCTCATCACGAATGCCTTGGTAAAAATTGACTAACGCACTTTGTACTAAATCCTCTACAGAGACTTGCTTTTCAAAACCTTTACAAGCATGAGCAATGCGTTTACGAACATCAGCTTCACTTAAAGAATAAGTCTTTCCATCTTTGAAAGTGACAGTAAAAATTTGCCCAGTGGGAACATGTGGTTCTTCAGATTTTACTTCTTCTTCTACATGTTGATGAACCATTGCACGGCGAACGATATAATCTTTTGCGATACGGTACTGCCCTGCAGTCATCAATTGACGTTCAATTTCATCCTGTACAAAAGAGATATCAAGAGTGGTACCCCCCTTAGCAGTAAGTACACAAGCCTCTACTACTTTGCTTGTCAGATCATTTACAGCCTGCACAACTTCTTCAGATGAAGGACCATCGATTTCTAATGTTAACCGAAATGCCTCTTCGATTGAAGATGCTATTTTCATAGGATTGAAGCGCACTAGCGAGGAACCGTCTTTGCGCAAAATTTTTAAGTGCCTTGGGGAATCTTCACGCAATGCTTTATGGTGATCGCGATAGATGATGTAATCTCTTGCAACATCACGCTGTCCTGCTTCCATCAATTTAACTTCAACGATGTCTTGTATTCCTTCAACTGTTACACTTGCTCCTTGTGCTGCTAGTTCGACTACTTCAGTCACAACCAGATCAACAATTTTTTGGATGGCAGCTTGCAAGCTTTGAGGTAAGCTCTCAGGGCTTTTTAACTTGTAAGTATCTCTAAAAGCTGCTTCTAGAGCCTTTTCTATACGTTCTTTATGGAATGGGGCTAACGTTCCGTTGCGTTTGACAATCGTAAATTTTGTTAAATCAAGAGTTGACGAATTGAAAGAACTCGATGATGTAGGATGCTGCATGGTATCTCTCTTATTTTTTGGTATTAAGTCTTCAAGTCTGAATATTTTCGCTCTCTCAAATGTCTCTAAGGGTATTTTTAGCGAAATAAAATCTAGCAACTATTGCGATATATCATAGCCTATATTTCGTTTCTGTCGAGTAAAAACCTTTAATTTTTACGGTTGAGCCATTTAAGAGAACATTGGGCAACAAAGATTCAGGATATAAATTATTTTTTAAACAATTAAAATTACAAAGATTAAATAATATTACTATAAAATCATTTATTTTAGCAAGAAACAAACACTTTAAATAAGCAAAATTATTGCAATTAAAGCATTCACGTTTACTTGAATATCAGTTACCTTAGATCGTTCTAAGGAGAAAATTGATCAAAAGCAGCATTTGATTCATCTTTTGCTTGAACCATTACAGGCATGTAATTTGCAAACTGTCCAATCTCTTTTCTAAAGGTAAAGTTTACACTTCCCACTCCTCCGTGTCTATTCTTAGCGACAATAAGCTCAGCAGAACCAGGTTTATCTAAGGGATCATAATACTCTCTTCTAAGCAAGAACATGACTACGTCAGCATCCTGTTCTATAGAGCCTGATTCCCTTAAGTCGCTCATCATAGGGCGGTGCCCTGTACGTTCCTCAACTTTACGAGATAACTGTGACAAACAAAGAATAGGCACATCCAATTCTCTAGCAAGGTTTTTTAGCATACGGGAAATTTCGGAGATTTCATTTTGTCGATTTTCAGCTGTTTTGTTATTGCTTGATCCTGATATAAGTTGAAGATAGTCAATGACTAAGAAGCCAATATTATAAGATTCTTTCATTCTACGAGCTCGTGCTCTTAAGTCAGTGATCTTCAAACCTGGCTGGTCATCGATAATCATTACATGCTCTCGCATATTGTTGACACATTTAACAATCCGTTGATATTCTAGCCCGTTCAATGAGCCGGTTTGTAGTTTTTCAGATTCCACTTCAGATTGTGAACAGATTAAACGGTGCAGCAACTGATCTGCACTCATTTCCAAGGAAAAAATCCCGACAGGCATATTATTTTTAAAGCATACATTCTCTGCTAAATTAAGTGCTAAAGCAGTTTTACCCATGGCAGGACGAGCAGCTAAAATCAACAGGTTAGACTTTCCTAAACCATTAATCATTTTATCTAAGTCTATAAAATGGGAGGGAATTCCTGTAATTCCTGTATCTTCTGGGCCCTTAGTCTTATAACGCTCTTGCCTAGCTTCCACCTCTTTCAAAAATGGGAGCCCTGACGTTGCGCGCAATCCTGATAAGAGGTCTTTAACTAGTTTACCGGCAGCAGGATTAGCAAATTGGCTAATTTGAAAGAAAAGCTGTTGTGCTTCATCTAAACTTTCATAAACATTAGCAGGTTCTTCAATCGCTTTTTTTTCAATAACCTGCGAAGCATGAATCATTTTTCTTAGAATAGACTTGTTTTTTATCAAATCTATATACTCTTCGATGTAAGCAGATGTACCAGCATATTGGGCTAATGTGGTGAGATAAGGTATCCCCCCAACACTATCTAATTTATTCTGCCTTTTAAGTTCTTCCGAAACTAAGTGAATATCTGCTGGTTTATCTTGCCTATAAGCTGTTTTCAAAACTTGAAAAATTGCTTTATGTTCTGAGTAATAAAAATCATTTTCATCCAAGTTATCCGCACCAACATTAAGGCTATTAATATTGGTTAACATACAACCTAAAACCATCATTTCCGACTCTTGGGAATTTGGCGGTATCTTTATTTGAGCTAAATTGTCTGTTTTTGTGACCATAAAACGGGAAATTAAACCGGGAATTTAAATTGTTAAACTTTTTGTATAAACGTTGTCGCTTAGTTAGATGGGTTAGGGTAAAGGCAAGCCATACAAGTACCTGTAGAGTTCCTTGCATAACTCCTATTAATTGTTTTAATAGACCTATTACAAAACCCTTTCGCGATAAGTCATTGAAGTCGCAAATATTTACAGTGAGGACTCAAAGTCTACTTAATAATATTATATTTTGCAACATTCCTCCCTGGGTTGAGGGCTGATGTATTTCCTTCCTATACAGGCTTTAAAGCATCTTTTTTCATCTAGAAAAAATTATCTTTTTATTTTGCTATAGCACAGGCTATAAATAGTTTACGAAAAATTCAAAAGATATAGTCGATGAAGCTAAGAGCTATAAAAACTATCCGTTGCAAAACTCAAAGCAACAGCTATAGATAAGTAATTAAGGACCGAATACATGTGAGTAAAAAATAGCTTATCGAGATTATTTTTTATGACGATACCCTTTACTTTCACCTCTTTATGTGATGTAATTCAGTACCCATGTTTTATAGATCAGCCCTCTTTCGCATTAAATTTTATTTCAACAGCTTCAAATATTGGCAAATCAGTAGCTTTTATGGCTTTTGCAACTATAAAAATACAAGTGCTTATATTGTAAACAATTACAAAAATTCACACTTTTGATTCAAATTGAAATCATGCCTCTTCTTACTTTCTACGCGTACGAAATATTTGATAGATTGAATTAAGAAAAGAAGAAGAGAATATGGCTAAACGACACTGAAAAAGCCATAAGGAATTGTCTTTTACTGCAAATCTTTTAATCTCTTGAGACTGATGATCGGCTAGATTTAACCCGCGTTTTACCGTATAAAGGACTTCAAACCCTAATTTTAAAGCTGTTTGCATAGACTGCTCAGTATAATGTCCATAAGGCCAACATAAATGCTTGGACTCATATCCTAAAAATTTTTGAAAAAATTTTTTAGAGGCAAGAAGATCTTCTTCAAGATTAAATTGGTTATCCCTTGCAGAGCGGTGTTGATGAGTATGACACTCAAAATGCACAAATCCACTTTTATACATCTCCTCTATCTGTGTCAGGCTAAGAGCTTCTGCGGGTCCTTTATTTTTCTGACGATAATCAGGATCTGCCCATCCTGATACGAGGAAACAAGTAACTGGTACTTTATGCTTTCTGATAATTGGATAGGCATAATTATAATTATCAACCCATCCATCATCGAAAGTGATCATAACACTTTTTTTAGAAAACTGCTTTGTTCCTTGCTTAAAAGCCAAGAATTCGGCAGGACTCAAAAAGTAGTATCCTTGCCTCTTTAATAAACCTAATTGCGCATCGAATAAGTCTATAGGCATAGATAACCAATCGGCCTTAGGTTGTAAAGAACGTGGATAAACATGGTGATACATTAAGACAGGTATAGAAGTAGCGTGCATATTTACAATGTTTGTTTAATTATTTAACATAAGGGGTATAGCCTTCCTCAACAAAGATTTTCAGCGAAAGAAATAAAGGACTTGGTAAGCTATTCCAAGGGAACCAACACCACTGCTCACATTTATTAGGCTCTTTCAATAAAGGTTCCCCATTAATATATTGTGCACTTAGCATAATGCTAACATAGTGTTTTTGTTCTTGAACAAAGTAAGTATTGATTGCTGTGATCAATTTTAAATCGGTGATATCTAATCCCACCTCTTCTAATACTTCTCGCTTAGCACATTGAGCAAACCCCTCTCCAAATTCAAGATGTCCCCCCGGAGGAGCCCAACTTAACTCTCCGAGAGTATTTCTGCGTTTTCCTAATAATATAAGGTCATCTTTGCAAATTAGAACACCAATCCCAACCAAAGGTCTTTGATTCATCTTTTATCCAATACATTCTGCTAATTAAGGCATGCGATCTATCGTAATTAAGGATCTAATACAAGTCAATATTGGCTCTATCTAAAAACACTCAAGCGATTTATTTAAAGAGTCTTAAATTACAACTTGCAATATTTTCTATTTTAAATTAGAGTAATGCTATTAATTGTTAAAATGACGCGAAAGTGGCGGAATTGGTATACGCGCTACTTTGAGGTGGTAGTGAGAGAGATCTCGTAGGGGTTCGAGTCCCCTCTTTCGCAATTTTCATTTTTTATCTTAAGCTCAAATTTTCCGCTCTAGCACTCGATCCACTAATTCCCTTAATTTTTTAATCAATTCCTCTGATAGAACAACTTGCTCTAAATCTTTAAGAGAACGACCATGAGTAATAACTATTAATTGTTGTATCTCTTCCTGTTCAAATTCTAAAGGGACCACCTCTTGTGTTTGGTGTTTATGACAAAGCAACTCCCCCTGATACAATTTGACCTCTTGTTGAAATTCTTCGCCACATGCACTACAGGTAAAAGCTGGAAAAAACTTTCCTTCATGCTTTAGTATTTTACACCAAAAGCTCCACAATAATGTCTCAGCTAAAGGGAACTTACCCATTGCTTTCAAGTAGTGTAATAAAAGAGAATACACAGCGGGTGCGGGCTGTTGTTGCCATAACACTTTTAGTACTGCCTTAGTCATCTGAACGCCTGCTAGCAACTTTTGCTCATCATTTCTGAGGTGTAAATGTTGCTGCAAAACTGTGCCATCGTTTATAAGAAATAATTGACCTGATTCGCCTGTGCCATGGAATTCTGCTTGAGTGAGAGGCACTGTTAAAGAGTGTAGACGACTACGAGCGCTTTGCCCGTAGCGAGCAAAAGCTGTAATAATCCCTTCTTGCTTTGTAAATAGGGTAAGTAAGCTATCATCTGAGCGATGAGTTTTATTTTCTAAAACAATTCCTTCTAATGATTTGATAGACATTATATATCCTTGATAAACCGTAGTGAAAAATATAAACGATTGAGTGATGCAAATCAAGAAAAGCTTAACAATTTTAGTTACAGGAGCCTCTGGGCTTTTAGGAGTTCATTTAGTTGCCAAGCTAAAAGAGCAAGGGCACAAAATAATTACAGTCTCTACCACAATTGAAAGCTCTTCTACTGTCGGTCATCAGGTTTTACTTTGGACTAATCCTGATTATACGCTTGAACTTAGAAATCTACCAAACCTAGACATTGTTATCCATTTAGCTGGTGAAAATATTGCCTCTGAACGCTGGACAAAGGAGAAAAAACAACGCATTGCGCATAGCCGTATTCAAAGTACTTATTCATTAGTCCAAGCAATGAGTCAATTAAAGATAAAGCCAAAAGCCTTTTTATGCGCTTCAGCAGTTGGCTTTTATGGGAACAGAGGGGATGAACTTTTGACAGAAAGGAGCTCTGAAGGGACAGGATTCTTAACTGAAACAGCTATAGAATGGGAATATACAGCCAAGTCTGCAATAAAGCTAGGCATACGCACCATATCTCTACGTTTTGGCACTATTTTATCAATACAAGGAGGAGCCTTAAAAAAGATGATTCCTCCATTTCAATGGGGATTAGGGGCTATTCTTGGGTCTGGTAGACAATATATGAGTTGGATTAGTTTGGAAGATGCAGTAGAAGCTATGATCCATATCATTTACACTTCCTCTCTACAAGGACCTCTTAATCTAGTTGCTCCGAACCCTGTAACTAATTATAAATTTTCACAGGAACTAGCAAAAGCCCTTCACCGCCCCTGCTTCCTGTACGCTCCAAAGTGGGTTTTACATTGCCTATTTGGAGAAATGGCTAAAGATATTTTATTAAGTAGCACAAAAGCCATACCTCAAACCCTCTTAGACTCTGGCTACCAATTTAGACATTCAACACTAGAACAGGCTTTGGATTGCATTTTAACTAACTAAATCATTAACTTTTGCAAGACCTCCTATCTACCAAATCTAAAATTGTAGTCCTTAAGGATTACCCTACTCACTTTAAAGGGCTGTTTTTTTGAAGGCATTTAAGTTGGGTTTCTTCTAATCATTGTTATTAAAGAAGTCATACCTCATGACGGGTTCAAATAACACCTTTCTTAATACATTATTAATCGAGCAAGAATTATACACCTCCCCTATACTAAGATATAGGGGAAGGTAAGTAGTGAAAGATTCACAACAAAAACATACCTAGATTTATCTTTTTTTGAAATTTATAGCTGCTTCAAACTGCTTTTGCTGCTCTTCGATTTCTTTAGAGAGTTCATTTAGCCCATTTTTTAAATCAGCCTCAATTATTTCATCCTTAGCATATTCTGATATAATTTCAGCTAGGGTTATACCTAGTTTATTGGCATCTTGCAAAAGGCCTTCAAAATGAAGGATTGTAGTGGCACTGTTGGATCTATCAACTATCTCTTCCAATTTTAATTTATTTCTCTCAATCAAAGCTTTAAGTTCTACATTCTTTTTCGCCTTTCTAATTTCTACATACATCTCTTTTATTTTTTTAATAAGAGGATCGTCATGATCATTTTCTATAAGAGCTTTTTTCCAAATAGTTTGATCTAGTAAAGTTTCTTTTATATTAGTGATAGAATCTGTTTGGTCTATTGTATTAGTTAAAGTATGGCTAATTTCTACTCTGAATTCATCTAATTGTTTGGTTCTAGCTTCCAATTCGTTTAAATCTTTTACTGGCTGTTTTACAATATCTTGCAATTTCCCAAACTTTTTCATAACTATATGAGCAGTTTTCGAGTTAAAGGCAATTTGAGCACTTTCAATATGATCTGAACCCGTCCATCGTCTAACTACTCTTGTAAATTTGCCCCATAAAGAATTATTCTGTTTTTTGTCTAATTGTTGGAGCAGTGTACCTGCATGTTTGAACTTTTTATCATAATCACTCCCTTCTTCTTTAGCCTTTTCAAGCCATCTCTGAATTACAATAGCCATTTTTTGATCATCTAGTTCCTGTTCATCAACGGTCCAATTTCCTTTGTTATTTCTGAGCTTATCAATTTCTTGTAACCGTTCAGGGGTATTAGATTCGATAGAGTGAAAGGTTTATATATTAAATATATTATACAGGAGATGATGTAAGGTTTTATTTCTCAATAATTT
>JARBTQ010000051.1 GCA_029240075.1 Chlamydiales bacterium
TACAATATTTTACGCCTGAAGAGATTTATAACCAAAAAAGTAAGGAAGCCGCTTAGGCTATTTCAATACGCCGTTGCACTTGATAGTTGAATCCGCCTATTGTTATGACGGCACTAAATATTCTATAACGTAAAATTGTTTAGTATTTGCTCCCAAGCTGTCTGTTTAACATGTAAACCATAACTTATTGTATCTACTACGGTATTTAATACCGTAGTCACCGTTAACTAATCTCTCATATAATATATCCAAGTTTAATTAAGTAGACTATGTAAGACTGTAAATTAAGAGTCAGTGCAAAACAGTAAACTTAGATTCATTCTGTATTTTCAATTTTACAGAGTGTTGTAATCTGATTTATGTACCTATTCTGTTAAAGTATAAACCTTTTGCTAGGTTACATGCATAATTATGCATAACCTTGCTCTTAGTTATTAGATATCTCTAACTTTATTTGTTATTACATAAATGAATGGCTCTATATTAGAAGATTTTCTGTATTAAAACTTATATTATAAACAATAGATCCCCAGGGGATAGTACACTATGCAAGTTTCACCCTTTTCATATAATAGGTATCTTCCAAAAAACCTTTTGGAAGATACCTTTGCTTATTGCGATGGACCCACTTTAGCGAATGCTGCGCGAGTATCAAAGCTTTGGAATAAGCTAGCGAACAATCAAGAACTATGGAAAATCCTCTTTCAAAAGACTTACCAAAGGTATGCTGACCCTTTAGTTATTACGGATGATTGGAAAGGGGAGTTTGCAAAGCAGTATATTCAAGAAAAGAGTATGGTTCAAAAGGATCGCAACCAACAGTTCTTATTAACACCATATGTAAAGCGTGCAACATTAAATGATTGTATTGGTCCATTTATGCAATATAATCGCCTAAGGTATAAATTAGCGTATAGAGATGATTTTTCTCTTGATGATAGCTTAAGGTTTAGAAAAGTTTATAATCCCCAGGACCTAGAAAAAGTTTTAGCTATGGCTATACTACCTGGGCAAATTACTACAAAGGAATTTTTCTATGATGCTAAGGGGTTTTCGCTTGAAATAATTTCGACTATAGAAAATTTCGATTCAAACAAAAAATGGGGATTATGGAGTGAAGAGATTCCCAATAAGTTTTTAGAGATTAAAATAGGCGATACAGCTTTATCCAAGCTTCTAGATAGTAATCAGATAGGCAGAAATCCAATTTTTTGGAGTATAAGCCAGAAATTTATTTTTGCTCAGATATTTGATAGAGTATGTGATAGCAATAATAGCTCTAGTGATGAAGTCAATAGTGAGCTCTATATTCTTTCTAGAGAGACAGGTGACTTATTATGGCAAGGGAATGGTTTTCCTATGTTAGATCAAGGTATAGACTTGATCGATGATTGTTTCTTGCACAGCAACGGTTGTATCATACACTTTAAACTAATCGACAGTCAATTAGAACTGCTGACTGTAGATGTACAATTAGATGATGGTTCTATTCAGCTAGCCTGTATTACAGATAAACATTTAGCTACTTTGCATAAGGACCAAACTTTAAAATTTTGGGACTGGCAAAAAGGTGTTTTACTAGCAAAAGTACTAGCAGAAGTAGATATGTCAGATATTTCCGATTGTGTTCTGCGCTCGTTTCAAGGATATATAGAGCTAGCAAACACAGATTCCTCCTATGGGAATAATGTAACTAAAAGTAGTATCTTCAATCCCTGCTCTGGTGAAATTATTAAGCAAGTTAATACAACAAAAAATACTTCTGTACTTATTGAAAACCGATTTAGGGATAAAAATAGATGCTCCTATTTTGTTGAAAATTACCCGGGCTTTGTTACAAATAATGATAACCCAGGTAACAATCATACTGTGGAAATTTATAATGCGGTAGGAGGCCATTCAAAAATATTACAAGACGCTGAAAATCCTATCCACTATCTAAAAACATTTGGAGACCATACTTTATTTACGGGGTCATATAAAGGAGTGATTAGCATTTGGGACAGCCAAACTTTCGAAAAAAAGCGTACAATCGATCTTTCTACATATAATATCGAAAGAATTAACAGCATAGATTACGTTAAGGATGCGACAATTTATGTAGAAGTTATCCATAATAATAATGAATATTCGAATTATGTGATTTCTTTTAATAATCTAGGCCCGGAATTTGCAGAACGGGGGGGGGCTCCCATACAGGTTTCAGAGGTAGAAGATAGTAGCAGATCCTCGATCGAAAAGGTTAAGCATGAGCAGAGTGTTCTGCAAGCACAAGCTAGCTATATCATACATGAACAAGATATTGAGTTTTCCAAATCTCTGCTTACTGATAAAAAGAAAGAGATCAGCTCTCTCATAGAGCAGGTAAAACAAGAGCAAGACTATTTGGAGACTCGTAGATTTAAAGGGGATTCGCAAGCTCTCGAAAAAGCAAAAAATGGTGATCCTGAAGGGATATTGGAGTTAGGTCTGGATTCTGTATTTGACTTAAGAAAAATGCCTAACCAAGTCAGGAAAGCTGAAAAAGCTAATCTACCAGAGGTCTTAAATCGAGTTTCTGCAATGCAGACAGACTTAAAACAGATGCAAGAGGAAGTTGAAGCCTTAGAAAGAGCAATTTTTGCTAAGGAAACCGGTGAAAAAGGAATCGAACTTTAGCTTAGCAATCTAGACCAACAACAGCGATTAAAGGGCTTTTTAAAATAGGTCCCATCAAATAGGGGGAGGAACTACCCTCCCTTTTACTCGAGGTTCAATGCTGCCTCTTTTGCAATACTATTAGATATGAGGGAATATTTTTTAAATTCATTACAGAAATCATCAGCTTTACAAACAATTTTTGGATCTTTACTGTCGATGGTTCAATAAATCTCTATGAAACAGGTTTCGGAAAAGATCTATTGTAGACAAGGTGTATAAGTTATTGCTATCCTTTTGGTTTTAATTACCTATAAGAGAGGAAGCAAAATGGGAAGAAATGTACAATCAGTGAATTTTGATCTTCTGAAAATTTTCTTTGCAATAGGTCTGTTTTTACAATTTTTCTTTAACACTGCTTATGCAGGGTTAATGGATAAAAATGCCGTGGCAGATTATCGTAAAACAATTGTTGTAACAGGGGTGACAGGGGGGATTGGTTCTGCTACGGCCCATTACCTTGCTCAAACGGACTATAATCTTGTCTTAGTAGGTCGCAATAAAGAGAAGCTACAAGATTTACAAAAGGAACTTAGCAGTAAGTACCAAGGACGCTATACAACATTGGCTGTTGATTTTAATAATCTTCCCATCCCAGTTGCTCTACATGATACTTTGACTCATGCTGCCAAAGGTAAGGTGGATGGCCTTGTTTTAATTGGCCCTCGTTTTAGCTTAGGGGAAGAGATCATTCCAGACGCTACTAAATGGCAGCAAGCTTTCCAAACTTCTTTCATTGCACCTCTACAATTTTTAAAGACGACTCTTCCTCGTATGAAACAAGGAGCTAAGATTGTCATCATATCGGGAGTGACTTCAGTTCAATATATCCCAGCTTATGGATCATCTGCTGTTTTACGCTCAATGTGGGTTGCAGAATCAAAACACCTTTCGCATCAATTGGCTCCGAGAAAAATCCATGTCAATACAATCTCTCCTAATGGGGTTCTCACAGAAGCTTTTCGAAAAATAGTCGAGCAAAGAGCAATCGCGTCAACTCGCACCTATGAAGAGCAACTAGCTTTAGAATCAAAAGAAATCCCTCTTGGAGAATATGGCAAGCCAGACGAACTAGCCAAAACCATTGAATTCTTACTTTCAGATAAATCCAATCATATGACCGGACAAAACATTGTTTACGACGGAGGATTTAATTTAGGATATTAAACTTAATAATCTCAAAGATATAAGGTTAAAAATGATTTATTATATTCACATATAAAAGATTTAATAAGTCTTCTATAGGTCTCTCAATTTGCTTCGAATCTATTTATATGCGTCTATCCATTTTTTTGCTGCCTGGAGGTCGATAATTAGGGCAGATGAAACTCATTTATATATCTTTTTAAAAAGAAGACTGCCCTATTTGATAAATTATTTTTTATGCTCTTCGTGTACGTTATACAGAATTTTTTTGACTTTTGCAGGATTGTCAATATGTTGTGCCCCTTTACGTGATCCACTTACTTTAAGCTGATTAGTCAGCTCCTTCTCTTTTTCGCTTAACTGCTCCCAGACTTCACGAGGAAGATAGCGTACAGTTTTATCATCTTTGATCGCTACAGTCTGATCAGCTGTTTGCCAGTCCTCTTCACTCCACTGTTTCAAGCTTTTCTGAGCCGCTGTTCTCTCTCCTGAATGCTTATAGCCACCACCTTGCTTTTCATATTCTCTAACCAAAAGTTGGGATTTACGTGCAGACCATTGCCCTGGCCTTCCCCCTTTATCACCTTGTTTAATCTCCTCTTTTAACTTTTCACGTAGTTGAGGATGAGTATAGTCTTTAGCATAGTCCTTACTTGTTTTAACAGCCATATAATCCCCCTTGAGCTAAAATGATTTAATTTCTAGTAGTTTTACAGGTGTACCCACCAATTATGGGCTATTTTCAAGAAAAAAGAAAGCGTTTAACAAATTTTAGTATGCTTGCTCAATTGATCCTAAAAAACTAATAATTTCTGGGGCTAAATTGTGCAAAATCTGTTCTTTAATAGCATTTTTTAAATGCTAGCTATAGATTACCTAGATCTGCTTTGAAATTAAAGCAGATCCGAACAATGTTTTACTTTAATCAGTTTTGAATAGAGTAGAAAGTATGGCTTTCAAGGTTTCTTTATCTAAATCCCCAAACTGTAGACTGTATTGACCTTTTTGAGAGCGTCTAATCTGCAAAATTTCTTTTAGATCTGGGTCCAAATCATGTTGCTCTAAAACTATCTGGGTGCATTCTTGCGTAGATTGCCTACCACGTTTTAAGGGTTCATATTCCTCTTGCCCCCTTTCCTTAGCTAACTTTTCCTGACGCTTCTCCTTATTCGCAAGATACCATAATCGCTTATACTCCTCAGGATTTGTTTCCACAAGATGCGAAAACTCATACTTAGGCCTAGGGCCTGGTTTATATTTATTTAATATTTTCCCTGCGGATACCGTTTTGCCTACAGTTGTTTTTTCATCAAGTTTTTCGCTTTTTCTGGTAGAAGTAATTTTTTGCTTACTTTTTAAGATTATTCTTTTTTTTGTACTTTCTTCAGTTTCTTCTAAATGTTTATCTTGCTTTTTTTGCTCTGTAGATGTATTTCTAATAAATCGCTCACAATGATCTTTACTAGATTCATGATCAGAAAAAGAGGAGCTTTGGCTAACATCTCTATCCAGTTTATTATCAAAAGAGCGTAAGGCATCCCTAATTTTAGAAATAAAAGGCTTAAGAGTTTGTACTTTTTCTGCAGATTTCAATAACTTTTTACCCTCTTTAGATTGTAGGTAATCTATGGGAGTGACGTTTAAAACTTTTTTTATAATTTTTGGCTGTGTTTGTAAGTCTTTTATACATCTAGTAAAAACCTGCATCACAAATTCCAGGCTACTGTCCTCAGATAATGCTTGGAATTGATTGGAGAGATCGTGTCTCTCAACATATTGAAGGTATTGGGTATAGTCTTCTAAGGAAAAATCTCGAATTTGACTTATTTCGTAGATACTTGACATATTTATACAAAGTAGGATGAAAAGATTAGTAAAACAAATTTTATATAATTCTCTTATATATAATAGAATTTAGAAACATTTTATGCTGCTTACATATTTTTTTTCAATTATTTGTGTTTTGTTTTTTTAACGAATGCAATAAACTGAACCTCAATTATAAAGATTTTTTTAAATCTTTATCTCTTACTCAGATGTAACCTTCAGATATATTGAAGTCAGGAATCTAAACTGCATTTAATGTATGTACTACACGGCTGCTACAAACATCTACTGAGCATAGAATTAAATCGATAAAAGCAACAGTAATTAAATTTTTTGTAATTAAATGTTTATGTATGATTAATATTCATTTAACTAGGGATTCTCATTTTGAAAAAATACTTTTTACCATTGTTTATATTACTTGCATGCGGTTGCGTCCCTTCTCTGAGATCAGGTAAAGTTGATTCTTATATAGCTGTAAATAATGCAGCTATAAGCGATTTACGATCGAAAGAAATTACAATCCTTATTAATCAAGAAGACTTATCCGATGCTTCGAAAGTAAACTTAGCAGATAGAATTCAAGCGATCTTGCAGAGAAAAGGGCTTAGAGCTACGTTTTACTCAGCGAGCCAAAAGCCTCAAGATCATTCAAATGATACCGCAAGTTTTGAGTTTAGCCGCCTTTGCAAGCAGATCAAAACTAAAGGAGTAAGTTACAATCTTTCCCAAAAGCATAAATCTGGACCTCAAAAAGATAAACATAAAGAGGCAATACAGAAAGCCGCTGGGACCTGGAATAATCCTGTCTGGACCAACTTTTCACCACACGAAGATCCTATACGCTATGTTCCTGTTTATACTTATACCTTGACTGTATCGATCAATTCACACCAAGATCATTTAGAAAAATCTGTGATTTGGCGCGATGTGCTTAATATAGAACTATCTTCTAAAAGTGATGAGCAGGCCATCCATCTTCTACTCAGTAAATTTGATAAAGATCTTAAGAGTTTGACTAGTTCTTAGAGTGTTAGGCCTGTTTTATACTTCTTGGATAAAGGCTAGAGGGCAAGATCTTAATCTATAGCTATAGTTTATTTGACTCTGTTTTAATTAGTTAAAGTAAAATCAATTGATTTTTCTAGTCTAATCAGATCCTAAGCTCTTTAGAAAAAACTTTGCTATCATATTCCTTCGATATCATTGCTGTTGCAGCCCACTCTGTATTATGTAAAGCTGAAAATCGTAAAATAAAAATTGATCGATATTATTGCAATTTCAGATAAGAGCAGGGAAAAGAAAGGCCTCGTAACTTGTTACGAGGCTATATTTTTTTAAACTAATAATACAAAAATTTAAATAAATTTAAATTAGGAGTTACGTGGAAATTTTAATGCTCCCTTCACTTCTTTAATTGAATATTTAGCTGCAATAGAAGCAACTTCATAAGAAGCAATTTCTGGATCATGATACTCATAAAGTGTCTCTATATTGGGAGGAGGACTTTTAAAAAATTGTTCCCATCCTTTTTCGGTCAAGCCATTGCTCAAAGTCACTTCTAGTCTTTTTAATAATGGGAGCCTATTTAAAAAAAGTAGTCCTGAGTCTGTAAGATTAAACCAATAGCACTTCAGCTCCTCTAAATTAGGTAAAGCCTTAACTAAGGAATAGGTACAAAGATCATCTAAGTTGCAATAGAGACTTAATTTTTTTAAATTAGGAATTTGAATTTTTACTAAATTTGAAGCCAATTTCCTAAAGTTAAAATTGTGAGGCATATTATAATCCCCCTCTATAATTAATTCCTGTAAGCTTTTAAAGGAGGTCAATATCGTCTCTAGTTCATTAAAACAACATATTTCATACATAGCAAGAGTTTGAAGGTGAGGAAAAACTATACTTAAATCCTTAATGCCTTGCACGTTAGGCTCAAAAAGCGTAAAATTGCCTCTCACACTCCGCCTCGAACGATCCGCTAGATAGACTCCTGAATATGAAGAGCCTGTATCATATCCCAGATTTATTTCTAAATGTTTAAGATTAAATGGCTTTTTATGGTTTTTCTGTAGTTTTGTAAATGCACCCTCCATATCATATTCGTCTGTTTCTCCACTAACTAACAAAGTTAATTTTTCTAGGGTAGAAACTCCTTCAAGTAAAGTAAGCAAACTATTGCCTATTTCAGGAAGATTTGGAAAACTTAGTGCGACTTCTTTTAGATGAGGAGCAAGTCCACTAACCACTCCAAAAGCAGCAGAGGAAAAATTACCAGCAGCTGTTAAAGAAGTGATAGTAGGGTGATCTTTTAGAAAATAGTTTCCAATTACACTTAAATCTTCATTAGTTACGAACCTATCTTCAGCGTTTTCTTTGTGCTGATCCAGCCAGTCCTTATAGGCTATGTCCTTGTACATGTTGCCTCGGTTGTAAATTTCTTTAGTTGAGGGGAAGGTGGCTTTTATCTGATCAGCAATTTTAATTTGTTCTGCTGCTGGTTGATTCCAAAAAGAACGGGGGATATAGAGTGCTTTGCAAAATATGGACTGAATGATAGCTTTCCAATTTTTGCAAACTAAGGTTAAATCAATAAAACTTTTGCGCTTAAGCTCTGTCTGGTCTTGTGCAAGGCCAACAGGTCTTATAACTCGTTCACCGAAAGAGTCGAGATAATGATTTTCATCAAATGCGAAAATATGGTAACCGTTCAGTCCTAATGAATAGAGCAAAAAAGAGGGGATATGTCTTAAGTTCTTCTGATACTTAAGACATAAGGGAAACTATAAAAGGATAAACTA
>JARBTQ010000002.1 GCA_029240075.1 Chlamydiales bacterium
TTTTCCCTTATAACAGAGTTCCTTCATGCCTTAATTTTTCTGCACGTAAATAAATCCTTCGTTAGCAGAAATTCTAGATGTCTAGCGGGAATTGCTGTGTAAAAATAGAATTCAACTAAAGGACACTTTTTAATTTTTTGAAAATATGGTGGAAATATTGAATTTGATAAAGACAGAGATTAGGTCTCAAGATTTATGTTTTTTGAGTGTTTGAGAATTGTGAATGAGAGAACCAGTTTCGTCAAGCTCTCGCTCTTCTAAGATTTCTAATTCTTTTTTAGTTTCTTTAGTCCAATACTCTCTATGAGTTTTGATCTTTTCTACTTCTTGTATCTTAGCTTTTAAATGCGTCTGGGCATTTTCTAGCTCTGTCTGAGCTTTTTGTACTCTCTCCAGTTGTTTTTTAACTTTAGCTTCTTCTGCTTTCAATTTTTCTTTAGTGACATCAAGGTAGGCTTTCATCTGAGTGACTTTTTCTGATGTTGTCCCTCCATCAAGTTCTTTTCTATACTGGAGAAGTTTATCTTTATGATGGTTAAGAGCCTTATCCCTTTCCTTCTCTAATTTTTGGAGAGCCTCTTCTTCCTTCTTGAGCTCCTCCTCCTTTTGCTTTACAACTTTGCGAGCTTCTTCAGCTCGATCTTCTTTGATCTTCAGAAGTTGCTGTAAAGGGTATTTTGGCAGAGGTAAGCTCATAGTATGGATAAGTTTCTATGATTGGACGTTGAACATCGTCTTAATGTTCTCTAAGACTTTTGCAGTACTGTTTGAGAAAAAGTCTAAATGCTGCTGCACATATGCAAACCTCATTTGAATTCCTAGTAAATCTGCAGGAGACCATCCCTCAGAGACATGATTCATCTCTTTAACAACGCCATAGAGTTGTGTTTGCATTCCAGTTAAATGGGCTACAATATTGTGAAATATATCGTTATCACCTTCTAACTCAGACTCTACCCCTTGTTGCTTTAAATTAAGATCCCCATAAATGTCTTTAACACCCTGTGTTAGTCCAGACCTGGCTTTTTGTGATTCAGATCCTTGCAGTGATGAGTTGATAGCCAATAAAGCTTTCGACTGCTCAGAATTTGTGGGTTGCCCAATACGATTTCTGATATTTTCTAGCTGAGCAATGGCTTTATTAGTTTGCTCTAATTTACTGTATGTTTCGTCCATTGTAGCTGCCAGCTGTCTTCTACGGTAATCTGTACTTGTAGCTGTTAATTCCTCTGTAAAAGAAACTTTTTGCTGAGATTGTTTATTTTGCTGACCTAATTTTTGTGCTATCATATCCATAGGAGATTGGGTGGATGTTCCAATCTTATTAGCTTCTTGCTGTTTTTGGATAGAAGAATTTTGAAAAACTGCTGCAAAAGCTCTTTCTGGTGGGGGAAGTTTTTCTGTGCGAGGCATAGCTTCAAAAGGCATATCGATAACCTTTAAACTATCCTGTGAGCTGTTTATAGCAGAGATGGAAAGCTGTTCTTTAGACATAATTTATAATACAGTTTAATAGTATATTTTTTAATAAGTTACTCACTATAGAAATTGCTTACTTTACAATACGAGCTTTTCTTTCTTCATTTTCGAGCCAAGTCATAGCTGCTTGCCCTAAATTATGAACACTAGTTTCTGAAGTTTTGCTCATAGCTTCTTGGATTAACGCAATGCCTTCCCCTTTATTAGTTTTGCCGAGTAGCAAACATAGTCCTAGCAGTGCCCTTGCTATCTGGTTATCACTCTCTCGTGTAAGTACCTCTTCGAGTAAAGTACGGGCTTCATCTAATTGTAGTTTATGAATAGCTATATGGCTTAGTCCTAACTTAGGAGCCGGATGTTCCGGCTTTAGTAGACTGGCTGCATGAAATAGTTTACGAGCATTAGCTTCATCACCTTGATAAACTGCAACAAAACCAGCCTCGACCATTAAAGCAAAGTCCTCTATATAAGGCTCAAACATGTATCATCTCCAATAGTCAATAAGGGGAAATAAAAAGTTCATTACACTTTTGCAAATGTAATAAACCCCAATATAAAATTTTCGTAATATTTACAGCTTTTGAGTAATCGTCTTGGCTGTGTCTTTAACTGTTTGCACTAAGCTAGAAGATGTATCCACAATCATGCTTAAGAAATTTGATTCGTACTGCATAGATAGAAGGTCTGCAGTGCTTACCCCATCACTGTTTTGTTTTAGGGAGTCTACTTTACTTTTGAAGTCTGTAGCTCTCTTCCCTACAGCACTTTCAAAGTCAACCATTTCGCTACGCTTGATGTATGTAGAAGATGACATAATTTTCTCCTAATTTTTATTATTATTTCTTATTTTGTAGAATATAAGTTTTTTTGAGAACCTGTTTTAATGCCATATAACCTTGAGCTAAACTAGCTAGTTGCTCAAATTCATCTGGATTGCAACCCTTGCGCTGCTCTTGTCGAATTTTTTCAGTTTGCTGTACTATATGCTCTTGCGTTTTATTATAAAATAGAATGTCTTTCAATTTACTCTCGAGATCGAAAAATGCTGGATTTCTTTTTCCTGAAGATCCATCTTTGCTTTTATTCTCTAATCCAAACATATCTTAGCCTGTAATATTTTTTTGAAATCTATCTAGTTTCTTATCAAACTTGAGTTTAATTGCTATATTTGATTTTGTATTTTACATCCCCTTTTTCAAGAGTGATGAAGTTATCCTTGATAGTCAATATGCTGTAATCATCCAATTTATCGCCTTCAGAATAAATTCTGCCGTTTACAACCACACTTATTTTATTTTGGTTAGTTTGGAAATAACCAGATACAGGATACTGACTACTTAAGTCAACTAAAGCTTCAGTCATATCTTGACCAGTGACTTCAACTACATTATTTTTAATACCTTTAAGCCCAGGTGTTTTTTTTATCTGTTGCAAAATTTGTTCAAAAATGGGGCGATCTTTAGCAGTAATGGCCCCTGTAATGAAGATCTCTTCGTCAAAAAACTCTGCCAGCACCTCTCTTAATTGATTTTCGCGTAAAAGATTACTTATTTTATCCATTAGCTCTTCTTCAACAACCATTTGATTGTCCAGAAGATCCATGTAATCAAAATTAAGCTTGAGATAATTCATTAATTCTTCGGCCTGTTGCTTAGT
The DNA here is from genome assembly GCA_029240075.1 of Chlamydiales bacterium. Classification (GTDB taxonomy): domain Bacteria; phylum Chlamydiota; class Chlamydiia; order Chlamydiales; family JARBTQ01; genus JARBTQ01. The sequence continues at coordinate 3,136 of JARBTQ010000002.1, forward strand.
TTTGAGATGACCCATTAATACAAAGTGCTTAGGAATACGAGCATAAATTGAAACCCCTTTCCAAGTAGGATTATTACTTAAGATTTGGTTCATTTCTTTCCAAACACCCTCATCAATAATAATAGCATTATCAATCTCTTTAATCTCTGCTATCGATTGTAGGTTGTACAGTAGCTGGTTCAGGTCCATAGAAGTAAGAAGATGATCCCACAAGCGTATTTTAAGAGTTTCCTTTTGTAGCTGATAACTAACACTAGGAAAATCTTTCATAATAGCGTCAACTTTTGTTTGAACTAAAACTGAAGGGTGCTCTACTTCTTGTGTTTGGAATAGTTGATATACGGCATATCCTACACCTAGGCATAAACTAAAAGCTGTCGCGCCTAAGATAAGTTTGCGCAAAATTTTTCTTTCTTCTTTAACTATGGGGTGAGTTGTTGCAGGAGTTTCTCCTGAAGGAGGGGTAATAGTTTCTTGGGGAGGGGTTATAGCTTGCTCTACTGTAGAGGAAGAAGAATCTTGTGTTGTTATAGGAGACTCTTGTTTAGAAGGATCTGCAGCCTGGGATTCTGCATTAATTATAGGCGTTTCATCGGTAACTTTTTGAGAACTTTCTTCAGGATTTTTAGCATTTTCTTCCTGTAGTTCCTCCTCCTGTACAGACTGAGTTATGGCCGTTGCAATCGGAAAAACAGAAGCTAATAAAGTCTCCGCAGGAGCTTCTCGGTCAATGAGGAGTACAGAAGTTGTCCCAAGAACAAATAACGTGTTGTTAGTAATATTTCTAGCTTCTTCAAGCTTTTGCCCATCAATCAAAATTCCATTTTTACTACTTAAATCTTCTAAGAGAATAGTTCCATCGCTGCTAAATGTAATTTGAGCATGTTTCTTAGATACTGTTCGATCATGCAAAATAATATCACATGACTTAGGGTCATTACCTAAAATATAGGCTTTATTTTCTTCTAGTGGAAATTCTGCACCTTGTAAAGGACCATGTAATATTTTTAAAACCCATCTACCGGGATCCAATAACTGTAACTCCAGATAGTCTAAGGCGTCGGGACCTACTTCAAATATAGTATCTTGTTTATCTTGTTCAAGGTCAGAAGCTAATTCCTGGTCGTAGTTCATTGAATTCATAGCATTATCTTCTTTTAGCTGATTACTGTTGTTGTCTGTATCCAATGGATTTACTAGTATCTCCTCTTTATAGAAAACTAGTTTTTGTCCACCTATCTGAATAGTATCCCCATCCTCTAGTAGATGCTCGTTTGTAAGGGGTTCTCCGTTTACATAGATGGGGTTATTTTCCATTAAATTAGTTAAAGTGAACCTTGTGGCATCATCTCTTTTGCATATGGCATGCTTCCGTGAAATAGCAGAATCTTCTAATATTATTTGGCATTGGTCTGGATCACGTCCAATGATCCAGTCTCCGGGACCTTCCATGCTATAAGTTTGTGCTCGTAGGTCCCCTTCCTCCACAATAAAACGAGCAGATATCAGCGCAACTTTGTCATTTTTATAAAAATTGAACTGACTTGTTGATTCGGCAGTTACAGAGTTTGAAGATTCTTGATTTTCCACGTTAGCCGTTCATTTTTATTAGTTTTTTTATTAAGCTTTTAGATTCAAAGCTTGTTTATTAATACATAAGTGTTAGCATCTCTGTCTTTTGAATGATAAGTAGATAGCTTAATTTGCACATGGTGAGATGATTACATACTTATTTTATCATAATATCGGTATTTTCTTCATTTAATAAACTACCCTAATAAAGAAACTGTGTAAAATTTAAACTTTTGTGGTAAAATAAGATTTTAAGCCATTTAAATTTAGCGTTCTACTTGTGATAAAGTTTCAATTCTTTTTTTCCAGAATCTAGCATAATTTGTAAATGATTCTAATTGTTCATAAAATTCATAGTAATTAAGTTGGTCTTGTTTTGTTAACAGGAGATAAATAAATTCCTCTTTTGCATCCAATGCTAGTGTGGCATCTCCAGTTCCTTGACCGAAGAGATTACCCCCCATGATTTCAACTAATGTCGCTTCTGCGTTACCAGTGGGGTAAGGCGCTACAGGACACGCAAAATGCAATCCTGGACCAGGATTTAATTCTTGTACTGAAATGGCGAGACCTTCTTCTAATTTAAGGCGAAAAACATTTTGCTCCTCTGTAATACGCCCATCTAACTCTAACTTGCGGGATAGTTGCGCAACATAATCTGCTAATCTTGACATATGAATTTTGCTCCTTCATCTATGCTTTTTTTACAGACCTATCAATAATTAGTAATCCCTTATCATGAAAACAGATACTTGACTAATCTTTTCATTTTTATACAGAATAACCTTCTATATTCAAGAAGCTTAAATTTCGGGGAGCTTGATGATCTTAAAGATTCTGTTTTGGTCATTCAAACAGATTTAGCCTAAAATTGTCAAATATTGGGGCTAAGCTGCTAAATTTTCGAGCAAGAGGAGGGAGATTGGAAAGAGATAATTTTGAAAGCTTTTGATTATTAGATAGGGAAGAGCTTAGCTCTTCTCTATCTAAAAAATAGTAATTTAATTAGCCTCTAACAGATGCTTGCGAAGCTTGGGCTTGCGAACTAGATGTTTTTTGGATGAGGTCTAATAATTCCTCAAAAATTTTTAAGATTTGATCAGCTAATTGTCTGAAGAAGTCTGCCATTTGGCGATCTTTTTCTGACTGAGCCTGGTCAACAGAAGCTGCTTGTCTCATTTCAGCTATAATTTGCTCGAGAACAGCACTCCATACTTTCAAATCGTAATCTTTATCTGCAAGTTCCTTATTTTTGAATGCTTCTATTAACTGGGTAATACCCCTTGTTAAACTGCCTAAAGATTGGGATAGGCCATCCAAGAGCCTTGCTGTGCTTTCAGAGTCTGCTTTCTTAGCTTGTCTTTGAGCAGCAGTTAATTCATCCGCGTTTCCTGATTCACCTGGTTTGCCTGCTGGATTTTTTGAAGAATTACCAGTAGCCTCTGGGGTGTTATTTTCATTTTCGTCATTTTTTGTTCCATTGGCATTTTTTCTGTTCCCACTGTTACTATTATCTGTTACTCTAATTCGTCCTGAATTTTGTGGACTTTCTAAGTTTACATCAACGGTAGAATCCTTATTATTAAGAGGTTGGTTTTTAAGGGGTGTATTACTTAATTCAGGGGTTTTTCTAGGAAGATTTATTGAATCATTTTTGGCTTTGGCTGGTGATGTTAAGCGATAGCTATGAGCAGCCATTCCTATTTGCAAAGTGCTAGTAGCTATAGTTATAACAGCGCTTGCTATTTCCATTGCAAAAGCAGTATCAGCCTTTTCTTTAATAGTTTTGGCCTCTTTTATAAGCTTATTGACTTCTTGCATTGCTGCTTGGTAGTTAGCTTTTGCGCTTTCCAAAGATTGTTTCAGAGCAGAATCTATTTGATCCAAAGAGGCTTCCATGTTGGCTAGCCAATTTTTTACTTTTTCATCCATTGCTGATAGAACGGCCAATATAGCTGCTAGACGGCCGCCTCCAAAAGCAGAAATAGCACCTGTATGAGTGATACCGTTTCCAGTATTGGGGTTATTGCTACCATTATTTATGAGGCCAATAGCTACTAGTAATATTGCCAATTCTGCGACTTGGCTCCAGAGAGCTAAATCTTCTTTGGTGACAGTATCAATTGCCAACTGTGGGTTACTAGCTAATACATTTATAAGCATTTTGGAAGAATTTACTTGATCCAAATTAAGAAGTTGCTTGATCTGGTTATACTCAGATGTAGTGATAATACCATCGTTAAACATGACCTGTAACTGTGTTTTACTTTCAGAGCTTAGATTAGTATAATCTTCTGTCTTCATATAAGTACTGAGAACAGTAGGATCTGGATTATAATTTGATAGATCAGGGGCATTTCCCATACGGATCTCCTTTGTTTAAGCTATAACTATTTATTATTTTAATGAGTTAAATGATTAATATCGATTAACCCGCCTGTTGTATTTGCACCACATTAGTCACTTGGCTCGATTTAGCATCTCTTAATCCCTGTAATAACTTTGCTACGTCCTGAAATTGGTTAAGCATTTCATCTAGCATCTTATCAGAACCGTTGCCTTCAAGCATTTTGTTGAGGAAACTAATCAAAGCTTTAAGCAATTCTACTAGATACTGCTGATTTGCGATCTGTTCCTTAGTGTCAGCACTTTCCTGTAAAGAATTAGCAATAGCGTATTGAGCTGCTCTCTCTGCAATTGCAGCATCAATCTGAAAGCTTGCTTGAATTATTTTACCCCCATTAGTAGCCGCTTCTGCAGTTATTCCTACTACGCGCACCGTGCGTTGGGCTTGGGAATTCAGAGAAGCTGAATTTTCTGCTATTTCGGCTCCAGCTTTAGCTGCATCTTTTGCTGCTCTTGCAGCACGGCCTATGCCGGTTCCTAGGGTAACCAAACCAGCTGCCATCGCAACGCCCATAAGTACATAATTAGCGATCATGCTGTCATTAGAAGGGTGTAAGGCTCTATAGTTATCTCTGCCCTCTTTTATCAACTCGGTAAGACGTTCTTGTTCATCTGCTGTAAGCTCTCTATCAACTCCGCCAGTGATTTGATTTCTAGCATCATTTCTAATATTTTCCTCTTCTGAGGCTGGAATATGGACGTAGCTCAGCATCCTATCATCGATGCGTTGTGCCAAATCGACCTGCTCATCTAAAGTTAATTCTCTATTGTAATCAGGTGTTGTTCCATCAATATTGGCTTGTTGTTCGATAATGCTTCGTCTTTCCTCGTCTCTTATTTGATTTTTTTCATCATCGGACATGCTGTTTTTATTCTTAGTCCGGATGATATCGTCAATTAATCCTGATTGCATCAATGAGCTAGCAATTCCTCCTATTACAATAGAAATAATCATGGCTATGGCAAGGGCGTTAACAGCTCCTCCTGGAGCAACTACGCTAGCGGCTCCGATAGCAACACCGGCAAGAGCTACAGCTAAAGCTATTACCTTGATTGTGGTATTAAGGGCTTCTCTGTTTTCAAGTAACCATTCAGTTCCTTTTGATCCTAGTATATTGCTTTCGATTAATGTATCGAGTAATATAGGTCCAAATGTCACTAGGGTCATAGCAATCAATGAGTTTTGCATCATATAAAGGGCTCCAGCAACTCCAGCTGGATTGGGAATTGCTAAAACAGCAGCTGCAACACCAGCCCCTACGACATAAGCAGCATCTGTGAAAAATTTCTGTAATATATTACCCCAGGAGTGCTTTTTCTTCTCTTGTTGTCTTTGTATTTCTGCTTGTCTTTGAACTTCTCTGTCGTGTTCTTCTTTCTGCTTGGTCAAGATCTGTTGATTAAGTTCACTCATCTTTGCATTATTACTACGAACGGCAGTATTGATAGCATCATTGTTTGCTTTATCTTCTTTGGCAAACGCTGTCGTGCCTGTGCTGACTTCTTGTAGGATTTTAATCAACTGGTCTAGAACTGCTTGAAGCGTTTGATCTTCACTTAAATTCATTAAATCAAAGTCTTTAAATAGTTTTGAAATGGCAGACATAAACTTATCTACTTGGGTAGCATTTTGTACCATTTCAAGGGAAGGGTAACCTATTTGAAGCTTTCCTTTGATATCCACTATACTCATATTTAAAAGAGAAGCGAGCTCTTTAAATTCTTTATCTGTAATCGAAATATATCCAGTACTATCTGTCGACAAAATTTGGTTGATCTTAGCTTTATCATCCGCAGATAAAGTATCGTATTTAGCTTTTAGGTCTGGATTTGCTAAAACATCTGTATCAGCTTCATAGAACACCTCTGGTTTTCCTGGCTTATTTCTGTCGTCATTGTCACCAAACGAAAATCCTGGTAGTTTGACTTGCCATCTCTGTTTTGTTTGAGAATTACTTTCATTAAAGCTTTCTTTTTGATCTGTTGAACTAAAGTTATTAACATCCATATATTTTTCCCTTTTAAATGATTTAAGATAAGATTTCTATATCTTATTATTTTATAATGATATGGTAGTCATAACTACTGTTCGGTAGAGTTTTTTCTAGCATCTAACTTTTGCTGAACCATAATAAGCATCTCAGAAGCCTTTTCCTTAACTTGAGCATACTTGTTCATGTCTGTATAAGGATTCTCAATCACAACTAAAAGAGTCATTTTTGCAGAGAAATAATCTTCTAGTTGTATAAAGCAGTCAGCCGCATGAAAGTTAGCCAGAGGATTGCTTGCATCCAGTTGCGCAGCAAAAAGGTACATCTTAGTGGCTTCCTGATACATCTGTTGCATATGCATACAAGCAGCTAAGCCAAAAGAATATTTATGTTCAATCCCTTCTAAATAAACTAGTGCTCTAAAGAGGGGCATAGCTTCTTCATATTGTCCTTGGGAATAATGTTGGTATGCTTTGGCATACATGAGCTCACAAAATTCTTTTGGCAATTTGAACACTTGTCTTAAAGTTGCATTGTTGCGAAAGAGCTCCGTAAACATTCCTTTGCTAAGCTTGTCCATATTTGGAAGCTGTTTATTTATGAAGGAAGCCATTTCTGGAGATTTCATGAATTTTAAGAGTTCTTGCTGCTGCTCAGGAGGTAGATTCTTGAGCATAGCGATAGTAAAAGGGTTATCTACAAAAGAATTAAATTCGGAGTTTTTGTTTTCTTGATTTTGTGAAGTATTCATATTAATTCCTTAAGTTTGTTTATTGTTGTTAATTAATAATTAAACGTTTTTTTAATTTAGCTCAATTCAAATAATTACTTTTGCGTTAAAAGGGAATTCGTATTGAAGTAACTATCTCTAATTTTGTTTTGTAATTGGTCGAAATTACTTAATGCATCTTTAGTTAGGTTGGCATCCTTAGTCACACTAGAGGTTTGTTGTTGAATAATTCCTCGTTGTTGTTTCACTCGATTGCGGCGCCCTTCCCCTGCTTGTTGTGCTTGTATAAGTATTTTTTGTTTCTCTGTTGTTTCACTAGAAGTTGAGGTAGCTAGATTGTCTACCCATTTTTGCATAGCTTGAGAATAATTACTTATAGCAGTCTCAATAGCTAAACTTGCGGTGAGTTTATCATTAATACGTGAAATCTCATTAGATTGTGCCGAAGCCAAATTGTTTAAATCTCCCATCATGTTTTGCAAAACAAGTAGAGTCCACCAAAGGCCATCTTTCTTACGCTCACGCACCCCTGGTCCTAAGTAGGGAGAAATATTTAAAGGGTCTGCTATACCTAAAGGGCCAGGAATTTGCTCAGCGGTAGGAATCTCCTCTGTGATATAGGGAAGTATAGAACCTAAGGGATTTCCTGCAGGGTCGAATAAGCAAGGATTACCTTCACTATCTATTGGGGCGGGGATACCGGGATTTATAGCAGAAGGGGGATTAACAGGGTAAGGAGGAATGCTCAAATAATAATCTGTTAAAATACCAGCGGATGTTACAGCTTGAGTTGGAAAATAATTAGTACTATGTCTTTTAACTCTTGTTGTGGCTCCTACATTATTAAGGTAGATCTTCCATTGCTCGACAACTCCCGTAAGGCTTGTAGTATTAGCCGCATAGTAACTGCCATTCTGAACTTGAGTACGAAAGAAATCCTTAACATACATTCCAAAAAGATCATTATAGTATTTCGTATTGCTCTGATATTCTTCAGTATTGATTATAGAGAAGTTGTTCGAATTTCCTGAGACTGTATCAAAAAAAATGTCCCACAAGTCGGAAGGTTTGGTTCCTATTGTATTGTAGTTAGGGATTCCAGCAACAGAAACCCAATTAGACCCGTTCCATTTATAAAGATTAAAAGTTGTTGCATTAGACCAATCGATAATATGTGGAACATGATTGCCGGAATTATCGTAAATATCAAAGGCATACCCCACTTTATCAATAGGGATATTGCTAAATGGTAAGGACTGATCTGTTGCTACTAATGTCGGTGTCATAGCTGTGAAGAATGAGGACATAATAAACTCCTAATTATTAGAATAAATAGCCATTTGATTATTTAAGATAGGGATCTCTAGAATTAGCATAAGCATCCCTTAAGGCGCTAATTAAGTCTGTTAATTGTGAAAGAGCATCGTTAGTTAAGTCAATATCGCGTGAATATTGCTTACCAACAGTTTGTTGCTCACTTAAGGCTGTGTCCATCGATTGCGCTGCATTGTCAAACTTTTGCTTTATTGCATCTGAAGTAGTATAGCTTGCAGACGCCGCAGTATATTGATTTTTCCGTTCATTAATAGCGCTTTCTATTGATGTTCCTTGCTTAACAAAGTTTGCTCTGTCTTCCAAGGTTTTCTGAAGCTCATTTTTGAGATCAAGAATCAGTTGTATTACCCAGAGTAGTATATTGCGCGAACAATTTACAAATGGAGCCGATTTGCTAATAGTATAGACAGAGTAGTCACCTGCTGAAATAGCAGTGCCGTAGATAGGATTACTTGAAGAAATAGAATCTTTTACCTGCGCGCCAAAAGGACCAGGATTATCAATTCTCCATATTGTATCCAAATAGTGTCTAAAAGTTGTTATAGCACTAGCTTGGCTTGTAACTGCATTTGTATATCTAGTTGTGCTCAGACCTGTCCCGTTTATACCAGTGTTTGCTGCAATAGGAGCATTTACACCAGTAGCCGCTGGGTTAGAATTATCTTGTCCAAATAAGTATCGTGTGGCATAGTCAGTAAGGTATTTTCCAAAAATATCGTCATAATCATAGGGATTTCTAAGGTATTCTTCATTGGTTACAGGAAAGTAATTAGTAAAGAACTCTTGCCATAGAGCACTAGTATAAATATTAATAGTAGACCCTGCGGGGAAGCGGTTTTGCCCTGTTGTAGTTGATGGAAGAACTACTTGAGCCGTATTACTATTTCGTCTCCAGTCGAAAGCGTTTTCTACAGGAACAGTTACATTGTTATTCCAGTTAGCAAAATGATTATAAGTATAATTCTGAGATGACGTTGTATTAACAGGGAAGGTTGGAGGAATAAATCTACTCATATAGAAGGTCCTTATTTATTTTTGGCAGCTATTAAATTTGCTTGCTTAACTTCTTAGTAATATTTTTGAATACATCCAAGATTTGCTTATTGGCTTTTATTAAATCCTGAAATAACATCACTTGTGTTTGGATATCCTGAATAGCATTCTCATTAAAGGAACTTAATTCACGTAAAAGTTCCTGAGCAAGGGCTCGAGAAGATTGATCTCCATCAACATCATTAAGCCATTTTGGTGTGCTTGCAGTAGCATTTTGTAGCGAGGCCCCTTCCCACCATCTAGTCGCATTATATAGATCTCTGTACCAGCTAATAGTTGTATACTTTATAGCGTATGGGGTTGCTAGATCACCTATACCTTTTGCTTCAGGAGCCCCATAGTCCCTAACGAAATAATCAGGGCCCGCTGAAGTTGTCCCATCTACTTTAGGGTGCCCCCCTGCTCTATCATTTTCTGTAACCAGATTATTTACACTAATTTTTACGGAGGATGAGATCGGGTCTTCGTTCTCTCTAGGAGATGTGTAAAGGCTAACATTAGGTGATTTACTTGTATCTGGGTTATCTAGAAATAAAGGGTGGGTTAAACTGAGGAGGCTATTAGTTAGGTCTTCAGCATTTGGCCCTGGTAATGCGCGTTGAGCTTGATCTAATAGAGTATTCAGCTTATTCATTGCATCGGTCGATAGGATAGATTCTAGAATGCCTCCATTTTTTAAACCATAGAGAGTGTCAATCAGTTGCTCTAACTTGCTACGATGGGCTGTATCGTAATAATTGAAAGGGAATACAGGCGATAATGAAGGTTGGACAGGAACCCAAATTTTATCACCGACTTTGATATTGGTAATATCAATATCTGAACGGTCAGAATTAAAATTTTTCAAATCACTTGTATAATAGGCTTCATAATAGGGGGATCCGTAAGGAGACCATAAACTACTGGTAGTAATTCCCCCATAAGCGAGCTTTGATATTTCCTGTAGAACATTGCTAGGGAGCGTGTTAGAAAGATCTAAGTTTTTGCCGCCAGTATTAGCACTGGTAACAGTATTACTAATTGTAACTTCAACATAACGTGCGGTAATCTTATGTAGTCCTGCAAACCCTGGTGTATTAATGATTCCATTCTTAGCAGCCATTGCTAGACCATAATGAGCATAGTGGCTAGGGTTTGTTGAAAAATAGGCTTGCCCTAAAAGAGTATATTGTGGTTGGCCATTAGAATCGACGCCCGTTATTCCAAGTAATGAATTATAGTCATCACATCTCCAATCTTGTGAGAAAAGGCTATAAAGTTGATTTAATGTACGTATAGCTAAATCTCTTTGAGCCACATCGTTTCCAATCTTTCCTACTTTTGCGTTGATCGTTAAGAAAGAGCTTTCTATTAAGGAGCGTAGACTATAGAGTTCGTTTGGCTTAGAGATGATTTTAGCAGAACCAACATCAACAATCCAGTTCACAATATCATTGCTATATTTGATTAAATTAGTCACTGCATTAGATACTAGATTATTTCCTTTACCGGATTCAAAAAACTGCTCGTTCGTTGTCATGTAAGATATAGCATTTCCTGGCAGTGATGCACCAAGGTCTAAAGTCCCTAAAAGAGTGTCTAAGCTGGTTAAATATTGTTTTAACCTAGTAAATGAAGTATTAGTCATCCCTAGATCAGCGGCTGTTCTTACCGTTAAGTAATCGTTGATAGTGGTTTTTATAGTATTGAAAGTGTCTGTAATCGATTTTATATTAAGAAATCTGGGATCATTAGTACTAGTAATCAGATTATTATTTTCATCTCTAAAAGTGGTTCTAGATTTGCTTAAAGTTGACAATGTATGCATATCTTCAATCAAATCTCTAATGTAATCTGCTGCGGCCCCATTGCCTGTTAATGTTTGAAAGGTGTATCCTTCACTAGTTTTATAGCTTGAACTTGTAATAAGAAGTTTACCGCGCCATTTTTGCAGTGCAGTTAGATCAAAATACTTATGACTAATGTCCTCTCCATCAGTTTCCATCCACCAATCTCCACCTACAGAGTTATTCCCTGTAATGTTGTTTGAGGCTCCAATCTTTCTTTTAGTTATTCTTTTTAAGTGGTTAACAAGGGCTTGACCGTTTATAGAAGAGGCTAGATTACATGATGGTAGGTCGATAGTTCCTCCTTCCTCAACTAATTGACCCACAGAGTTCCAAAAACGCTCAATTGGTACTTGATGCATATTATTTGCAGTCAATTTATGTTCCTTTAATAAATCAACACTACCTGCTTGTCCGTGTGTGATAAAAGCTATATTTGAAGCTATTTTTCCGATTAGCCTTTGCTTAATGATTTTATACAAGGAAGTTAGAGTTTCTTTTTCCCAATCATACTCAATGAGAACTACATCTGGAGTTGCGGCTTCTATCAACCTTTTTTTATCTTCTAGGCATGATGAGACAACTAAGACCTTAACAGATAGATTACTTTGAGGGGCTCTTAGGCTATTTTGTAGGCTTGAGCATTCTTCAGTCTCTTGTATGCTATCATTATCTAAAAAATTGTTGATACCCAAGTTTGAGGATGAAACAGTAGTTGTATAACCAAATAAATTTGCGGTGGTACGGCTTACATCTTTTAGTGGATTCATAAATATTTATTACCTCTCTAGGCGCCTGTTTTAGCTTGTAGTTTTTGATAAATACCAAAAAGCTTATTCATAAGAGAACCTACTAATTGTAAAAGTTCTTGGTATTGCCTCATGCTTGTCTTGAGTTCTTGTTGATAATTTTCGTTAATGGACTGTAGGCTGTTAATAGCATCAGAAACAAGTTTTCGAGGATTTAAATCTGTAAGTAGATTTCCTGCATTTGGGTTCTGCACACTTGAAGCATTTTGATAAGGGGAGGGATCACGGCCTTCCCACCAACGAACTAAAGCATAGTAACTTCTATAATAGTTTAGACAATCAGAAACGTTAGCAACATTGTCTTTATTTACATTAAAACCATAAATAGCAGGAGTTAGTCCTGTGGAAGTACTAGAGTTAGCAACTAATTGATCGTTTTTATCTGTTTCCCAGAGCACAATACAGCTATCATTTGCTCCAATGGATGTTGAAGCTGCTGCTGGGTAGCGAAATAAAATTTCTCCTATATAGTTAAGGCTAGAATCAGGGTCTGAAGGCATGTAGTGTGTTGTAGAAGTATTGTCTATAGCCTTTTTTAAGTGAGTAGATATGATATTATTTATGATACTCTTTATATCTGAACTTAGAAAATCAGAATGTGCTAGTTCGGTTAGCTCTGCATAAGCATTTTTTATCTCAGGGAGGCAATTGATAAGTTTCTTAACATCAGTATTTGAAAATTGTGGGATTGATCCAGTCCATGTCGGCATAGAAAATTGCATTTCAGCTGCTGCAATGAGTCCAAAATGGCTAAACGTATTTCCTGTACCAAAAAATGTTGAAACATTGGCCCCTCCATTTCCTTCGATATTAAAACGGGAACCACCTAATCTAGAGTAGCTATTAGAGGGGTTGCTAGAGGGGGTTTTTAAATCTGCACAAAGTTCTCCTCTTTCATTTGTGCGCCATTTTTGGTTTAATATTTTTTGAAGGCGATTGAGAGCAGCAATGGCTCGCTTGTTGGCATCAACAGAGTCCCCTAATTTCTTAATCTTCACCTTCATGGTAGATTCAGCTATATTAAATATTTCGGGAAATACCTTGAACGGAGCGTAGCTGACATATGGCGAAAGATTAATGGAAGTTGCAGAAGTATTTTTAAGAATATTTGTAAAATTCTTAATATATTGAAATATACTATCGACATAGAGAGAGTAAGGTCTGTCTCTAGAAGGTGCAAAAAACTTTTCTAAAGCTTGCATATCAGCTGCAGCTGTAATATCACTAGCAAACGTTGGTATATTCTTATTGATTAAAGCCTGTATTTTAGTTAGCTCTGTCCTAGCCCCGGTATTTGCAGGATAATCATTGAGGATATACGCACCTAAGCGCTGTGCAATGTACCTTAATTTTATAGCAATCGCTTTAGCATTTTGGTAAATTACTTCGTTTGTATCTATAACTAAATCTTCTTGTCCAGTAATAGGGTTTACCTTTCTCAGAGTAGGTCGGAATAAATAGCTCTCTTTGAGTGTATTAAGCTCTTTACAAATATTTTGTAAGATAACTCCTATAGGATTAGAGTTGCTGTCTAAAGCACCGTAACTGTTAACTACAAATAGCTGTGAATCTAATTCGATCTCGCTATGTGGTTTATGGAGAGTATCATCCTGTCCGGTTAAGACATTTCTAAAAATGGGGGATGATCGTGTTGTATCCCATGCATAGTGAAGATCTGGAGCAGTAGTATTATCGTAATTGTTCCATATTTTAAGGTTATCAATTCTCATTTGAGTGTATTGTGGATTTGTATCATCAATATTTCTGCCTATTAACATTTTTCTGGGGGCAGGATCAACTCGCATATTATAGGCAGGAGGAATGTTTACAATGGCACTATTAGAAGTGCCATCCGGTTGTGTTGCTAATATTCTGAGACGGGATTGGGGACTGCTAGTATTAGCAAAAGCAAGAACTATCCTTTGTGCAGTTTGGTTATTCCAGGATGGTATACTACCGATGTATGTATATACTGTACTACCGACAGTAATTCTAAATTGAGTGTTGTTGGTATCATATCTTTGTATCTCAAGACGAATATTATTGTTTGAGCTACTGCAGCCAAAATCGAAGACTGTGAACCAAGGATTAGCATTTGGGTCTCCAGCCTCTGCATAAGTATAAAAAGGAGCTCCAAGGGCTGAGTAATAGAAATGAGGGTTTGCAAATACTACATCAAACTGAATAGTTAACTCATTAGTAGCACCACCCAGCATAGTAGAAGGGATTTCTATATAATCATTAACTCCGTCAAGCCACGGGTTATTGCTGTTTACTGTGGCCACGCTTGGATAGCTTGGAGTAGTAATAATTAAATCCTCTTGGATGTCGGCCAATTTGCTTGCTTTGAAGTAAAGAGAGCCTACATCAACATTATCCGTTTCTAAGATCCAGTTCGCACCTTTACTATTACCAGTTAGGTTGGTTGAGGCCGCAAAATTAATTCCTGTAAGAGTTTCTAGGCGATCAATTAATTTTTTGCCGTTTTGTGAACTCGCCAAACTACAAGCTAATAAATCTATACGCCCTTTCCCATGGACTAATTTCCCTAACTGTCTCCAAAATTTGCGTAGATCATGGTCTGTTTTGATTTTTTCATTATCGACAATCTTATTAGCTATTAATTGAAAATAACCCGTTGTACCGTGGTTAACAAATCCAATGCTTGCGGCTTGCTCACTTCCCAATCTATCTTTGACTTTTTGCAGGATTTCTTCTAAAGAATCTTTTTCATAGTTATATTCAATCTCTAAAACGTCATCTTGCACTGATTGTGCAAATTTATTTGCTTCCTTTAATTGAGAAGAGATTAATAGTACCTTTTTTCCTGTAACCTGTAGGTTGTTATTAAAGCGGTCGTAATTATGAGAAGCCTCATTACTCTGACTGACAGATCTTTCATCGATTGTTTCTCTTTCGGATGATGTAGGAGAGTCATGTCGTTGGTTCTGGGTAAAAGGCATTTGTACTACAGATTGAACTGGCTGGGAAGAGGCTATATTTGTCATACCGTTTAAACTCTTAATGATTACATGTTATTTATTATTTAATAGGTAGCCATTGTCTACGAGTTGTCATCTTGGCTGACTTTTTAGGAGAAGTACGAGGAGTTACTTCTACAGCTAAGATCTTATTAAGAGGCACATTCTTCTGTATTTGTGATTCTAATTGTTTTAGTGATGCTTCTTTCTTTTTACTAGGAGATAAGGGGAGTAGAGAGGACTCGTAGATAGAAGTAATTTGACGTACTAATTGTTTAATTTTATTCTGCTCTTCTTGGGAAAAATTATTTTGGTCAGAGATGAAATCATGGAATTCCGCTTGTGAAATACCATTTTCTTTTAGCCATAGCTCAAAGTCTTGGTAGAGTTTTTCCTTTAAATCGTGCATGGTGCTTAATGTTTTCTGAAAATCAAAATTGGAATCTTGTAACTGCTCTATTAACTTGTCAGAAATTTGCTGAAACGTAGGACTTGTGCTTTTTATTATTTGGTTCATAGCTGTTTATATCTCCCTTAGTCGCATATAATCCAATGATCTCGTCTCTTTCTTTTCTTATTAATTATCCCTGAATCGATGAAATATTGATTTTCTACTTTTTTCTTGGTCTTATTATAGGAGTTAGTCTGTACAACATCTGCCGAGTATTGGTGATATTCTTTTAATGAATTTTTAATATGGGTTAACTCTTCCCATACAGCGGAAGGAAAGTTGTCAGGGTTTTGGATAAACTCTAAAGTATCATCCGCTTTTAATTGAAAATGGTTTTCTAAAACTTCCCGCTTACATTGCAAGTAGTCCAGGTTCTTTTGCAAAATTTTAAGGCATTCCTCATCATTTTTAGCTGTCATAGGCTCATCTAAATTTTTTAAAAGAGCCAGAATGGTAGGGTCTGGAAATACTCGAAAAATTTGCTTTAATATTTTTTGTAGAGATGGTACGGGCTGCTTTACGATAGGTTTCTTCTTAGAGCTTGACATAGTTTAGAAATTTCCTCTTAAATTAAATAGGCATCCAACGTTTCCTGAGATTAAAGGTATGCATTCGTTTATGGTTTGTCTTTTGAATTTGAATTATCTTTTCATTAATTAATTCATCAGTTCCCCCTAAAATTGCTTGCTTTTTACCATCGATTAATTGCTGTAGTTGGTAGAGAAAGCGGCGTCGGTGTTTAGGAATCTGGTAAGGGTTTGGATGTAGGCATAGTCCTATAACAATATTTCTAGTCATATTAACCTGTTGGTAAAGCTCTGGGGCATGTTGATCGATGAATGAAATATTGTCGTAAATGTAATCAACTAATTCTTTGGTATTCATACTAATGTCCAATAGAAGCTAAGCTTGCATTATTTGGAAAAAAATTAGTTTCGTAAGTCTAAAAAAGATCTCTTTCGATTATCTTATTTTCAAAACACTTCTTTAGTAGGGTTAATACTTGCCTTTCTTTAAACTTTTAAGCACAATTAGTTTTCCTTTTAAAATTATCGGTATAAAGTTGAAATACCCAAGTTTAGAAGTGGATGTTTTAATCTAAATTTTTGAATGCAAGGGGGTTACTGTTGAATCTTTTTAATAAGTTATGTGTAGCTATATTGGCCTTAGGTATTTTTATTATGGGGCCTCTTAGTGCCGAACAGAATGCCGATTTAAGTGTTTCAAACGATCAAGATTTAACTCGAATGTTTGCTATATTAGGCAGTGCAGCGTTACTGTTTTACTTTATGATGTGGAAGCCTGAAAAAAAACGGCAGAGAGAGTTAGAAACACAACG
Organism: Chlamydiales bacterium; assembly: GCA_029240075.1. Taxonomy (GTDB): domain Bacteria; phylum Chlamydiota; class Chlamydiia; order Chlamydiales; family JARBTQ01; genus JARBTQ01. Next base: position 19,629 of record JARBTQ010000002.1, read on the forward strand.
GGAAAATATAAAAATAGGGGATCGCATTATGGTAGCTGGTATTATCGGGACCGTATCTTTAATTAAAGAAGATACCCTAATTATGAAAATGTATGATGGAAATCAAATCGAGGTCCTTAAGAAAGCTATTGTAGATATACAGTCCCCCGCGATTGTAGATCAACTAGTTGCAAAAGCCAGCACATAAGCTTGATAATTTATATTTATTATATGCTTGTGACTTACCCTCGACTTATAGTAGGGGGTAACAGTCTATTTAGAATTGTTTAGCTCATTCTTTGAGTAATACTTTGAAATTGATTCATTTGACCTGACATTAGGCTGCTTACTAGTGCTTGGTTATCTTTTAAGTTTTGTGTTAAATTCTGCAGTTGCTGCAAATAACTTTCATTCAAAGATTCTATTTCTGTTATGGCCTCAGAAGTTAAGCTTCTTGCTGTATCTGTTAATCTTCTTGCAGCTCCTTGTACTGTGTAAGGGGAATTATCTCTTCCTTCCCACCACATCACTAAGTTGTAATAAGTACGATATTGAGTAGCTATAGTGCTGTTATTATAAGTATTAAACTTAGCTATACGGAAGAAAACCCCAGAATCAACAATCTTATTGTCTTGATCTGGTTGGTAAAAATCTGTTATTTTGTCAGTCTGATTTTCTGTAAAAAAATGTTCTCCTACATTGCTAGGAAGAGAGCTAGGGTATAAGGCATTATACAATGGGATTGTAATATTTCTGAGCATAGTTGGTATAGCCAAGTCCGTTGAGTCATATCTGCTATATTGCAATCTTACGTCCATTAATTCAGAATAGATATGCTTTAAAGAGTTATCACATCCAATAAGATTAAGGGTATCCCCATAATTTTGAAATCTTGCATCTGCCATAGACTGTCTTTTAAGAACAGCTGCGGCTAATGGAAAATGGGTGAACTTATCTTTGGTAAATACTGAAGTAGAGCTCATATCGTAATGCAATAAGCCAAGTTTGGGGTACACATTGCCTGTTCCATCCACATAATTACAACTAAGTTCCCCTCTTTCGTCAGGAGTATAAGGTAGTGTTAAAATTTTATTTAATTTATTTAAAGCGGCTAAGACTCTTTTATTTGCTGCCACTATATGCCCTAAGTTCAGTATCTTTAACTCCAAAAATTTAACCGTTGATGATGCTAAAGTCTTTAATGAAACAAGGGGCAGAGTCCCACGGCAGAAGCTTAACTTTTGTACAGTAGATTTATCATCTTGCATAATTTGCAACGTATTGCCAAGGTATGTTAGAACATTGTTAACGTTACTTGAAAAATAGGAGTTACCTTGTGCTTTAAAGAACGTTTCTAAGGTTTGCATATCATTTATTTCACTACCGGATGCAAAGTTCGGTATGATACTTGTATCGCTAAGAATAGTTGTAATTTTGGTAATTTCAGTTCTTGCTCCTACACTTATTGGCTGAGCAGGGGTAAGGGACATATAATTATTCAACCTTGCAGCAATGCTCTTCAATGCGTTTGCAAGATTTTTTGCCTGCTTGTAGGCTATCTCGTTTTGATCTATAACCAGAGTATTTCCTCTTGGCTCTCTAAATGAGGGTTTACTTAAGCATATTTCTTTAATCTCTGTGAGATCGCCCAAAATTCTTTGCAAAACAGGTATAAGAGGTGTGGTTCCATTATTTATTTGATAATCTCGTACAGTATAATAAGTATCACTAAACTTTAATTGTGGTGTACCCATATATTTTGCAATGGTGCTGGTCCCATCGCTACCAACGTGCTTAAAAATAAGAGTATTATCGGGCTGGGTCACCCAGTCGTATGAGACTGGGTACTCACTATTGCTTCCTCTTTGAATACGGAAAAATTCTATTTTGATATGAGCATATTGTGGATTTTCGTCTGAAATGCATCTGCCAATAAACATTTTAGTCCGTTCTACATTACCATATATAACATTGCTCGCAGAGATAGTAATGAGTGAGTGAGTGAGGTCTGAGGCAACAGTACTTACTTTTGCAATTGCAGTCGGAGGAAATTTTCCTGATTGATCCTCATAGTTAATTTTCATACTTCGATTGTAAATAGCTCCTGGTTCAAGCTCTGGATTAGGGTTAATCTCTCGATTAATAATAGTTAAATTGCTCAAAGTCGAAGAATCTGGGCCAACCCGTAACACAGAGCTAGGACTACTTTGTACCTGTCTAAAATGTAAATAAATAATAGTTTGTTCGTCAGGGGTATAAGCATAACAATCATAAATAACTTTCATCTGGTGGTGGGCTTTTGCTAACGGCAGGCTATTTGGATCTGTAAAAGACATGATAGCCACAAATTGGATGTAAATTTGTGAAGAGTTTCCATCTTTAAAAAAACGGTAATCAAGTCTAAAATTATGGTTATGCACCCCATTGCCAAGATCATATAGGGTAGACCATTCGTTGTAGAAATTATTATAGTCTAGTACGCCTAGGCGAGCTCCAGTCGCAGCCACAGATACCCCGTTAGTGACTTCAAATCCACTATAGTACATGGGATAAAACCTAGGAATTGCCGGAACAAATTGTAAGATAAATGCTAGATTTACTGAATCATAGAAAGTAATTGGAGTTAGACTAAGATAAGTGTTGACCCCATCTAACCAGGGTATATTAGGGCTGATTGTAGCTAAGGTTGTTGTAATAGTAGGTAATTTAGATGTTTGAAAATACCTAGCAGCCACATCAATATTGTTTGTTTCCAGTATCCAGTCAGCATTTTGATTGAGATTCCCTGTTAAATTAATAGAAGCTGCAAATACACGGTCTGTAATATTCCTTAAGCGCTTTAATAATGCTTTTCCCTCATCAGAAGCCGCTAAATTACATGCAAAAAGATCAATACTTCCTTGTTCTTGTGGGGGCTTTACCATGGTTGCTATACTTTCCCAAAAGATTCTAACAGGTTCATCTCGCTGCTTCACTATATCAGCGCTTACTTTATGAAGCTCTGTTAGATGAAAAAAGCCAACCTCACCATGGTTAATAAAGCCTATACTATCAGCCAACGCCCCATTTAGAATTTCGCGAACTTTATTAATAATTTTATCTAAAGAATTATCATAAAAATTGTATGTTACAACGCCAATTTCTGATTTTACTGCATTAGTAAATTGGTATCCCTCTTTTACTTCAGATGAAATTAATAGAATCCTTTTTCCTGTTGTTTGTGAAGAAAATGTCTCAGCTACAATAGGAGAGCTTATCGACGTATCTAGATCATAAGTGTTGATGCTAGAGGTCGTTGATTCATAACTATTAATCATAAAAAAGCCTTTTTAAAACTTTAAAAGATATTTTTATAGAGACTGAAGAATACGACTACTAAGTGAATAATGATCATTTACAGATTTACTAGCAGCCTTCTGAATATCTGTATTGTTACTAATAATTGTTTTAAGATTTTGTTGGTAAGTTTCATTTGCACTTTGTATTGATTTGATGGCGCTAGAAACTAAACTTTTAGCACTATTATCACTTAATCGCTTTGCTGAATCATCCCTTCCTTCCCACCACATGACCAACCTATAATAGGCTCTATATTGATCAGCAGCAGTATCAAAAGTAGGAGAGTCATAAGTATTAAATTTTGTTGTTAGCCTGACCAAACCATTATTTACAAGCTTTCCATCAACATCTGTTTCATAAAAATGAGCGATAACATCAGTATTTAAAAACTGAAAATAATGTTCCCCTACCCCTGTAGGCCAAGAATTTGAGAATATTGTTTGTAGGGGAGTGATAACTTTTCCTAAAGTAGTCGTAAAGGTTGTATCTGTGCTGTTATATAAATAATAACCTTTTTGAACATCATAGAGTTCTTCAAAAATATCCTTGAGTATGTCCCAACAGCTAATTAAATTTCCAACATCAGAAACTGTTGTAAAATTGGAATGAGAAAGGTCAGAGTCAACCACCGAAAATGCATAACAAGCTAACCCAAAATGAGTTGCTTTAGTTTCCGGGAAGTTGGCATAGTCTCCAGGTATTGTGTAGTGAACATACCCTATATCTTTGTACTCAAAACCGCTGCTGTCTTTATAATTGCAGCACAATTGCCCTCTATCATTAGTCTTCCACTCCTGTCCTAAAATTTTGCTTAATCTATTTAAAATAGATAAAGCACGTTTATTGAGCTGTATAATATTTCCAAGCTTCATAGCGTTAAAAGTCATGTATCTATAGGAGGAGAGGGCTAATTGTGAAAGACCTAGTATGGGAATTTTAGAGATATAACGTGTAAGGCCCTGAGCCCTTGCAGGCAAACTAATTTTATCAGCTTGGAGATAACCTATTGTATTCTCTATATACTGTAAGATACTAGAAATCTTGGCAGAAAATGAGATCTTAGAGCTTTGCGCTTTAAAAAAATTTTCTAAGGTTTGTAAATTGGCTGCTGCTGTACCTGCCGAAAAATTAGGTATGTTGTTAGTATCGTTTAATATAGCTATGATTTTTGCTATTTCATTGCGTGCATTTGAGTCTAAAGGCTGGTTATCAACAGTAGCATAATTACTCAAACGAGTTGCAATATCCCTTAGATTTGTTGCTATGCGTTTAGGTGTATAATATAAGCTTTCGTATACATCTGTTACATATTGGTCTTTTTGAGGATCAAGAAAAGTCGGTTTGCTTAAGCAAATTTGTTTAATTTCATTTAAGTCACCTAAAATCCTTTGTAACGGAGGGATTAGAGGCGTTGTTCCATTAACAACCCTATAATCTGGTACTGTATAAAAACGATCGTCAATTGTTAGAAGAGGGGTGCCTATATATGTTGCAATATTACTACTTTTTCTATCTTTTAATACTGGGGGATTAACGGTAGTATTCCAATCATATTCCAGAACATAATCCACAATGGAAGGTACCCAAATGTGGAAGTAATCTATTTTTACATGTGCGTATTGTGGACTTGTATCCGATATAGCTCGCCCTAAATATAATTTGGTTCGTTCTGTATTTGCATAAGTAATATTCATCCCTGAGGAGGTTAATTTTGTATAGTCAAGATCTGCGGCTAAAGTGCTTACAACTGCTGTAGCAGTAGGTGTCGTAGGGCCTGGTTGATCTTGATAATTAATTTGACGTATACAGTTATGGACAAGGTAAGGTTCAAATTCTGGGTTAGGTATAATTTCTTTATTAAGGATTGCGATAGAGGAGGATGGAATTCCTGCATTGAGACTGGTAGTACTAGTCCCTTGATTATGCTGTAGGCTAACATAAAATATAGTTTTTTCATCTGGCGCAAAGGCATATCCACTACCAATAATTTTCATTAGATGATGAGCTTTATGTTTAGGGGCGGTTGGACTGGTATCACCAAAGATATCAAAAACATTCGGATCATCATAAGAGATATAGCTCACAAATTGGATGTAGGTGGCTGAGGTACCTCCATCTTTATAAAAACGGTAATCGATTCTAAAATTGTGATTGTGAGAGCTGTTGCCTACATCAAATAATGTAAACCATTGGTTTAAGGGGTTATTATAATCCAAAGCTCCAAGGCGTGCTCCTGTTGCTGCTGCTGCAACACCATTTGTTCTTTCAATCCCAGCACGGTAAGTAGGATAAAATCTTGGAATTGCTGGCACAAATTGCACTCCAAATATAAAAGTGGTAGAATCAAAAAAGGTGGCAGGAGGAAGGCTAAAATAAGTGTTTACTCCATCAAGCCAAGGAATCGTAGTGTTAATAGTTGCAAGAGTTGTGGTAATGCTTGGCAGCTTTTTAGATTCAAAGTACCTGGCTGCTAAATTAATATTGTCTGTTTCAAGTATCCAATCCCCATTTAAGTCGGGGTTCCCTGTTAAGTTAACAGAAGCTGCAAAATTACGGTCTGTAATATCTTCTAATTTTTCAATTAGATCTTTTCCTTCTGGAGTTGCAGCCAGGCTACATGCAAAGAGATCGATACTACCTTGCTCGTTTCGAGTCTTAACCAGATTTGCGATTTTTTCCCAAAAAATTCGGACAGAATTGTCACCACTCTTAATAGCTTTAGCACTTACTAAGCTGGAGTTCGTTAAATGAAAGGAGCCCGCTTCACCGTGATTAATAAATCCTATACTATCGGCTAAGACCCCTTTTAATATATTTTCTATTTTAGCAGCGACAATTTCTAAAGAGTCCAAGTTGTAATCATAATTGACAATTCTAATATGTGACTGAGCTGCGTTGGTAAATTGATATCCCTCTTTAACTTCTGAAGAGATAACTAGAACCCTAGTAGCTTGAACAGGATCATTTTCTTGGAAGCTCACAGGTATATCGCATGAGTTATTAGCGGAGATCGTGCTAACCATTAAATACTCCTAAGAATAGAAGGTTTTACTAGATTTTAAGTTTGTAGTTTTTATCGCATGCAAAGAAGATGCCATGAGGTGTGAGTCATAGTACTGTGTAAGAGATTGTTTGATATGGTAGAAAAAGGTGATGAAGTCAAGAAAAATAAAAGAAACAATTTAGCAATTTCAAATCGTGTTTGCTAAAAATCTTGTGTACTCTCTTGACTCAAATCTATTTAGCCTTTACAATGATGCTTCAATTGCAAAAAACGAAAAGTCTTATCTGTATAAATCCTAAAGTCTATGAGGAAAATACTATGAATTCAATTAAACCATTGAGTAACCGTGTATTAGTAAAGCGTTCTGGGCCAAAGACAACTAAAGGGGGAATTATTTTACCTGATACAGCACAAGAAAAACCTAAAGAGGGAACTGTCGTTGCTGTTGGACCTGGAAAGATTGATGAAGAGGGTAATTTACAGCCTATGACTGTAAAAGTTGGGGACCAAGTTTTATTTAGCTCCTATGCAGGGACTGAAGTCAAGCAAGGAGACGAAGAATTTTTAATTATTGCGGAAGATGAACTTTTAGGCATCTTAATTTCTGCTTAAATGAATCTATTATGTATAAGTAAGGAGCTAATAAATTATGCCTAAATTACTACAGTTTAAAGAAGATGCTCTCGAATCTCTTCTAGAAGGAACACGTATACTAGCTAAAGCTGTTAAAGTTACTTTGGGGCCCAAAGGTCGCAATGTAATTATTGGCAAAAAGTTTGGGACTCCAGAATCAACTAAGGATGGAGTTACAGTTGCAAAGGAAATTGTTCTAAAAGATAAATTTCAAAATGCAGCAGCGCAACTTGTTAAAAAAGTTGCCGAAAAAACTGCAGATGTCGCAGGGGATGGAACAACAACGGCTATAGTTTTAGCAGAAGCTCTCTTTTCTGAAGGTGTTAAGAATGTAACAGCGGGGGCCAATCCGATGTTAGTTAAGAAAGGTATCGATCGAGCAGTTAGCGTTGTCACAGAGGCTCTTACTCGTTTAGCAACTCCTATTAGTAGCTCAGAAGAGATCAAACAAATTGCTACTATCTCCGCAAACAATGATTTAGATATTGGTACTTTAATTGCGGAAGCAATGCAAAAAGTAGGCAAAGATGGTATTATAACTGTTGCAGAAGCGAAAAGTATAGAGACAACTCTTAAGGTTGTTGAAGGGATGCAATTCGATAAGGGATATCTTTCCCCCTATTTTATTACGAATTCAGAAGAGATGAATGTTGAATTCCAAAATCCTCTTATCTTTATTACCGATAAGAAATTATCAACAGCTAAAGAGATTGTACCTATACTAGAGACTGCTATGGAACAAGGTGGCAAGCCTCTGTTAATTGTTGCTGAAGATGTTGATGGAGAGGCCTTAGCTACGTTAGTTGTTAATAAGATTAAAGCTGGCATGATGGTTTGCGCTGTAAAAGCTCCCGGTTTTGGGGATCGTCGTAAGAGTATGTTACAAGATATGGCTGTGTTAACAGGAGCAACTGTTATTACGGAAGAGTTAGGTCTCAGTTTACAAGACGTTACAGCTGAAACATTTGGCCAAGCTAAGATTGTTAAAGTTAAAAAAGATGAGTGTACTCTTGTCGATGGCATGGGCGATAGTAAGGAAATTGCAGCTCGTGTTGCACAAGTCAGAGCGGAATTAGCAAATACAACTTCTAATTACGATAAAGAGAAGTTAGAAGAACGTTTAGCCAAACTCTCTGGAGGTGTGGCTGTAATAGAACTTGGAGCAGGTTCAGAAACAGAGATGAAAGAGAAGAAATATCGCTTAGAGGATGCATTACATGCTACACGTGCAGCTGTAGCAAAAGGAATCGTTCCTGGTGGTGGTGTGGCTCTTATAAGAGCTATAGAAGCTTTGAAAAATGTTTCTGTGACTGGCGACGAAGCTACAGGTTTTGATATCGTACGTAAAGCTGCTCTTGCTCCAGCAATTGCAATCGCCAATAACTGCGGTAAGCAAGGTAATTTAATAGCTGAAAAGGTTGCTGAAAAGAGCGGGGCTATGGGTTATAATGGTTTGACAGATGAGTTCTGTGATTTGGTAAAAGCTGGTGTATTAGATCCTGTATTAGTAACCATTAGTGCTTTACAAAACGCTGCTTCTATCGCAGGTCTTTTACTTACATCAGGCGCCATTGTTACTGATAAACCTTCTAAGAAAGCTGCTGCAATGCCGGGGATGGGTGGCATGGGCGGTATGGGAGGTATGCCAGGAATGGGTGGTATGGGAGGAATGGGCGGTATGGGTATGGGCGACTTTGATATGTAAAAGTCCAGCTCTACACTTATTCCTGTTCATAATAAAAAAGGCCTTTAAAAAAGGCCTTTTTTATTGATTTAAGCTTTATGATTTTCTAAATTTGCAATTGCATTTCCTGCAATCCAACCAGTAGTCCAAGCGTTCTGAAAATTGAAGCCACCTGTAACTCCGTCAATATCCAAAACCTCTCCTGCAAAATAAAGGCCAGGGCAACGTCGGCTCTCCATTGTTTTGAAATTAACTTCTTCTAAATGAATGCCGCCAGCAGTTACAAACTCTTGTTTATAGGTGCTTTTCCCCTCAATGAAATAAGTCCCTTTTGCTATCTGATCTACAAGATTGTGAAGTTGCTGTTTAGACAAATGGGCCCACCGTGTTTCACTTACAATGTCTGCAGCATTTACCAATTGTTTCCATAAGTTTTTTGGTAATTCTAATGCAGCGTCTGTTGTGATGCAACGTTGTGGGTATTGCTGTTTTACTTTAAGCAATTCTTGCTTGATTTTTTCCTCATTAAGATCCGCCAACCAATTAATTTGTAATTCTGCTTTATAATTCATATCGTATAAAGCGCGAGCTCCCCAAGCAGATAGCTTAAGAATTGCTGGACCACTAAGCCCCCAATGTGTAATTAAAACAGGACCTGTTTGCTCCAGGTGGGTTCCTTTAATCTTTACCTGAGCTTTAGGTACTGACAATCCTTCTAGACCACTAATACGATGATCTGAAATATTAAAAGTAAAAAGGGAGGGCACAGGAGGAACAATCTTATGTCCTAAGCTTTCAAGCATCGAATGAACTTTTGCATTGCTACCAGTGGCTAGAAGTATTTGATGACAATCTAGCTCTGTACCATCTTTCAAAATTACTTTGAATTGAGGAGCATTATTGTTGCTTTCTTTCTGAACTTGTATAGCGACTACACTGCTTTCGGTGCGTATTTGAATATGACTTTTATAAGCTTCACTTAATAGACAATCAATGATAGTTTCAGAACTATCTGTAATTGGAAACATTCTACCATCGTCTTCAGTCTTTAACCTAATACCTCTTTTTTCAAACCAAGCAATAGTGTCTAATGCTTGAAATCGAGTAAAAGGGCCTTTTAGGGCTAGTTGTCCACGGGGGTAATTGCGAGTTAGTTGTGTTGAATCAAAACAGGCATGTGTTACGTTACAGCGTCCCCCTCCAGAAATACGCACTTTGGATAAGAGTTGGCGGTGCTGTTCTAATATAATAACTTTTGCGGAAGGGTTTCTCTGAGCACAGGCGATGGCACCAAAAAAACCACTGGCGCCGCCGCCAATGACTATAACTGTGGGTGCCATCATCAATTTAGCTACACTTTTGTCTTGCTGCGAGAAGGTGTATCTCTAGTTACAGAAGATCTCGGTTTACTAGTAGAAGAATAGGAAGAGGATGTATCTCTAGTTGTATTGGACCTTGGTTTACTACTAGAGGAATAAGGAGAGTTTTCTCTACTCTTTGCAGGAGCTCTTTCTCTCTCTCCATCTCTATCCCTAGAGGGGTATCTTTCTCTCTCATTGTCTCTATCTCTTGAAGGATATCTTTCTCGGTCACGTGGCGCAGCATTTGATCTGCCGCTGCCATTTGATCTTTTATCAAAAGATCTTCCCGAACCACCATATGGAGATTTCGATGGTGATTTGGGCGCAGAACCTGGCGTTAGTAATCTCTTAAGTTTCTCACCCTTAACTCCTATTTGATCTGGACCGGTAATTGGACGTTGGTCTAATAACATAGAGATTAATTTAGTTGCAATTTGAGTATGATCTAGCTCGCCTTCTAACATGCCTAAAATGGCGATTGATTCTTCCCTTTCTACTTGTTCAAGTACAGATTGTGCTAATTTAGGGAAATAGCTACGATGTACATCTGAAACAGAAGGTACGGAACGGTTAATTAAAGGCAATTTAGCATCTCGTTGCATATAGCATAACTTACGGTATTCACCAGGCGTTACAAGAGTGATCGCTTTCCCTTTGTTTCCTGCACGACCAGTTCTGCCAATACGGTGCACGTAACTTTCAGAGTTAAAGGGCATGTGATAATTGAAAACATGTGAGAGACCTGTAATATCTAATCCTCTAGCTGCAACATCGGTTGCTACTAAGATATCAATCTTGCCAGCTTGCATCATGCGAATAGCCGTCTGGCGCTTTGACTGTTCCATGTCTCCGTGTAAGGGGCTAGCACCATAGCCTCTTGATTGTAGAGTGTGAGATAACTCATCTGTCTCTATTTTGGTACGACAGAAAATAATAGCTTTTTCAACGTCTTCACTGTCAATTAAACGAATAACAGCATCCTTACGCTCATACTCTTCAATAACATAGTATAACTGTTCGATGTCTTTATTAGTTGTTTGATTGTTCATCACACTAATAAAAGCAGGTTCTTTTAAAATGCTCTGAGCTAATTTTTTGATTGCAGGAGGCATTGTCGCCGAGAACAGCAATGTTTGCTTTTGATGTGGGAAATATTCAAATATAGCTTTTACATCATCTAAAAAGCCCATATCTAACATTTCATCAGCTTCATCTAAAACAATAACGCTTGGCTTAAAATTTTTAAGACGACCAGATGAAAGGTGATCAAGAAGGCGTCCTGGTGTAGCGACTACAATTTGAGTGCCTCGCTCTATAAGATCAACTTGTCTTTGAATAGATTGCCCACCATAGACTGCAACCGTACGTAAATCAGCGAATTTTCCTAGACGAAAAAGTTCATCGCTAACTTGTGCTGCTAATTCACGAGTAGGTGTAATCACCAACAGCTCAACGTTAGCTTTCTTTTTGTCCGCTATTAAACTCATAGCTGGTAAGCCAAAAGCGGCGGTTTTACCAGTTCCTGTTTGAGCTTGTGCAATTAAATCTTTGCCTGCCAAAACAACAGGGATTGCTTCTTTTTGAATTTGGCTTGGTGTAATAAATCCAGCTTCCGTTACACCTTTTAATATCTTCTCATGCAGATTAAAAGACTCAAAATTCTCAACTGAAGTTTGAGGAGTTGTCATAAGTTATGTCTATTCCCTAATAATGTAAAGTAAACATTTCGCCCATATACTTTATCTTAAAAAGGAAAAGGGATAACGTTTACGTTTAGCTATGGTTAATTTGTTTTCTTCGAGAGAATTATATAATATGATTCTAACGATTTAATGGGAAGAAAAGAATCCTTAAGTAGCAAATTATATTTAATTACTTTTGTATATTGCAGCAATTGAACGTTTAAGGAAAGTTTAGTTCTCGGAACCCGCAATGAAAGAAAAAATTGGATTTCTAATCGCTAGTATGGTCTGATGAGTTTTATATTGAGAAAAAATATCAAATCGTATCACTGGTTTAAGGGTGACTTTATGCAAACGAAAAAAAACTTATTCTGGAATACAGCAAAGGGGTGCCTACTTTCAGCTAAACTTTTACTTATGACTAGCTGTAGTATGTCTTATATTAGTTCAAACCCTACGGAGTATACTACGACTATTCCTGCCGAGCCTATTTTTACTTCTCATCCGCGTGATACAGCAAAACTCGGGGAAGCAGGGGAAAAGTATTTAAAGAGAGATGGTGGGTTGTTAGAAGATCGTAGCCATTATAAGCCCAAAGAGGATGAAACCTATCACTCTTATAAATCTAGGTTGTTTAATACCCTTTCATTGCAAGATTATGAATTGCAACAATTGCAAAGAGCTTTAGAGCATAAACAAGATGCTTTAGTGGATCTTAAGCAACAGCTTTTAGTTCTACAGGAAAAACAAGTAGGATTACGATTAGCAATAGCTTCGCTTAGCCCCGAACAAAGCCAAACCACTTTTTCCAATAGTCTCTTTGCTAGATATCAAATCCAACCAGGAGATACTTTACAAAAAATCTCTTCCAATAAATTTAATACGTATAGAGCCTGGTTAGCAATTTATAGGTTCAATTTCGAAAAATTACCTAATGGCCCTAATCGTATTCAGCCTGGGACTTGGATTGTGATTCCAAAAATTAATTTAGAAAGGGATCTATTGCTGCATCGGCAATTTTTAGATAATAAAAATTAAGGTATTGTTAATAGTTTTAGATTGTTTTGACTTTTACTTTTTTTAAAACTACAATTTAATTTTAAAATGGAATTTGATCTTGCCCAAGGCTATTTAATGAAGAAGAAATTATCACTGAGAGACTTAAAACTTTCTGAACAAAAGGTTTTAATGCGAGTAGATTTTAATGTTCCTTTGAATGAGCAAGGGGAAATTATCGATGATACTCGTATAAAAGCAGCTATTCCTTCTATACAGTATATATTAGACCAAGGGGCTTCATTAATCATAGTTAGTCATTTAGGTCGACCCAAGGGGAAACAATTAGATTTAAGCTTAGCTCCTTGTGCACAAAGGTTAGCTGACTTATTAAAAAAAACGGTTAACTTTGCTCCTGATTGTTGCGGTCAAGTTGTCCAGGAGATGGCTGCTAAGCTTAAGCCTGGGCAGATTTTGATGCTAGAAAACCTCCGTTTCTACAAGGAAGAGGAGGAGCCGACTTTGAATCCACATTTTGCTAAAGAATTAGCCTCTTTAGCGGATCTTTATGTTAATGATGCTTTTGGAACAGCTCATAGATCCCATTCTTCGACAGCTGTAATAACACAGTACTTTCCTGGGCGAGCAGCTAGTGGCTTTTTAATGGATCAAGAGATCGAATTCTTAGGGCATGCTATTTTGGAGCCGAAACGCCCTTTTTACGCTATAGTAGGTGGAAAGAAAGTCTCTTCCAAGTTAGGAATTCTTCGCTCCTTATTGGGAAAAGTAGATGGATTGTTTATTGGGGGAGGAATGGCTTACACTTTCATGCTAGCAAAAGGGATTTCGATAGGTAATTCTATTTGTGAACCGGAACTGATTGATTCAGCAAAAGAGATTATGCAAATTTGTTTTGAAAGAAAAATTAAGCTTGTATTGCCCGTTGACGTTCAAGCAGCAAATCAATTTAGCAATGAAGCAACTGTAAGGCTTGTAAATTTATATCAAGGGGGAATCCCTGATGGATATGAGGGTATGGACTTAGGTCCTGAAAGCATTAGACAATTTATTGATGGCTTGAAAGGTGCAGCAACTATTTTATGGAATGGACCATTGGGAGTAGCTGAATTTCCTAGGTTTAGCCAAGGAACGCAAACCATTGCTAAAGCCTTAGCAGCTTCTTCTGCTGTTACCGTAGTTGGTGGAGGAGATTCTATCGCTGCAATCCAAGCTGCTGGAATTGCTAATCAAATTACTCATATATCAACTGGTGGCGGAGCTTCCCTTGAGTTTATTGAATATGGGACCTTACCAGGGATTGAGGCTTTATCTGATATTTCAGAATATACAGAGCTAGCCTGTAGTACCATTTAATTAAATCTCTCTTTGAACATATCCAATAAGGAATTATTAAGCTTTACTTTATTAAAATAGTAAAATGCTTGATATTTCCTTAATATCTCTTTGCTTGAGAGATTCCAATGAATTCTTTATTATAGTTCCTTCCAGATAAATTTATTAAAAAGGATATAGGCATGGGTGCAAGTGGTTGTCCATTAGGAGCTCATACTTCTGCAGCGGGAGGAGCTTATTGTGCTATTCTTGAAGGACAAAAAATAGGAGCAACTACAATACAATTCTTTACGAGTAACCAAAAGCGATGGCAAGGTAAGCCTCTTTCAGATAAAGATATTCAGCTATGGAAAGATGCAGTAGATCAGGCTGGCTTTACACATATTATGAGTCACGATAGTTATTTGATTAATCTAGGATCTCCAAAGGAAGAGGGATTACAGAAAAGCCGTATTGCTTTTCATGAAGAGGTTGAGCGCTGTTTACAGCTAGGAGTTGATTATCTCAACTTTCACCCTGGTGTAGCATTAGATGGCACAGTAGAGGAATGTTTAGATACAATAGTTGCAAGTCTATTACCTTTACAAGGTGTTTTAGAAAATGGTAAGACGAGACTTTTACTTGAAACTACTGCTGGACAGGGGACATGTGTAGGACGTAGTTTTAATGAGTTAGGTTACATCATCGAAAGAGTTAAAGGCCACATTCCTATAGGGGTATGTATAGATACCTGTCATATTTTTGTAGCTGGATACGATATTCGTACTGCCACAGGATGGGAGGCTGTACTTGCCGAATTTGAAAAGGTAGTTGGTTTAGAGCATCTTTATGCTTTTCACGTAAATGATTCAATCAAAGGATTAGGAACTAGAGTTGATCGTCATGCCCCTTTGGGGAAAGGGGAAATCGGATTAGAAAGTTTTAAAGTTCTTATGAGCCACCCTAAAACACGCCATTTACCAAAATTTTTGGAAACTCCTGGAGGTGTAGAGGAATGGCCCCAAGAAATAGCTTTACTGCGGGAATATGAAAAGCAAGTGATTTAAAGTTTTTATGAGAAAATAGGAATAAAAAGAGACTATGCGAACAAAAATTTATGAAATTAGACATGCCAGAGATCAAGGTCTCTCATTAGTTGGTCAAAAAATCACAATTAAAGGCTGGATTCGTACTTTAAGGGATCAAAAGGCTTTTACATTTGTGGAAGTTAATGATGGATCGACGTTGTCTAATTTACAAGTCATTGTTAATAATACTATTAATGGTTACGAAGAGGTATTAAAAAGAGCATCTACCGGAGCTTCTGTTGTAGTTTTAGGAACTCTTGTTGCAAGCCCTGGTAAAAATCAAGCTGTGGAGCTACAGGCAGAGAGCATGGAAGTGATTGGATTATGTGATCCTGAAACTTACCCACTTCAAAAGAAAAGACACTCTTTAGAGTTTTTAAGGACAATTGCTCACCTACGCCCTCGTACAAACACCATAGGTGCTGTTACGCGTGTTAGAAACGCTTTAGCCTATGCAACACACCGTTTTTTTCAAGAAAAAGGGTTCCTTTATCTTCATACACCTATTATTACAGCATCTGATTGTGAAGGTGCGGGTAAAATGTTTCAAGTCACAACCTTGATGGAATCTGGTACATTGCCTCTAAATGAGCAAAAGCAAATCGACTACAAAAAAGATTTTTTTGAAACACCAGCTTATTTAACAGTCTCGGGGCAACTTAACGGCGAGATCTATGCCTGTGCTCTTTCCGATGTTTATACCTTTGGCCCTACCTTCCGTGCTGAGAATTCAAATACTTCACGTCATCTAGCCGAGTTTTGGATGATTGAACCAGAAATGGCATTCGCTGATATTCATGACAACATGGATATGGCAGAAGCTTACCTTCAATACTGTGTAAAGTATGCACTTGAAAATTGTCAAGAAGATCTAGCCTTTTTCAACGAGTGGGTTGAGAAAGGATTACTTGAAAAATTACAGCAAGTTGCGAGCTCACCTTTCAAACGTGTGACTTATACTGAAGCTGTAAATATTTTACAGGAAGCTAAAGTCCAATTTGAGTATCCAGTAAAATGGGGGGATGATTTGCAATCAGAACATGAGCGCTATTTAACAGAGACTTATTTCAAATCTCCAGTTATTGTAACTGGCTATCCTAAAGAGATTAAAGCCTTTTACATGCGGGAGAATGAGGATCAAAAGACTGTAGCAGCTATGGATGTTTTGGTCCCTGGTATCGGTGAGATTATTGGGGGAAGCCAACGTGAAGAGCGCCTTGATGTGCTTGAGGCTAAATTAGAAGCTCACGATCTCCCTAAAGAAGCCTATTGGTGGTATTTAGAATTGCGTAAATATGGTAGCGTGCCTCATGCAGGTTTTGGATTGGGATTTGAGCGTTTAGTACGCTTTGTCACAGGTATGGAAAATATTCGAGATGTAATCCCTTTCCCTCGTTATCCAGGAAATGCTTCATTCTAAAGCTAGCAAATAAAATCAAAAATAGCCCCTAAGATAGGGGCGTTCTCTAATTTTCTTATTAATTTTAACACAATAATTTTATATATATGTCATTTAATATAAATAATGGAAAACCTTTTAATTATTTGGAAGGGGCTTCACCTAAATCTAAATCAGACGAAAAAATAGCGTTTTCTGAGTTAGACGAAAATAACTTAACACTGAAAAAAAATATTCAAAGAACAAAAAGTTTTAAGGATTTTGGCAAGGCTACACTTACAAAAATTTTTGGAGAATCTACTCATGTACCTTCAGAGAGTCACTCTCTACAAAGAAGTAAAAGTTCTATAGGTCGTTTTTTAAATAAAGCTGCCCCTTCATTTACAGTGTTGACTTGGAATATCTCTTGTCAGGAGGGAGGTCAGCTCGAAAAACGTATAAATTCTATAATCCAACAAATCTTGAAAACAGAAGCTGACATAGTTGTTCTTCAAGAAGTGACTCCAAATGCTTGTAATTTGATAAGAGAACACAAAGGTGTAAAGAAAATGTATCCTAGGTGCACTAAGACTTTAGGCAATTTTTCTTTTAGCTCTTCCCCATTAACAGGCAAAAAAGCTATAGATACAACAGAAAAGTTAGATATTATTCTTATGGAGAAAAATCAAAAATTTGCTTTCATAGGAGATTTAGGAGTGAATACAGATTGCAAAGCAATTATAACCTATTATTCTGACTTACAGTTAAATATTTTAGCTACTCACTTCAAAGCACTAGACCTGGAACAAGGAAAAACTGGTATAGAAAAAATAAAGAAAGAAATTTTAGTTAGCAGTCCTAAGGAGACCTTAACTATGCAAATTGTTATGGGATCGTTTGTTAATTGGAATTCACAGTTAGATGAAGCTATGAAAAATCAAGGAAGTTCCTATGTTGATGCCTGGGAAATTTTATCGCCTGAGCATAAGCATGTGGCTAGAGCCAATAAAGAAGGTTATACCTACGACCCTGAAATAAATGGTATGGCAATATCTACACAAGAGCGTTCTGATAGAATATACTATACACCTTCCGGAAATTGGCAACCTGAAGATGCTGCATTGATTGGAACAGAATCAATTGAAGAGGGTTTATGGGCTTCTACCCACTTTGGATTGGCTGTCACTTTTCGTAAAGTCTCGTAAGCATAAAATAGGATAAGCGCAACAGATAGGAGCTAAAAGATCATGGAAAGAACCTCTTTACTAGGAATAATCATAGGCCTATGCCTAGCCTTCAATAGTCATCTATTTTCGATCGAAGGGGAAATTGTTGTACAGCTTGGTAGACAAAAAGTCTTAAAACCTACTTATGTAGCGCCAGTGAAATCTTCTTCTGACCATAACTCCTCCTATCTGTTGCAAGTACAAAAGATTATGGAATTTGATTTTAATCATAATGGGTCTACAGTTGTTATTCCAGGTGACTATGATAAAAAAATGTTACTGGAACAACAGATACAAGCAGGACGTTATGAGATTAATCCATGGCGTAACCAAAAAGTAAAATATGTCATTGCTCCTGAGTTAGCGGATGGAAAACTGTCAGCTTTAATAATATCTGTAAACGATATGTATGCTAGAAAAGTAGGCTCTGTTCCTGTTTCAGGTCAGTTAAAGGATGATCGTCGCCAAATCCACAAGCTATCAGATATGGTTTACAAGGCTTTATTCAATTCGGAGGGTATTGCTACTACAAGAATACTTTATACAGTCAAAGTTACCGATGATAAAGACCCAAAGAAATGGTGGGCAGAAGTATGGGAAGCGGATTATGATGGGGGTAATCCCCGTTTTATTACTCGTGAACATGCCCTTGTAGTGACACCTGTGTACCTTCCTCCTCAAGCAGGGCTAGCAGGAAGTTGCCTTTACGTCTCTTATCGTATAGGACAACCAAAGATTTTTATAACAGCTTTAAAAGACGGAAAAGGGGAAAGGTTTTCTACTTTACGTGGAAATCAGCTTATGCCTACGGTTTCTCCTCAAAGAGATAAATTTGCTTTTATATGCGATGCCAATGGAAATCCAGACCTATACATTCAAGACTTTGACCCTAACCGTGGTCTTATAGGAAAGCCTCATTTGCTATTTACGGCACGTAATGCAGCTCAAGGTTCCCCTACATTTAGTCCAGATGGCCAATCCATGGTTTTTGTTTCAAATAAAGATGGCGTTCCTCGTCTCTATCTCATGCAAATACCATCCTCTAATCGACTTGTTCAACCCAATTCCGTTAAGCTTATTACTAGAAAAAGTCGTGATAATACAAGTCCAGCTTGGTCTCCAGATGGAAAAAAAATTGCTTACAGCGCTAAAAGCCAAGGGATCAGACAGATATGGCTTTATGACTTAGAAACTGGGCAAGAGCAGGAATTGACAACAGGTGGTGAAAATAAAGAAAATCCTACCTGGGCTCCCAATAGCGTTCATATAGCCTTTAATACTGCAATGCCACAATCAAGTGAGATTTATATTACCGATATTTATGGATCAAAACCAGTGAAAATTACTGTGGGTAGTGGTGAAAAGCGATTCCCTTGTTGGGAACCACGTAACAAGCATGACTCATTAGCAGTTAATCAATAAATCTATGAAAATTCATTCCAATAAAGAGTACTATAAACAAATTGTATGGATTACAGAATCTGGTTGTCCCAGACTTTTCATGGCTCCTATGGAGGGTGTAGGAGATCAGTTTTTTCGAGCTGCTATTTCCGCTGTAGGGGGAATGGATGAAATTTGTACAGAATTTTTTAGAGTACCTACTAATGCACATGTAGTTAGTCTAGCTTCTAAGTATCATGCAGACGAATTAAAGGGGCGTGATCTAGCAGTACAAATCATGGGACAAGATCCTACCTTAATGGCAGATATGGCCTATCACCTATGGCAACGTGGAGCCCCTCGGATTGAACTTAATTGTGGTTGTCCTTCTAACATTGTAGTGGGGCGAGGCGCAGGCTCCAGTTTGCTTAAAAGCCCTTCTCTGCTAAATCAAATTGCTACTGCGATAGTAAAGGCGGTAGGGTGCCCTGTTTCACTGAAAATGAGAACAGGTTATAATGACACCTCATTGTTTAGGGAAAATATATTTGCAGCACAAGAAAGTGGAATTGCTTTTCTTACTATTCATGCTCGTACACGTGCTCAAAGATATGAAGGACAAGCTAACTGGGATTATATTGCCGAGGCTAAGCAATTACTATCAATTCCTATTATTGGGAATGGGGATGTCGTCAAGGCGGAGGATGTAAAGAGATTATTGCAACATACACAGTGCGATGGCGTTATGATTGGACGTGGTGCCGTTATGAGTCCCTGGTTGTTTCATGAAATTAGGTTATACTTTTCTAATCAACCTTTTGAAAATCATTGGTACTATTTAGAACAGTTCTTAAATGTCTATAGTTTACAGCTATCAAATTGTCCCTATTCTACGCAGATCAATAAGTGGAAGCAAATGATTAATTATTTATTTCAGCTACATTCTACCTTGCAGGATGAGCGTCATCAGCTTCTACGCTTTCCTTTTAAAAACCCTCAAGAGTTGTTTGAAAAATTATTTTCTATATTAAAAAAATATTATAAGAGCGCTTAAAAATATATGTAAAGCCACTTACATAATAAATATTTATGAAGATTGTTTGATAAATTACTAACAGGGGAAAAGCCCGATTCAACTTATGCAATAAATTGTTTATAGATATGATGCGTTACTGGAACTTGCAGAAGGTGCAAAAGGAGCCGCTATAGCGAATATAGAACAAAGTGGGGAAATATCTAAGATTTCTAAATCTGGAGGTTGTAGCGGTAAATAGGAAATATAGGGATAGATTTGAATGATCCACAATCTATTAAACAATATGAAATTATGCTACCCACCTACATTTTCAATAACAAAATGCAGAACAAAACATATAAACTCTAACTTAATGCGAACATGAGCTTTTTAGCTGTGCATCAAAAAATAACGATATACAAGTTGCCCGCTAGAATGCAGGGTATCTGCTATGCGACTGCGATAATAGAGAGCTTCTCTTACATAAATCTTATAGTTAGGTGATAGTAAACCAGCTCCTGTGTGAGCAGCGTATTTAGTTTTACATCCCCAGTCAATTTCAAATAAATCCCCTACATGACCACCCTCTCCACTAAAATGGGGGACAAAGTCCCCCGTTGTATTAAAGGTTTTGACATCTGTAACTGGGTGACCTTGCTTATGTAAAGCACTGAGCTGCTCTAAAGCTACAGAAGTTTCCTTATCATTACCGGGTGTATCAAAAGCGTAAACTTCTTGTATCTGAGTTGGAAAAGTAATTGCTGCGTATTTTGCTACAGCTCCCCCAAGACTATGTCCAAAGAATACAATTGGATGTGATGAGGATATTCCTGTGCAAATCTCTAGCAAATCTTCGAGCTTTTCTTTCCCCCCCTGTTTAAAGAATGCATCATGTCCTACATTAGTTGTTGATAAGGTGGCAACAACTCCATTCCAAGATTCTCTACTACTAGGAGCAAGAGAATTTCCTCTAGCCGCAATGTAAATAGGGGCTTCTTTATTTTCGCCAGCAACTGGAAGATAGAGATCTAAAACTAAACCTTTTGCGATAATATGCGTTTCTACTATGTACTGAGCAAGATTTATCGAATTGGGGGTTTGGCCTGTGCATTGTATATAGGGGATTCGTAATTCTCTTCCTGGTGTATTGTTGAAAAAAGAAGCTTTTACCTCTCCATCACGATACACTAAAAGCTTACTAATAACCTGTCCAATAGTAGCTCTAAATAAGTTGACTTGAGAGAGTTGGGGCTTTTCAATTAGAAATGGTGATGGAGTTAAAGGAAATGCTTTCAATTTTTCAAAAATTGCTTTAATCTCTGTTAACTCCTTACGAATAAAGTCAGGGCTAGTTAAGAGAACAGCTCGTAAAGAAAGGGGTATCGTTCTCAAGTACAGGGGAAATTCTAAATTATGACTAAAATTGATTTCGGAAAGAGAGTTAGTTTCTTTTATAGAGCTATTTATAGGGTCCTTACTTAAAAAATGGGATATTAGCGAAAGCGCCTTTTTAGTGACGTGCTGATTTAGCGAAGATTCTACCTGTAACGGGTTCGATTCCGCAAAATGCAGGGGTTTGGCCCATAAAAAATCTTTTATAGTAAGGCGTTTCATAATTTATTTAACTTTTAAGTTTCTTAATTTATCTATTATAGTTTTTTAGATATTAAATCAATTAATTATATAAATTTTATATGATATGTTTGAAGTTTTAGATCGAAGCCTTAAAATACATCGTAATTATTTCCTTGAGGCCTCCGCTGGTACAGGTAAAACTTTTTCGATTGTGCACGTGGTAATTCGTCTTATTTTAGAAGAAAACCAAGATCTAGAGCCTATCTATTTAGAGCAAATTTTGTTAGTTACATTTACAAAAGCTGCAACTCGTGAATTAAAATTAAGATTACATCGACTTCTATGTGAAACTCTCCATGTTTTAAAATTAAGTTTAAAAAATGAGCAAATTTCTTTGGGAGTCCCCGATTATCTACAAGCTATTTTAGAAAAAGGGGAAATTGCAATTAAAGCAGCTGTCCGCCGAATTGATAATGCTTTAATTAATTTTGATCGAGCTCAAATTTTTACGATTCATAGTTTTTGCTATCGTATGCTGTTAGAATATGCCTTTCAAGCAAACGTAGGACTTCAGCTAATTGATAAAGCATCTGATGATAATTTAATTCCTTTAGAAGCTTTGCAACATGCCCTTAAAGATTATGTACGCACGGGTTTGCAACCAACTGAATTTAGCCACGTCCAACTGCGAGTTATTTTTTCTAAATATCGATATGATATAGAGCTCCTTATCAAGTATCTAACGAAAACCCTTTTGCGTGGAGAAAAAATTGCTCATTACCCTAACTTTTTTCAAAGCTGGACCCAATTTTGTGGCGTCTTACGTCAACTCAAAACTCGTTACCTTATACAGACAGAAAAATTACTTGAAGATTTCCGACTCTATTCAACCAACTATAAAAAAATTTGTAATCGGCAGGGTGAAATTTTTCCTCTTCTCCTACAAGAAATTGAAATTTTAGGGTGTATCTTTGAAAAAAATGAGTGGGTCTATGAGGATTTCGAACGTATCCTATCTGACCACTACAGCTGGAATGCAGTAAATTTCATCCATCCCCACAACTTAAAAGCTAGGGGAAATAAACCTATAGACGTGCAACAATTGCACTATCCCCATATTTTTGAAATCTTACAAAAAGAACTTTACCCCCTTGTGGAATTAGCAAAAAATCCTGAATATATCCTAGCCCGTCTAGCCGCCGGGGCACAAAAACATGTACAAAAAGTGTTTATGGAAGAGGAAATCCTTACTCCTAATGATATATTAGACACTATGCACCGACGTTTGCAAACTCATATTGATTTTGGAGAATTAGTGCGTCAAAGGTACAAAGTAGCTATTGTCGATGAGTTTCAGGATACAGACCTCTTGCAATGGGAAATTTTTAAAGAATTATTTCTAAATCATACACAAGCTAAACATTACCTTTATCTAGTAGGTGATCCTAAGCAGTCGATCTATGCCTTTAGGAGAGCCGATATCTATATTTATTTACAAGCTCTAGAGGTAGTAGGACACTCTTATAGAGATACCTTAGATACCAATTATCGCTCTCATCCAGAGTTAATTAAAGCTCTTAATGTCTGTTTTTGCGAACAAAATGCTCCGGGCTTAATCTCTTTACCCAGGTTAGATAGTGCATTACCTTATATTCTAATGAACGAACCCTCTTTTTCTAAAAGCTATCCTCCGATTAATGATCGGAGGGGATTTTTACACTTTTTTTTAGCTGAATTTGAGATTGGGCGGGCTCGAAATTGGCCTCCTGCAGAGCTAGAAGAGGGGACTCTTATACCTTGGATTGCAAAAGAGATCATACAAGTTAACTCCTATTCGCCTTACCGCTGGAAAGATTTTTGTATTTTGGTCAAAGACCGATATCAAGCTGACAAAGTGCAAAATTATTTGAGAAGCCAAGGGATCCCAGCCATAACAAGGCGCAGTCGTAATTTAGCAGATACACCCATTTTTAGTGCAGTACGCGATCTACTAGCTGCCATGCTCGACTTAAGAGACTTAAGCGCGGTAAAAAGATCTTTAGGAAACTTATTAATAGGATGGGACTATGCAAAACAACATAAGCTACAACAAGATATAATAAATACTGAAGAGGTCTGGAATACACTGTACCGTCTGCGTAATAAGTTGGTAAAAGAGGGAATTGCAATTTGGTTTGATCACTTGCTACAGAGTCAGTGGCATGAAGATAAGAGCTCATTGGCTGAAAAGCTTTTAGAACAATCTCAGGGGACTGAGCATTATTTACATCTTACGCAGATGATGGAAATTTTAATTGCTTACGAAAAAGAGCAACAAGCTTCTCCTCAGCAATTAGTAGCTTGGCTTGATGAGCTAGGGGAAAAGGATATCGATGAAGCAGAACAACTCAAAATCAAGCAATTAGGGGAAGAGAATGCGGTAAATATCATGACCTTACACATGAGTAAAGGTTTGGAATTTCCTATTGTGTTTGCTCTAGGATTAATCAACCGCACAGCTCAAAGAGAAGAATTAGTCCCTTTACAGCAAGAGGGGGAAGCTGCTCTTGTCGTTTGTGATCAGGATGATCAGAGGTATCAAGACTATTGCCAAGAAATCGATGCGGAAAAAATACGGCAGCTATACGTAGCTATGACTCGTGCTAAACATCGTCTGTACGCTCCTATTTTAGTAGGGCTATCAGATAAAGAGCCTAAAGAACTTGCAAAAGGGACAGCTTCGCCTATGGAGCTTTTCCTTTCCACTTTGGGTAAGGCATTTACAGGATACTATGAAAAGTATGAGCGAATTATAAGAATGAACCGAGTGGATATTTTAGAAACTCTGCAATCTTTAAACCAAAACAATTGTATCACATACGAATTAGTCGAAAACAACGCACAATTAGTAGAACTAGCTACAAACATAGAGGGATGGTGCTCACTTGAACCTCCAAAAAAACCAGTGTTGAATTTTCAAAAACAGTTGATCCACTCCTATACTTCCCTTCCTTTATCACATGGAGAGGGTGTAGAAAAGCTAAATTCAAAGGTCCTCGGAATTTGTGACTTAGAGCCTGGGCCTTCAATGCACACTTTGCCTAAAGGTTTAGAAACGGGGATCATCATACATGAGTTGCTTCAAAAATTTCCTTATACCGAAATTTGTCAGCAAGAAAGTATGGTATTGATTACGGAAAACGTCAAAAAAATTTTGGATAACACAACTCTAGCAGGTTGGGAAGGGCCAGTTTCTGATATGATGTATGCTGTACTTAATGTTCCTTTAAAGACTAAGCAAGGAATATTTAAGTTAAAGGATATTGATTTTTGTAATTCTTATCATGAAATGGAGTTTTTATTTCCTTGGCATTCAGGTGAAAAAATTGAAGATATTGAGCTCCTCCCTGGATTTATGACAGGCTTCATTGATTTTATCTTCAGTTATAAAGGGATTTTTTACTTTATCGATTGGAAGACCAATTGGTTAGGAGATTCTAAGGAGGCTTATAAAATTCCTAATTTACAAATAGCTATGGCTGAGTATCGTTATGATCTTCAAGCAGCTATCTATACAGAAGCTCTAAAAAAATATCTAAAGCTGATAGATTCTCGACCTTTTGAAGAATGCTTTGGAGGAAGCTTTTATTTCTTTTTGAGGGGATTATCCTCTGAAAGCGAGCAAAATACAGGAGTGTACCATTTCTATCCACAGATGATAGAGAGTATAAGGGGGTAATCAATGGAACTAGGTTATGCTCATCAACTGTTTCAAGAAAAGCAACGCAAAGGTTTAAAGCAACAAAACATAAGTAAAGAATGGCCACTCTTAAATCGTTTGCTAGAGTGTGAGGTCCTGGACTATATCGACTATTCTTTAGCAAAAGATCTCCTTTGTAGTGAGCATTCAGAGGCAGTAGCTGCTTTTGTTTGCTATTTGTGTTTAGCTGCTCGATCTGGACATATTTGTGTAGAAATAAACGGAAATATACTTAATCCCGATCCAAGAGAATTATTCCATACTCCACAGTTAGAGCTAACTGATAAGGCTACCTTAGAAAATGATTGTGACTTGTTTGCAGAACTTGTTCGAAAAGGAGTAACTTTACTTCCTATAAAATTATTACAAATTTTAGAGCAAGGGAATGGGGCTCTCATGTTCCCTATCTATAAGGATCGGAATCGTTTTTATTTTCAACGTAATCTATTTGCTGAAAATGAGATCAAGCAATGTGTTGAGATTCTATATCATTCTAATCCCTCTTTATCTGTAGATTTACCCTTACTACAGGAAAAGTTAGCAAAATTTATAGCAGATAAACAACTTTTAGCTGAACAGGCGCAAGCGATTATGCATGCAGCACAATATGGATTAACTTTGATTACAGGGGGGCCAGGTACAGGGAAGACGTACACCGCCGGAGTTTTAATCAAAGCCTTATTAGAAAGTTTAACACCTGAGCAAAAAAATCAGTTTGAAATTATGTTATCGGCTCCTACAGGTAAAGCTACAGCTAATCTACAAGCGAGTTTGCAGCGTGCCACAGATGGAAAACTTCAAACTGTAAAGATTGTAACAGGGACTCTCCATCGATTGCTTTATCGTATGCCGTTCGATAAATTATCAGCAGATCTTATTCTAGTGGATGAATCTTCAATGATCGACATTCGCCTTATGGTTCGACTACTACGGGCTATAAAACCGGGTGCTCGCTTAATTTTGTTAGGAGATCGTTATCAGTTACCCCCAGTGGAAGGTGGAAGTCTCTTTACAGATTTAAATGTATGGGGACTTAGCTTGCCGCGTCAGCCTGTAATCGCGCTTAAAACTTGTTTAAGAATTGAGAGTCAACCAATTTATGAGTTTGCACAAGCTGTAAATGCTGGGGATTACTCCGCCATAGAGAAATTGCTATCGAATCCTCATAGAGAGCTGGACAGGCTTTCGTTTGAAGGGGCTGATTTTATGGTGCAACACCATCTCATTCATTATGCTAAACACTATTTTCCAACTGCTGCTATTCAAAACTACGACCATAGTTTTCTAGAAACCTTTCAAAAGTTTCGTTTATTATCCCCTTTGCGACAAGGACCTTTAGGAATAGAGTCTTTAAACCAGGAATTATTCCTTGCTATGGTAAAGACTGTTCCTCGCGGAGGTTTTATGGCGATTCCTATCCTAATCGTGCAAAATGATGATCGCTTAGAATTATATAATGGAGATGTAGGAGTTCTTTTCTGTCGTAAATTAAAAGGTATAGAGCAAGGGATCCCTTTTGCTGAGGAGCACATTGCCTTTTTTGCTGGTAGGGGTACAGATCAACCATTTTATCAAGAGCAACATCAAGCTAGAGCTATTCCCATGGTCTTACTACCACCCTATGAAATCGCTTATTGCCTTTCAGTGCATAAAAGTCAGGGAAGTGAATTTGATCATGTCTTACTTGTAATGCCAGAAGGCTCAGAGTTATTTGGAAGAGAGGTGCTTTACACTGCGATAACTCGAGCAAAGAAGAAGCTTTCTTTTTATAGCAGTGACCAAACTTTGCAACAGACGGTGCAGCGTTGCTGCTCCCGTCTTTCTGGCTTAAGATAAAGTAGATTAGATATTCCCATCCCTTAAAATAGCAGTTCCACCAGGAGCGTTCTGATTGAATACGCTTAACTCAGTAAGGGGGACATTTTCTAAAGTTTTCCCTTTTTTATCGATGATAATGGTATTGTTTGCAGCCGCGTTAGCTATAGCCATGCCTAAAGTCATTTGACCATTGTAATTATTAACAATAACAAGGTCTCCAGCGATAAAAGTGCCATTACCTGCTAGCGCTGCGACTGTAATTAGAGCTCCGCTAGTTAAGTTTAGGGTCGTTCCGATAAGATCAGTTGTAAGCTCTCTTATAGCAAATTCTTCTGCAACCCCAGCATTAAAATCGGCATTAATAGTAGTAGATAATGCTATTTCCAGCCTACGCTTAGATTCATTAAACCAAGGACAGGAATGAACTTGTAAAAGTCTTCTAGTAATATAAGCAGTCTTAAGCGCTGTAAGGGTAAGATTAAATTGTGTAGAGGTTGTAGCTTGAGCATCTAATTTAAGATCACAATCCATGATTAGGTGCCCCTGCTTATTATAAGTTAATTTAACAACCTTATAAGCAGAAGGAAAGCTTGCTTCTGTCTTATCATAATAGAAAGTTCCAGGGGTAGTTATAATATCCATATACACACTAAGGTCTATCGTTTCCGATCCCGGGTCGTAGGATTTTTTAATGAATAGATTACTGATTCCATTGTTACCATCTAGCATAGTGCTAACGTTCGTAGGTGTAGCGCTATTTAACCAGTTGTATATCTTAGCATAATTGCTGGCAGCGGTTATGGTAGAGCTTGGCATTTTTATCTCCTGAGATTTCAATTTATGAGACTTTCTATTTGCCTAAGCAATTAGGCTGCCAAAATCTATAAATTATATTTAAGAATAAAGTATGTCTGTAAATTGTTTTTTAATTGTTGTTTTTATTTAATAATTTGATATTTTTTATTTATTATGATTTAATTAGGTTTAAATAATAAAGAGGTATCTATGAGTTGTTCAATTAATTTT
The DNA here is from genome assembly GCA_029240075.1 of Chlamydiales bacterium. GTDB lineage: Bacteria > Chlamydiota > Chlamydiia > Chlamydiales > JARBTQ01 > JARBTQ01. The sequence continues at coordinate 47,884 of JARBTQ010000002.1, forward strand.
AATAATGCTGGTGATTTTTTCAATAAAATGGATGAATCTGAAAAAAAGGTTATTTTCCATACTTTAAATATTCCTGATCTGAAAGCGATCCCTACAGTAGAAAAAGTAACTACAGACCTAAATCAACAATTTAAAGATTATGAAAAAAGAATTCTTTTTTTTAAGAGTATAACGCCCAAGAAAGGATCTAATGATAGTGAAAATTATTTAAAAATCAAAACCGTCTTTAACTATTTGAGTTCAATGAAAGAAAAGCTTGTAAGTGACAAAGAAAATATTACGATTTTTGACTTAGTAAAGATAAAGCTACACATGGAAGATATGGATAAAAATGTAAAAGCTGGTTTTGAACTTACGACAGCTATAAATGCGGTAACACAGTTAGATGAAAAAACGAAAAATTTTAATTCTATTGTTAAGCCTATTGTGGAAAAAGCTGGATATACGGGGGATATTATTAGTATAAACGAAGATGAATTAATGAATCACTGTAGACAACAATTTATCGAAGAAAAATACCCTGTAAAAACGGTAGAACAGTACAGAAAAGAGAAGGAGGCTGAAAAATTAAAGACACAAAATAGAGAAAGGGAATCGCAAGTAAAGATGTTGGAAATTCAAAAAGCTGAACGAGAAGCAAAGCAAAATTTTTATATTTCAGAAAACGTACGATATGAAGAGGCATTAGTTCAGGAAATTCAAAAGTTATCTATTGATACGGGAGAATTAGATTCACAACTAGTTGATTTGCAAGAAGAGGTAGGAGTAATAAACGATACGCAGGACCATTTGTTAGAAGAGATTGATAGAAAAAGAGAGCAGATTGATACTGTAAAAGATAATAAAGAAGCTTTAGATTATTTATTAGGGGTCATGGAGCAGGAACAAAAAGTTATCAAAGATGCTATGATGCGCTTGCAAAAATACCAAAACCAGGTACAGACAATTTTAAACAGCATAAGATAGGAAAAATCTAGATTGACAGTGGTAGAGCTACCTATAGGTTGGTGTTTAAATTTAAAAGACACCCTTTTTATTACTCGATCATTTTAAATTTAGCAGCTTACGTTTTGTGTAAGCTGCTGAGTAGAAATATAACTTGCGGTAATCGAACTAATTTTTTAATGCTTGCTAAGTCTGACAAAGAGTATGCTCAGCCTATGCAAGGATGGGTAAAAATTCAAGCCCTTTATAATAACTATTTAAATATAGATATACAATGCGCGGCTAGGTTTACCTTTTTTCCGCCAGTAGAAGAAAACGGTCAAATAGCCCGCGCTCAGTATATAAGCTTTCTAAGCTCATTGAGCCATATAATCAATGTCAATCTATTTATCGATTTTTGCTGTAAAAAACTCTTTAATCTCTTGAATGGTTGTCTTTACTTTTTTTATGGTTTCTTGTAGCTGAGTATCTTCATTATTACTGGATTCTTTAACAGGAAGGGAAAGTTCAAGTTCCGTAAGAGAAGTTTCTTCTAAATTAGAGCTTTGATTTTTTAATTCTTGTTCTTTTCCTTCGGATAGTAGCGTCAATATGCGTTGACATTTCTGCTCTAATTCCTTCTGGATGCCAGTAAAAGCTTGTTCTATTGCTTCTTTGTAAATTCTTGATTCAAAAACTGTTATTAAATATTTTATATCTCTTGTGATACATCTGATTTTAAAGGAAATTTTTTCAGATTCATCAGGATTTAACTTTAATAAAATTAACTTAGAATCGATATCATTCAGTATAGATTCAAGCTCATTTAAGCCGCTAACCTGATTTGTTGCTAAAAGAGCATTGAAACGATCACATAAATTACGAACCTCATCCTGCACTTTAAATGAATTTTGTCTTTCTAATCTTTTAACTCTTTCTTGTTCCTCTACCGTTTGCGCCTCTTCTAAAGCCTTTTTTCTTTGGAGCTTAATTTTTTCCTCTTCTACAGACTCGAAATCTTTAATTTCTGTCTGGATCTGAGTAATTATCTTCCTGAATTTTGAGATACGAGTATAGGAAATATCATGGTTTAGCTCCTCAATGTTGTTTCTGAATGAAACTATTTTATCTTTAATTTCTGTAGATAACTCTCTTTGTTTATCAAATTCAGTCTCACTTAATTTCTTTAAGAATTGAATTGATAAAGCCTTAATATCATTTTGAAGGCTTGTAGACTCAGATGCTGTAGTCAAAATAGCATTATCTATCTCTTGTGTAAATCCATAGAAATTTTTGCAAAAATCTAAAATAGGGCAATTCACAGGCTACCTCCCAAAATTTTTTATATTTGAATAGCTACAATTAGATTTTTTTGAATGTTTGGAATTTCAATTAATCAAAAATGATGCGTACTTTTAGAATACTCTAAACATTCCTAATCACTTCATAAAGGCAGAAGTCACAAGTTTTAGGAAGAATCTAATAAAAAAGCTAAAAGCTGTGGAGTGTATTATATTTAAAGAGAGTAATTTTAGACTATAGCTGAAAAAATGGGAATTAATGGATAGGTAGAACTAAATCAGGACTTAAAAGGTGGAATTAAAAAAGGAAATCGGAGGAGGTAGGATTCGAACCCACGGTTGGCTTCCACCAACTTCTGTTTTCAAGACAGACGCAATCGGCCACTCTGCCACTCCTCCAATTATAGTCCAAATCTTAACAAAAAGTAGTGGTTATACGCAATAGAAAATTTATAGTTGTGCACTTCCAAAAAAGGGGAGCTTGTCATAATATATATTCTATTCGACAAAATATTTCTTTTTACCACCTTATAAAAAAAATTAGGGGCCAATGTCACAAAAACAACCTTTACATTTGATTCGCAATTTTTCAATTATTGCCCATATTGATCATGGTAAGTCTACTATTGCAGATCGTTTATTAGAGATTACACAGACGCTGACTGCGCGTGAGATGCAGGAACAAGTTTTAGATGGAATGGATCTCGAAAGAGAGAAAGGAATTACAATCAAAGCTCATCCTGTAACAATGAATTATCAAGCTAAAGATGGGCAGATCTATCAGATTAACTTTATCGATACTCCAGGTCACGTCGATTTTTCTTATGAGGTGTCTCGGTCATTATCGGCTTGTGAAGGGGCTTTGTTGGTGGTTGATGCTGTGCAAGGGGTTCAGGCTCAAACTTTAGCAAATGTTTATATGGCGATTGAGCGAGATTTAGAAATTTTGCCTGTCATCAATAAGATCGATCTACCAGCTGCTGATGTAGAGGGAGTAAAAAAACAGATTGAAGAGGTAATTGGTATAGATGCTTCAGCTGCTGTATGCTGTTCTGCAAAAACAGGGTTAGGGATCGAGCCTATTTTAGAAAGGATTATTACAGATATCCCTTATCCTAAGGAACCTAAAGATGAGTTATTACGAGCTTTGGTTTTTGATTCTCATTACGATAGCTATAGAGGGGTGATTGCTTATGTCCGTGTTATTAGCGGTGTTATTAGGCCTGGAATGCAGCTTAAGTTAATGGCTACTGGAAAGTCGTATGAAGTTCTAGAAGTAGGTAAGTTTGTACCCCAACAGAAGAAAGTGGAACAATTAGGGCCTGGTGAGGTGGGTTACTTATGTGGCAACATCAAGAATACGGCAGATATCAAAGTGGGGGATACAATTACTTCATTAAAACATCCAGCACCTGAGCCTTTACCTGGCTTTAGAGTAATTACACCTGTAGTTTTTGCTGGGATTTATCCTGTCGACTCTTCAGACTTTGAAGCTGTTCGTGATGCCTTAGACAAGCTAAAGCTTAATGATTCGGCGCTATCTGTGGAGCAAGAAAGTAGTACGGCTTTAGGGTTTGGATTCCGTTGTGGATTTTTAGGTTTACTGCACTTAGAGATCGTATTCGAACGTCTACAAAGAGAGTTTGACCTTGATATTATCACAACAGCTCCTAGTGTTATCTACCGTTTCACGTTAAATGATGGGGAACAAAAAGATGTCGATAATCCTGCGCATTATCCAGATCCTACCTCAATTGATTACGTGGAAGAGCCTTGGGTTAAAACACGCATTATCGCTCCTGCTGACTATTTGGGCACAATTATGAACTTATGTATGGATAAGCGAGGAATCTGTTTATCAACTGAGACCTTAGACCCAGTAAGATTATTAATTACCTATCGTCTGCCTCTTAACGAAATCATTACCGACTTTAACGATAAACTTAAATCGATTACAAGAGGGTATGGTTCTTTTGATTATGAAATGGAAGGGTATGAAAAAAGTGATATTATTAAGCTCGAAATTCGTGTTAATGACGAACCTGTCGATGCATTTTCATGCTTAGTCCACCGTACTAAAGCTGAAGCGCGAGGTAGAGCTTTATGTGCTCGTCTAAAAGACTTGATTCCGCAGCAATTATTTAAAGTGCCAATTCAAGGAGCTGTTGGAGGAAAAATAGTGGCTCGTGAAACGATCAGCGCTTTAACTAAAAACGTTACAGCAAAGTGTTATGGTGGAGATATCACTCGTAAACGTAAGTTATGGGAAAAGCAGAAGAAAGGTAAACAGAAAATGAAAGAGATCGGTAAAGTCAACATTCCACAACATGTGTTTATGGATGTGCTTAAGGAAGACTAAATTCAGAAGTAATCTTGCGCAATGTGTGCAAGATTACTTAAGTGTCATCCTTAGTCCATAACGTATAATCAATAATCGTTCTCATTTGATCAGGTGACACATATTCTGCATGGCAAAGGTATTGTCCGTCAGCCTGTAGCCGATAAACCTCCATCCCATCTACTTTTTGTTCTGGGTTTTTTAGCTCCCAAGCGATCACTTCATGGTCAACCATTCCTTTACCAATAAGATTGGTAAGCAACTTATTGTTAAGAGTAATCTCGAAGGCAGAATTAGTCTGAAATTTAAGCTCTATCTGGTTGTCTAGTTTATAGCTAGATCCTTGTATTTCAATCTCTTGTAAAGCGCTAATTATTCCATTTTTGCTTTTGGTAACGTTCCATCTAGTGAAAAAGCTAAGCTTTTCAGCTATTCCACTAAGTTCAATAGCTCCTTTGCCTAGCCATCGCCCTGGTTTAAAGAGAAAAGGGTGTGTTGTAACCATTTTAAAACATGAACCTTCTGCTATAAATACTTTGCAATACTCCCAATGCTGCCATTGTTGAGACCACGGAAGAGCCCCCATAACTAATTAGTATGAGAGGAAACCCTGTAATGGGTAACAAGCCTGACATCATGCCAATATTGACGATAATGTGTGTTGCTAAATATACCGTAATTCCAGCTGCAACTAATCTAGCAAAATAATCGGGAGTTGCAGCGATCACTTGAAAACTACAATAGATAAGAGTGTAAAACAAAGCGAGTAGAAAACTCAAGCCTAATAATCCAAATTCCTCACCAAAGGCAGGAAAGACAGAATCTGTATAAGGTTCTGGTAACCAACCTCGTGCTGTATATTCTCCTTTGTTCCATCCGCTGCCTGTAATCCCACCAATTGCTATGGCTATTACAGCGTGTTGCTGGTGGTAAGTATGAGGATTGAGTCTTTTAAACTGGTATTCTTTTAAAACTAAAGTTGCATAAGGTTTGATAGTTTCATACGGGACAATATCCAAGAAGATTAATAAAATTAAGCTTAGACCTACGACTGCAATTAAATTTAGGATACGAAGAATAGTACGGTTTGCTTCCCCAAAATAAAACATGGCTAAAGTCACTGGGTAGAAGATAAGGGCAGTCCCTAAATCAGGCTGTTTCAAGATTAGAAGAAAGGGGATAAAAATAATTAATCCTGCTATAAGTGTAGTACTGACTTGATAAATATTAGAGCGATGTTTTTCTAAAAACCAACTTAAGGTGATAATTACTATCAATTTCGATAAATCAGACGGTTGTATGCTAAAATCAGTAAAAGGTAACTTATACCAGCGATGAACGTCTTTTATAGCAGGTGTAAAAAATAAGCCAATAAGAGCAATCAAGGCAATCGTATATAAAATCCACGCCCAATCGCGTAATTTATTGTAATCGATCGAAGCAAAAAAAAGAAAAACGACCCAACCTACACCAAAAAATTTGCATTGTTTGATAACAGCTGGTGTAAAAAAAGTTTCACTACTTGCTTCTAGGTAGGATGAAGTGGTATTAGAAGAGATGACTAATACGCTAATGCACATCAGAGCTAAAATAAGAGGGATAACCCGAAAATCTATTCTTTTAAGATAGTAATAATTCCACATTTGTTTTGGGGTTATCGGCTTAAGAGTCCTCTAATGGTAATAAATTTACAGAGTTATTATTTATACGCCAACTTTGATCAAGTTCTTTTAATCTTTGTTGGGCTGATGTTAAGCGTTTAAAAGCCTCAGCATACGAAGATTGTATCGCATGAAAATGTTTGGCAACCTGTTTAATCTCATTAATTTGTTGGTTATAGAGCGATAAGCAATTCGGCTGCTCTCGTAAAGGTCGTAAAATATCTTCTAAAATGTTTTGTGGCTTGCGTTGTTCCATAGAACCTACCAAAATGCTAAGCATGTATTCTTAATAAGAAGAGGTGCCAAAGGGCATCTCTAATGAAAACAATAATCTCTTCTTTTATTGAAGCAAGGTTAGATTAAGTATTCAAGTAGTATGCTTAAAAATAGTGCGGTTTTTCTCTAGAAGGCTTAATTACAATGAGAAACGACTCTTTTGTTTAATTTAAACACAGCCCCTATAAAAAAATAGAGGGACTCGTTAAAATTTTACTTTGTATATACAGTTCTCTAACTTCTATTGTCTACGTTATTTGCTACTTCAGCGGAATTAGGTATAAATGAATTATGGTTGTAATTCCAGGAGATTGTATGTTGTGGGTAATTCAAAGGCTTAGACACCTCATTGGATGTATGATTTGTTGTGGAAATACTAAAATCTTTAATGCCACCTACAAAACTTTCAAAGCATCGTAATGCACATAGCTCCTTTTCAAAGTATTTCCATGCAAGATGATTAGGTAATATACGGCTACCGCAACGGAGCTGTGTAAATGCGACATTTAATCTTTCAGAAGTCTGCTTTACTTCAATTTCCAACGCAACAATCATACCTAAAAGCTTAAAAGGATTTCTATACTTAGAGATGAGGATACGGAAACTATTGCAAGTATTAGTCTCAAAAAGAGGAGTGATAGTGGTGTGTTTGAATTCTTTCTTTAAAAATTGCCCTTCCTGCATTAAGTAAGAGAACAAAATTTCTTGTGGAATATTATTAAAGCTTAGAGGTTCTTTGGAAATATAAGCATCATTCTTATGATTTTCCATTGCCTCTAGAATTTTTATTTTTTGTCGATCCCATTTTGCTTGCTCTGCAAGGTATTCTGTTTGTAAGACTGCAAATTGCTGCCGAGATTGTTTCACGTTTTCAGGAGTTTGCAGTAAATCCAAATTTAAAAGCCAGGGGATAAAAGCAGTAAATAGGGCTATGAAAAATAGACCAACTTTCTTCCATGCAATATTTGAAGTTGTATCTGAGGGAGGAAGCTCTATCGGTTGAACCGCCTGGTAAGGGGTAGCTACCTCTACAATTTCAGGTAATTCTGTAACTAGTTCAGTGTCGCATAAGGAGCATTTTTTATTAGTGGGTGAATTAAACGCACCACAAAGAGGGCAATCCATAATCGCTATCTAAATTTACAATTTTTTAAGTCATATAAGTAGTTCTCTTGTACAAATTATTTTAGGAGTCATTCAGAGTATCCAAATATAAGTTATACAAGATTTGTAATGTCTTGAAATTTCTAAACTATCTCTTTAGCCTTTTTATAGCAACTAGTAGATCATCTATCTTGTCAGTTCTTTCCCAATAGAAATCAGGGTTGTTACGTCCAAAATGTCCCCCATAGGCTGTTTGTCTGTAAATAGGGCGCTTTAATTGTAACATTTCAATGATCCCTTTAGGTGAAAGATCAAAGACTTCAGTTATAGCCTGGCTTATAGTCTTCTCCTCAACTAGGCCTGTTCCAAAAGTATCAACTTTCAAAGATACAGGATAAGGGACTCCAATTGCATATGAAACTTGAATTTCGCAACGCTTGGCGAGTTTAGCAGCTATAATATTTTTTGCAACATAACGTGCTGCATAGCAAGCAGATCTGTCTACTTTGGAGGGGTCTTTCCCTGAAAAGGCTCCACCTCCGTGCCTTCCCATACCCCCATAGCTATCTACAATAATTTTTCTACCAGTTAACCCACAATCTGCAGCAGGTCCTCCCTGGACAAAACGTCCAGTAGGGTTGACGAAAAATCGAGTATCTTTGTCTATAAATTTTTGTGGTATAACTTCATAAGCTAATTCTTTCATGTCTTTAGTGATCTGCGCATGAGTTACCACATCTTGATGTTGCGTTGAAATAACGACAGCATCAACTCTTATAGGAAGATGCATCTCATTATATTCAACCGTTACCTGCGTTTTGCCATCTGGCCTTAAATAAGGGATTTTATGGGAGATTCGAGCTTCTAAAAGTTTATTAGTTAGTCCATGGGCAAGGCTAATTGGTAGTGGCATAAAAGAGTCAGTTTCATCACAAGCAAATCCAAACATTAAACCTTGGTCTCCAGCACCTTGTGCTCCATAAAGAGCTTGTTGCTCGTTTACTCCCTGGGCGATATCGGGTGATTGTTTGTTAATCGTGCATATGACACCACATGAACGATAGTCAAAACCTATTGCGGAGTCGTTATAGCCAATCTCTTTGATTGTTTCTCTTGCAATCTGTTGGTAGTCAATTTGAGCTGTAGTTGTGATTTCTCCAGCCATAACAACTAATCCTGTACTTACTAAAACCTCACATGCTACACGCGCATTTGGATCTTGTAGTAAGCAATGATCGAGCACAGCGTCAGATATTTGGTCTGCGATTTTGTCGGGATGCCCGCGCGCTACCGATTCTGAAGTAAAAAGTATTTTTGCCATAATTCACTTCCCATGTAATGTCTAATGTGAGCACTAAGTGCGACTATAAGGTGAATAATTTTGACTATATCGTTCCGGCTGACAATTGCCAAGTAAAAGTTAACTATAGAGTTCTTGCAGCAATAATTGTGGAAAGCTCTATACTGTCAAGTGATAGTTAGTTTAGAAGAAAAAATTTAATATAGTTGACCTTTTTAAAAAAAAATCCTTATTAGATACTGATTTATAGCGTAAACGCAGCTTCAACAATTTAAGCGAGAATTATGACTTATCTAAAAACAATCATACTTACACTTTTTGTTCTTATTATTACCCTTACAGGATGGATGCTTCTCAAGTTTGATGCTAATTATGAGTTGAAGCTAGCGATGGAGAGTTTTTTAAAAGCAGACTATACCGCTGCAGAGCAGAAATTAGAAAAGCTAAAGCAAACTCTCCCTGCTGCTCGAATTTACCTCTATGAATCCTACATAGCTTTGCAGCAGGGAGATTTGTTAAAACAACAAGATCTTTTGCAGCAAGCTTTTGCTCAGATTGATAGTATTAAAGAGCAAGAATTAATTTTGGAAATACAGATTAACAAAGCCTTGAATGCTTTTCTTCAACAAAAAAGTGAGGCGATGGCACTACCTCTGCAATTCATTTTAGATGTTGACCCCCAAAATGGATATGTACAATTTTTGGCAGGTCTCCGCTATTACTTACAGCATCAATATGAAGAAGCCTTGACTATCTGGCAGAAAACTTATCAACAAAAAGCTTTTTCCCCTTGGATGAAGCGTTGCTTTGAAACTATTTTCACACCAAATTGGAGAACGTTATTTCAGGTTCGTTGTTATATTGAACAAGGTGATACTGGACAAGCTAAGAACCTACTAGAACATATGATAGCGGTGTCTTCACATGAGGAAACAGAACAAATACAATTTCTCATGGGACTGAATTATCTTAAAGAGGCGGATGGAAAGCCTTTAGCAGTGGCTTTACCTTATTATCAATTAGCACAATCGTACTTTGAAAAAGTCGCTCTTTATCAGCCGAAATACCAGGTCGATAGGCAACGGATCATAACCTTGTTAGAAAATATCGCTATTCAGTCCTTACAGCAGAAACATTACTCTTCTATGGCTTTTTTTACGCATGCCTTAGAAAAATGGGAATCTTCTAGCTCTATTGCTAAGATCGCAGAAAGTTTGATTATTCATCTAAAAGAAGAGGTTGCTTTAGGTAATTCTCAGAACATCCAAACTCTTTATTTAGCTTTAAAACAAACCTTTATTGATGATAAGTTGCGTAAAGAATTAGGACGAGATCTTAGTGAATTAGCATGGCACTTAGTGCGTGAAAGAAAGATCGACTCACTAGATAAAGCATGGGATGTAGTAATCAGCTTTGCTCCCTATCCCCAAGACCTAACAAGAAAGATCAGTGAGCAAATACAGGCGATGATTTTAGACATATGCTCTAGCAATACCAAAGGTATTGTATTAGAAACACAACCCTATATCTCTTTTCTTGATCGTATAGAGCAAAATCTGAAATATAGACTGACTTTTGCTTTAAATTGGATTGCGACCCTAGGGGAATTTTGGAACCAAGATCCTAATCAAGCTTCTGAAGCCTTGTCATTACTCAAAGTTGCAGCGAATTTCCCACAATTTTCTGAACGTAATGAATCAAATGAATTAGCACAGAATATTCTAAAAATTCTTTATTCCCATTTACAACAAAAAGGTTCAACAGAGTTTTTAAGGATAAATGATACCGCTTTAAATGACTTTAACCTTACCTCTCTTAAAACAACACACTGGAAGTCTGGAGACAAAGCTTTAATATTAAAAGAGGCAAATAACTACTTTATTGAGAAACGCTTTGCTGTTGCAGCAGTGTTAGCTCAATGGGTTTTAAGATTTAATCCTTATAATGAACAAGCCAAATTAATTTGTGGATTAAGTGCTTATTACCAAAAAGAATATGTTAAGTGTTTAACCGTTTTAACAGACGTTAACAGTAAGGCAAACGAAGTCCTGGAAGCTATAGGACTTAGTCTAGTTATGACAGGACAAGTTGACGCTGGAAAATTAGCTCTTGCGCAATTAGCACAGTATGCTCCTATCAGTGATCGTGTCTATACTGAGATTGGATATAGAGAGTTTTCGATAGGGAAATATCCAGAAAGCTACCAATACTTTACACGTATTAAAGAAAAAGAAAGCTCTGAAGTTGCGATGCTGTGCTATCTAGCATATAAACTCAAGCAATGGGATAAAGTTGTGGCTTACTTCTATCAATTACCCCAATTGTACCAATTGATACATGAATTGCAAATAATTGCAATTAATAGCCTTAATCGAATAGGGAAGTATGACAAAGCCCTGTTGATTAAAGAAACCATGCAAAAAGAAAATTCGCCCCCAGATTACGCTTTACCAACAGCCTTTGCTTCATTTAAAAATCAGTATTGGACACATATCGATTTAGAATAGGCCTATTTTAGGCCTGTTCTCTTGAATGCCTCTACAACTAATTACTAGCAAGGTACTGAGCTTTATTTTTGTTTTTTAATCTTAATGAAGCTTTGAATTATAGAAATAGTTTGTAGATCTTCTTCTAAGAGATTTTGATAGAGCTCATCAGATTGTCTTTGATCAATTATGATATAATACCTTTTTGCACTTTAATGCCCTTTAGGTTTTTTTTAGGGCCATGAAGAGTGTTTATAAATATTTATGAAGTCTTCAATTTTATGAATCATCTCTAGATCTTCTTCCAAGAGATTTCGATAAAGTTCACGAATTTGGCTTTGATCAGTCGCTATATAAACGTTGTTCTTATTTTGTTGGATGAGTTTTATGCTCTTCTTGGCTAAGCTTATACCCGTAATAGGATTACTCCGAATATTTATTTTTATACTTTCTCTATGTCTATCCTCTAGCTTATGTGTTAGCTTCACAAAATTCGGAACGGATGTGAGCTCATTACAAGATCAATCTAATTTAAAAATTTTCATGCGATATAACTGGGGAGGAATTTCATATAAATTTTGAGAGCTTAAATCTATCTCATACTGTCCATTGAGATTATTGCTATCAAGCCAAGTATTCAAGCAATTTATGCGCTGGATTGTATTGAGTCTCTTATATTCCATAAGTTTATTCAAATTAGTTGCGTCATTAGAATCTATCTGTAGACATAACTTTAACAAAGCTTTCTGTCGGCTTATTAAATGCTGCTTGCATTCTTTTGCAAGGTTTGGTTTTTCTTTAAATTTCTGAAACCATGGCTGTGCTACAGGTAAAAGTGGATTTTCTAAAATTCTTTTCCAAATAGTACTGCTCAGAAATAGTTTTTTCCACTTTCTGTTAACTAATGCTAGTTTAGATGCTTCACTTGGGGTTTGAGGACAAGACTCAAGTATATATAATTCAATCTCTCGAGGGATATTCCTTTCAAAATAATCGTGCTCATCTGTCTCAACTTCTTGATCAAATTGTACTGCCATACATTGATGAAAGGGATTAAAATAACCCATTATATCTGTTAGAATTTGCATGCATTCCCCTTTTTAGTAAGAAATAATTAATTGCACATTAGAGAAGTTGCTGATTCTTTTCATCTTCATTTTTTGAAGTTTGAAAGGAGGAACATGAAAACTATCTAATACTCCAACTTAAGCTGCATAAAGTTTTAAGCACAGCACGGTAATAGATAATTAAATATCCCTCAAAGAAAATAATCATCTGTAACTAAACGTTTGAAATGATTTTAACGAGTTTTAACAATCTCTATAAATTTGTTGATCTGGGAGATAATCTTTAGATCTTCTAGCGAAAGGTTTTGATAGAGAGCGTCAACTTGTGTTTGATCAAGTTTTATAGAAGCATTGAATCTTTGATTCTGCATAGCTTGGCGTGCCAATTTTATACACTCTTCAGCTAGGCTAATACCCTTAATAGGATTACGGTGGATGTCTATGTTTGTTATTCCATTACATATTAGCCTTATAAGACTCGGAGCAGCTGTGAGGTTATTACAAGACAAATCCAATCTGTAGACTTCCATGCGATATAACTGAGAGGGGACTTCGTATAGATTTTGGTTGCTTAAATCCATACCACTATATTCTTTGGAGAACTTTTTACTATTGAGCCAAGTATTCAGATAATCGATTCCTTGTACTGTATTAAGTTTTTTGCGCTCTATTTCTTCAGCTAAAGCGATAGCAAGATCAAAATTTATCTCTTCGCATAATTCTAGCAAAATTCTTTGTTGGCTCATTAAATGCTGCTTGCATTCCTTTGCAAGGTATGGCCTTTCCTTAAATTGCTGAAACCATGACTGTGCCACAGGTAAAATTGAATTTTCTAAAATCCTTTTCCAGACAGTATCGCTCAGAAATAGCTTTTTCCACTTTTTACTGACTAATGCCAGTTTAGCTGCATCACTCGGGGTCTGGTAGCAAAGCTCAAAAATTTTTACTTCAATCTTTAGAGGAGCATTTTTTCCAAAATAATCGAACTCCTCTACTTCGATTTCCTGTTCAAATTGTTGTGCAGTGCATTGGTAAAAAGGATTATAATATTTCATTACATTTCTTAAAGCTTGCATAGATTCCTCTCTTGGATAAGAAAAAATTAACCGCACATTAGAGCAGTTGCTTATTTTTTTCATTTACTTTTTTCGGTACTGAAAGTGAAAATAGGATGTTTATCTATCGCTCTTATTTAAGATGTGTAGAGCTCAGGCTCTGTGCAGTAAATTTATAATTAAACGAATATCCCCTTTTTAATAACCTTATGGAATTAAGCTCTTTAAATACTGAGCAGCAAGTCGCTGCCACTCATGTCGAAGGTCCTCTTCTTGTTTTAGCGGGAGCGGGTTCTGGTAAAACACGTATTGTAACTCATAGGATTATTTATTTGTTAGAGATGGGAGTACCTGCTTCCCGCATTTTAGGGGTGACTTTTACCAACAAAGCTGCGGCTGAGATGCGGGAACGTGTAAAGAGTATGACAAGTCAACAGGTCTTTATCTCGACATTCCATAGCTTAGGAGCTCGTATTTTAAGAGAATCTATTCAGGCACTTGGCTATCAGAATAACTTTATTATTTATGACGAAGAGGATTGCCAAAAGGTGATTGGAGGAGCTCTAAAATCATTGGGTGTCAATGATAAGGAGCTGACTCCAAAGATCTTCAAGCAACTGATATCAAATGCTAAAGGGCAGTTGCTGCACGCTGAAAATTTGGAGCCCGAGGGCAATTCAAAGAGAGACAAACTTTTACCAGAAATCTATCGTCTTTACCAAAGTAAATTGAAGGAGGCTAATGCACTCGATTTTGATGACCTTCTGTTCTTAACTGTTCGTTTATTTAAAGAGCATCCTAAAATCGCTGAGTACTATCAAAGTAAGTGGTCGTTTGTATTGATCGATGAATACCAAGATACAAATTTTGCTCAATACTTAATTGTCAGAACTTTGGTAGAGAAGTCAAAAAATCTTTTTGTTGTGGGCGATCCTGATCAATCAATTTATTCCTGGCGAGGAGCTGATATCAACAATATTTTAAACTTTGAGCAAGATTATCCCGGTGCTAAGGTGGTAATGTTAGAGCAAAATTACCGTAGTACAAGTACCATTTTAAATGCGGCGAATGCTGTCATCAAGCTGAACCAGCAAAGGTACGAAAAGAATTTGTGGAGTACCAAAGGGCAAGGGGAAAAGATCTATTTTCATCAGGCGGAGAGTGACCAGTTAGAAGCGCGGTTTGTCGCTGAAAAAATTGCGTACCACAAGCGGCAGGGGATCTCACTGAATGAAATGGTAATATTTTATCGCACCAACTTTCAATCCCGTACGTTTGAGGATGCTCTTTTACAATCTGATATTCCGTATGTTGTTGTTGGGGGGATCTCTTTCTATCAAAGGCGTGAAATTAAAGACATTTTGGCTTATTTGCGTATTGCGCAGGGGTGTAACGATCTGGTCTCATTTGCTCGTACAGTAAACATTCCTAAGAGAGGACTAGGGGATGTCTTCATTGAAAAGATGATGCTTGCTTCACAGCAGCTGCAACTCTCTATTTTCAATGTCAGTTTAGCAATCGTGAATAATGATCCTGTCATTACTAATATAGGGTTGAAGGTAAGTGCTAAGCAAAAAGAAGCTTTAAAAGAGTATACTGACGCTATTGTAACCGTGCGACTGGCTGCAGAGCGAGATTCCTTAAAAGCAGCAGTTGAAGCAGCAATCAAGCAAACAAGGTATTTGGTCTACCTTAAAGAGGACCCAGAGACTTATGATGATCGCAAAGAGAACTTGAATGAACTGATTTCTAAAGCTGCAGAGTGGGAAGCGGCTACGGAAAATCCATCTCTCACAGCTTTCTTAGAAGATTTAACCCTCAAAACAAATCTCGAGGAGGGGGAAGTTGAATTAGAACGTGTTAGTTTGATGACAATCCATAATGGAAAAGGGCTAGAGTTTAAAGTTGCCTTTTTAGTTGGAATGGAGGAGGAGCTTTTTCCCCATGTCAATTCGCGCAATTCAATCAGCGAATTGGAAGAGGAGCGACGCCTCTGTTACGTAGGGATGACACGCGCTAAAGAGGTCCTCTATTTTAGTACGGCTCAATTTCGTTATTTATGGGGTAATTTGCGGACAATGCGACCAAGTCGCTTCTTAAAAGAGGTGCCTAAGGAGTATATGCAAAAAACAAGATCCAGCTATAGTTATGATGACTTTGATGAAAACGATGATGAAGAAAGGGATAGAAACAAATACTCTCGTTTTAGTTACAGCGATAATAAAGAGTACGGCTCTGATATTTATAGCCCTCCAGCGAGTATCAAATCAAAACCTGTTGCGGTAAACATTATAGAAGATTATAAAGTTGGAGACCGAGTTTTCCATGCTACTTTTGGTGAAGGGGCTATTCAAGAGATCACTTCTGGAGCATTGGGAGAGATGTATAAGATTTTATTTGATAAAGATAAATCTCTGCGAACCCTAGTTGCTAAGTATGCTAATTTAATTAAGCGGCACAAAAGATAGCATAATTGCGAAACTCTTAAAATAACGCAAATGAAACAAAGACTAAGAGCTATAACTGTTCAGAAATAAGCGCAGTCCTTGTAGGGATACAACAAAACTAGCCCCTCACTTTAGTGTGGGGGATGGATGATAATATACAAATACACTAGGGATCTAGTGCAAAAAATAAATCATACATATGAACTAAGACCTTAAATAACCACAAGTGTGGCTTGTAACAACAACAATAAGGGCCAATATGAAAAAAGAAATAATTGCAATCACAATTTACGGGGTCATTTTAATCATAGGGGGAGTGGTAGGTTTTGTAAAAGGGCAAAGTATCCCCTCATTAGCAATGGGATCTTTATTCGGTTCGCTCATGTGTTTAGGAGCTGCTAGACTGTCTAAAGGTGACCAAAAAGCTTTATCATACCTTATTGGAACTACTGCGTTTCTAAGTTGTTTCTTTTTATACCGCTATGTGCAATCTTATAAATTTATGCCTGCAGGGATCATGGCGATCTTGAGCATTCTCATGTTATCAACGCTTTTCCGAGCAAAACCTGTCGAAGTTCAGCCTTAAATGATCAACCTCATATACTAATATATGCGGCTCATGCTATCTATAGCTCATATTTCAAACTTAAATCTTAGAGAGGCTTATTATGAAAATTAAAATAGTGATCGCCTATCACAGTGGTTATGGACACACAGCTAAGGTTGCAGAAATTTTAGCACAAAGTATGCGAGAGGCTGACGCGCATGTTGATGTTCTAAGAGTAGACAACCTATCAGAGGCTGATTGGGAGATCCTCGATAATGCAAATGCGATTATTTTTGGTTCCCCAACTTATATGGGAAGTGTATCGGGTCCTTTTAAAATGTTTATGGATGCTTCCTCTAAAAAGTGGAGTACACAGAAGTGGAAGGATAAAATAGCGGCAGGCTTTACTAATTCTGCTTCGTATTCAGGAGATAAATTAGTTGCTCTTCAACAATTATTCCACTTTGCAATGCAACATGCAATGGTTTGGATTGGGCAATCTGAAATGCCCCCTATGCTTGGAGATCATGAAATCGTGCAACCTGATGCCATCAACCGCTTGGGAAGCTTTGCAGGACTAATGACTCAATCAAATCATAAGTCAAGCCCAGAGCTAGCTCCATCCACCGGAGATCTAGAAACAGCTAAACTCTTTGGAAAACGCATTGTCAATTTAGCCCGTAAGCTTGCAAGCTTCCATTAAAAAGAATCGATTAGGGGTTAATCAATGGCTTAGCCCTTAATTGGCATTTTTGTTCATCTTGTTTTTGTCGAATTTAAGATATAATTAGCTTTTGTTAATTTCTTATATTGTTTTTATTGAATTTTAAATTTTATTAAATTAAAATGTCTAATTGTTGACTGTTTATATTTTTCAATACATTCGGTCATAATTTTTTTGAAATATTTATATGAGAATATGAAATTTTATAATGTTAATTTTTGCGTAGGTAGTTAAGACTTTTCTTTTACTACAGAAAAAAGTGCTAATTTTATCGTAATTTCGCTCGTTTATTTCCTTAGACCCTATATACTTTGTCCAACAGCCCTAAACTAGGTCTAATTTCTCTCTTTGCAAGCATAAAAGCCGCTAATTAGGTTACGTTTAATATAGTTACAGTTTGTGGAGAAATAAATGTAGTTAGATAACAAATTACAGTGCATCGCTACCTTTCTTCAGCTATAATACTGTGAATATAAAAAAATATTTGCTTGAAGTGTTTGGAATCTACAAAAGGGTAATCCCTAGAGTTATTCTATTTTGGAATGAGGTTAAATACATAAATGTCTAGTCGAGCTCGTAATAAATTATTTGGAACGGATGGGGTAAGAGGGCACGCTAATCGGTATCCTATGACAGTGGAAACAGCTCTCGCATTGGGGCGCGCCGCAGGTAAACTATTTCGTCGTCACCAAGGAGAACACCGTGTTGTTATTGGTAAAGATACCCGTTTATCATGCTACATGTTTGAAAATGCACTCATTGCAGGGCTTTGCTCTATGGGAGTACACACTTTAATGGTAGGACCATTACCTACTCCCGGTGTCGCATTTATTACACGTGCTTACCGCGCAGATGCAGGTATTATCATCTCTGCTTCGCACAATCCTTACTATGACAATGGGATCAAATTTTTCTCTTCAGAAGGATTTAAATTATCAGATGAGATTGAAAGGGAAATTGAAACTTTAGTTGCTGAAAACGATTATACGGACTGCCTTCCTACCGATGATCGTGCTGGACGTAATACTAAGATTGTTGATGCGGATGGTCGTTATATCGAATTTGCTAAGGCAACATTTCCCCGCAGGTTATCACTCCAAAATTTAAATATCGTGCTCGATTGTGCTAACGGAGCAGCTTTTAGAGTGGCTCCTTTGATTCTTAAGGAATTGGACGCTAAACTGCATGTCTATTCTAATAACCCTGATGGGCTTAATATTAATCATCAATGTGGAGCTTTGCACCCAGAAGTTGCTCAAAAGGCTGTTATCGACCATCATGCCGATGTAGGAATTGCTTTGGATGGAGACGGTGATCGTGTTATTATGATCGACGAAAATGCTCAGGTAGTTGATGGAGATACGATTCTTGCAATCTGCGCTTACGATATGTTTCGTCGCGGAGAGCTAAAAAATAACAAGGTAGTTGGAACTGTTATGAGTAATTTCGGCTTCATCAAATGCATGGAGAATCTGGGAATTGACGTGATTCGTGCCCAGGTAGGAGATCGCTATGTCATTCAAGAGATGTTAAGTCATGGTGCAAATCTAGGCGGCGAGCAAAGTGGACATATGATTTTCCTCGATCATAACACAACAGGTGATGGTATGGTCTCTGCGTTGCAAGTGTTACGTATCATGATTGAAACAGATTCTAAATTGTCAGATCTAGCATCTATAGTTAAACGATATCCTCAGGCTTTATTAAATGTTAAAGTAAGTTCAAAACCTCCTTTAGAGACGCTTTCCCGTTTAACAGAAGAGATTA
This sequence comes from Chlamydiales bacterium, assembly GCA_029240075.1. Classification (GTDB taxonomy): domain Bacteria; phylum Chlamydiota; class Chlamydiia; order Chlamydiales; family JARBTQ01; genus JARBTQ01. The sequence continues at coordinate 66,881 of JARBTQ010000002.1, forward strand.
AAAAAATAGAAGAGCAATTAGGGAATTCAGGACGTGTATTGATCCGTTACTCTGGAACAGAAAATATTTGCCGTGTCATGATCGAAAGTCCTAAGCAGAAACATGCTTGGTCTTTAGCACACGCTCTTGGTGAAGTGATTAAAGAGGAATTAGGGGAAAATCATAAGTAATAAATAAAGAGTTATTGGTAATTGGTAATAGGAGAATGAATACGAATGTGTGGAATTTTTGGGTATATCGGAGTGCAAAATGCTGTAAAGATAGCTATAGGAGGTCTTCATAAACTAGCATATCGAGGCTACGATTCAGCAGGGATTGGGGGGCTTAGAAATGGTCGTTTGGTAGTAAGTAAAGCGGTAGGAAAAATCAATGCTCTGGAACATCGCATTGAGCAGGATCAAATCGAACTAGATTATGCTATTGCTCAGACAAGATGGGCGACTCATGGCCAACCTACTGAGGTTAACGCGCATCCGCACTGCGATATGCACAAGAAAATAGCACTAGTCCATAATGGAATCATTGAAAACCATGATGCTTTAAGAGAGCAATTGAAGGCGCAAGGATCTGTATTCGCTTCTCAGACAGACAGTGAAGTTGTGGTTCAACTGGTCGCTTCCCTTTACCAAGGTAATTTTTTAGAATCTGTAATCGAGGCAGTTAAGTATTTAAAAGGGGCCTGGTCCCTTGTTTTAGTACACGAGGATCATCCCGATGAAATTATTGCAACAGCAAGCGATATGCCGTTAGTCGTTGGGCTAGGTCTAGGCGAAACTTTTATTTCTTCCGATTCTTATCCTGTACTAGAGTATACAAGACAATTTGTATTTGTTGAGAAAGGGGAGATTGCTCGTGCTACAAGAACAGGGGCAGAATTTTTTGACCCTTCTGGTTGTTTAATCACTAAAGAAGTTAAGACTTTGAAACATGAGATTCAAGCGACTTCTAAAGGAAGCTTTGAGCATTATACCCTTAAAGAAATCTACGAGCAGCCCCAGGCTATCAAAAATGCTCTTTCCTCCCGCTTTTTCAAAGAGTTTGGCACAGCATCTTTAGAAGGCTTGCGTATGGAAATGGGGGAATTACTTGACGTTGAAAGGATCTTAATTATTGCTTGCGGGACATCTTGGCATGCAGGATATGCAGCTTCCTATATGTTTGAAAATATAGCTCGCATTCCAACTCAAGTAGAAATTTCTTCAGAGTTTCGCTACAAAAACCCAATTATTCTCGAAAATACATTAGTTTTAGCAATCAGTCAGTCTGGTGAGACTGCTGATACATTAGCAGCTGTTAGAGAAGTGAAAGCAAAGGGAGCCTCAGTTATAGGATTATGCAATGTCCCAGGCTCAGCTTTAGCTCGTGAAGCTGATAGTTGTCTTTTACTGCGAGCAGGGACAGAAGTCGGCGTTTGTTCTACAAAAGCATTCACTAATCAAGTTGTAGTGCTATCATTGCTTACTTTGCTTTTAGCTCGTATGCGCCATATGAGTAAGGTGGAAGGACAACAATTCCTCAACGAACTCTTAGCTTTACCTGAGCAAGTGCAAGCTGTGTTAAATCAAGCGGATCATATTCAGGAAATTGCTAAAAAATATAGTCGCTATGACCACTTCTTTTTCTTAGGCCGCCAATATATGTATCCTGCTAGCTTAGAAGGGTCGCTGAAGTTAAAAGAGATCGCATATATCAATGCTAATGGCTACCCAGCAGGAGAAATGAAGCATGGACATATTGCTCTTAGCAATCCTGACTGCCCAACTGTAGCTCTTTGCGCAAATCAATTAACTTATGACAAAATGCTTAGCAATCTTATGGAAGTTAAAGCCCGCAGTGGGTTGATTATCGCAGTAGCACAACAAGGTTCACCCGGAATCGAAAAAATTGCTGATGATATTATATGGATCCCACAAACTTCAGATGAATTGGCCGTTATTCCAACAACTATAGCAACTCAACTCCTTGCATACTATGTAGCAAAGGAGCGGGGGGCAGAGATTGATCAACCTCGTAATCTTGCAAAATCGGTGACAGTAGAATGAAGACAGGAATTATTGTTTTAACAGGGGGAGCTGGCTTTATTGGTTCTCATGTATTGCGTTGCTTAAACCAACAGGGATATAAAGATATTATCATTGTAGATGACTTGGGACATTCTGCTAAATGGAGGAATTTAGTAGGACAAAAATTCCTAGACATTCTGCCAATAAATGGTTTGTTCTCTTGGCTTGAAGGAAAGGCAGGGGAAATTAGCGCTTTTATTCATTTAGGAGCTTGCTCAAGTACGACTGAAACAAATGCGGATTATTTATTAGATAATAATTATCGTTATTCTGTGCGATTAGCAGAGTATGCTCTCTACCACCGAAAAAGATTTATTTATGCCTCCTCGGCTGCAACCTATGGAAAGGGAGATCAAGGATTTTCTGATGAGCATGACCGTCTTGAATTATTGCGTCCTTTAAATATGTATGGTTATTCAAAGCACCTTTTTGATTTATGGCTTAAACAAGAGGGAGTGTTGAACCAGGTGGTAGGTTTAAAGTACTTCAATGTATTTGGCCCAGGGGAGGCTCATAAAGCCAGTATGGCTTCGGCAATTTTACGTATGGTGCCGCAAGCTCTCTATGAAGGAAAAATCAAGCTCTTTAAGTCAAACGATCCCAAATATAAAGATGGGGAACAGGTGCGTGACTTTATCTATGTCAAAGACGCTGCTACTATGACATGTCAATTTTTGAATAACTCTATTGGAGGAATTTTCAATATTGGAACAGGTATTCCTTCCACTTGGAATGCTTTGGCAGAAGGGGTTATTGCGGGTTTGCAAAAGCAAGTTTTAATCGAATATATAGATATGCCGGCTAGCTTAAGTGGGCAATATCAAAACTATACTTGTGCTGATATGGCAAAATATTGTAGAACGTGCAATTTAGCAAACGTATCTACAACTCCGTTGCGCGATGCTGTTATTGAGTATGTGCGCGACTACTTATTAAAGGAAAATCTTGTAAGTGAGACTTGTCAACGTGTTTAATCGGTTTCATTCTGCAAAAATCATGGTTATTGGGGATTATATGCTGGACTCCTATACAAAGGGAGTGATTCAGCGAATTTCCCCAGAAGCTCCAGTCCCTGTAGTAAAAGCCTTAAAAGAGGAATTCCTAGCTGGGGGTGCAGGTAATGTTGTACTCAATTTAGTCGCTTTGGGCGCGGAAGTGATAGCAGTCGGTCGTATTGGCGCTGATGTAAGTGGTAAAAAGTTAAAAGATTCGCTTCAGCATAAGTCTATAGATTTGAGCTTATTAATAGAGCAAGAGTATTTTCCAACGCCTGTTAAAAATAGAGTTATTGCAAGCAATCAACAAGTGATTCGTATCGATTTTGAAGATAACATTCCTTTAACGCAAAAATATGAAGAGCTTGTTTTAGAATTGATTACCCAAAGATTACGTGATGTTGATGCAGTTGCAATCTCTGATTACCAAAAAGGGTTTCTCACACCTACAGTATTAAAGCATGTAATTGAAAGTTGTAACCGTATAGGTATCCCTGTAATTGTTGATCCTAAAGGAAATAACTTTAGTAAATACGCGGGAGTAACCCTTATCAAGCCAAACCTTCATGAAGCAATTATGGCTTCAGGAAGTGAACCTTCTACCCCTCTTGAAGTAATGGCTGATCAACTATTAGAGATTACTCAAGCAAAAGGTCTCATCATTACTCGATCAGAACATGGGATCACTTTATTCGAAGCTGATAGGCAAAGATCAGACTTCCCTGCAAAGGTTCGAGAGGTAAAAGATGTTACGGGAGCTGGAGATACGGTTCTTGCTGCTTTAACTTTTGGGTTAGTAAACCAATTAAGCATAGCAGAAGCGATCCAATTAGCTAATACAGCAGCAGGAATTGCTGTAGAGAAGGTAGGGTGTGCACAAGTTTCCCTATCAGAATTGGCAAGGCGGGTTCTAGAAGGTGATAGTGAAAATAAAATCTTTGAAGGAGATCATTTATTTGCATTGATTCATGCCTTAAAAGAACAACCTTTTGTATTAGTTAGTATTCCGACAATGTCTGCTTTAAATTCAGCTTTACTTAAGCAGCTTCTTCAAATCAAATTACAATATAAAGACCAGGAATTAGTGGTCTATATCCGGGATCATGACCCTGAACATGATCTAGTCATGTTATTAGCAGCTTTTTCAGAGATTAATTGGATTGTTGTTAATGGAGAGGATTTAAAGCAGCTTTGCACCCAAATTCATCCGCAAGCGATCTATACTTTGAACGCTTCTGGTGTAATTTTAGGGGAAAGGCGTGACCCTTTATCTTTAGAACATCTACCCTTTGCAATGCAACTTTGTAATCTTAGCTAAAATTTTAAGAGCAAAAAAAAATCCACCCAAATGAGTGGATTTTTTTTTTGCTCTGTTCACTGAAGAAAACAGTTAGAATAGATCTGCTCGAAACAGGTTTCGAACAGATCGTCTATCGACTCATCCAAAGTGAAGCTTCGAAAGAGGCTCAATAAATTAACGGATTCCGTTAACTTGTAGTGTAAATTGAGCAGGGATACCTTCTTTTAAACGTAGAGGTATAGTGTGCTCTCCTGTGCTCTTAATTGCATGAGCAAGTACTACATGGCGGCGCTCAATAGTTAATCCTTCTTTAGCTAAAAGATTAACGATATCAACTTGTGATACAGAACCATAAAGGTGTCCTTCCGGATCAACTTTAACTTCAATAGAGAGTTGTATGCCGTCAATTCTAGAAGCGATCATTTCAGCTTCTTGTCTGTCTTCTGCAGCACGCTTAGTACGCTCTTGTTGCAAGCGTTCGCGTAGGCGTAATGTATTTTTATCTGCTACTACAGCCTTTTGCTGAGGAATCAAAAAGTTACGTGCATATCCTGGTTTAACTTGTACTACGTCACCGCTACGTCCTAAGCTATCCACGTCTTCTAATAATAGTAATTGTTGTTGGGCCATTTCTTTAGATGCTCCTTGATATTATTATCTGTTAATCTGCTGCAACGAAAGGTAATAGCGCCATGTGACGAGCATTTTTGATCGCTTGGGCTAAGAAACGTTGGTGTTTTGCGGAAACTCCTGTAATGCGACGAGGAATAATTTTGCCGCGTTCTGTAATAAAGTTTCTCAATAACTCAACATCTTTGTAATTAATTTGCTGAGGTTGGATACCTGATAGTGTAAAAGGGCAGCGCTTGCGCTTTTTAGGACGAGGCTCTGTAATTGCTCCCCCTGATCTTCTTCTGAGTGACATAATTTATTTTCTCCTAATATAAACGTTTAATTCGTTGTAATGAACTGCTATTATGCAGATGAGGCTAGTTAAAATTAAGCAGACTCAATAATTTCAAGATGCTTAATCTCTTCTTCTACTTTTTCTGTTTGCAAAGTCATAAAACGGATTAAGTCTTCGTTTAGATGGTAGTCTCTCCACATCTCATTAATAGCTGCTGTATCTACTGAGAAGAAAATAACATAATAATATCCCTCACGCTTTTTGTCGATAGGGTAAGCTAATTTGCGTCTTCCTAGCTCATGTAATTTATGGATCTCTCCACCGTGTTCTGTAATACCTGCTTTGATTTTATCTAATGCTCTATTACGCGCTTCATCGCTTAATGTCGCATTCAGGATGTACATCCCTTCGTAAAGGTGCTTGTGACTCTTCTTCATAATTCAATTTTTCCTGCTTTTTCTAATCAAGGTCGGCAATATGTAACTGCATCAATAATTTATTATTGTTACTAGTTAATAATTACGCTTCCTTTTTTTCATTTATTCCTTGGTCCCCATTTGTAGGGGGCTTTTCACTAAGATCGGGCTGTCTTGCTAACTTCTGAGCTTGTTTTGGCGGAGACTTTGGCTTCGTAGGCGGCAGATTGATAATATTCATTGCTGTCTCAGTTGCTTCTGTCAACCAAATTTCTATAGCTTTTACACCTTGTGATATCAAATCGGGTAAAGAGCTTTGCTCGTCAGAGGAAAAGCGGTTTAACACATAGTCCTCTAGTGTTTCTTTAGCAGGGGATCCTATACCCATACGTAGGCGACAATATATTTGCGTACCTAACATATGTTCAATGTTCTTTAAACCATTATGCCCCCCAGCGCTTCCCTGTAAACGCAAGCGTATCTTGCCAAAAGGGATTGCTATTTCGTCAGATATGACTAAAAGCTGCGTCTGCGGTATGCGAAAAAAACGCAAACATGCTTGTACTGACTGTCCACTAAGATTCATGTAAGTAGTGGGTAACAGTAAGCAAACAACGTGGTTTAAAATTTGGCCTTTAGCAATATACCCTTGAAGTTTCTTCTCTTTTTGCCACTTAAGCTGGTATTTTTTAGCTAATTCCGTCACAGCTAGATATCCTAAGTTGTGCCGAGTTAAAGCGTATTCTGTCCCTGGATTTCCAAGGCCTACAATCAATTTGGGTTGCAATAAAAGATCTTGTTCCAAGAGCTAAAGCCGCTTTGCAATTAACGTTTTACAATAACAACAGCAACTTCTTTTGTATCGACAGCAGGTATAACTCCAGCTGGTAATGCAATGTCAGAAAGGCGCTTTGATTGTTTCATTCCTAACTCACGAATGTCTAATTCAAAATGGGTAGGAATTTGTTTTGGGCTGCAACGTACTTTCATGTGTCGAATAACTTGACGCATCACGCCGCCGAGCTTAATACCAACGCACTCAACTTGTCCTGTGCAGTTAATAGGAACATTAATAGTAATTTGATCTGTATCTGATAACCCTTGAAAATCCAAGTGATTAACTTTGTAAGTAATGACATCGTATTGAATGTCTTTGATAATAGCACGTACTTCTTTACCATCAATATCTAAAGTAAAGACTGTTGTTGGCAAATGTCCTGGAGCTACAGCACGTAAAATTTGTGAAAATGCATTTCCGGCAATAGTTATATTCTGTGTATCGCTACCTTTGAAATATAATACTGCAGGAATGTCCCCTTCACGTCGAATACGTTTAACTTCACCTTTGCTTGCCCCTGTGCGAGGCTTGATAACCAGCTTCATTAATCCTCCGTTACGGATAAATTCTGTTCTTCTGTTCCTTAAACTCAAGTTCAAATCTATAAAATAAGAAGCATCTAAACGCTTTATTTTACAAAAAAGATGTTAAGTCAATTTAAAAACGAGCTTAATCACATCATTTACTCTTCAATAAAAAATACCTTCCCGGCATAAAGTTTTACAAATTGTAATCTTATGCTACAGGAAAAAATATTGATTTTTTGAACAAGCTAGCTGAAAAGTCGTTTATAAGTACTACTCGACACGACTTGGATGTTTTCTCGAGCATAAAAAAATCGTTAAGTTTTGTACTCTATTTTGGACTAGCATTATAAGAAAAGAGATTTCTGTTTGCAAGTTTTAAAATTAATTTAATAAACTATAGATGGGCAAACGAAGGTATGAAAATATATATAATTTCTTTGAACGATCTTAAGTAGGTATGAAATATGGAATATATAGAAAATAAGAAGTATTAAAAATGCTGGGGCGGAAGGATTCGAACCTCCGATACACGGTACCAAAAACCGTTGCCTTACCACTTGGCCACGCCCCAATAGATTGGAAGTGATTGATCGAATATGAACATAATCATATGAATTTAAGTATTTATGATCAAGAGTAAATAGTTGATGCTTTGTTTTGGTTACGTATCTTTCTAAATATGAGTGGTTTTAATCAATTCTTAAATAAGGTAAATGAAGTAGTTGTGTTTTACTCAAGAGTATGTTTCTGTTAGGCAAATTATGGAAAATTGTAGAGTTTTAACCCTATTTCGCAGATCCCTTTGTTGGAGTATCAAAAAATATGAACATTATTCAAATTGCCTCAGAGTGCGCTCCTATTGCTAAGGTGGGAGGACTCAGTGATGTCTTATTGGGCTTAAGCCGCCAACTTGTACGATTAGGACATCAGGTAGAGGTTATTTTACCAAAATATGATTGTATTGACTATCGTATGGTTCAAAGTTTGAAAAAATTGCAGCAGTTTCAATTCAACTGTAACCAGGAAGAACTGCATGTCTCTGTATGGCAGGGGAAAGCTGAAGATTTGAATATCACTTTTTTAGAGCTTCATCACCCAGCTAAATACTTTGATAGAGGAGCATTTTATGGTTGTTTTGATGATACGGAAAGATTTATTTTTTTCTGTCGAGCGGCAATGGAATATCTGCACAAGCAGCAAATAAAAACAAAACAGAACTATGATGTGATCCATACCCATGACTGGCAAACAGCCTTAATAGGTTTACTGTATCAGGAAGAGTACCGACACAGAGGGATGCAATGTAATAGTATTGGATTTACAATTCACAACCTAGAGTATCAAGGAGCGTGCGGAGCAGACCTCTTTTATAAAGTAGGGCTTGATGGCTTCAAATATTTGTCTATGGACAAACTTCAAGATAATGCCTACCCTTCTAATTTGAATCTGCTAAAAGGGGGAATTGTCTATGCTAACTTTGTGACTACAGTGTCTCCTACTTATGCTAAAGAATCTTTAACAAGTATAGGGGGGCGGGGGCTTGATCTTACCCTTCTTTATTACAGTCATAAATTCAGCGGGATATTAAATGGCCTTGACTATGTATATTGGAACCCACACATCGATCGATATTTGCCAGTGCATTATAATGGGGAAACTGAAAAGGGGTTATGCGGTAAATATGAAATTCAGAAACGATTAAAGACGCGATTAGGTTTGGATCTGGATGATTCCAAGCATCTTATGGGATGTATTACTCGTTTAGTCCCTCAAAAAGGGATCGATCTAATCAAAAGAGCAATTTTTCGTACTTTGGAGCAGGGAGGACAATTTGTTTTATTAGGGACAAGCCCCGATCCAGAAATTCAAGCTCAGTTTGAATCTTTAAAGCATGAGTTGCAAGGAAATCGCGATGTACATCTAGAGCTTAAGTATAATGAAGAACTCTCTCATTGGATTTATGCCGGCTGTGATTCCTTTATTGTTCCTTCTTTATTCGAGCCATGTGGATTGACTCAGATGATTGCTTTAAGGTATGGTACTGTCCCAATCGTTAGAAAAACAGGAGGATTGGCTGACTCTGTATTTGATATTGAATATAGTGGAAAACCTTTTAGTCTAACAAATGGTTTTGTATTTGAGCATCCAGATACTAATGCAATCGATTGGGTAGTTGATAGGGTGCTGCGTCTGTGGAAGTGTGATAAGAAAAAATGGCAACAATTAGTTCTTCAGGGAATACGTTCTGATTTTAGTTGGCAACAATCCGCTCAATCATATCTCAAGCTGTATCAAAAATATAGTACTTCTAATTCTTAATGTATATGCAGAGGTGGGGAGTTCTCCTCTTCCCCCTCTGTATTTGCAATCTTTGCTAAGTATTTCAATGGATAGATAAATTTTGCGGATACCTTCCCTTATCTTCTATATGAGCTGCTTGTATATTTAAAACCATTTTTTCTGTGGTTTCCCAGTCTAAGCAAGGGTCTGTAATTGAAACTCCATATCGCAAATGAGAGGAAAGGGGTTGGTTCCCTGCAAATAAATTACTCTCTAACATTAATCCTATAATACCTGAATTTTTTTGCGCTATGTGATCTAAAGTATATTGCCATGCAATCTGCTGATCATAAGGTTTATGTTTAGAGTTCCCATGTGCACAGTCAATCATAAGTCGTACAGGGAGGCCTTTATCTATCAATAATTGTTTAGCATGTTCTATGGACTCTTTATCGTAATTAGGCCCTTTATTTCCCCCTCTTAATATAAGGTGGGTGTCTAAATTTCCTTTAGAACGAGCTTTTGCTAAACTGCCTGAAGGAGCCATGGTTAGGAAATCGTGTCTTTGTTGTGCAACCATTAGCGCATGAATAGCAGGAAGGCAATCCCCGTCTAATGTGTTCTTAAATCCAATCGGTAAGGGTAGACTAGAGGCAAGTTGACGGTGTAAAGGACATTTTACAGTGCGAGCTCCAATGGCGCCCCAAGTAATTAAATCAGCAATGTATGGACTTATCAAAGGATCTACAAATTCGATCGCAGCAGGTATATTAAGGTTTGCAAGTTTTAGCAAAAAAGCACGCGCAGTATAAAGGCCTGTTTCTATATTATGTGTTTGATCAAGAAAAGGATCAGATATCCAACCTCTCCAACCAATTCCTGTACGAGGTTTCATGAAATAAGCCCGCATTACTAATAAGCAATGGTTTGTTACTTTTTCCGATAACGATTTAACTTGTAATGCATACTCTTCCGCCGCTGTCAAATCGTGAATGGAACAAGGACCCAAAACAATCAATAAGCGCTGATCAATCCCATCTAATATGTTCTTTACCTGTTGCCGCGATTCACATACAAACCGTTGCATCTTTAATGATGCAGGGAGATCCTCCCATACTTTTTGCATAGAAGGGAAAGTTTCATAGGTGAGATTAAAGGCTGCTGTATCCATATTCAATACTCAAGTTCTAGTTTTATAGTCTATGTAAAAGTGGAGAAACTCATTACTATGTACAACAAGTCTCTAACAATAGATTTTCATTAATTCTCCCGATAAGAAAAAAAATTAAAGGAGGTTTAACTCTTTAAAGTTTGGCTTAAGTCAAAGCAGACCTCCCTAACTAATTCTCTGGAAGTAGAATTAACAGAAGAATATTGTATAGACTGATATATAAAACACTCTCCATAAAATTAGCTACTAAGATGAAAGAAAAAATAGACTGCATTGATACCTTATGGGCTCATTACCCTCCCCTTTTTTTAGGAAAGAGCTTGAATTGGCAACTTCGCATCAAAGCACGAGCCGATTCAGAAAGTTATCATGTGGAATATGCATCTGGGACACTTTATGTTGAAGCTGGTAGTAAAAGCACTGCAGAACATGCGGCATGGCAGCTTTACTATGCGGCAAAAGCTGGTTGTCTTTGTGAATGGTTGGGAGATCGAAAGCCTTTAGTCGGTACTCGCATTTTCTGGGTTGGTTGCTCAAAATTAGTTCCGTTAAGTGAATTTTTAGCTTTGGCTGTGCCTTCTTGGTGGGGCAAAACATCTCAAATGGAATTTTTTTATAAAAGTCTTATGCGTTGGGGTTATAATAGTGTCATTTTAGGATGGCTTCCTTATATGGGAGCTCTAAAAGAGGGGGAAGTTAACGACCAAAGTTGTTTGCAGTCAGGAATCTCTTATTTAAAAGAAAAAGGAATCAAAATTTTCGTAAAATTTTATTTTTTACAGAATTCATTCAAAGAGAATCATTTACTGGAAGAAAAAAAGCGTAAGGTTTTTGAAGAGCAATTATCTCATATTCAGCAATTTATATCTTTTTTGGGTGGTGTGGTTTGGGAAGGGAATGGAGGAATTGCTTACAGAAAGCTAAAGAATTTAAATGAATTTACCGAAATAGATATTGTCTTGAAGGAGATTCAGCTTTTAGAGCTACTGTTACCTCCTTCACAAGAGTTGATTTATTTGTTACCTAGTTTGACAAGCGATTTAACAGAACAACAGGCAGTAGCACTTAACCGGCTAGAAGCAGGGATTAGTGCTCGCGTTACTTTAGCCTTTTCCTCTCGTATGGGAGAGCCTATTAGCGATTACTTGCCACCACATCCTATTTGGCAGAAGGTTCGCTCTTCTTTAGGTAATAGGAAAAGTTTATCCCCTATCCTGAATGGAGGTTTGATTAATCAGGGAGAGGGGATATGGCCATTGGCTCCATATGACACGATTACTGATATGATGGGAAAAGCCACTTGTAGTTATTTTAAAAGTACAATTGTTTTAGGGCGTTATTTGCCTTTAAAAGGAAGTTTATTAGATCTTTCTCTATGGCTACACGGGATTGTTCAATGGGACGTAGAACAAGTAAATGATTTACTGCGTATAGGAATGTGTGAGTGTTTTCCCGGAGTTAACGATGATAAGGCAAGGAAAATATTTGTACAGGTTCGCCAAATCGCGTTAGAGTATCATTATTTAAGCCTACAAGGGGTTAATATTCCCAGGGATCTTAGCGAAAAGTTATATAATAGATTGATATTTCAAGTGAAAAGCTTGGATTTATTTCTTGAAACTTTAGAAATCTATGATGGAATAGTGCAACAAACAATAAATGATACGCTGAAAGACAAAAAACTATTGTGGAATGCTTATACGGCAGCATTTAGCAATGCTATTAAACCTGTGATACTCAGGTTAGGACAGGAATTACAAGTTTCAACGTCATTAATGGCCTGGCCAGATGACAAAAAAAACAACTTTTGTTATATTGGTCTTTTTTACAGTCTTCCCTATTATCAAATAGAAATAGAAAATGAAGGGGAAGATCAAAAAAAACGGGTTTATGCTGACAGATCTGCCTTTAATATTAAGGAAGAAAGCCTAGGTAAAGAGCAACACGGTTTGGCACATATTTGGAATTTAAATCGCTATTTAGACATTTAGTTAGCAGCAGTTTTTCAAAAAGATAGTAGATAAAGAAACTAGTTTATTTGACAATAAACCCGCAGAAGAAGTTTAATGTTTATTTTCCATCAGACAGGTGGTAATGCAATTTTGAAATTTAATGATTATGATAGGCTAAAGGGTAACTTTTCACACGTAGCTGTAGAGAAAGGTTTAATAGGCAAAAATCGTGTTATGATAAAAGTTATTGTATAATTAAATTGAGAACGTATAAAATGCCTTGCATTAATGTTGATCTTGAGTTATTGTAGTCATCAAAAAATATAACGACATTTAAGAAATTATAAACAAAAAAAAATGACTTGAAGGAGTCTCAAATGAATAAAAAGATTTTATTAGCTATTGTTGGATTATTATCCGCTTCTGCTATACAAGCTGAAAACGTATTTAACGCTGGTATGAGCGTTGGTTACAGACAAACTGGAGTCAAATCTACTAAGAAAAGCGACACTGAAAAATACTCATCCGAGATGAAAGGCGCTAAAAATGTCATGTTAAACGGACATTTTAATGGTTTAATTGATGACCAGTTCTATGTAGAAGGTGGAATTCATTATGGCGTCCATACAGGAAAAACAAAGAACGTTAATAAAAGAAATGGCGTTAAGTTAAATCAAAATAAGTCTAAGAGTAAGTTAAACCCATTTGAAGGGGAAGCTCTTTTTGGATACCAATTCAACATTGCTGAAGGTGTTAGCTTAACTCCTGTAGTAGGTTATGGTTTCCAACGTTTACACGTAAGACACGGTAAAGATACATTAAAAACATTGCACACTCCTGTTGCTGGTCTTAAAATGACTGTAAAGCCTTCAGATGATTTTGCAATCCGTGCTAGTTTTACTTACGGGAAGCCAAAAGTGAAATCAAAATTCAAAGACATGAACCTCGAGAAAAGAGCTAACCAGTTTAAGACTACTTTAGGCTTAGATTATAAGATGGATGAAGCTTGGGGATTAAGCTTAGAAGGTAGTTATGCTCATGCTAAAGCTAAGAAGCAAACAAAGCCTGCTGGTGTTAAAGTAAAAAGTGAAGCTAAGGTTTGCCACTGGGATGTTGCTTTCGGTGCAACTGTAGGCTTCTAATCAAAGCTCGATTTTTTAGCTTTTAAAAAGTTCACCGCAAGAGAAATCTCTTGCGGTTTTTCATTTTATAGCTTCTTATAAAGAAATGGAATCTTCTTTCTTATATTATCTTTTCTTCCAATAAATTTTACAAATTACTCCAATATCAAGTAGCTGTCAGCCAAGCAGAATTAAATCTTTCTCACCACACAATTTCCTCTTATATGATTTGGAAATCGCTTTACCACTTACACAATAATGCCGAGGGATTAATCGAATTAACTTTAATTTTAGCAGTCTACAGCCTAGGCTTGGTATTGTAGCACAGTACAAGACGGTATCTTAGGTGCAACGCAGCGCTGTGAAGACCAATTTTCCAAAAAGAGAGCGCTGCATCGCACCGCTCGTTATCCTTATTTCATGCTATTCACAACATAAAGTCTTTCAGGGAGCAGTGTATCGTAATCTAAAAGAAGATACAACCTACTTAACTATTGTCACTACAAGTAAGCCTCAGATGAGGCGTAACCTTCTCTCTCTAGCCCCGCACTTCAGTGTGAGGGATAGATGACAAAATAAAAATGCACTAGGGGCCTAGTGCTAGAAACAAAACTTCTAGTTTATTTTAAACCATAAGAACGGTTATCTGGCATTGCTCCAGTTAAATTACCAATAATAATTTATTGCAAATATTGAATGCTTAAGACCAGGTATGTCATAATCGTTTTAAAAATCAAAACAATATAAAACAAATGATACAAAAATGAACACATATCTCCTTCGTTTACTTAGTCTTGTATTCTCGTGGCTCATTGTCGCCTATGGACAAGAAGCAAACTATCCTATCCTAGGGCCTATTGCTGCTATCTTTGGATATACCCTCTTTTGGGCCGCATTACCACAAGACTCTCCCAAACGTACGCGCTTTATCCTCTCTTTGGTGTGGTACATAGCTGTGCAACTTGTTCAGTTTTCCTGGTTTGGCAAGCATTATTATTCAGAACTTTACCTATATGCGGCCTATGGGATCCTTGTTACAGCGATGGCTTTTCAATTTGCGGTGTTTACCAACTTCATTCCATTACAACTTTATCGGTGGAAGCTTTACCATTTTCTAGTTCTACCTGGATTTTGGGTGCTACTGGAGCTTATGCGGTTACTTCCAATGACGGGGTCGACTTGGTCTCCTGCCGGTCTAGCACTAGCTTCAACCTTGCCAGGAGCACAGCTAGCAGCTATTGGAGGGGTATATCTCCTTTCTTATTGGGTGATTCTTACCAATCTATTGACATTCTATTTGTGGCAACGACTGGTTTCAACTAAAACAGATCTCAGAATGATCTTTGTAACGTTTTTTTTCTTAGCGCTTACCCCTTATCTCTATGGATGGGGACACATAGGTTGGCATCAACATAGAATAGCAACTCAATCTAACGATCTAAAAAAAATAGACGTCGTTCTACTCGATACCCACTTTACAGTCCCTGAAAAGCATGCTGTATCGGAAAACTGGCAGCAGGAGATGATACACCCTCTAGAACAGTGGCGCTCTATGTTGCAAGCTTTAAAGCCTTTGCAACATCAAAAGATAGATTTGCTATTACTTCCAGAAGGGGCTTTCCCTTTTGACCTTTGCTATCCTTTTTATTCTTTTGCTGAAATGGAAAAGATTTTCTTTGAAGAAACAGGAGCAATCTTTCCTCTCCCAGATCTAGTAGCTCCTTGGGTTTTTGAAAAAAAACAGGAGAATAAATCCTCCATTTGGGGCATCAACAATGGATACCTTGCCCAGGTTTTAGCTCTATGGCTGAGTACAGAGGTTGTGATTGGCTTAGGTGATGATGGGATCTATAATAGTGCTTTCCATTTTGCAGCAACAGGAGAATTACGTGATCGCTACGCTAAAAGAGTCCTAGTGCCTATGGGGGAGTATATCCCATATGATTGGGTTAAAGAATTGAGTGCAATCTATGGAGTATATGACTCTTTTCAGGTAGGGGAAAAAGCACAGATTTTTAAAGGGGCAACTCCTATGGGTATTTCTATTTGCTACGAGGAGACCTATGGGCACCTCATGCGAGAAAATCGTCATTTAGGCGCAGAAGTCCTCCTTAATTTGACTAGCGATGTATGGTTCCCTAATTCAGGCTTGGATAAGCAACACTTAGCTCATGCGCGTTTACGTACAGTAGAAAATGGCTTCCCTTTGTTACGTTCATGTAATATGGGGATAAGTGCAGTCATAGATGCCGTAGGAGAATCGGTCAAATACGATCAAAAGACCTCTTCACAGCAAAACAAGGTGCATGCATTCTATTACGCTAACCTACCTATTTATCATTATTCAACCCTTTACACTTATTGGGGTGATTATTTTATAAGTGGCATCTCTTTATTAGGGATGTTACTGGGGTTAATTCAATCTCGTCGCTTTTATCATTAATTTTCCTAAAGTGAGTGGATAGGATAGTATTCATATCCAATCCATCACTGCAAGTATATATAGGGTGTCTCCTTTGAATTTTTTTGTATGACTTATACGAATGACTCATATTTTGTATCTACAATAATTCTCGCTGTAAAAAATGAGATATAGGATAATATCTATATTATATTGAGCCTCTTTGGATTCCTAATAATTTTGATGGCCTAATAGCTTTTTAGCAAATTAGCTTAACCAAATTTAATTCTAATATTAATAGAACTAAGGATCATTCTATGTTGCGTTATCCAGCTCCATTAGCACGATTGATCGAAATTTTTCGCAAATTACCAGGAGTAGGAGTTAAAAGTGCTGAGCGATTTGCATTTCATCTCCTCTCAGAACCTGAGACTGTCTCTCATGAAGTGATTACCGCTATTTTACAAGCTAGAGAGCATTTGCATAATTGCCCAGTATGTGGGTGTCTAATTGGAAAAAAAATTTGTGACTATTGTAATACAAAAAACCGGGATTCCTTGCAGTTATGTATTGTTGCGCATGCAAAGGATGTTTTTATTATAGATTCAACTGGGGAATACCAAGGATTATACCATGTTCTAGGAGGGCTTTTATCTCCGATGAAGGGGTATCATCCAGAGGATTTATTTCTTAATAATCTGAAAGATCGTATACAGCTGCTTAATATTCAAGAGGTTGTTATCGCTTTAGATTCAACATTAGAGGGAGATGCAACAGCTTGGTACCTTAAAAGAGAATTAGCAGCTTGCAAAGTTAAATTATCTCGGTTAGCTTTCGGTTTACCAATTGGTAGTTCTTTTGAATTTGTAGACAGTGGAACTTTGGCGCGCGCATTTATGGGACGAGGGCAATTTTAATAGTTTATTTAAGGTGATTTGTTGTGTTTATAGAATATATCAGTCGATTAGGCTCCATTAAAGATCGTATTTCTGATCTGATTTGTGGGATAGGTGAATTTATACTTTTTATTATGGAAGTATTCAAGGTTGTAGTAGCGAAACGTCCTAATTGGCATCTTTTGCGTGATCAACTCTATCAAGTTGGGGTCCTTTCTCTTCCTGTAGTTGCTTTAACAGGACTTTCAACAGGATTAGTATTAGCTGCTCAATCATTTTACCAGTTATCAGATAAAGGATTAACCAGTGTTACAGGGTTAATGGTTGCTAAATCAATGATCGTAGAATTAGGCCCTGTTTTAACAGCCTTTATGATTACAGGGAGAATTGGGGCCTCCATGTGTGCTGAAATTGGAAGTATGAAAGTCACGGAACAAATTGATGCTTTAAGGTCAATGTCTATTAATCCACTACGCTACTTAGTGGCCCCTCGGCTCATTGCAGGAATTTTAATGGCTCCTTTATTGACTATTTTTAGTAATTGCATGGGAATTTTAGGTGCTTATGGGATCTCTATTTACCATTTTGGAATGACCCCTGCTAACTTTTATGACCCGATTATTAATCAGTTGACTCATTTTGACTATTTCATCAGCATGTCGAAAGCTCTCTTATTTGGACTTTTGATCGTTTCAATCTGTTGTTATAAAGGAATGTCTACGAAAGGGGGCGCTGCGGGGGTTGGAAGAATTACTACCAATAGCGTCGTGATTTGTTACACTGTTATTCTATTTAGTAACTTTTTACTAACTATTACTCTAAATCTTATTCGAATCACCCTTAATCTTAGAAATATATGATTGTTGTTAATAATTTATGGAAAAGCTTTGGTAAGCAGACAGTCCTCAAGGGGTTAACGCTTAAAGTCGAAAAAGGGGAAACCTTAGTTATCTTAGGCCGCTCTGGAGAAGGAAAAAGTGTCTTATTAAGACAAATCATTGGTATAGAAACCTTGGATGAAGGTTTTGTCGAAGTTTCTGGAAAAGTGATTACAGGATTAAATGAAAAAGACCTTTATGAAGCTTTAAAAAATATTGGAATGTTATTCCAGAGCGGAGCCCTCTTTGATTCAATGACTGTAAAAGATAATGTGGCCTTCTACTTACGAGAGCACGGGGACCCCCAAACAGGGGAAGTGATGTCTGAGGCTGAGATTTCTCAACGAGTCAAGGACGTTTTAGAGCAAGTTGGGTTAGCTGGAACTGAAGATAAGATGCCTGCTAATTTGTCTGGAGGTATGAAAAAAAGGGCCGCTTTTGCACGTTTGATTGCTTATCGTCCACCTATTCTTTTATACGATGAACCTACTACAGGGCTTGATCCTATTATGTCGAACCAGATGGGGGATTTGATTGTAGAGATACAAAAGCAGCTTGATGCAACAAGCATTGTGGTTACTCACGATATCCCTGTAGCCCTTAAAGTCGCAGATCGCATAGCTATCTTAGACGGAGGGAAAGTGGGTTATATTGATACGAAAAAAAACTTTTTAAAAGGGGAGCACCCTTTAATTCCACAATTTCTTAAGAATGCTTTTTTTAATTATAATGATAAAATAACTCAACAGGAGAAAGGAGCGCAATCGTAGGTTATGACAACTATAAATAAAAATTTTTCTATAGGGTTATTTGTATTAACAGCGCTTAGCATTGCGGTAGCTGCTCTATTATTTATACGTCCTTCAGCTGGAGATGGTAAAGAAACTTTGAAAGTTCGTTTTACATCTATCGATAAAGTAAGTGTAGGCACTCGTGTTGCTTTTGCGGGGAAACCTGTTGGAGACGTCACTGCTATCCATACAGTCGAAAATGCACGGCAACAGAAAGCTGATGCTACAGGGCGTCTATTTGTTTATGAACTAGTTTTAAGACTTGATTCTCGTGTACAAGTATATCCTTCAGATGAGATTAGTCTACAAACAGCTGGTTTTTTTGGAGAAAAGGTAATAGCAATTACTCCCAGAAAGCCATTATTAAATCAACCTACAGGCGAGCCTTTCAAATCTGGTGATGTGATCTATGCAAGTTCGAATGAGGTGATCAATGAAGCGCTAGAGCAGATTATGACTGTTACAGATCGAATTAGTACTACTTTTGAGAATTTGTCTGATTTGATTAAAGATAATAGTGATGAGTTTGCATCGACAATTAAGGGCGCTAAGTCCTCATTTACCCAGTTACAACAAGCCTTAGAAAGAGGAAACCAACTAGACCTCGTGGGATCGCTGCACCAAGCAAGTCAACAATTTGGTACTGTAATGGAAACTTTAGGTAAGCAGATGCATGAAGCTGAAGAACTCAAGCTCATTGAAACTTTAGCTAAAACAACTGAAAACTTGAGCCAAATTACAACTGCTTTTAATCAGCCAGAACGCCTTGAAGCTATTGTTACTAATATTGAAACTTTGTCCCTGGGATTAGGAAGGTTGCAAAGTCAATTGGAAAAGAGTTGGCCTGCATTGGATACTTCCTTAACTAACTTAGCTGTGACTATGGATAATGCCAAAGTAGCTTCTGAAAATGTCAAAAAAATAGTGGATGAAGTGGCAGAAGGCAAAGGTAATGTAGGGAAATTCTTAAAACAAGATGATCTATATTTACAAGTTGAAGCCGTTTTAACAAAAGTAGAAACTTTGATGAACGATTTGAATCAATATGGTCTTTTATTCCATAATAATAGAACTTGGCAAAAGCAGCGTTCTCAGCGTATGGTTGAGATGTCTAAAATCAAAACATCAGAGCAGATGGTCTCCTTTTTTGAACAAGAGATAGACCAAATTTCAACAGCCCTTTCTCGTATGAGTAAAATGGCTAAAATTGCTGAAAGTCAGACTAAAGGGGTTAATGTTGAGGAACAGCAGCAATTTAATAAAGCGTTTCGTGAGATATTTAATAAGCTAGAACATGTGCAGGATATGATCAAACTTTATAACGAAAATGCTTACGGGAAGGCTAAATAAACTAGTTATGTAGCTCAAGAGCCACTAAAACAAGAACTCTTAAATAAAAAAGCTCGAAGAAATAAAAAACCCACACTTATCCTGTGTGGGTAAAAAATGCGGCCAAGATGACTCGAACATCCACCGAGTTTCCTCGACTAGAACCTGAATCTAGCGCGTCTACCAATTCCGCCATGGCCGCAAAGCTAGGCAATGAATAAAATCTAACAATAAGTTACGCAAATTCCTGATTTTTAATCAATAGATCTGTTGAAGAACCTAGTTGCAAGCATCTATTTGTCTATCCAATAAAGTGTTTATGCATAAAATTTTATCTACTCCTTCATAATAAGTTATAATGATGAAAAACTGTTTTAGCTTGTTTAGAACCAAATTTATTTAGAGTAGTAAGAGGTCTAGGTGTAACTATCAGAAACTTTAAAAGCTCTGGTAATTTAAGGTGGAAATAAGAAGTGTAAAAGGAAAATAGTGCGTTGTAGCACCTATGACTCCTTATCCTTACCAAAATTATGGCGAGAATCAATCTGTTTTTTCAGTATATAGGCAATGAGTCGACGGGGTAAAAAATTGTTTGCTAATCGAATAGCCCAGCGAGTACGCCAATCGAAAATATAGAGAGGAATTTTTTCCTCAATCTGCTTCCAGATTTTAACCGCAGCAAGTTGAGGAGACATTGTATAAAATTCCTCTTTTTGAGGAAAACCGCGAGAAGAACGCTCTCGAAATTTCGTAGCTACTTGCCCTGGACATGCTGTTAGTACACGAATGTTATATGGCTGTAGCTCCGTATCTATAGAAAGGGAAAATTGATTCAAAAAAGCTTTGCTAGCTGAGTAAGTTGCAAAGCTAGGAAATGGTAGAAATGCTGCTGCGGAAGAGACATTTAAAATAATTCCTGATAAGTGTTGTTTTTTTAGCGTTTCTGCAGCAACTAAAGTGAGTTCTAATACCGCTTTAACATTTACATCCAAAAGTTCAGAGTGAGTTTCTAGAGAGTGTAGGATAGCGTCTCCATATAGACCACATCCAGCGTTATTGATCACGAGGTTAGGGGACTGAGTTCTAATTAGTTGTTGTAATGCTATTCGATCCTCTCTTTTTCCTAAATCAAAGCTATAAATCTGAGAAGAGACCCCTAAAGGATTTAGTTCAGCCTGTAATTGGTCTAGTCTGTTGCGGTCACGACCTGTTAAAAGCAAATCAATTCCTTTAGAGGCTAATAGCTTAGCCAGTTCATAGCCAATACCTGAAGAGGCTCCTGTGATCAAAGCTTTTTTAAACTGTTTTGTCATATTAAACTTCAGCTAGTTCTACGTAAGAAGCGGTCCAATAGTTTTTTAGAATTTCAAGTTGTTCAATTGTCAAGGGGTAGCGATGAAGTTCTTGTTCTTTAATCCAATTAGCATCTCTGTAGTGCTGGGAATTAAGTTTTATGGAATCAGCTGCATCTACTATTACAGGGATAACTACTAGCTGGGTTTGTGGACCCTTTGCAGATGTGTGAATGCTAGAATAGATGCAAGGATCTATTCGGGATACTTCTAAGCCAGTCATTGACTTGACAATATAAGGAAATAATTCTTCACAAGTATCGCGAGCTTCTAAATGAATGGAAAGAAGGTCGTAAGGGCAAGCTAAATTAGGAGTATAAGCTGGTTGCATGAGGAGGATTTGTTCTTGATAACAAATACAAAGCTTTGCTAAAAAGCGTGAGATCCCTTTTTCCCAACCATTCTTAAATAGCTTTTGTATATTAAGTGTTGTGTGTTGTTCCATCTGGTCCTCTCCTTTATCTAAGTTAATGGGAGTTAAAAGGTATGAAAATTTCTGCCTTTGGAAATGTTTTTTTGACCTTTTCTAAATCTTTTTCTAAAAATAAAATTTTTAAATCGGCGCTCTGATCCATAGTGAAATAAAGAGGGATACCAGAATTTCGTATTCGCCATATTTCATGGATGCATTCAATCGTCTGGGGTGAGCAGTACAAGAGAGTTGGGATTGATGATAGAGCGAGTGCTTGTAAAGTTAGACCATTATTCTCACTTACTTGTCCTACTCTCTCAAACTGTTTAAAATTGAGAGCTTCTTTAAACTCTATTACATCTCTTATAGCTGCGGCTTCCCACGCAGTGTACAGTGAGGAGGTTTCTTGTATTAGTTGCGCTTCTTTTATATATTGCTGTGAACGCTTTGCTTTTTCTGTGCTTAAGGGTAAATGCCCTACTAAAAGTTCATCCCACCAGATTGATAAGGGACTAGCGTAGCTATCCCAACCATTAGGGGAAACTCCTTTATCCCATTCTACAAATCCTGAGTAAAGAGAAATACAAGCCTCTCCTGCCAAAATTCGGGTTAAAATACAAAGTTGTGTTCTATCAAGCTTCCAGTCGAAAAAATCGCGCAAGGCCAATAAAAGCGCTGCAATTTTAGATCCTAGGGGATTAGAAGTTAGCCTTTCTAAATCTGAAATCGTATCGTTAATTATAATAGTAAAGTAAAAGTCGGGATAAGGACGTACCAGATCTAAAATCTGTTTGAAAAATTCAATTTCAGGAGCTGCTGAAATTCCTAACTTTTCGTTGAGTCTAATACTATCATGGTTATAGCCTAATTGGACGCAAACATTGGAGCCAAAAGGAAGAGATAAGCTGATGCTAGGGGCTATTGGTAAATTAAGTTCTTTGTTTCTTAGCCCCCAAGCCTTACAAAGATGAAGATGTGCTGGTGCAAAAGCATGAGCTTCCTCTAGGCGAGGATGAAATCGCTGTGGAAGTAATTTTTGAATCATTTGCTGTTTGATCAATTTCATCCCATTTTTCATATCATTTATTACCAAGAATGAGTAAATCTTTACTTCGACGAGTTAAAATTTCGTAACTTTGATCTGTAACTACTATAGTATCTTCTATACGCACTCCTCCAATATCAGGCAAATAAATACCGGGTTCAATTGTAATCACCATACCCGAGTGCAATTCTAAGTCTTTGTCTGTAGATAATTGACTGACTTTAGGAGATTCATGGATCTCTAATCCTAAACCGTGACCTAAGCTATGATTAAAGAAATCTTTATATCCAGCCTCGCCAATCATTTGTCTTGCGGCTTCGTCCAATTGTCCTAGCTTGATTCCTGGTTTGCAAAGATCTAAAGCTACTTGTTGTGCTTGTTTCACAATAGAATAAATCTCTTTAATTTTAGGATGGGGGTCTCCCCAAAATACAACGCGTGTCATATCAGAATGGTATTGGTTTAGCACCACACCGATATCAATTAGAACTGTATCTCCCTCCGTTAATTTTTTTTCCCCAGAGCGGTAATGGGGCATGGAGCTATTTTTACCAAATGCAATGATTGGTTCAAAAGCTAAACGCTCACCCTGGTGTCTTTTCCAAAAAATTTCTAATTCAGTAGCTAATTCTTTTTCAGAGATTCCAGTTTTTAAATTCTTACAGATAAAATCAAACCCTTGGGCTCCTAATTCTGCAGCTTGTTTGAGGTATTCAATTTCTATGCTATCTTTACTAGAACGCAGAAATTCAATGATTCCTTCAGTTGGAATAAGTACCCAAGTTATTGTATGTTTAGTTTCTGTTCCTATCTCTCCTGTCCTTTTAGTCCATCGTAAATAATCGCTGTAAGTAATACGATTACTGTCGATTCCCAAAGATTTGACACGGTCAGACGACTGTTCTGTCAGATATTTTTTGATTTTTTGATCAGATGTTAATTCTACACGAATAGGGGCTTGTTTAATACATGTCTCAATATAACGGCCATCCACAAAAAGTTGAGCATCGGTTTGTGTAATGATAAGAGTGCCGGCACTTAGATTTAGATTTAAAAAGTAGAACAGATTGATTGAGTCCTCAATAACGAAACTATCAAGTTCTCTCTCTTTAAGAATTATTTGTAATCGATTAATACGATTAAGAGAATTCATGGTAATCCTTTTTATTGGAGTGAGTTTGTTTTATACAAATAACTTTAAATAGTAGTTGAAGTTATTGTTTTTATTTTAAAAGCAGCGAATTAAGTTTTGTTTTGTTTCATGTTTTAATTTTGTTTTTTTTGTTGTATCTTTCATAGCTCAGTTTAAGTAATAATTGAGTTTACCTAGAAGCGATTAAGATACAATAATATTTCATTGATTTGTTGTTGAGCTCTATTTGCAACAAAATATCTATTATGGACTCTAAGCAAAATTCTAGAAGAATCGATTTCCATTTAAGATTGCCTTTTTTATTTATTGATGATATGTTAAATTCAAAAAGTAAAGGAGAAAAAATTAATGCCGCAAAACCATGCTTACAGTTGGGATGACAACAATGTCCTTGATGATGTTGAGTTTGCATCTCAAGATGCCGAAATCTTCCGTAACCTTTTAGGTTCTTCAGAAGGGGAAGGGGAAGAGGGCTCACTCTCTCTCGCTGCTTCAGGGCGAGTTTTAAAAGGGACTATTATTGATGTTTTAAAAGACTTCGCAGTCATTGATGTTGGTCTTAAGTCAGAAGGTCTAGTTTCTGTATCTGAATTCACAGATCCAACAGAGCTCGTTGTAGGGAATCAGATCGATGTATTCTTAGAAAATGCTGAAGATGCTAATGGTCAAATCGTTCTTTCTAAAGAGAAAGCAGATCGTCAGAAGCAATGGGAATTCATCATCAACAACTGTGTTGAGGGATCTATTGTTACCGGTAAGGTCCTACGCAAAGTTAAGGGTGGACTCATGGTGGATGTGGGCGTCGAAGCTTTCCTACCAGGATCTCAAATTGATAACAAACGTATCAAAAATATCGATGAATATCTGGGCGAAACGTTTGAATTTAAAATTATCAAGATCAACATCGATCGCAAAAATATTGTTCTTTCTCGTAGAGAGTTACTTGAAGCTGAGAGAATATCTAAGAAAACTGAGATGCTCGAAACTATCCAAACTGGAGAAGTTCGCAAAGGTATCGTAAAAAATATTACAGACTTTGGTGTGTTCTTAGATCTCAACGGTATCGATGGACTTCTGCATATCACTGATATGACATGGAAGCGTATTAAGCATCCTTCTGAAATGGTAGCTATTGGTCAAGAAATCGAAGTAGTTATTCTTAGTGTGGATAGAGACAAAGGGCGTGTAGCTTTAGGTCTTAAGCAAAAAGAAGCTAATCCATGGCAACATATTGCTGACAGATATCCTCCAGGAACTCGTGTTAAAGGTAAGATCGTTAATCTTGTACAATACGGTGCTTTCATTGAAATTGAACCTGGTATTGAAGGATTGATTCACTCTTCTGAAATGTCTTGGGTTAAGAACGTAACTGATCCTAGCGAGATTGTAGTCAAGGGACAAGAAGTTGAAGCTATTGTCAAGGAAGTTTTAATTGAAGAGGGTAAAATCTCTTTAAGTATCAAGCAAACAGAAGCTAATCCATGGGATAAAGTGGAATCTCTCTATCCAGTAGGAAAGAAAGTGGAAGTGGAAGTTCGCAACCTTACAATTTATGGTGCGTTTGTTGAATTAGAGCCTGGAATTGATGGATTGATCCATATTTCAGATCTAAGCTGGGGTAAGAAAATTTCCCACCCATCAGAAGTTTTAAAGAAAGGCGATAAATTAGAAGCTGTTATATTGAGTATTGATAAGCCAAGCCGTAAGATTACTTTGGGAGTTAAGCAACTAACAGAAAATCCATGGGAAAAGATTAAAGAAAAAGTACCTGTCGGATCTTATGTTAAAGGTGTTGTTACAAAGACAACAGCGTTTGGAGCTTCTGTAGAAATTGGTTATGGTATTGAAGCTGTTATTCAAGTTTCAGAGCTTTCTGATCAGCCATTTGGTAAAGTTGATGATGTGATTACTAAGGGTAGTGAAATCCAAGCTAAAGTGATTCGTGTCGACCCAGAGCATAAAAAGATCTATATTTCTATCAAAGAGTATCTGCAAGATCATAATCAGCCTAGTCGCGATGATATTATTATCTCCTCACAAGGGGGGAATGAGTAAGAAAGAGCTGCTTATCTTATGGAAATAGGATAGGAGCAACTTTCTACCCGATGATGCCTTCAGTGAATGCTATTTATAGTAGTCACTGCAAGGCATCATGCTTTTTAGCAAAAAAATGGTGGAGAGGAATTAGAATTGTTTATAAAATTTGTAGGAGTCAACGTTAGACTACCTTGATTTTAAGCATAAACTAAGACAAAGCCCCATTCTTTAAAATTTTAAAGTAATAAAGATATCAGTCGTAGTTATTAATATCTTAGGTCATACATAGTTAAGAGGTAGCTACTCAAATTTTTTGCAGTCTTTAAGCAAGAAACACTTCGTTAAAGTATTGAAAATTTTTTGAGTGGCTATCATAAAGTTAATTTAAGAACTGGGCATAAAATGAATAAAGAGCTTATTGCAATTTTTGAGTACTTAGAAAAGGAAAAAGGAATTAAAAAAGACGTTATTATTAGTGCTATTGAGGAATCTCTACTCATAGCAGCTAGAAATAACTCCCCAGAAGGTAGTAATATCTCTGTTCAAATCAATCCTAAAACAGGTGACGTTGAAGTTTTTAGTGAGAAAGAGATTGTCGAAGATAAAGCACAAACTCATACCGAAATCTCTATTGAAGATGCTAGAGTAATCGACCCTGAGTGTGAAATAGGACAATATATTGATGTTCCTATACCAGCTCAAGATTTGGGGCGTATCGCAGCGCAAAAGGCACGGCAATTCATTACTCAAAAATTACGACATGCAGAGCGCGATGTAATTTATCAAGAATACCGCAATCGAGTTAACGAAATTGTATCGGGGACAGTAAAACGGTTTTTAAAAGGTAATGCATTAGTTATAGACCTAGGGAAAGTAGAAGCTGTGTTATCTACTAGAAATTACCCTAAAACAGAGACTTACAATGTAGGGGATCGTATTCGAGCGTTGTTACTCTGCGTGCGTGATACTGAAAATGGTGGGGCAGAAGTCGTTTTAACTCGTTCCCATCCAGAATTTGTTAAGCAATTATTAATTCAAGAGGTTCCTGAAATAAATGATGGAATCATCTCTATTCAAACTATTGTGAGGGAAGCCGGATACCGTACAAAGTTAACAGTTCAATCAACCGATCCTCGTATCGACCCTGTCGGTGCTTGTATAGGGATGAGGGGTAATCGTATTAAGAATGTATTGCGCGAAATCAATAATGAAAAAATAGATGTTATACATTACTACGAAGATCCTGTACAATTGCTACAAAAATCATTAGGTTCTATTGCTATCAGAAAACTTCAGATATCTCCAGATCAAAATAAAATAACGATTGTTGTAGATGATGAAGACTTTCCTGTAGTTGTAGGAAAACGCGGAGCCAATAGTCGTTTAAATAGCGAGTTGATTGGCAGAGAACTTCAGGTTTGGAAAATGAGTGAGTATACTCGCTTTATGAACGAGCAATCTGCACAATGGGCTGACTCTGATGATCCAGTACTTGATCAGAGCTTAGATCAGATCGCAGGAGTGAATCCATTAATAGTTCCTTCTGTCATTGATGCCGGATATACAACGTTGCGAGATATCTTATTAGCGCAGCCTGAAGAAATTGCAAGAAAAGCGGGCATAAGTACAGATGCCGCTGACAAGCTATTAGAAGAAATACGTAAACAAAGGATGTAAAGCCTTGGCTAAGAATTTAAAGATTAATATTAAAAATACGCAAATTGCAGAAGCTATCAATCTTAAAGGGTTGAAGGCTAAGCTTAGCAAGCCAGGAGCAGAGCAAGAAGACTCGCAAGCTGTTGTTTCACAAGAGCCTGTTATAGCAAAAGAACTTGTAAAGCAAAAAGAAGACGCTTCTAAGAGTTCTACAGCTCATGCAGGGGATGAAAATTCACAAAGAAAAATTAAAGCTAAATCAAAATCCTCTTTTGCTACTCCTGTGGCTCCTGTGGAACAGCCTATAGAGATGCAGGCTGAACCAATCAAAGATTCACCAGCTTTACAATTAGTAAAAGGTCCGACTCTTATGCCTAGTATAGGAGAGTCTAAAGTACCAAAAATATCAAAAGAAATAAAAGTACCTAAATTAGAAGAGGTTGTTAAAGAAACTACCCCTTCTGCTATAGAACAGAGTGCCGAAGTGGTCATGCCTCCTGTTGAGAAAGTTGTAGCACAGGACTTTGTCCCCCCTACATCCGTGGTTCCTGAAAAATCACACGTCAGCAGTGAAAAGAGTAGTGTAAACGTGAAGCCCGAAGTAAAACAGGAGATCCCTGAAATTATTAAAGAAGATTTATCTGTAGCAAAAGTTACAGAGGAACGAATAGAGAAAGCGGTTGCTTCAGCAGCTCCCGCACCTGCAGCTCCAACTATAAAATTGGGCCCAACAGGAAAGCATGTTAACGATCTACTAACAGCTCCTAAAAAAGTAACACCTCCTCCGATTGCTGCTAAAGAAAATACTGAAACTAGAAATAGTAATTTTCATAGGGATGATCAACGTACAGGAACAGCTCGAACAGAAAGACGATTTGAGCAGCGCTTTGAGAGACCTGAAAACCGAGAGCCTAGAGAAGAAAAAGGGGAGCGTTTTGAGCGATCGGAAAGGCCAGAAAGGTCTGAATTCCGTGATATGCAAAGCGATCGACCCAACAACTATCGTGATAGTCGAGGAGAAAGACCTGATTTTAGAGAACCTCGAGGCGAAAGAAATAGTGAGTTTAGACAGACTGTAGTTGATAGAGGACCAAGACCTGACAGAGGAGATAATAGGCCTGAACGCAGCTTTGCTCCTCGTGATGGACAGCAATTTCAAGGACCTCGGCCTCAAGGTCAATGGGAAGGATTCCGTGGACCTCGATCTGAAGGTCAGGGGGAAGGATTCCGTGGACCTAGGCCTCAAGGTCAAGGAGAGGGATACCGTGGGCCTCGGCCTCAGGGTCAAGGAGAGGGATACCGTGGACCTCGACCTGAAGGTCAGGGAGAAGGATTTCGAGGACCTCGACCTCAAGGAGAAGGGTTTCGTGGGCCTCGGCCTCAAGGAGAAGGGTTTCGTGGGCCTCGGCCTCAAGGTCAAGGAGAAGGGTTTCGTACTGGAGCTCCTAGACCGCCAGGTCCTGGAGGTGGATTTAACCGTAGACCCCCTGCTCCCGTTGCTCAGATCTATACTATAGAAGAGCTCGCTGAAATTGAGGAGAGAAAGAAAGCCGCCTTGCTTAAGAAAAAAGGTAAGGATGAGCAAGCTGAAGCTGAAGCAAATAGCAAAAAAGGGCTTAAGAGTAAAGACGGACGCGAAAATAAGTTTGGGGCAAAAGGTTTTGATGGACGTGATCGCCAAGGCTTACGTGGAGTTTCAAATGATGGAGACGAGTTTTCACATTGGCGTAAAAGGAAATCAAAGGATCGTAAAGCTCAAGAAGAGGAAGATACAACGATAAGACCCACTCAGCTTAAGATCCGCTTACCAATAAGTATAAAAGATCTGGCAGCCGAGATGAAGTTAAAGGCTTCTCAGCTTTTATCTAAATTATTCCTGCAAGGGATGGTTATCACTCTTAACGACTTGCTTGATGATGATACAGTAGTACAACTTCTAGGACAGGAATTTGGATGCGAGATTACAATTGATACCTCGGAAGAGGAGCGAATTCGTATAACCAACCAAACTATTAAGCAAGAAGTTGCTAGTTCAGCCCCAGAGCAATTAGTACCTCGGGCTCCTGTTGTAACATTTATGGGCCACGTAGACCACGGTAAGACAAGCTTGATAGATGCTATTCGCAAAAGTAATCGTGTTTCTACTGAAGCAGGGGCTATCACACAGCATATCGGAGCTTTCCGTTGTACTACCTCTGTAGGTGATATAGCTATTTTGGATACCCCCGGTCATGAAGCTTTCTCTGCTATGCGTGCTAGAGGTGCCAGTGTCACCGACATTGTAGTGCTTGTGATTTCTGGGGAAGAAGGAATGAAGCCTCAAACAATCGAAGCAATTCGGCAAGCTCGAGAAGCTCAAGCAACTATTGTTGTAGCTATTAATAAATGTGACAAACCTAATTTCAATGTAGAAACTGTATACCGTCAACTTGCTGAGCAGGAATTATTGCCTGAAGCTTGGGGAGGATCAACAATTACTGTAAATTGCTCTGCTGTTACAGGAGAAGGGATTCCTGAATTATTAGAAATGGTTGCGCTACAGTCAGAAGTATTAGAGTTAAAAGCAAACTTGAATACTCGTGCGAGGGGAACTGTTATAGAATCAGAGATGCACAAAGGCTTAGGTGCTATTGCTAGGATCTTAGTCCAAAATGGAACACTACGCCATGGAGATGCTGTTGTTTTTGACTACCAATGGGGTAAAGTAAAAACAATGCATGATGAATATAACAATTCGATTCAGGAAGCAGGTCCATCAACGCCTGTTGCTATTACTGGCTTGGCTGGTTTACCTAAAGCAGGTGATGAATTTGTTGTTGTTGCCAATGAAAGGGAAGCTCGTGAAATTGCGGAAGCTCGCCTTGAAGGAATGAAAGAAAAACTAGCACTACAAAAACAAGCCTTTTCTATGGAGCATTTAATGCAACATGCATCCAATATAGAGAAGAAAGTATTCAACTTGATTTTACGTACAGACGTACAAGGCTCTTTAGATGCTCTTAAAACAGCTCTAAGCAAAATTAAGTCTGACAAGATTAAGTTAGAGATTATTTCTGCAGGAGTAGGGGAAGTATCTGAATCAGACGTAGAAATGGCAGCCACTTCTAAGTCTGTAATTTTAGGTTTCCATACTCGTATAGAATCTCATGCAGAAGAGGTTATTAAAGAGCAGGGTATCCAAGTTAAGATGCACGATATCATCTATCATGCTGTAGACGATATTATTACCTTGATGACAGATAAGCTTGATAAGATACCAGAAGAGCATGATCGTGGTTTAGTCGAAGTACGTGCAGTATTTAAATCCTCCCAAGTTGGTATTATTGCAGGTTGCTATGTAACAGAAGGATCTATTATTCGTAGCCACTCTGTAAGAGTAATACGTGATAAGGAAGTTGTCTGGAAAGGGTCGATCTCTTCACTTAAGAGAGTTAAGGAAGATGTAAGGGAAGTCCAAAAAGGATTTGAATGTGGTATAGTTCTTAATGGATTTAATGAGATTAAAGAAGGAGACCAAATTCAATCTTATGAAGTGGTCTACCGTACGCAAACCCTCTAATTCTTCTTTTAATAATACATCTCTGCGAAACGAGTTTTGAAAGAGATCTATTAAGTTTCAAAAAAGAGATCTGAAAGTAAATTACTTATCCATGATAATACGCTATGTTTGTCAAAGACGACATAGCGTGTTATTTTCTAATCCTTTTTATAAAATATATTTCTAAAAATAGGAGCGATTTATGAAACCAGAACGTACAGATCGATTAAATTCATTATTAGTCGAAGTAATCTCTGAAGTTATTCGCAAAGAGGTTCGAAATCCCCACGTTCATGTCCTTTATACAGTTATGAGCGTTAATATTTCGCGGGATTTACAACATGCAACTGTTTATGTGAGTGTAATGGGAACAGATCAGGAAAAAGCAGAAACAATACAAGCTTTGCAGTCTGCAGCAGGATTTATAGCAGTACAAGCATCTAAAAAAGTTACTATGCGTTATTTTCCTAATCTCTTGTTTAAGTTGGATAACTCTGTAGACAAGCAAATTCGTATTCACGACATTTTGACAGAGCTAGAAACGGAGCGTAACTCACGCAATGTATAAAGGAATTTTACCTGTAAATAAACCTAAAGGGATCACATCTTTTAAATTGATCCCTGTCTTAAGGAAGCTTTGCAATGAAAAAACTGTTGGACATGCAGGGACCTTAGACCCTTTTGCAACAGGGGTTCTCATTCTTTTGATTGGTCGTGAATATACTAAACTGTCAGATAAACTATTAACCCAAGATAAAGCTTATAAAGCGCGCTTATTATTAGGTATTAGTACTGATACTTTTGATTGTGAAGGACAAGTCGTAGCAAAAAATGAGCTAGTACCCACATTATCTCAGATAGAAGAGACTCTCAGCTGTTTTCAAGGAGAGGTTGAGCAAATTCCCCCTATGTTTTCAGCTAAAAAAATAGGGGGCAAAAAACTTTATGACCTAGCCCGTCAAGGCGTCGTTGTAGAAAGGCAAGCAGTTAAAGTTAATATGAAAACACAATTTATTTCTTACAATTACCCTTATATTGACATTGAAGTTAAATGCTCTAAAGGTACCTACATTCGGTCAATTGCGGATGATATGGGGAAAATGTTGGGTTGTGGTGCTCATCTTATAGCTTTGGAGCGGACTCACAGTGGTTCTTTTAGTTTAGAACAGTGCTTGGATGGCGAGCTTTTATTAGATCGTTCCTCAAATATTGATCTTAACTTATGGCTACAAAAATAGATCTTTTTTGAATCCCTCTCTCGATGAGATGGGGTTCATAATTCTTAAATTTTTCTAAGTATAAAGCTAGTTTTTAATTAGCATTAAATACGTTTATGTCAAAAATCTTAAAGTTTTTTACTTTTTTCATAGAGGATTTTCCTTGTTTGACATACCGAGAATTGGATTTAATACTATATTTTGTTACTATGCTCTTTTTGCACTTTGCAATATTACCTTACCAATATTTTACAACCCATAAGAAGTTTATAGTATGGACAGAAGAACTATTCTTTTTGTAGTCTCTTTGTCTCTCGTTTTGATGCTTATTAACGGTTATTTTGACCGCCAAAGGCAAAATGAGATACGTCACCGAAGAGAACAACAGGTACAAACCGAGCTTTTAGCACAGCAAAAGCTTCAAGAGTCAATCCAACGACGAACCGTATCGATTGCTCAAATCCCTTTATTTGAGGTTTATGCAGATCCTGAAGCACAACAACGTCTGGGTGTTGTCGTAAAAAGTGGACGTCTTTTTTTTACAGCAGAAGCTCCTGTTCAGTCCCAACAAAAAATATACATCAAGCAAAAAGATGGAACTCTGACAGAAGTTGTTCGAACTAAACAAGCTGAAAAATGGGATAATTTAGTAGGAATCTATAGTTCTAATGCTGACTACAAATTACCAAAAGTTGCTAGCCTAACTTCTGTTGGATTATTTGATCTCCATCTAGTCTCATTTCCTGAAGCTACTGACATGAACCAAAGTGTTTCACTAGCTGAATACCGAGATGGAAAATTTCAGCTATTAGGCCCTCAGTTGAATGCTGATGCTATTGCTTTCCTTCAAGTTAACGGGGAATTTTTACCGGTAGGTTTATACCAAATTAAAGAGCAAACATTTAGGCTATTTCCTCAGGTTTTAAAAGGGGGTAATGGTAATATAAGTGCGTTTGATAGGCCTGAAGAGTACTACGTTTTAGAAAACGATTATGTGCAGTTAGTTTTTTCAAATAAGGGTGGAGCTTTGACAGAAGTCAATTTGCCCCTTATGGATAAAAAAAACAAAAACAGCCTTGTTAGGGAAATTGAATTTGATCGTAAAATTGCACAACAGTCTCCATCAAATGCTCAATTTCCTTTGTATCCAGCACAAAGAGGAGAACAACTCAAGATAGAAGGGGAATCAACAGGACAATATTATCCCTTGTTGCGTCGAGATCTTAAAACTGCCCAAGGAAACGTCAACCGAATTTCTGCTCGTTATTACGGTTTAAATATTGTTTCCAAATATCCTGAAGTAGCAGAGCTCAGTTATCATGTGAAATCATTTGATAAAAGTCACATCACTTTTGAGGCCGTTCAACCCTATCGTAGAATTACTAAGACGTTTATTTTAAATGATCAACAACAGAATGCCCCCTATTGCTTTGAAGTGAAGATTAAAGTGGAAGGGGATAGCCGTAATTTATGGTTAACCTCGGGGGTTCCTGAAGTGGAATGGATGACAGGCGCTCCATCACCAGTTTTAAAATATAGAGCCTCTATTGGTAGAAAAAGTGAAGTTCGTAAGATTGACCTTCCTAATCAAGATATAGAATCATCATCATTCCAGCCAGATTGGATTTGTAATTCAAACGGATTCTTAGGATTAATCATAGATCCTTTAACAAAGAATGCACCCGGTTATAAAGTGGAATATGTTCCAGGAGAACATGCAGCGAGTCGATTAACTCTACTGGAGTCTCAGTATTCACAATTTAATATGAAAGGTTTACCTGGTTACAATGTGATGCTTCCTTTACAGCCTGATCATTCCGGTGAATTACATTTCCGCGTGTATGCAGGCCCTTTGGCAGAAGAACCACTTAAGGCAGCTGATGCTTTTTTTAAAGATCCCAAAACAGGGGAAAGCCATTCATATATTAGTACTCAAGAATATCATGGTTGGTTTGCGTTTTTGACTTACCCAATAGCAAAAGTTCTTTTCTTTTTAATGAAAGGATTTCACTATTTGACTCACTCTTGGGCCATTTCAATTATCTTATTGACTTTAGTGCTCAGAGTCGTCTTATATCCTCTGAATACTTGGTCAATGCGCTCTATGCAAAAAATGAAATTCATTTCGCCTAAAATTGCAGAGATTCAAGAGCGTTATAAAAAGGATCCGCAAAAAGCGCAAATGGAAGTGATCCAACTTTACCGTAAGGAAAAGGTAAATCCTTTTGGCGGATGCCTCCCTATTTTAATCCAGATGCCTTTTTTGTTTAGCATGTTTGACTTGCTTAAGTCCTCGTTTGAATTACGAGGGGCTGGGTTTATTCCGGGCTGGATCGATAATCTTACAGCTCCTGATGTGTTGTTTGAATGGGGAACTCCTCTTATTTTCTTTGGCTCACAATTTCATCTATTGCCTTTTATGTTAGGGGGAGTAATGTGGTTACAGCAAAAAATGTCTTCAGCACTTCCTACTACAGGTGGTTCTGAGCAGCAGAGACAACAACAAGCTGTTATGAGTCTCATGACTATTGTATTTACTTTTATGTTCTATAATTTCCCTTCAGGTTTAAATATCTATTGGCTATCGTCTATGCTTCTTGGAATAGCGCAACAGTGGTGGATTAAACGAAAAATGGAAGGGCAACCAGTTGTTATTATCTAAACATTATTTAGTTTTCCTATGTTCGCATAGGAGAATTAAGTGAACACAAAGATTTTAAATCTGTCTTTTCTTTTTAAGATAAGGGGAATTCCCCCTTATCTTCATATTTCCATATTATCATAATTTGCTTAATGTAGCTTTATAATTAAAAATTAATTTAATTATGATTGAATAGTTTTTATTGAAATTTAAACTGATTAATTATAATTGTTATTTAATTATTTGGTGAGGTGGATATGGGATCTGAATTAAATAGTGTTGGTCTAGGTCAATTAAGCAGTATTAATCATGTTAATCAATTTCAAATTGATAATAGTGATAGTTCTCCAAGCTTATCTATAAATCATTCAGTTTTGCAGACTAGAAATCCTAAATCTGATCCTGAAAAAATATTTCAGTCAATTGTAACTGATTGTAAATCAGCAATAAATCAAATTGATAGACAAACTCAGTCATTAAAAGGATCGCAAGAAAGCGAAGCTAAAGGCCAACCTAATGCTCTATTTGAGAAATTAATTTCTACAGCAGATGTTAGTGGAAAATACGTGGCTCCAGTTATAAGTTTGACATCAGGTACAATAAGCAATGCCCCAGAATTTCTTCGTAAAGAGCTTTTTATGGGGAGTATGTATCTTATGCAAGGGGGACTAAGTGTTTTTTCCTTGCTTGCTAATGGAGCAAAGATTGGGAGCAATATCCATCAGTTTATCAAGTTAACACAACAAATTAATAAACTTACAAAAGAGTTTAAAGCGCAACCGACTAACGATAAGTTTATGGAAAAAATTGACTTTTTAAATCAACAAAAGGAAGAGATTAGAAAGCAAGCTAAAGCTAACATAATTTCTGCAGCTAATAGTGCGATTAGCTCTTTTGCAGGAACAATCAAAGGGGTAGCTAAGTTTACAGGAAAAATTGCAGTTCATGGGACTAATATTGTACCCATTATTGGTCTGGCTGCAAATGCAGCAACAGTAGGTTTCAATGCGCATAAACTAATCAAAGCTTCACAAGCTTTAAGCAAAGCAGAGGATGAGATTATTGCTCTTGAGAATCAAGCAGACTTACTTAATTCTTCTGCGATAAGGGGATCTAATACCGAAGATGGGAACACGGGGCAGGCTTTGGTAGAAAATAGTCTACCGTCTGCTTACTATATTCAAAAATTATATAATTTACGTATAAAAGCTCTAAATAAACAGAAAAAAGATCTATTTGTAGAAAAAGTAAGGAGTGGCCTCTCCTTTGCCTCATCTATAGTAGGATTAGGCTCTGCAAGTCTTTACTTAGCAACTGCGGCAGGAATTGCTGTTAGTGCGACTGGGATCGGGGCTTTAGCATTAGCGGGTATTAGTTTTGGGATAGGTATTGGTTATCTTATCTATAAAAATCGACGAAAAATTCAAGCAAGGTTCAATCAGGTCAAACAATATGCGTATAACACTCAAAGTAAGACAAGCTTACAAGCTTCCTTTCTCGCAGAAAAAACTTTATTAAAATTAGACTACCAGTTACGAAAAAATACGATTATCCTGCGTTCTATTCTTCGCCAGGTTCCAATAGGAAAAAGTCAGATGTTTGCGACAGAGCTCAAAATATTACAAAGAGATTACAGACAGAAAGAAAAAGATTTAAGAGGGGTGATACAGGAGAGGTTAGAAAGTTTAAATCAGAGAAAAGCTTATACTAATAAAATACCTGAAGGTCTGGTAGAAAAACAGCAATCTCATAATAGATATGCACATCAAAAAGAAGATTTAGAGCAATTTAGCACAAGCTTTATAAGTTTTCTAAGAAAAGAGCAGGATAAAACAAATTCTAGCGAAGAAGTGCATAGAGAGCCAAGACTATTTGATATTGTCGTTCAACTTGGTTTGGATCCTATCACTTTAACTTCTGAACAGCTATTTAGTTATATCAGAAGTGCGCCTAAAAAATATGATTTTATGAGTCTTGGAGCTGTGTAGAGTGAGAAGCTGTTAGGTAGAGGAAAGGACAAATTTAAGTTCTCTATCAAGAGATCCTTTTTATAGATAGTTTGCTTGAAAAGGTTACATAACCAGGTAACATCAGATAGCTACAAAATAATCAAATTAATCATGGAGAAAGAGGAAACTAAAATGACTAAAATTTCATTACACTCTCTAGAAGAAATGTTTCAAACAGAAAACTTTGATTGTTTCATCACAGAAGAGATAGAAGAAAGTGGAAAAAAAGGGGAAAAACGTCTTTCTATTCCTATCGGAACGGATAGTAAGGAGCGGCCACTTTTTTTAGAAATCAAAATAACTCAGGAATATCCTAGTGAGACTTTACCTAAGGATGATCTATTAGCTCACGAACAACTTCATGCGGTTAAAAATTATTATTTCTTGCACTTCTTTGTGATGCTCCCTTTTGATGTCAAAGGTGATGCCTTAGGAGATACAGCTCGCCTCCTGCTTCTACTAAATAAATCACTTGATTTGCCAGGATTTGATATGAGTGAAGTCAACCAGGTTGTTTTTTACCGTTACACTTGGGCTTCCCCTTCGTTGGAAGTAGACAAATTATTTCTTTTGTCAATAGTGGGCATGATTATGCTAATTATAGATAGTTTAAGTTATACAATTGAAAAGGTTGCAAGTGGGGAAGCCTCTCTGATGCAAATTGTAGAACAGGCACAAGCAGAAGTGAAGCAACAAAACTGATTTTTAGCTTTAAATATATTTTTCTAGTTTATCTAGTTGCCTAGCTTGACTTCCACTCTGAAATAGGGTTTAGGAAGCGCCTCTTTCAAGAATTTGAATAGGTTGGTAACTATGTATCTTAGGGGGCTTCTCTTTGAGCTCAATCCTTTGTACTTGCCGCATTTGCACAGCTAAAAGCTGCAAACAGGGGCTATGCAATTCACTACGAAAAAGAGAGGTTTCTCAGAAAATAGTTTTACTTTGCCTTAATTCCCCTCCTACATAAAAAATTCTTTAATCATGTTTGAATTTGAACAAAATAGATAAAAATGGCATCCTATCTTAGGGGTTATTCTGAGCCATTGGATCTCTTACATAATTTTCTGTGGTTACTTTGTTAAATTTCTGTAACAAGGGTTTTTTAAGAGATCTAATTGGCTGATTTAAGATTATTTTATCGCGATAAGGAGATTTAAAATGGGAATATTGGCCTTTATACTATTTTTATTTTTGATGCTTTTTTTCTGGTGGGTTCCAACACTTCTTATAGCTATTGTAGGAGTTTTACGCATTGTAGCCTTCTGGTGGTATTTTACAAAACAGCTGTTTGATAAGAAAAAATATAGGGAAAATCCTGCGGAGCAAACAGTTTTTATTAAGGATCAACAGCTTTTCTGCTCTCATTGCCGTCATGATCTGTTTTTTAAAAGATTAACTCTCTTACCGGGAATG
The DNA here is from genome assembly GCA_029240075.1 of Chlamydiales bacterium. Taxonomy (GTDB): domain Bacteria; phylum Chlamydiota; class Chlamydiia; order Chlamydiales; family JARBTQ01; genus JARBTQ01. Next base: position 105,219 of record JARBTQ010000002.1, read on the forward strand.
TGGAAGACATTACTTATGGCGCAATATTTCACTAAGCCTACCAGTAGTTTTATTTGTTGCAAATGCGGCTTACATCATATCTTTGAAGCATAGGAAGATTCTTTTCAAATTGTCTCTTGATAGATGGACAAAGGGATTAAGAAGTTTAGGTACACCACGTTGTAACTACTCTTCTATGCTCTTCCAAGGAATTCTAAAACCTAAAAAAGCCATAGTAACGCTTGTTCCAAGGTATTTCATGGATGTTTCTAAAGCTATTGTATAATTACCAGCAAGTAAAGGTTCTGCGATTTCAGAAGGAAAAGAGAGAAGGGGGAATAAGCTACTTAAAATGCCTGTAGCTATCAATAAATGAATAATTGTAAAAATCCCAATTCCATAAAGGATGAGACGTAAAATAACGCCCAGAATATAGGAACCAATCAAGTTAGCTATAAATTTTGTAGCCCATGGATAGGTTAGGATAGCCGTATGAAAATGTTCATTTAATGAACCATTCCAATACTTTCCTAATAGGGCCCCAAGTAAAATAGTTGCAAATTTTTTAGACAAAAACATCCTCTTCATTATTCTTTCTGCTTGTATTGGCTTTTATACACGCTTTTGCAAAGTGCTTTTTGCTGAGGCCTGCACTTAAGGATACTTTTAAAATAATATTTTCAAACTTACAAAGCAATGCTTTTGGATTTTTTTAATTAAGCTTCTTGCATAAGGCGAGTTTTGAATAACTAATAAGCCTTTACAAAAGGAACTTTATGAGAGCTTCATTAAGCTAAATCTTTTGTAAGAAATAAAAAGAGGGGGTATGATCTTGAGTAACTCCTTAAGGTTTAAAAAGAGGTCTTTAAAATGAGTTCTTCAGATGATAATCAGTCTTACTTAGAAGATGATAGTTTTATTCCTGTTCCCAAAATAGCCTTTGCTCTGTTAAGCGGTTGGCCTTTAATTGTATATATACAATTGCTTAATGAGTTTTACAATACAGATGAAGAGTACTTAGATATGAGTCTCGATGACATCGCAGTTTTATGCGACACTGAAGTTGAGGATGTTGAAGCTGCTATACAAGAAATTTTGACAGAGTCATTTCCTGAGCTAAATGGCAAATCCTTTTTAGAAATTGAAGAAGTAGCTTTTGACAATTCTTCTTCTGATGAATCAGAAGAGGAGGAGCAAGAACCTTTATATAGGATTCAATTAGTAGATATTACAGAAGAAGCTAATGCTTATAGTGGTATAAGCGGAGATTTAACAGATTAAAATAGATCAAAATTTACAAAACTTATCAATTTTATCAGTGTTAGGTTAAACCGTTTATATGCTCAATAGCCATTATCTATCTTTGCAAGAGAATTACTTATTTCCGCTTATAGCTCAAAAAGTAAAAGAGTTTTCCCGTAAATTACCAGAAACCGATATTCTAAAGCTCGGAATAGGGGACGTTTCCCTCCCTTTGCCAAAAGTTGTTGTTAATGCTTGTATTGAAGCTGTGACAGCAATGGGGACTTCCGAGGGTTTCAAAGGATATGGCCCAGAACAAGGTTATCCATTTTTAAGAGAAGCTATTGTAAAAAACGAATATGCTAACTTGGGGATAACAGCTGACGATATCTTTATTTCAGATGGAACAAAATGTGATATTGCTAATATACAAGAATTATTCGGTATTGAGGCTACTATTGGGATTACAGATCCAACTTATCCTGTATACACTGATTCCAATGTTATGGCAGGTAGAGGGGGTAATTTTGACCCTGTTCGGGGGTATGAAAAATTTGTTTATTTCTCCTGCAAAGAGGAAACTGGTTTTCTTCCAGAGCTTCCAAAACAACATTGTGATTTAATTTATATTTGCTCTCCAAATAACCCTACTGGTATCGCAATGTCTAAACAAGAATTACAGCAATGGGTTGAATATGCTGAGCGAGAAAATGCTTTAATTCTTTATGATGGTGCATATGCTCCTTTTATACAAAGCAAAGATGTAGTCAAATCAATCTATGAAGTTCCCGGTGCTTGTAAAGTAGCTATAGAGTTTCGTAGTTTCTCTAAAAGCGCGGGCTTTACAGGGCTAAGATGTGCTTATTGTGTAGTTCCTCAATCAATTCAAGTAGTTTGCAAAAGCAATAAAGTGTCTTTAAATGCTTTATGGAAAAGAAGGCAAACGACAAAATTCAATGGAGTGGCTTATCCTATACAATATGCGGCAGCTGCGACTTATACCCCAGCAGGGAAAAATGAAATACAGCTGCTAATCGATTATTATATGAGAAATGCAGCAAAGCTAAAAATGGCTTTGCAGGAGCTAGGTTATACTTGTTACGGGGGTGAGGATTGCCCTTTTATATGGTGGAAAGTTCCAATTAATATCTCATCTTGGCAATTTTTTGATATTTTATTGGAAAAATTACAAATTGTAACTACTCCAGGTAGTGGATTCGGCCCCTGTGGGGAAGGGTTTATTCGACTTTCAGCTTTTAGTAAGGAAGATGCTCTGGATAAAGCGATCACTCGCTTAAAGAAGCTACCTGAAATTTTAGCAAATCAATATTCTTAAATTTAGATTATAATAGGGTTTAAGTTTTAAAAAGGGATAGAGTGAATTTATGAATAAAAATAGATATGGATTATGGGGATTTTTCCTTTTTGTAGGTATAGCAATTATATGGTCTATTGGTTCGTATAATAGCTTATTAGTCTATAAGCAAGATGTCGATCATCAATGGTCACAAGTGGAAACACAATATCAAAGGCGTTTAGATCTTATTCCTAATCTGGTTGCGGCCACTAAGGGGTATATGAAGCATGAACAGGGGGTTCTAGAAAATTTAGCGAATGCGCGCAAAGGGTATGCTAATGCTAGAAATACAGCGGATCAAATAAATACTATATCGGAAATGGATGGAGCTTTAAGCCGTTTATTAATGGTTGTAGAGAACTACCCCGATTTAAAGGCAAATCAAACGATACATGCATTAACAGATGAAATCGCAGGTACTGAAAATCGTATCGCTGTAGAAAGAAAAAGATTTAATGATACAGTAAGGCGTTACAACCTGCGGGTACAAACGTTTCCAAGCAAAATAGTCGCTTCTATTTTTAATTTTGAACAATATCCCTACTTAAAGGCTCAAGTGGAAGCAGCACAAGCTCCTAAAATTAGCTTTGATTAAAATCTATAAAGATATTTTAAAACATTTCATCACTACTAAGCTGCTTTCAAGTATTACTTATCAGATTACATATAAGATTATACCAAGCTAATATTGAAGCAGCAAAGTCTGTTTAAAGCCCCTCAAGGATTTCATGCGCACAAAAGCTATTACCTTTTTTCTAGTAAGACTATTTATAATTTGTATAGCTTCGACAATTTATTCAGAAAATATAAATTGGCCTCAGCCTGTAGGGCGAGTCAATGACTTTGCACATGTATTAAGTCAAAAGGAGTTATTACAAGTTAAAACTTTTTTAGACGAATTTTACAGTAAAAGAGGGATTGACATAGTTGTCGTGATTCTGCCCCATTTAATTGCAAATAATACAATTGAGGAGGATGCTGTAATTTTATTCGAGAAGTGGGGAATTGGTGATAGAGAACGGGATGACGGTATTTTACTTCTTTTAAGTTTGAAAGAGCGCAGAGTAAGGATTGAAACTGGATATGGAGCTGAGGCTTTGATCTCTGACGCTGTTGCAGGGCGCATTATAAGAGAAGTCATTGTCCCAGAGCTTAAAAAAGAAGATTTTGGAAAAGCTATTTATAAAGGAGCCCATGCAATAGTTGAGCTTTTAGGGGATAAAGAGCTGCAGGTAGATAGTAAGTATCTAAGGAGCCAAGGCTTAGAGGAGCCTCTACTAGATGAAGTTAGTGAGAAACAAATTTTAGCATGGCTGTTATTTATTATATTTATGTTCTTATGGTTTCCCCTTACTAAAAAATGGTTCAAAAAATATCAGGGTTGGAACGCTCCCCCTATTTATGTCTTTTTCTTTTGTATACTAGATCTTTTGATTCCCATCATTATTTTAAATGTAGCTTTGTCTCTACTAGCTTTTTTACTTACAGATTTTCGCTATTGGCAGCGTCAATTTCAGCAAAACCAGCGTAGTGCACACCGCGGTAGAGGTTTCAAATATGGGAAGTCAGGTTTAAGTGGATGGGGCGGCTCTGATGGCTCAAGTAGTAGTGGTGGATTTAGAGGTGGGCGCAGCGGCGGCGGCGGAGCATCTGGTAGTTGGTAATGCTCTCTTACCAACTTTTAGATATCAAAACTCAAGCATAGACCTCTATTAAATGTCATTGTAGACTTTGGTAAAAGAGTTTTACAAATTTAATTTTTGAAAGGATTTAAGCTAAGGAATTTGTTTAAAAGATTTCCAAAATCGACTTGCAGATCACCCTCTAAAGTGACGGGTGTCTTCCTGGTTTTAGTCAAAGGCCCGTTAGCATAAGGGCGAGTTTCTTCACAGTCTGGCAATCCTTTTAGAATAATCACATTTCCTTTTTGTTTAACATATGATTGCACAATGTACTCTAGCCAATAAGTTGTAGACTTGCCGTAATGCATATGCTCTGCAAGGCGATGTTCTACCCCTAAAGTATTAGGTATAATTGATTGTCTTTTAAAATAGTCAAGCCATTCCTGCTCTTTATGCCCTGTTAAGATGTAGGGTGTAGTTGCAGATGTATAGTAAGCGCATTGATACTCGGGAAGAGGGGGGAGTAATCTTATATACCAAAGTTCCCCTTTTTTAATTCCTTTCAATTCATTAGGATCTTTAACTTCGTAAACCTTTTTAGTTACGATATCTTCTAATAATAAAATATCATTAGGGCCTTTACCTATATACTTGTATATACCTGCATAAGACGTGTTTGCAAGTTTGATAAGTTCTATGACCTCTAGTGGGTAAGAAAACATATCTTTAAGAGCAAGTATCATGTCTGCTAATGAATATCCTTCAATCTTATAATCGAAAAGGAGCCACATATTGTAGTAAGATTCAAATATAGGACTTAGTGGAGGACCAGAAGGGTTATAAAGGTCTTCTATTTTATTTAATTTCTTAGCATGTTTCTTAAGTTCTGTAGAATCCAATAAAAAATTAGCCGTAATATAAAGAAGCTCAATTGCTGAGATATAGATCATAAAACTACGGTTAAAATCATTCATTTCCTCCATCCTAGCATGCTGTTCCTTAGCAATATCTTCAAACTGAAATTCAATATCTTGCAACTCTTGCATGCTAACTACTTTATTGGGTTTAAAGTCTGCTATTTCTTTTTTTATATTTTCAAGGATAGGAGGAATCATATAATAGCTAAGGGGTAAATGTTAGTTTGTCTAGCATTATATTACTGTCTTTTTCTAAATTGCAACACAAAGTAAACTATCAATTAAAACATTTTTGCATTTATAGATGATCTTATGCTATGATAAGTTTACTGTATATTTTATGTGTCAGACTAAATCTAATGTGGAGCGTTATATGTTCAAGCATTCTTCTTCCCATCACAATTTCTACCATTGGCATCTCCTATGGCATCCCCATTTTACTAAGCTAACTTTTAGAAATTTTAAGAAGAACATTTATACATTAGATTTTACCCAAGGCCCTTTCCCATGTTACAAAGACGATTTTTTGCGGACAACATAACGAAACTTTTATACTTACTACTACCTTTATTCGTTCTTAGTTCATCTCTCTTTTCTTCTACAGCACCTACTTTAAAATCAATCCCTACAGTCTGCATTACTCAAATTACACATCACCCCTCTTTGGATACAATTCGTGAGGGAGTTGTAGATGAATTGAAATCTCAAGGCTTTTTAGAGGATCAATCTTTTAAATTAATATACGACAATGCCCAAGGTAGCTCTGTTACTGCAGCACAGATTGCTCAAAAATTTGCATCATACAATCCAAACGTTATGGTTGCAATTACAACTCCCTCTACGCAATCTTTGTTACGGATCTCTAAAGAGTACCAAATTCCTGTTGTTTTTGCAGGGGTTACAGATCCTGTCAAAGCAAAAATAGTCAAGAGTATAGATGAAAGTAATCCTTTAATAGTTGGCGTTAGTGATTTTCAACCTATAGAAGATCAACTAAAACAAATTAAGTCTCTTTTGCCCCATATTAAAACATTAGGCGTTTTGTATAATTCAAGTGAAACTAATTCTCAAAGCCAGGTTAAAGCTTTAAAACAATATGTAACAGGTCACAATATATCAATCATTGAAGCAACAGTGAGCAAGATTAGCGATACCTCTGCAGCAGCACGCTCTCTTTTACCTAAAGTAGACGCTATCTTTGTTCCTAATGACAACCTTATCGTATCAAGTATTGACCATCTGATTGTATTGTGCCTACAGCATAGCAAGCCCCTTTTTGCTAGTGATAATGATTCAGTGCAGAAAGGGGCGTTAGCGGCTGTATGCTTTGACCAATATGAAATAGGAAGGCAAGCAGGCAAGCTTGCTGTAAAATACCTAAACGGAGGTAAAACTTCCCAACTATCTGTTCAACCAGCAGAAAAAGTTGTAAGATATATTAACCAATCCACAGCGCGTAGTATGGGAATTAAAATTCCCGAAGCCTATTTAAACAATAGCAATATTATTCAATAATTATAAGTTAGGTCAAAAATGTTATTAAGTAGAAAATTATCCAATTTATTATTTCTTATTCAGATTGTACTTTGCACGCCTTGGCTGCAAGCTCAAAACAAAGAATTGCCCGTAGTAGCTATTACACAGATTATTGAGCACGGAGCTCTTAATGAAACTCGTAGAGGAATTATAGAAGAGTTAGAGGCGCAAAACTATAATTCAAATAATATCCAAATTATCTATCAAAATGCTCAAGGTAATTTAGTAACCGCGACACAGATCGCCCAAAAATTTGCCAGTCAAAAGCCTGCAGTAATTGTTGCGTTAGCAACTACTTCCGCACAAACTGTTAAGAAAGCAACAGCTTTGACTAAAATTCCAGTTGTGTTTGCTTCAGTTACAGACCCTATAGGGGCCCATATTGTTGCAAATGCTGATAGACCAGAAGCGAACGTTACAGGGACATCAAACTTCATAGAAACTAGTAATCAATTGGAGTTTTTCAAAAAAGTACTTCCTAGTATGACACGCTTAGGAATTGTCTACAATCCAGGTGATGCTAATTCAGTAATTTTGTTGAAGAAAACTCAAGAGGCGGCAACTACTTTAGGAATTCAGCTCTTTGTAGCAAGTGCCAACCGTACAACAGAGGTTAGCTCAGCCACTAAAAGTTTAGTAGGAAAGGTGGATGCCATTTTTATCAACAATGATAACACAAGTTTATCTGCTTTTGATACAGTAACACAGGTAGGTATGGAAGCAAAGATCCCTATATTTTGTAGTGATACAGATATGGTACAAAAAAAAGCGCTTGCAGCTTTAGGGTGTAATCAATATCAATTAGGACGTCAAACTGGAGCAATGGTTGTTCGCCTTTTACGAGGAGAAGCTATTGCTAATATCCCTATTGAGCTTCCTTCTAAAGTGGAAAGCTATTTAAATGCAGAGGTTGCAGAGAAACTAGGGATTACTTTTTCAGAGGAAATTATAAAACAGTCGACGTTAGTTGACGTAAAATAGAGTCGTCTAACATGAACGCAATACAATTTTATGGAGCTATTGAGCTTGGCTTAATTTTTGGCTTAGTAGCTTGGGGAGTTTATTTTTCCTTACGAGTATTACAATTTCCTGATTTGACAATTGATGGAAGTTTTCCCTTAGGAGCTGGTGTAGCAGCAATACTTATAGTTAATGGAGTTGACCCTTGGTTAGCTTCATTACTAGCAACTTTTGCAGGTGGATGTGCGGGATTTGTGACAGCTTGGTTGTCAATAAAGTGGAATATCCTTAATCTGCTAGCCGGCATATTGACTATGACAGCATTAATGTCGATTAATCTAAGGATCATGCAAGGGCCTAATATTGCTCTTTTTCAACAGCGCTCTATCTTTAGTTATTGGATTGAGAACGGAATAAGTGCGCAAACAGCTATTCTAAGTATCTGTGGGATCCTAATTTTTCTTCTTTGGATTGGTTTGTATAAATTCTTAACCTCCCATATTGGACTTGCGATGCGTGCTGCTGGCTGCAATCTACGAATGGCGCAAGCTCAGGGAATTGAAACCAATCGTATAATTTTATGGGGAATGGTTTTAAGTAATGCTTTAGTTGCTTTTTCGGGGGCTTTATATGCACAATCACAAGGCTTTGCTGATGTTAGTATGGGCATAGGAACAATGATCATAGGTTTGGCAGCTGTAATTATAGGAGAGGCTCTTTTACCTAGTCGACACCTTTTAGTAGTGCTTTTGCGTTGTCTCATTGGTTCTATTGTCTATCGTCTTATGATTACCTTTTCGCTTAATATGGACTTTCTTGGCATGCAAGCCTCTGACTTGAATTTAGTGACAGCTATACTTGTTGGATTAGCAATGTCCTTTCCTCGACTTCGAGTTTACATTACAAATCAACTTAAAAAAGAAAGAGGGCCTTTATGATAGAAATGAATAATTTGGTCGTTTATTTCAATAAAGGAACTCCTTCTCAAATGCAGGCTTTAAAAGGGTTGTCTCTCCATTTAAAAAAGGGGCAATTTACCATTGTGATTGGAGGAAACGGAGCAGGAAAATCGACGCTACTCAATAGCTTATCTGGCGAGATTAAACTGGATCAGGGTGAAATCAGGATTGATGGTTCAGATGTTACCAGTTGGTCTACCGCAAAACGAGCGTCGGTAATTGGCAGAGTATTTCAAGACCCCATGATAGGAACTTGCTCAGATTTATCCATTGAAGATAATTTAAGTTTAGCATGTAGTCGTGGGCAAACTCGTACTTTAAGCTGTGCTATACACAAAAAGGAGCGGGAGCTTTTTCGGGAAGCTTTATCAAAGCTAAATCTAGGGCTTGAGAATCGATTAAAAGATCCAATAGGGCTACTTTCGGGTGGGCAGCGTCAGGCGATTAGCCTTATTATGAGTACTATAAGCCCTCTTAAAGTTTTATTACTCGATGAGCACACCGCAGCACTTGATCCAAAGACTGCAGCTTTCATTTTACAGTTAACTAAGGAGCTTATTGAAGAACAGCAGTTAACAGTGATGATGGTTACTCATAGCCTGCATCAAGCGATCGATTTTGGTGATAGGTTAATCATGCTTAGTCAGGGTAACGTAGCATTGGACGTCGAGGGTGATCAAAAAAAATCTTTGCATATAGAAGATTTGTATCAAGCCTTTGAAAGTTAGCCTTAATGCTCTAATTTCTATTGTAATAGAAAAGGTCGATTACAAAACATTTGAGCTTATTATAATGCTTTGTGTACAATTTGGAGCTTGATTTTTAGAAAGGGGCCATTGCGTAGATTTCATGGCAAAGCGTATACAGAAAAAGCATTATCTTAAGCCAAAGTTAACATCGTTAAAATTATTTATTCTAGGAACTGTTATCGGTTCTATTCTAACTTTTGTAGCGTTGAACATAGATGTTATAAAAGTGCAGCCAAATGCAATCAACGTCCCAACATACATTAAGCCTAAAGAAGCAAACTCCTCTTTTCAAGCAGAGATAAAGCCTCTAGATCTTGAATTAGAACGATTTGGAGCTCCCATTGTTGCTATCCCCGTGCAAAGATCTAATTATAAGTTAGCTTATGATGGTCGCAATCATACCGCTTTTTGGGTTATGGAGCATTTAACAGCTGATAAGCTTAAGGGAAATACCAGTCGTTCTTCTAATTTTAAAGAGGATCCTAGCATCCCTATTGAGGTGCGTTCCACTTTAGATGATTACAAAGGATCAGGCTTTGATCGAGGTCACTTAGCTCCAGCTGCTAATCATAAGTCCTCAGCACAAGCAATGGATGATACTTTTTATCTATCAAACATGAGTGCACAAGTCCCTGAATTTAATCGAGGGTACTGGTCTAAATTAGAATCTTATGTAAGAGGTTTAGTTTCTAAGCACAAAAATTTGTATGTAGTAACTGGACCTCTTTACCTTCCAGAATTAGACAAGGATGGTAAAAAATATGTGAAGTACCAAGTTATTGGACCTCACAACGTTGCAGTTCCTACTCATTTCTTCAAGGTTATCCTTGCTGAAAAACCTAGTGGACATCTTAAATTTGAAGCTTATGTCCTCCCTAATAAAAAAATTGATGATTATATTCCTTTAGAAAAATTTTCAACTACAGTTCAGCAGGTAGAAAAATTAGCAGGTCTTATCTTTTTCAATAAAATTGATAATGGGCTTAAAAAAATTGGGGGACAAGCTAAAATATAAGAGCTTATTACTCGATCCGTTACTAGTTGATTCTCGAGGCTTACCATACTTTATCTATTGGAAAGCCTTCAAATCTTTATTAAATTCTCATGTCCAAAATCTTATCCTTGATAGGTTTAAATTACATCTAGGATGTGGGTAACCTTTAGCGCTCTATTTAAATATATCATCCCAAAAATAGATTTTTTGCAAACCCTTCTTTATAAAGGTTTATTAGATCAATCAATAGAGAACTATACAGGAAATTCAATAACAAAAGCTTGCTATTTTAAGCTGATTCTTATATTGCACAGGTAATAATTTTGGTTTCTTTAATGGTCACCAAGTGCTCCCGTTTGCTCTATTTATTAGGAGCACTTTGAGTGAAAAGTTGAATAGAACCTCTAAAATGGAGCCTAGACTCCGCAATATGATATAAAGCTAAAGCCAGGATCTCTGCATCTACGGAGGTACATGCGTTTTAAAGGTATAAGAGGTTAATCATTATGACTGTTGATATGAATCGTATAGCCAGCATTATCTTGGGTGGTGGGCAAGGAACACGCCTATTCCCTTTAACATATAGTAATTGCAAGCCGGCTATCTCTTTTGGTGGGAGATATCGTTTAATAGATGTTCCCGTATCTAATTCGATTAATTCTCAAATTCGTAAAATCTTTATTATTACTCAATTTCTCTCTTCTTCTCTACATCGACACTTAATGCATACCTACCATTTTGATCAATACTCCTCAGGGTTTATTGAACTGCTTTCTCCAGAACAGTGTCCCACAGGTGAGCACTGGTTTCAAGGTACGGCAGATGCGGTGCGTCAAAATGTAAAATATTTTATAGAGACCCCTGTCGATTATTTTCTGATTCTATCAGGTGATCAACTTTATAATATTGAATTTGAGAAGATGCTTGACTTTGCACAAAAGACAGATGCAGATTTAGTTATTGCATCTCTACCTGTAAATAAGCAGGATGCTCAACGTATGGGAATCATGCAAATCGATGAAAATGCGCATGTCATAGATTTCTATGAAAAGCCTAAAAGTGACGAAATTTTAAATCGTTTGCATGCTGATAGCAAAGCCTTAGAAAAATGGGGATTTAGCATTTCTCCAGACAAACCTTTCTTAGGTTCTATGGGGATCTATGTCTTCAAAAGAGAGGCTTTACTACGTTTGCTTCAAGAAGATCAACGTGAGGATTTTGGAAAACATCTTATTCCTACACAAATCAAAAAAGGAAAGGTAGCATCCTTCCTTTACACCGGATACTGGGAAGATATCGGAACAATTGATGCTTTTTATAAAGCCAATTTAGCTTTAACAGAGCCTAATCCTTTATTTGATTGTTACGATCCAAAAAACAAAATTTATACAGAAATTCTAAACTTGCCCGGACCCAAGTTTTCAAACACGAAAGTGTCCCAAGCTATTATATGTGAAGGGTCAATTGTAGAAGCTGATGAGGTAACGCACAGTATCTTAGGCCCTCGTACTGTAATCAAGAAAGGCACTATAGTAAGAAATTCATTCTTGATGGGGAATGATTTTTATGAACCGCCTGTAATGCAAACAGAAAGCCTTCCAGAATTTCTTCACATTGGAGAAAACTGTGAGATTGATAAGTGTATTATTGATCGTAATGTGCATATAGGAAATAACGTTAAATTGAAAAATCCACAAAATCTAGAGCATTACAACGGGGAAAAGATCTACATTAGGGACGGAATTATCATTGTAACGCGTGGTGCACGTATACCAGATGGATTCAAACTCTAACTTCAAGCTGTTAGATAGGATGGCTAAATAGATCTCTTGCGAAGTAATGTACGAAGAGATCTATTTAACAGTAAGATGCAAAAGGGGGCTAATACAGCAGCACGCTTTACACGTTGTTTTGGAAGTCGCGATTTCAAGCTCGGAACGCCTGTTTTGCGAACTTCTGCATACTCCCTAAGATGTTGCTTAGCTACTCTTTCAAGACGTGTTTCCTCTAGTTTAGCCCCTTCAGTAAATGGCCTAGCTGCAAATTCCCCAGTATCCACGGTAAAGCTAGCGATTCCTTTAACTGTTTCGATAGGTTGCGTAACCAATAGGTCTCTCTCGAAACTTGTTTCGAAGAGATTTATCGAGCCACCGACAGTAAAGATTTGAAAGAGGCTCAATCTAGTCAGATTATTAGTCGCACCAACGATATTATCATTGTACTTAGCTTGTAGACGAGCAATCTCTCTATTATTTGATTGGACCACGGGATTGGCTTCACTTGGAACATAAACTTTAGCATTTTCTAACGTTCCGTGTACTTTATTATAAGCCCACTCCCTACCTTGATCAATGATATTTGTCTTTGGTTGTGTCTTGCTATCGGGAGCATGGACAAGACCGGGATTGCCCTTAGTCACAGCAATAGAATCTTGCTGATTAGCTACGCTTATAAATGCAGGACCACAATAGGCTTTGTTTTCATCAATTACTGCTTGACCGTGTTCAAAATCCTCCTTAGAGACCACATCATCAGGATGCAAGCCAACAGCTGTAGGCTTAGATTCTATAGGAGCAGGCTTTTCTGGGACTTATAAATCACGATGTGGAGGTTTTAGAGACTCCTCAGGCAGATTAGCTTTTTTAATAGGTTGAGGTTCTACAGAGCTAGGCTTGCCTGCAGGAGGTAGCTCTAGGGCAGCTTTATTCTGTCTTTATAGAGAGTTAAATGTTGCCACTAGAACTGAATTCCAGACTCGCCTTATGAAACTACGTTTATTACTGACTCGATGAAGGTGATGGGACGAGATGACGAGCTTCTTCATATGGTTCTTGCAGTATGACTTCTAAATTCCGTATTTCTTCGTTAAAACGTTCATAGGTAATGATGCCATCACGTAATGTTGCCATAGCTACATAGTTCCCTCGAATGAATAGCTGATCATTATCTAGTTGGCGGAAGGTCCAGCGTAACTGTAGTCGTTCTAAACCAAAGGTAGGGGTTGTAATAAGTTCTTTAATTTCGTTAGAATCATTCAGAAGCTTGAGGTACCAGTCTGTACTCTCTACAATCATTTTTCGTGCTTGAGAAACATCATTAGCTTCTTGCCCTTCATAATACATGCGTAGCCAATAGATTTTGTCACCCCAATGCGCTGTTATCAAAAACGGGGTATAGTGATAAACCTTCTCCATCTGCTCAACATGTTCAGCTTGGTATTTTCCAATATAATATTTTTGAGGCGGCCAATACCATTTCTTATGGGGCGGCGGCAAATCTGCATAGCATTGTAAACTGTTTATAAATAGTATCGCTATTAGTGATATAGAATAGATTTTTAGTTGATATATCATGATTTATCCCCCAAAGCTAACTTCAAATGGTTAAATTCTTTAGTACGTGCCTCTTCATAGGTTTCTTTATGTATATTTTTTAGAGGGTTATGTATACCGTAGCCTTTCTTAGTATCGTAATAAATATATTTATTGTTATTAAAGATACAACAGATATGCGTTCCATCACTAACTAGTCGTTGATTGGCATCATAAAACTCTAAACGTATTTCAACATTAGCCAGAGTAAGTGGGTAATTTGCTAGATAGGGCCTAATCTTTTCATTATTGTTAAATAGTTCTAAAAAGGTATTTAGATAGGTCAAATAGATGCCACGCGCAGTCTCCACATCACACAATGAAGACATTAGCAATCTAAATTCCACTTCTTTTATATCATGCATCATAGATCCGCCGCCGCCGCCGTAGCTTACCGGAAAAAAATTGTTGATTTTACTCACAAATTCCCGCTCTAATTGAGCGGAAAGGTTAATATACTTGTAAGCTTTTCTTTTTGGCAAAATATCTTCAGGAGTAATATATCTTTCGCGATCCATACACGAAAAACAAAGCAAAGGGCAGATTAGGAACATTCTCAATATATTTCTCACGAATTATCCTCTCTTATAAATGCTTCACATTTAACCTGTAAAGGTTCGAAGTAAACCTTAGATAACATACTGTGAGCAAACCCTTCTTGTGAAATCGAACATTCCATGCCATCCTCAATGTTTTGAGCATGCATTTCCATTAATTCATCCGTTTTATTATCTATCCACTGTTTTTTGTGGTTATTGAACAAAGGAGTTGAGTAAATAATATCATCTTGATGCTCAAAATAGTATAAGTTTTCCGCATACTGTCTTAAAGTTTTTTGAACTTGCTCAGATGTTTTTAAACCATATGTTTTTTCTAAGATGTCAATTCGGTTATTATTTAATAGTTTTGGAATAGGATCTAGATTACATATGATATTGGACACCTTTCCTAAATTCATTTTAGGAATAATGTCAGCGCCTCCCATACTAATTACAGAGATTCTATCTTGTTCTTTATCCGGCAGAGTTGCGACAGCATTTTTAAAAATTAGCGATCCAAGACTATGCGTTATAAAAATTGCCTTCTCGTTTTCGTTCAAAATGTCTTTCATCCATGCTCTACAAAATTGAATGTGAGAGTTATTATTATCTTGCAACATTGTGAGAAGCTGAGGCACTTGCAAATTAAAATAACAACCTTGCACTTCATGTTTCCCACCAAAAAGAGAGTGAACAAATTGATGCTTTTGCTTTGCTTCGTCAGGACTATTAAACATTCCTGATATGACACAAATAGAGGTCGTTTCCTTATTTCTGATAAATTTTTCCCCTTCAATCTTATACAGGCCTTCATCTTTAAACTTATAGCCTAGTCTATTTTCAAAGTAAGCAGTAGTAGGAAATTTGGTATTCATCTCTTTATTATCAATTTTTTCGATATCCTCAAAGCCATAGCCTGTAGTTATGTGGCTTTGTCTTTCTAAAGCTTCCAAGAAAGGTTTTACTAATTTTGAGGTATAGGAGTCTAGTTGAGTCATGTTTGTTAAGCCGATTATCTCAGCCTTACTGTTAGCATCTTGATCTGCTATCTCATGAACGTGTTTCTTCTCTCCCAATAACTCCTTTTTAGTTTCCAAAGGAGGATTTCCCTCTGCGTCATTTTGAGGTCTACTAACGGGGTCAGGAGCATGGACAAGACCTGGGTTGCCCTTAGTCACAGCAATAGAATCTTGCTGATTAGCTACGCTTTTAAATGCAGGACCACAGTAGGCTTTGTTTTCATCAATTACTGCTTGACCATGTTCAAAATCCTCCTTAGAGACCACATCATCGGGATGAGCTACAGCTTTGTTTGAACCGGCAAGACCGGAGAGCGTGCCTGAGTCATGCCCATAACTCGGATTTGCGCTTGACCCTTGATGAGCTGCAGGATAAGGTAACCCAGCCTCCATTCTAGCGACATAGGCTGGATCATCCGTCTTGTTTTGGTACACTCGAGGTGTAGGTTTGGCTACAGGCTGAGTTTCAGATACAACAGTAGGATCATAGCTTGTGGTTTTAGTCGTATTGCTCGTACTCGCTGGTTGTAGATTAATTGGTTCTAAATTATCAAGTGGAGGTATAGGATTACTTGAATATTTACCTGGACCAGAATTGCCTGTGGAATTTGTTTTTGCATTAGAATTAGTAGCTAGTTTTTGTAATGCCTTAATATTTTCTATCTTTGCATCTATTCGAGCCATTGATTCTTCAAAAGAAATTTCATCAGGATCTACCAATAGCCCTGCAGAAGATTTGATTTTATATATGCTAGCATCGATCTCAGTCATCTTACTAGAAAAAGAATCTTTTTTTAGCAGCTGTTGTGCTTGTGCTTGTATTCTATCAGCTTGAAGGCACATATATTCAAATTCAAGCTTATTTGACTCAAAATCAGCTACATCAAAATCTGCTTTCATTCGTGCCATAGTCGCTTCTTGATTAAGCTCTTCCGCTAAATTTATAAGCCCTTGCTCATACTCTTGCTTTTTTAAATCCATATAGAATTCAAATTTTTCTCGATCATTATCTTCTAAATTTTGAATCCTATCATCTAAACGATTAAGTGCATGTTCCGCTTGATTTAATTCTTGTCTAGCATTGGATTCCAACTCTGTCAGTATAAGACCTGTGGTCGCAATTTTAAGCTCTGATAATTGTGTGTGAAGATGCTCTGTTTGCGCATCGCTGGCAATTTGATCTGCTTGCTTATCTAATCGCTCTAATTCTTCTGTTGTTTTTTGCGCATTTTCTTGTTGTTGCTGATTTTGGATCAACACTTCAGTATGCTGACTGTCTGCATAATCGACTGAGTTGATATGATTTAAAAGAGTGACTCTACGCTGCTCCCAACCCACTTTTAATGCTCTATCAACTTCACTTAGAGTCTGAGTGGACTTATAGTATTGTCCTGTTACTTCAGCTATCTTTTTACTATTATTTTCGATCTGTTTAGCAAGTGTTTCCACTTTTTTTAGCTCACTTTCACTATGAGAGGACCGATACTTATCAGCAGAAGTGTTCAGCTCGTGTGCTAATTGTTGGGTTTCTGTGCGAAGCTTTTGCATTTCTGATGATTGTGAAAGACCTTGGTTTGATAAAGCGTGATAGCGCGATAGATTTTGCTCATTTTGTTGGTGTTGCTGTCTCAATTCAGAACTAAGACTGGATTGCTGTCTTTGTAGTTCTTGATAGCTCTGCTGTATTTTTTCGGCAGTATGATTCAATTGGTGCTGGATCTTCTGAGCTTGCTCTGGAGCCTCTTTTGCCTCACAAACAACGCTTTGCATCTTATGCGTTAAGTCTTGAAATTTACGTTCATGCCCTGTGCGCTCTTGTTCGTTATTTTCTAATTTTTTGCACTGCTGTATTGATTGTTCTTTGTTTTCCTGTATGCGTTTTTCAATATTTCCTATACGGTTCTTTTCATTATTTATTTGAGTTTGGTGTATGTTACGATCTTGTTGCGCACTAGCAGTATAGGCAGAATCCCATTGCTGCGGGTTAAAATTTTGAGTCTGTGTTATTTTTAGTTTAGCTAAATAACGTATCGCATCTAGTTTCAGATCCTGTTGAGCATTTTTTTTTGCACATTCTAGAATTTGTGAATGCATTTGCTGTATGTAAGCTGGTGAGCCAAATACTGGTTTTTGTCCAAATCCTCCTGCTGTCTGTGTAAAAAGAGGTTGAGGTTGTGCAAAGATTGGATTGCGAGGTGGCGGCGGGCTGAGCGAACGAGGATTCCGTGATTGGGCATTATGCAATGAGTTGGAAACATGGCCTGCTTGAGTTTGAATGCTACTTGCTGTTCCTTTGCCATGTCGTACCCGTAGTTCTGTGCTTTCCTTAGTCGCTGCTTGATAAGTCTGTTTTTGACTGATGCTATGATATTTTGCTTCCGATTGACTTTTTACATGATCAGCTTTTGTCTTAAGTTTTGCAGACACAGGATTAGCTGGACCGCTAGGACTATTACCAGAAGGTCCTTTAGGGTCTGGTGAATTTGCAAAAAACTCTACTTTCCTTCTAGCAAAAGCGTTAGCTTGAGCATAGCCTTGGTTATGGGAAGAATTGGCAAAAGCTCCAGGAACACCTGTTAGATCTGAGGCAATAATTCCTATTTCTTGCAGCTTTTTAGTGGCAAAGTCTTGATAAGCTTTGATCTTTTCAAGATTTTCCTGCTGCTTAATCTCTTCTTGTGAAGGCCCACTGTAACTTCTTTGGGGGGCCTGATTACGACTGCGGCGAGCATAAGGCCAGGCAGGCCCGCCTCTATTACCCGAAGATCCTCCATATAACCAAGCGTATCCGATTTCAAAACTATAACCTTTTCGACTATAACTTCCTTTACTTCGCCAACCCATTCTATCCTCTCTTTAAAAAATGTGCCTATAAATATACATTAGCTTTACTTTTATTCTCATTTTATTCTTTATTACCTAGCCAGTTTACAGAAAATAGTTGGGCTAAGGTAAAAAGGTTATCGTTTGTATACATAGGCCTAAAGCATTAAATGAAATTTAGGATTATAGGCCCAGATCTGTGTATAGCTTCCTTTCTTAAAAATACAGTCCCGTGTCTATACGTTTAGCGCTCATCTAAGCGAGGAATAATATTGAAATTAGGGATCATCTTTGTTCCCAAGCGTGGTTGCGAAGGTATAGCAGGTTCTATGGTTTGAGTTGTTCGAGCTCCTCTCATATAGCTTGCTTGTAATTCTAAAAACTTTTGCGTTAATAATTGTCTCTCTGCACGTTCAGCAATGAGCTCATTTTTTAGCAACTCTAATATTTCTGAAGTCTGATTTGATCCTGAAGGTTGCCATTGAGTTACAGTATTTGTAGAAGATCTTTGCAAAGCTTCTTTATCTTTTTCTAACTCGCTAATCTTATTTAAAGCTGTATCTAATCGGGATGATAAATTTGTTTTATCTGTATAGAAGTCTCCCCTTTGCCTTTCTACGTCACGCAAAGTTTCCGTTAAAGCTGAGACTTTTTGTTTACTTTCATTTAGTAAAGATTCATTTTCTTGGAACTTTTTTTCAAGTTTTGAAACAATTTCTTTTTGTTCTTTAAGAGCTTCTTCTAGAGACTTTAGATCCAGGTCCTTTTTAATGTTTTGCTCATCTAAAGATTTCTTAAGAGCTGACCACTCCTCTTTATCCCTATGATGACTTTCCCTCTCAGTATTGAGCTGTGCTTGAAGCCTGCTATTGTCTTCTGCCCGATAGTACCGTTCGTCATTTAAAGAGCGTTCTAATCGTTCCTCAGCAATCTTAGAATGGCGTAAAGATTCGACAGATTCATCCAAATAATAAAGATGTGTGGCTAGATGTTTACAATCTTCTCCATCTAAGACATAGTCAAGTTGTGCCCATATAGTATTTTTGCTTGCTCGCGATTCGATAGCTGCCTTTAGCTTTATGCTTGCATTTTCTCCTCTACTTTTATGGAGATCATATTCAGGAAAAGGGATTGGTTGATGACAAACAGGGTTTGGCTCTGGTTCTTTTTCCTCATTAGGGGGGGTAATCATTTCCTCATATAATTCTCTACGTTTTGATCTAGATGTAAACATTGTGATAAAGTCCTTTTTTGAAGTTAATTGAGAAGCTATTTTGACTGGGGACGATTGATATCTAATTAGGTTATTAAAAAATCATCAGAAAGAGCTGCTAATGCAGATAGCTGTTCAATGATTAGCGATAAGGGATCTATAAGATCTAGCTCAATTTTTTGAATTAATTCATTCGAATTCAACGAATCTACTTTCTCAGTCAAAATTCCTAGATGCTGTAATAAGGCTTTTACCTGAGAAATGAGCTCATCAAAACTTGCATATCGTTTTTGTGTTATTGTAACGCAATGCTCTATCTCTTTTTGATAATCGGAAATTTTTTTATTCAATGCATCCTTAGCTTGGAGTTGCTGTTGTACATTTTGCTGAAAAAAGTGCAGTTTATTTTGTTGCTGCTTAGCTAAGATTTGCTGATGTTGCCTTGTTAAGGCTTGTTCCTGCATCAAGCTTTCTAGATTTTCAATAGTTTGCAAAGTCGTAAGATATAGATTCCTAAAAACTTCTATTGCTTGTTTTATTGCATGTAATCGCATTTCAGCAGTATCAAAACAGTTTAGAACCTCCGGATTAAACAAAGAACGAGTAGAATCGTACCTTGCGCTCATATTTGTCACTTTGATTTGGATGTCGGATAATAGTGGTACGAGGGCACCATCTATTGTTTCAGATGAGCGATAATTTCTTGTATGCACCGTATTC
This sequence comes from Chlamydiales bacterium, assembly GCA_029240075.1. GTDB lineage: Bacteria > Chlamydiota > Chlamydiia > Chlamydiales > JARBTQ01 > JARBTQ01. The sequence continues at coordinate 125,219 of JARBTQ010000002.1, forward strand.
CCTGTTTGTAGCGATTGTGGCAAAGATTCAGATAGCTTAATAAGAGCATCCTTCAATTGGCCACCATGCTCACTCAACAGTAGAGGTAAGGAGGTCATTTTTTCTGTAATTGTTTTAAAAGACTCATGACTATTATTCAAACGCTCCCGTAACTCATTACAAGATTGTAAATGATGGAGACTACTGAGTTCCTGTTTTATGTCTTTAAAGAGATTTAAAGTTGTCTTGAGATTATTCAAGATAAAAAGAGAATAAGAGCGTAGAGAAGGAAGGGTTTCATTCGACTCTTTCAGCACAAAAGTAAGTTGTTCCGTGTTGGCTGTTAAATTATGAAATTCCATTTTAAAACTTTGCATCTTTTGCTCTTGTGCACTCCATAGACGAGCCTCAAAATTAAACCTTGTATCTTGCTCCTGATAAAGACGCAGTTGATCTTGTAAATGTTGTAAAGCTTGTTTTACTGCTAAGCCAATCTGGTATGCTTTACAATAAGTACGTTGTTCTAATACCAAATCTTCTTTTGAACTAGCATGATCTACTATAGCTGCTTCTAAAGTTAATTGTGGACTACTTAAAGGCTTATTTTGGAAAATAGTTTGTATAGAAGGGTTCATGTATCCTCATGACGTATTAAATTGAATATTAGGCTTGTTGCATACATAGCTAGCGGCTATTCCGATTACTTGTTGGTGCATGCGTTGTTTTGTAAGGATACTAAAAATAGGGTACTCATATAGATTAACCTCTGAAAAATAGGGGTATTTTAGTAAAACTGTGTAAGAAATTTGTCAAACCGGTTTTAATCGTTTTGGTTAGTTAGGAATTATGACTAAAATAAAATTTGCTTGCAAAATAAATTAAAGATAATAAACGGATTTTTTGGTTTTTGTATACGGTTTACATGTAAATTTTTTAGATCTATGAGTTTAAGATGAAGTCTATTTTTCATGTATAAAAAAGGATATGCCCTAAATACACTCTAAGGTAAATATGCCCCTGTTTTAAATCTGTTTGGACTTTGTCTGAGCAGGGGATAAATTTTGTTTTAAATGGTTTTTTAAATAGGGATTAGAGATTATTTTTGCAGTAAGTTTTATAGAGATATAACGTAATGCTCTTTTTAGAGATCTATTTTTTTAATCGTGTATTAAATCTTAACGCTGGAACAGAAAAAGCTTATACCTCCGCCAATGAGCAGGAAAGAAAAGTATGGAGGAGTTCTGCATCAAATGTAAATAAGGCGTTGTCCTGAAAATGTAAGAGATCGTGCCCACAGCATAAGTTTTCTACTGTAATTCATTTAGGATTGTGTATGAAGCAATGTACTTTAATGAATTTTTACATATCTCTTTGCCTTAAAACGAAAAGCTCAGCTTTTACTGGAAAATAAACAAGTTTGGTTTAATATAGGAGCTATTAGCCTATTAATAGGCTTTTCAATTAATTAAGAATTACAAATGAGTAAAATATGCCAGCAGTATGGGCGTTAGCAGATTTGCATTTAGCTATAAGTAAACCAGAAAAGAGAATGGATGTCTTTGGACCTATTTGGCATGACTACGATAAGAAGATAGCTGAAGAGTGGCACAGATGTGTTAAACCTGATGATCTAGTACTATTAGCTGGGGATATTTGTTGGGCCATGAAATTAGAGCAAGCTTTACAAGATTTACGTTGGATTGACGCTTTACCAGGCACAAAAGTGATGATTAAAGGAAACCATGATTATTGGTGGGATTCTTACACTAAAATGTGTAAAATCTTGCCTGCTAGTATCCATGCTATCCAAAATAATGTGTTTAATTACGATTCTATTTCGATAGGGGGGGCACGATTATGGGATACTACTGAGTATAGTTTTGGTAATTGCATAGAGTATAGAGAGAATCCTTTGGCTCACACTAAAGATTATGAATTAGATTTGGAAGAACAACAAAAGATTTACAACCGGGAATTAATGAGACTGGAAATGAGCCTGAAAGAATTAAACCCGCATGCTAAATGGCGCATTGCTATGACCCATTATCCGCCTCTTAGTATAGATTTGCAGAATTCACGTGTAACAGCATTGCTAGAAAAATATCAAGTTGATATGTGTGTTTTTGGGCATTTACATAGTCTTAAGCCTGGCTTAAACATGTTTGGTAAAAAGAATAATATAGCTTACCATTTTACAGCTTGTGATTATTTGGAATTTAAACCTTTACACCTTTTAGATTTTTAGTGATTCATGAAAAGTTATAATAAAGAACCAAGTAAAGAGGAAATTATACAGAAGCTAAGAGATAATAAAATTTTATTGGAGCAACTCAAGTCTGTAGGCTTTTGCCAGTTAGATGGATTTTGTCTTGGCCTTGATAAAAAAACTGGAAAAATCATTTTACTCAGTAAAGGTAACGATAAGAATTCTCTTCTATTGACTCAATTTCAAAAAACTATGGGCCAATTTTTGGACGAGCAGGGAGCTGGAAAAATAGCATCTTTGATATCACAAATAATTTCTAGCGATCAAAATTAGTTTCTTTAATTAAGCAATTATTCTTTTAAGTATACCTAGGTCTTTATACAGAGTATGTTTTCAGTAGTTTATATTTTTTATCTGTAGTTGATTTTTTTTATTTTGTTGATTTAAATTTTGTTAAATGGCACTTAGTTAATTAGATTGATAATATTAATGCTTTTAATTGGGGGAGCTAATGGAATTTAATATAGAGCAGAAAGCCGAAATATTAATACAGAAGATTAGACATTACTTAATGACAGAAAGAGGACATAAAATAGAAGAAGCTTCAGATGAAGATCTATATCAAGCTGTATCTTATGCTCTGCGTGAAGAGATTATGATTCATTGGGCAGCTACAATGGATACTGTAGCTAAAAATAAAGCTCGTACAATCTATTATCTTTCCCTTGAATATCTTACTGGAAGATTTTTAAGTAATAATATTTCTAATTTGCAGGCTATAGACCTCATGCAATTAGTTGTAAAGAAAATGGGGCGCGATCTTAGAAAAATTTTATGGGTAGAACCAGATCCTGGTCTAGGTAATGGGGGATTAGGACGCTTGGCTGCTTGCTTTATGGATTCTTTAGCAACTCTTCAATATCCTGCTATGGGTTATGGGCTGAGATACCAATATGGAATATTTGAGCAACAACTTTGCCAAGGAGCTCAAATGGAACGCCCAGACTGCTGGCTTCTGCGAGCTCAACCCTGGGAATTTCGTCGAGATAACCGTGCTGTTCCAGTAAAGTTTTGTGGACGAACAGCCCTTAAAACTAACAAAGCTGGTGAGCAAGTTTACGAATTAGAAGATGCTGAAGAAGTGAGAGCATTACCTTTCGATATTCCAATCATTGGTTACAGTAAGCATCACCCTTTTTCAGTGAACACGTTACGTTTATGGTCCACTAAAGAATCTCCTCGTAATTTCCAACTGCAGCGTTATAATGCAGGAGAAATATCAAGTGCTTCTGAAAATACAATGCTAACAGATGTCTTGTATCCTAATGACAACCATGAAACAGGCAAGCGTATTCGTCTTAAGCAAGAGTTTTTATTAGTTTCAGCTTCTATAGAAGATATTTTGAGACGTCATTTAGCAAACTATGGCAATTTAAAAGATGTCGCTGATAAAGTTCGCATCCAAATTAATGATACTCACCCAGCACTAGCAGTTGCAGAAATGATGCAGCAATTGACCAAGTGCCATAACTTTACATGGAATCAAGCTTGGGAAGTTACACAACAATGTCTTAGCTATACCAACCATACTGTATTAGTAGAAGCTTTAGAACAATGGAATCAAGGTCTCGTCTACTATCTACTACCACGTCAGTACCATATTATTGAGCGTCTTAATATGGAGTTTTGCGGTAAAATACGCAGCCATTTTCCTAATGATGAAGAGCGTGTAAGAAGGATGTCTATTCTGGAAAATGGGCAAGTTAGAATGGCTAACTTATCAGTATATGGTTCGCACCATGTTAATGGAGTGGCAGCTCTTCATACGGATATTATCAAAAAATCTGTATTTAAAGATTTTTATGAAATGTACCCAGAGCGGTTTATTAATGTAACTAACGGGGTTACTCAAAGGCGTTGGTTATTAAGTGCTAATCCTCGTCTAGCAGATTTCATTACTAAGCGAATAGGGGATAAATGGATTACTGATTTTAGCCAAATTCGAAATTTAGCTAAATTTGCTGATGATGCTACAGCTCAAAAAGAGTTTTTGGAAATCAAGAAACAAAATAAACTCGACCTTATCGATATGCTCAACGAAGCAAGAGTTTGTCGCGACAAAAAATGCAATCCAACGGCAGATTATATGTTCCCTCAAATAGACCCTAATTCGCTATTTGACGTACAAGTAAAGCGTATTCATGAGTATAAGCGACAATTAATGAATGCGATCCATGTTCTTATGGTTTATCAAGACCTATTAGAAAATCCAGATAGCCGCAAAATTAAGCGCACTGTATTTATTGGTGGTAAAGCAGCTCCTGGTTATCAGATGGCAAAAAATATTTTACGGCTAATTTATTGTATTGGACGTAAGATTAATAACGATCCTAAAATTAAAGATAAGCTCAAGCTGATCTTTATTGAAAACTATAATGTTTCAAAAGCTGAGGTCATCATTCCAGCAGCAGAGCTTTCAGAACAGATCTCTACAGCAGGACTAGAGGCTTCAGGTACAGGTAATATGAAGTTTTCGATGAATGGAGCCTTGACAATTGGTACTGATGATGGTGCTAACGTAGAGATGAGAGAAGAAGTCACGAACCAATGGTGGCCATTCCTATTTGGAGCTTCTGCAGAGCGTATTGAAACTCTAAAGCGCTCTCATACGTATAATCCTTGGGATGTATACAATAAGCATCTACAAGTTAAAAAAGCGATTGATATGCTGAAGGATAATTCTTTAACTCAAAATGATGAAGAAAGAGAAGCTTTAAATCAAATTTACAATGCTCTTATGAATGGTATCAATGGACAACGAGCTGACCGCTACTTTGTTCTTGAAGATCTTCCTGAATACTATGAAATGCATAAAAAAGTAGAAGCTTTGTACCAAGACCAAGCTGTTTGGGCTAAATATGCTCTTCACAATATAGCGGGTATGGCTAAGTTTTCTACGGATAACTCTATCACTACTTATGCTAAAAAAATCTGGAATATTCAACCATGCCCTATCGATAAAGAGCTGTTGAAAGAGATTAATTTTGACTATACAGCAGCGTATCATGCTATTTGTAATATTCCAAAAAGAGGCTCATAAATAATTTTAAAGGTAGTTTATAGTTTTGACAGCCCTCTTTTTTTATAGAAAGGGGCTGTTTTTGCATTAAAAAAAGGGTCTTCAAAGCTATGATTAAGTGCCTTTAGAATCACTCAAAGTATTTAAAACACCTTGGAAATAATTTTTGATTTTGCCTTGTTCTAACGGTTCGACTTCATACAAGTTTAGAGCTTCTAATTGCTCAGAAAATGCCTTTAAACATTGAAAATCATCCGGTAGAAGTAACGTTTGGCGTGCAAGTTTCATAAACGCCTGCGTTGTATCAAACTTATAAAATTCGAATAGCATCTGATTTTTTATGTAGTCAATTGGTCGTTTAGATTGAAAGAAATCTAAAGCTATCTTTTCCAAACGTTTAATTTGTACTTCAATGAATTTCAAGTCGATAAATTGTTTATCAAAGTCAACCAAACTTGGGTTTAGTTTAATGTACTTTAAAGGACTAGAACGAGATCGATTTATAGGATTTCCATAGGTATACAATTTAAAATGGCTCAAACTTAAACCTTGAGACAGAGTTTCAATTTGGTTGGTGTGGATATCAAGAAATTCAAGACATAACGGAAAAGAGCTTGGTCGTCTATTTAATTTACGCAGCAGGTTGTGACTTAAATCAACGGCTTTTAATGTCTCAATTTTCCAGAATTTTGAAGGAACAGAGTCTATTTTGTTATGGTTTAGTACCAAATACTCTAAATTTCTAAGTTTGACTAATGCTCTAGGAAAGGCTTCAAATCTATTATAGTCTAAATGCAAAAATTTTATTTGCTTAAGATGGTGAAAATGACGGGGTAACTTTTTCAAATGATTATGATCTAATCTAAGGCTCGATAGAGTCTGTAATTTAGTAAATGTCTGAGGGAAGTGGGTAATTTGATTATGGCTTAGTTCGAGGGTACTCAATGATGTCAACTGTTCTATGTTTGATAGAAGCCCTGACATTTGATTGTAGTTAATCTTCAAGATTTGTAGACTGGTAAGTTGCCCCATTTCTTGTGGTAATTCAGTCAGTTGATTGAATGATAAGTCTAATGCTTTGAGTTTTGATAATCTTCCTATATTAGGAGATAAGGTCTTTAATTGATTGTGTCTTAAAGAAAGAGTTTCCAAACGATCAAACTGTCCAATTGCAGCAGGTATTGTTTGCAGCTTGTTATATGCCAGATCTATTCTCAGTAGATGCCTTAAAAGGCAGCTTTCTTCTGGAAAAAATGTAATTTCTTTATTGGATAACTCTAAAGACTTTTTGAGAAAGGAATAACTACTTTTATTGCTATTTTCAGAGAAATTCTTTTTAATGTTTAAAATTTGCAATCCTTTTTGATACAAGGAAAGATTAGGATAGCTAGCATAGTTAGAATGAAACGAAGAGTAAATTGTAAACAAGTTTTTCAACTTTTCTGTTACACGCCAGGTTTGTAGTTCCATGTAAATTTGAGAAAGGTCTAGTCTATCCTTGTTAGCATTGGCTGCTAATTTCCGTATAAAGGAATCTCCCCCAGCTATAGCCAGAATCTCTCCAATAACCTTTGTAAAGATAGCCTTCACCCTAATGCATTCTTTTGAAAATGACATTTTGAGAATTTTATCTTCTGGTAGTAAAGGGGATAAATAGAGATCGATAATGTATTTAACTTGATCATATTGTTCACTATGATACTTAAAATTGTAACCCGTTGATTCATTGCGTAAGCTTGATATAGGATCGAGGACTTGTCTATATAAAACTCTCTCTATTTTTTCACGGATTTTTATAAAACGGTAATCTTCAGTATCCTTGATAGTACGTAATCTCTTAGAACAGCTCCCTACTGCTATGGGATTAACGTCTTCATAGCTACAAATTATATCTAAGATTTCGTCAGGCAACTGTTCTAAAAGACTTAGTGGAAAATTCATTTTAATGAATCCTTCTTTGTGAATGAATGATTTTAATGGATTTAAATATACATTAATAGGTTGGGAAATAAAAAATTTACTAGCAATAGACAACTATATAATTAAGCCTTTAGTAAGGGCTAATTCTGTTGCCCACACAGCTCCTCCTGCAGCACCTAAGATGGCGTTATGAGCTAAAGCAGAAAATTCTATGCGTCCATCATTGGCAAGCCGTAACTGCCCAATAGAAACAGCCATCCCATTTTCTCTCATAACATCTAACTGGGGCTGAGGCCGGTTTGTTTCCGTTAAGTAATAAATAGGCTTTTTGGGAGATGATGGAAGTAAGGGAGTGGCAGTTACCTGATTCCAGAGGTTGATAATGGACTTTAAAGAAGGGGGATTACGAAATTTTATAGAGACATGAGCCATATGCCCATTAGCAACACCTACTCGCACGCAACGAGCTTTGATTATAGGGTTTTGCGCTGGTATGATTCCCTCTTCTGTAAGCTTTCCCCAAACTTTTAATGGTTCGTTTTCTGATTTTTGTTCTTCCCCTTCAATATAGGGAATAAGATTGTCCTGCATAGCAGGCCAGGTTTGAAATGTCTTTCCTGCGCCTGAAATAGCCTGCTGACTAAACACTGTAATTTCGTCTATACCGTATTGACGTAAAGGTTCGAGAGCGATGACATAACTTTGAATAGAGCAATTACTTTTGGTAATAATAGCCCCTGTTGAAAATCCTTTGTTTTTACGCTGTAGAGTTATAATCTCAAAATGATGGGGATTTACAACAGGTAAGATCATAGGGATTAAAGGGTCGGAACGGCACGCAGAAAGACAAGATGTTACCCATACTCCAGCTGAAGCATAGCTATGCTCAAGTTTGTAAGCTTCTTGCTTATCTAAATCAATTGCGCAAAATATAATTTTGACAAGGGGAGCAATAGCTTCAACATCTAAAGCGTTTTTGACTTGTAGTACAGCTATTTCTGGAGGGATTTCAAAATCCATATGCCAACGTCGTGCTACAGCATCTCCGTAGGTTTTTCCCTCAGAGTCTAGGGAAGCCGCAATTACTTTGATTTCAAACCATGGATGATCCCTTAAAATTCTTATAAGATGCTGGCCAACCATTCCAGTCGCGCCTAAAATTGCTATAGGAATTTTTTTTGATAGGTAACTGTTTTTCTCAGAAATGAAGTTTGTTTTTTCAATCTTTGCTGACATTTTATTTTTCTCTAAAAATAATCGACTTTCGTTTATTCTTATCCTTCAATTTTGTTAGGCTAAACTTTATAAGCTCTGCTTCACTAATTTAAGTTTGTGGATTTCAAGCTTACTAGACTTGTTGCAAATAGTTGAATCAACATCCGCAAACTTACCTTTGCAAAATTTTGATTCACATAAGAAAAAGCATTGCACTACGTTATCTTAGTAATTTATAAAGCTTTTAACGTATAGATTAGCCCTATTTTTAAATAATTAAAAGATAAGTCTAACCAAGAATTTTACAATAATATAATAAAATATGAATTCACAGAAAATTCCTCGTAGCTTTGGCACTCATAGCGGTACATTTCATGCTGATGAAGTAACAGCTTGCAGCTTGCTACTCCTATTTAATCTTATTGACCATGATAAAATTGTACGTTCCAGAGACCCCATAAAGCTGGCTCCTTCAGAGTACTTATGTGATGTGGGAGGAATCTATGATCCTGAGCAATTACTGTTTGATCACCATCAAGCTGGTTACCAAGGTAAATTGAGTAGCGCTGGTATGATTCTTTTGTATTTATATAAACAGAACAAAATTACGCAAGAAGAGTATGATTTTTTGAACCAAAGTCTGGTAAAAGGTGTTGATGAACATGATATTGGAATTGCACCACAGCTTCCGGGTTATGCCTATTTTTCACATATTGTGGCCAATTTTGCCCCTATTAACTACGACTCAACAGAAGAGGAGCAAAATGAAGCCTTTTCTCAAGCTTTACAATTTGTCTATGGACACTTAAGTCGTTTATGGAAAAGGTATCAGTATACGAAAGGTTGTCGTGAGCTTGTTGCTAAATGTATGGAAGAGTCTTCTGAAGTTCTCATGTTTGATAGAGAACTTCCCTGGTTAGAAAACTTTTTTGCGCTTGGGGGAGAACACCATCCTGCAAAATTTGTCATTATGCCTGCGGGCAAACATTGGAAGCTTAGAGGAATTCCTCCTAGTTTATCAGATCGTATGAATGTCCGTATTCCGTTACCTGAAACTTGGGGTGGTTTATTACAAGAACAACTGAGTCAAGCTTCTGGGATAAAGGGTGCCATATTTTGCCATAAGGGCAGGTTTATTTCTGTATGGGAGACAAAAGAGGATGTTCTTAAAGCCTTAGACTATACACTTAACTATGCAAGGAGAAGAGAATGAGCACGATTTTCAGCAAAATCATAGCAGGTGAATTGCCTTGTGAAAAGGTATTTGAAAATGAAAGGATTTTAGCTTTCAAAGATATCCACCCTGTTGCTGCTGTACATATTCTTATCATACCTAAAAAAGAGATCAAAGACTTACAGAGTGTAGCGCCCGAGGATCTTCCTCTGATTGCAGAAATCGTACAGGTAGCTCAGCAATTAGCAGAAGAGCTTGAAATTGAGGATAGTTACAGGCTTGTTACAAATATTGGGCCGGGTGGAGGACAAGTGATATTTCATTTACACTTTCATTTGATTAGTGGAAAAGGGCGACCTTTAGGAACAATAGGGTAAAAATTTAGGTACAATAATATATGATAAAAAAGATCGCTTGCTTAGGTGCAGGAGCCTGGGGATTTTGTTTGGCTGTACTTTTAGCTAAAAAAGGTTTTAATGTTACAGTATGGTTGAACGATGCTGAAAGAGCAGCATGGCTTCAACAGGGGAAAGAGCATCCTTATCTTGCTGGTGCAAAGGCTATAGAGGGGATGAAATTTACCACTAACTTAGCGGAAGTATTAGATAGAGCAGAATTAATTGTGGAATCTGTGACCTCCGCAGGGGTACGTCCTGTCTTTGAAGCTGTAAAAGAACAGGGAATTCCCGATTGTCCTATTGTAGTAACATCCAAGGGGATAGAACAGAATACAGGGATGCTTCTTAGTGAAGTGCTAATCGATGTATTGGGAGAGGATCATTTACATTTAGTTGGATGTTTAAGTGGTCCTAGCTTAGCGGAGTATGTATTCCAAGGGCAACCAACCTCAGTAGTAAGTGCTAGCTATGCGTCAAACTTAGCTCGTTTAATTAGTACAACTTTTACTACATCTACTTTCCGCGTTTATCCCAATACTGACATTAATGGTGTTCTATTTGGTGGAGCAATGAAGAATGTCATTGCAATTGCTTGCGGTATGTCTGATGGTTTAGGCTTTGGAGATAATTCAAAAGCTGCTCTTATGACACGAGGCCTACATGAAATGCGTAAGTTATCAGTGACAAAGCAATGTAATCCTGAAACTTTAAATGGATTAGCTGGTTTAGGCGATCTGTGTGTTACCTGCCTTGCGAACAGTCGTAATTACCGCTTTGGCCGTTTATTGGCACAAGGATTATCAGTTGAGGAAGCAAAACTTAAGATTGGGATGGTTGTTGAAGGGGTTTATTCATGTTTATCAGCCATCCAACTAGCAGAAAAAAATGGAATTCCGATTCCCATCAGTCAAATGACGTATCAAATCTTGTATGAAGGAATGAAGCCCATAGATGCAGTAAAAGCACTCATGACTCGTACCATTAAGGAGGAACATCTATAGCACTTATAATTTAGTGCTTGAGAAAAAAAATAAGCTTACATACAATAAGCTTATATTTCCTCTTTATGGGGCGTTAGCTCAGTTGGTAGAGCGCTACAATGGCATTGTAGAGGTCAGCGGTTCGACCCCGCTACGCTCCAAATCTTTCTTATTTAAATCAAAAATTCCAAAGTTTTTTTAGATGCGATTATGCTAAAAGATTCTTTTAGTGTTTCTCATTTACAAGTTCATAATAATCTTTTTCGAAACTCGTTTCGCAGAGATCTATCGAGTCACCAAACGTAAAGATTCGAAAGAGACTCAATCAATATAGTACGTTAAATAATGTGTTAAAAAGGGAAGTTCTTCTGTTTAGTATGCTATGGCCAGTTTAAATAGTAATCATGCTAAAGCAATTGCTATAACTTCTTTTAGGATAAGGCTTAAATTTAGTTCTATTAATATAGAGAAGAGATAAGGCTCCCTATTTGAGGGAGCCTAGAGAATGGAAAGTTACTTAGACTATATCTGCTATCGTGTCATTTTATACAAAGTTTGCATCCTTGATAGCTTTATCATATACACAAAAATATTGTGATATAGGGGACAATTTACCATTTATACCACTAGTCCAGCTGGATTGAGCTGCATTTTTCATAACATTTCTTAGCCTATTATTTTTGTCACTAGAACTCATGGTTTTCCAGTTTTTGAATGTATCATAAATAGCATATTTTAACCGTTCTGAGTTTCCTTGCGAGTCATTAGGTTTTCTCTCAAATAGTGTTCCATTTTCAGCGGTAACTGTATCAGCTAATCCACCTAGTTTGCTTGCAATCACTTGGGAACCAAAAAGCCATCCTTCGTATTGTACTAATCCACAAGGCTCAAATCTTGAAGGAACGACCATAAAGTCAGATGCCGCACGGATTAATGCCCCTATTTGCCCTTGAATTTTATATGCCTCTCCATTCTTTTCATCATTGATAACACACGTATCATTCCTCATATTTCCCTGAGCACATTTTTCTTGTAATGAACGCACAGCCTTACTGCCGTCTTGATCATCAGGGTTATGTGGTCCTACGCTAATAAATTGTCCCCCCTGCTTTAATACTTCTTCTGCAGCAGCGGGTAGAAGGTCTAGGCCTTTTTGCCCTGTATAACGGCCAATAAAATAGACTAAAGGCTTGTTTGGATCTATCTTGATATGGAATCCATACTGGTTACCATACTTTGTAAACCATTTTTTTAACTGCTCTTTAATAATGCGCTTTTTACCCATTATATCTGGATCATCAGCGGAGAATGTGAGATCAATTGGTTTTCCTGTTTCTGGGTCTTTCCATTCTCTTAATTGTTGGTTTGTTGCGGGATTCCATGCTTTAGGATTACTACCATTAGTAATTCCTGTCAGTTTGTTCTGTTTTGCTATATCGCGGATATCATTATCTATATGAAAACCATAGTCGGGAGACATCGATTCTTTAGCATAAGATTTTGATACTGTAGTTATATGATCAGCATTTTGTAAACCAATTCTGAACAGGTTATCTCCCTTCATTCCAAATCGAGAATCCTTTTCTTCGCCATTACTATATATCCCTTGTGCGCCATAATCATTGTTATGGTAAGTGTATACAACTGGTAATGTTTTGTTTTTTTGTTTAATTAATTGTGCAGCTCCAGCAGCATGCCAGTCATGTAGATGTACTAAAGGAATGTTTCCCTTACTCTTTATACGGTCAGACATTTTTAGACTTAAATCTGCTGCATGACTAGAGAAGCAAGCAAACCTTGTTTTTATACTAGCAGTGCCTGAACCATAAACAGAGGGTTTCTGTTCTGAAAGTCTAAACCGTCCTCTTTTGTCATCTATAAGATAAAGGTTAACTCCATCTAGTTTAGTCTTGAAAACATTGTAGTCTGGTGTTGAAAACTTAGGAACAGGTTTCAATTGAAGATTCTTTTTCTGAAGGATGCTGTCTAAACTGCTGTATTTTGGTAAGATAACACGAGCTTTCCCTTTTTGGCGTTCTTGTTGCGAGATCGCCTCTGCCATACCTGTTATAGCTTCAGCCAATCCTCCTTCAGAACAAAGCCCTTTGTATTCAACGCCTACTAAGATAGGTCTTACCTTACTAACATTGTCTGGAAGTGTTTGACTTAGTCTTTCAGCCTCGCAGTTTATAAAGGTTGTCTTTAACTTGCCTAAAAATGTCTCTTTATTTTCACCTAAAGCTGAATGAACCTTATCTAATAAATAATCAATTGCTGATTTTTGTCCATTAGGGCCTTTTTGGTGTAAAAGTGCTGGGTTCTCTCTAAGAGCTTTTTCTCCGTCAAATTTTTTTCCTGTATTTTCGTAAACATAATAACCCAAATATTTTTGGTCATGCTCATCTAGACTTGAGACTATTTGGTTGATACTTGACTTTAAATCTTCTATCCTAGGATGTTTTGCTAAAATTGATAGTTTACCTAATAGAAAACGCACATACACTTTTTCATCATCGGACAGAGGTAAGTGTTCTATGCTACTATACACTTGTCTTATACTACCGGCTAAATTATGTAAGTTACTATCAAGGATGATGCCTAAAGAGTGCAATTCCTTAGCTGTCTCATGTGCTAGAGATTGTATCCCGTTGGATTTTAATGCCTCCTGGTATAATTTGCCGAAGTCAGAAAGAACAGATATTTTAATTAACTTTTCTTTAAGGGGTTTTTGCCATTGAAAAAACTTAATCATTTCTGGTAGCATGGCTGAATTGCTGTTGTTATTAGCATGAAATGTAGTATTAAAAATTTCTTTTAAGTCATTATTCAAAAGAACTGTCCTTCCAAAACAATAGTCTGTTTCCATTTCTTTAAGGCGACTTCCACTGTTTCTAAATGCACGATAAATAGACTCCTCTATTAGATATCCAGTAGATTTCTTCAAATCCTTATAAGAGTTCCTAATTTCCTGTGCGGACTTACCAGCTTTTAAATCATCCCAAAAACGTTCCAGTTGCTGTAATTTTGTAGGAGCGTTACCAGAAGGCGATAAATATTTGCGTATTTTGCTTTTTAACTTGCCATCATTATCATTGATAATACTGGCATTATTATAAAAATCAGGATTTACAATATTTTTTATAAACGTCATGTTATCTCTAGGGTTTACCATAAATATTTTCTCCCTTAGTTGTTTGTATTAATTTTACTTAATTCTATCATTTATTTAATTTAATGAATATCTTTTGTTTGTTAATTTTAAATTTGTTCAGTGTGTTTAATCTAATTTTAAGTGAAAGTTTAAAAAAATGAAAATAATAAATATTAAATTATTTAATTTTAATTTTTTTTAATTAAAAGGAATAATAAAAAATTAAGTTCCAGGGCTAGGCTAGAATAAAGGAATTATTGAAAGTTATGACAGGTTAATTAAAAGATGACTGGAGATTTCCTTCAATCTTATGTAATGCGTTTGCTTTTCCTAGATAAGGTTGACTAAAATATTTCCAAAATACACTAACAGTTTGTCAGCAGTTCCCGCTATAATTTTTTGGTAGGCAAGTAAAATAAAGGTATCGTAAACTTTTTGCTTATACTACATTAAATAAGTTAAGTCTATGGATGTT